>CAZHKA010000020.1:0-20391 GCA_964533505.1 uncultured Candidatus Bathyarchaeia archaeon | reverse complement strand
CTTTTGCTGTTGTAGGTTGTCTCTTAGCGCGATGACTTCTTCCTTTGGCGATTCCAGCTTCCCGATCACCGTCCCGATATGAAGCTGATCCACTCCAATCAACCTCGCCACATCAGAGACCATTAGCATGGACATGCCATGCGCCGGGTTTCTTGTAAATGCGGCGTGGAAAGCCCGATGAGCGTGGATGGCTAAGTGCAGGTCATCGCAGGCTTTCCGTATTGTCTGTAGCCCCGCCCAACCGGCGGTCAGAATGTCAACCATCACATATTCCCCTCCGGCTCGAGCTACGGCTTTTGCGCGGCGCAGCATTTCGCTGGTTTCTGCGGTTATATTGATCAAGTAGCACTTTCGCTCCCCCGTCTCCCTCTCGGTCTTATCGCGCAACCGGAAGCATTCGGTTACTCGATCCTGGAATTTGTTGAAGGGTTGAGAGGTTAGGTTCTCGTCGTCCTTGAGGAGGTCTAGGCCGCCTAGCCATGCTTCATACCCAGCCCTAGCGTGTTCCTTCGCTGTGAGGCCGAGCTTCGGTTTGAGAACAGAAGCGGTCAGCGGCCTGTTCTTCACGCCCAGTAACTTTCGAATACCATCCGTTCCCAGCCTGGGACCCCTGAATGACCTGATTAGTTCCCGGGGCCACCGGACATCTTCTAACCGTACGTGTTCTACCGCTTTCATCCCGAAAATGTTCCCCGCAATGGAGCTGAGAACCTGCGGCATATTCCCGAGTTCGAAGAGGGGGAGCGGGTATGCGATCTTGACCCAGCCTCCCTGAATCTCATATGCCTTAGCCATCAACCGCCTAATTCGCGACTTCATAGTCGTAACCTCTGTCCACGTGCCAACCGAGGACTCGGACGCTACCCGGCCTGCCGCTTCCTCAATCGAAAAACCCGAAGCCGGCTCCAGCCTGAAGAGGCATAACAAATCCTCACGGCTGGGAATATAGGAGAGGTCAACGAATTCATCGTACCACTCAGGCATCTAATCCACTCTCATCTCATGTTATGCTTCGCTGAGTTTGTATGTTTGGTATTCCGTTAGCTCTTCAGGGGTTAGAACGCCGAATACTTCCTGTAGGATTAGCATGGCGCCGAGTGGCGGAATGATTCCGCGCTCGGTTATTATGGCGTCGACAAATTCTGGCGGAGTCAGGTCGAAGGAGGGGTTTCGGACCTTAACCCGCCGCCCGATCTGACTCAGCGCTTTAGCCGAGATTATCTCGGACGGATCACGTTCTTCGATCTCGACGAGTTCCCCGATCATGGTTTCGGGGCTGAACTTGTAACTTTCAGCCGCCACGTTAACGTTCACGTGAACCTCATGCGCCGCCAACGCCACCATTGACGTACCCACCTTATTCACCAAAGCGCCGTTAGCGGTGATCGCGTCAGCACCAACCAGAACCATGTCGACATCCTGCATAAAGTACCTAACCGCGTCGTCCAGAATCAACGTCACCGGAATCCCTAGTCGCGCCAACACTCGGGCGGTCAACCGACCTTGAAACCTGGGCCGCGTCTCGGTGGCGTACACCTCGAATTTCTTCCCCTGCCGCCAAGCAGTGGTCATAACCGAGATAGCGGCCGTGCTATTGCAGTGCGTCAGCACGACGACGCCGTCGCGGATTCTCTTCGCTCCAATTTCTCCGATGCGCTCTACGGCAGTTCTTGTGAGTTCAACAAATTCATCCGCCGCCTTACTCGCAACAAGTTTCAGGTCAGCTCCCGATGTAGCATTGGCCTTCGCCCGGTTGACTCTATGCATTACATACCTTATGCCGTTCGGCAAGGAAACAGCCGTAGGCCTAGTCTCAAGAAGAACCCTTGCGGCATCAGACAAATCACGCATAAAACTGCCCGGATCCTCGGCAGGCGACTTCTGGGCGGCTATCTTCAGCGCTGTCACCGCGGAGGATGCGATTAGGCCGGCGCCTCGAACGCGCATTGTTCTTATGTCTTCGGCGATCCTGCTCGCGCCTTTCGGGAGAGCGGCGTGCTCTCGGCGAGGCTTAGGATACCGATACGCCTTTCTGTTCGCGGACAATCATAATCGCCGCCTGTGGCGGAATGACCCCACGCTCCGTTATGATAAGGTCGATATCTTGGGCCGAGGTCACGTCGAACGCGGGATTCCTAACATGAAAGTGAGGCTGCTTGTTCATTCTTGAATGGCCAAGAACATACGACGGGTCTCTTTCCTCGATCTCAATTAATTCACCGAACATGGTTTCCGGACTGAATTTGTAAGTGCTCGCCGCAGCGTAGACTCTGACTCTCGCCCTTTGCGCCACCGCGGCTATAGTAGCCGTACCAATCTTATTCACAATCGCACCATTGGCGGCCACGGCCTCCGCACCTATCAGAACCTTGTCGGTATCATCGATGAAGTGTGATACTGCAGAGTCAATGATGAGTGTAACGCCGATCCCCTCGGCCGCGAGCTCACGAGCAACATCACGCCCCTCCAGCTCCGGACGGGTCTCGGTTACAAAGATCTTTGGACCCTTGTGTTGTTCATGCGCCTTCTTCAGAATGGCGATCACAGAGCTACTATAGCTGTGAGTCATAATCACGTCGCCCTCCTTAATGCGCCGCGCGCCAATCTGAGCTATCTCACGAACCGACTCCTCCAACAGTCTATCAAAATGCCTAGCCGAGTTTGAAACAATATCCTGCAACTCCTTCACAAAGGCACCGTGACTAGCGGCCTGCCGCACATCAACCATAACGAAACGAAGGCTGTTGGCTAGAGGAATCGAGGCGGCACGAATCTTCAACAGGTAATTGACATTCTCCCCGAATTCAGCAAGGAACTGCTTTGATGACGTAGCCTTGGATTTTAGCGCTGCAGACCGCAGTGCCTTCAACGCCGCATGCGTAACTACAGTCCCACCCCTCATCTGCCGAATACGCATGTCATCAACGACTTTCAGAACATCCTCGTGAACCATAAGACCACGAAATCTTCAGGTTGATGGGCCTATAATAAGCGGTTCGAAAACTAAGGTGTTCGCCATGGCTGACGATTGTTCAGAACGCTTGTCAAGGACAGCCGTAAGGCATATTTCCCCACGTAAGCTTAGTGAGTGAGAAAATAGGAGGCTTCACGACGAAGCCTACACACGTCATCTCGCTTCTTCTCGTTGTAGTTGGCATTCTGGCGGTTGGGCTCGTAGGTGTGGCGGTTCGCGGACCTGCTGTTGTAACTCAGCAAGAGTACGTGACTCAACTTGAGTCCGTCACCGTTCCGACCACTGCGACGGTTATGATTACGACCACTGATACCTCTACAGTAAACTCATTCTCAGCGGTACCTCAAACGAGTGGTGGTACGTATCTTTGCTACGGTGGCATCTGTAACTGGTTCTACTGGTTTAGTGGTTACATAGGGCAATCTGGTCAGTGCGTTGGCCAAGTTCCACCGTGCATAAGTCAGTGTCTCATCTTCACGACGAGCAGCGGAATCTACTACCTCGACAACCTACCAAGCCGTTACTCGTCCGGTTACGTTACGATCTACGGCTATGTTGAACCAGGACCATACCAAGGTTGCGCTGGCTGGTACCTTGTAATCTATGTGCAGTCTATAAGCTGATGATTGCAACCTACGAAATGTGCTAGGGCATTGGACGGCCTTCCCAAGACAGTCGCACGTTCTTCGCCAGACGACAAAGCTTCATAGGTTGACAAGAGCCCGGTGTTCACCCAGCCAAGCATGGGAACTACCGGGGGGTCGAATCCGGCCCTGCGTACTCTTAGACCACCCGTGCACTCGTTTCCACTCGGAAAATCGCGGATATTGAGGGTTCATATCTCATTGGGCTCCGGTGAATTCCTCGATATGGAAAGCTCTAGGAGATTGGGCTAGTGCTCTTCCGCTTGTCTTTCTCAAGCTTCTCGAGCGTGGTCGCCCAATTCACAAAGCAGCCCCAGAGCAATGAGTTTTCAGCGTTATTCTTTTTGTTGGATTCTGATTCGCTCACGATTTACTCACTTTAGATTTTTGTTAAAGAAAACAAGTGAGCTTGCCCAGGCGTCACTGGCAGCTTCCTTGTTGTAAGAGGGTCTGGTCTCGTTGAAAAAGGAGTGTTGTGCTCCCTTGTAGATTTTCAATGAGAATTGTTTCTTGTGCTTTATCATGGCTTCAACTAGAGATGGAACACCTGCGTTGATTCGCTCGTCTTCTCCAGCGTAGAAGGCAAGTATGGGGCCGGAAATGGTCTCAACAGATCCTAGCGGTTTTGGGTTCGCTCCGTAAAAAGGGACGGATGCACTAAATGGGTACATGGTTGAAAGCTGGTAAGTCAAGCCTCCCCCCATACAAAACCCCATGATACCTAATTTTTCGTTGACAACATGATCGAGGTTCTGAAGATGATTCTTGCAATCTAAGAGATCTTGGGCCATTTGTTTTTCCATTTCCTCCCTCCCAAGAAAGAAGATGTTCGCCACTTTCCTTTCAGTTTCAGACATTTTGCTCATGAGTTCCTGAATCGTACCTGGGTCCCCTCGCTTGTCTGGAGGCACTGTCCACATGTACCGCATCGTCGATTCGATGTTCTTTTCGTTCATAACATCGCCGTTCCTTGTGAAGAGGTTTGGAGCAATTGTCACGTAGCCTTCCTTGGCATACCTTTTTGCAACACCTCTGATCTGCTCATTCAATCCAAACGCCTCGTGGATTACAATTATCCCAGGATACTTGCCGTCCTTGGGTCTAGAGATGAAAGCGGACATCATGGTTCCATCAGCGCAGTTGAACGTCGTATCTTGCTCCCTAGTTTCCATCACTTTGCAACCCTAATCCGTCTCTCAAGCAGAATTCACTCATTTCCTGAGACAGTAAGCCGTGACTAATATGCCTATTATGAAAGTTATCCCACGAGCTACCTCTCAATCAGTACTGTCTCGTACGTCAACCTGATTGTGTGTTTTTCTTTTTAGCGGTTGAGCTTGGAGATGACTTGATCCTTGAGAGATTTTATTTCGTCAATGCGTCTCATGTTGAATGTGATCAGGTTAACGTTGAGATCTTGATATTCTTCGATCGTGGCGAGGATGTTCTTAGGACCCACAGTTTTCTGCACGATTTTCTCGGCTTCAGCAGTGGGCATTCCTCTTCTCGTTGCCACCCATTCAACTTGAGCTTTGATCTCCCCCTCCGAAGGGTCCAGTAGCGGTCTTATACCCGAAGCGATTCTGATGCTGGAAAAGTCTCGGCTGACGTTGGTGCAGTGTTTCCTGAGCACTACGAGTTTGTGTTCTAATTCTTGAGTGGAGTTTGCGATGATGTGAGCTATGTCGGCATATTTCGCTGCGATCTTTAGCGTCCGTTTCTCACCAGCTCCGCCTATCATGATCGGTATCGGTTTCTGAACTGGAGCAGGTGAGTTCAACGTGCCTGTGGCGGAGTACAGTTTTCCCGCATATGTTGTGAACTCGTTGGTGAACATGCTTCGACAGATCTGAACGGCGTCTTCGAGTCCGTCTAGTCTTTCTTTGGCGGATGGAAAACGACCCATAAACTCGTCGTACTCCATCTCATGCCAACCGGCGCCGATACCGAAGAGGAGGCGCCCATTTGAGATTATGTCTAAGGTCGTGGCAATCTTGGCGAGTACCGTAGGGTGACGGTAATTCACGCAGCTTACCAATGGGCCTAGGAATATCCGACTTGTTACCGCCGCGAGTCCGCCCAGAGTAGTCCAACATTCGAGAGGATGATTGTCGCGACCCGAAGGATTCGCCATATTCATGAAATGGTCGGTCATAGTGAACAGATCGTAACCAAGATTTTCCGCGGTTTTGCAGAGACTCTTCATCGTCTCGAAGTCTCTGCCCTCCGAGGGCGCGTGTACTCCAACCTTAAGCCCCGTACCCGTCAACATTGCTATCAGACAGCCTAAACCTGATAACGTATTCAACTCTTCTCGCAGACAATTCTATCCGCATGCCCGTCGCATTAGACGTCCACGCAGAGTACCTCAACAGCCGCCTTGGATCCTATCTATTGTGACCTGTGCGAACTGAGGACTTGAAGTTTTGAGTTCAAAATCCCTCGAGTCCGACCCTAATAGAGTTCAAGTCCTTCGGCGGCGGTAAATTGAGGGTGGAGTCCACCTTCTCCCGTACCCACCCTAACCAGACTATCTGTACGGTTTAGAGCAGGCCGAACCGTAGACGGCCCAGAGCCTGCCTGGAAGAGTTGCCCAGAGCGCTGTAAGTTTCGGCTCACGTCAGCGTCAACAGTGCGCATGTAAGTACAGGGACCAAACCAAGGTATTCTACGCAATGAACTAACACGATCGTCATCGTCACCTTGCCATAGCTCGGTTGAAGATTGGTACGGCTATTGCCATGGTCACAACCGAGTATGCTAGGAGCACTAGCAGGTCGGGCATGATGATGTTAACGTTCGCGTTTAGTATGACCACTTTTCTGAGTGCGTCGGCGGCGTAGTAGAGGGGAAAAGTTTTGCCAATGTACTGTACGGGTACGGGTAGTTGGTTGATTGGGAACAGGATTCCACTTAGAAACATCATTGGGAACTGAAGTAGGGTTGTCATCATCTGTGCCGTCTCCTGTTCGGGAGCAAGAGAGGTCACGATTATGCCTACGCCGATGAAGCTGGCAACGCCAAGCACCATAACAAGAAGCATGGTGACAGGGCTGCCGTAGATTACTACCCCGAACAATAGCATTGATAATCCGAGTATTAGGAATCCTTGTATTAACCCGCGTGTAGTTTGCGCTACGACTTTTCCTAGGATAACGGATTGTCTGGGGATCGGTGCAACGAGTAACCCATCCATCGTTCCCTGTTCCTTTTCCCTTGAGATGGCCGTGCTGACTCCGTTCAATGCACCCGTGATTACGGTTAACGCCATGAACGAAGGAGCCAGATATTCAAAGGACGTTGGGACTCCAGGGATTAATGGAGTGTTTGTAATGCTGATTGGTTCGAGAACGAATGCAGAGCTTACTGGCGGGTCTAGGTTCTGCTGAAGGAATTGGGTTGATATTTGGTCTTCGATGGCTCCGAAGATTTCGGCGACTTCAGTTTGAACGGCGGCGGCTACGGTCGGGTTTGTTTCGTCAACGGTCAATTGTATTGTTGCCTGAGTGTTAGATTGAATCGCGTCGCTGAATCCGTTGGGTATTACCACTATTCCTGACAGTTGGCCCTTTACAATTCCGTTTCTCGCCGTTGGATAATCCGCTATTTGATCCACTCTAAAAATTCCTTGAGATTGAGCAATCTGAATGAATTGAGCCTCAACATTACGCGCTATCTGGCCGTTATCCTGCTGAACCACGGCCAGGTTCAGATTCGGGTACGAGGACGGTATTTGTCCGCTGTAAGGGTTTACTTGAACTGTGGGTGGGTAGATGAAACCGAACATGGTCATGAAGAGCAGGGGCATCATGATGAAGAAGACGAGAAGCATCTTTGCTCGCCATAAGTCGAGCAAGTCGCGTTTAGCAATCTCTACGGTAACTTTCCATGCGCTGACCTGCCTTGCCTTAGTTCTCATATCTCTTACATTCTCCCAACCGCTTTCATGCTAACGCGGTCTGAAGCGGAGTCACGTAGTTCTCGGCCTGTAACCGCGAGGAAGACTTCCAGCAACGACTCTGTTCGATGCTCGTTCTTAAGTTCGGGAACGGTGCCGGTTGCCATTATTTTTCCATGATCAATAATCGAGATTCTATCCGACAACTCGTCCGCTTCTTCCATTATGTGCGTTGTCAGAACGATTGTGTGACCCTCTTTCTTCAGTTCGCGTATTGTATCCCTGACGAACTTCGTGCTTTGCGGGTCAAGCGCGGTCGTTGGCTCATCTAGGAAGATGATTTCAGGATCATGAATTAAGGCGCGGATGACGTTCATCCTCTGCCTCATGCCGCTTGAGAAGCCCCCCACGCTTCGATCTTTGAAGGGCGTGAGCTTCACCATATCCAATAATTCCTCGATCTTTGGCTTCAACTCAGCGCCGTCGATTCCGTAGAGTTTCCCGAAGAAGGTTAGGTTCTGTTCAGCCGTCAACCGCGTGTACATGATTAATTTCTCTGAGACTAGCCCGATTCGCTTTCGAACCTCGTTCGCGTCGATGTCAATGTCGAATCCCGCAACCGTCGCCGTGCCCGAAGTTGGTTTAAGTAATGTGCAGAGCATGCGGATGGTAGTGCTTTTTCCAGCCCCGTTCGGCCCGAGAAACCCGTAGATTTCTCCTCTCTGCACCTTTAGCTCGATATGATCGACTGCCGTAAAGTCGTTGAATTTCTTCGTGAGACCATGAGTCTCGATCGCGTATCCGTTGGGCTCGGAGATGGGGTCGGTTCGTTGTAACATTCTGATGCCTCATTTGGTGATTCATATTTCAGCTCGGTCATGGGTCCATATATCGATTAGATAATATCGATTCGATACTCACCCGCTATTTTAATATATCGAGCCGATACATGAGGCGGGGATGACCGATGGCGAAAGAAGCGGAGCCTCGACCGTATGAAGTGATGTTCTACATGGCCATGAGAGACGGACCCGCCTACGGGTATCAGCTCGCCGCACGATTCCGTAAGATGACCGGAGGGCACATCAAGGTTAGCTACGGTACAATCTACCCTTTCCTGCGCAAAATGGAGGGCAAGGGAGTGATACGCTCGAAAAAGGATGGAAAGACCGGTAGGATATACTACGAGCTTACAACCCGTGGCACGGAGGCAGAGAAAATGATGGGGAAAAGGATGAAGGGACTCCAAATGGACATGGAGGAGAAACTGCTTGGAATTTTATGCATGCACTCCCAAATGTTCGGGCGAAAGGCATTGAGAGACCTTCTAAGCCGCGCTAACAATCCAGGACCTTCCTAGGATCCGACTATCTATGGAGACAACAGAATGGGTGGAGGTGGCGAAATTCCACCCGGTGCGATCAAGCATGTGGAGCTTAATGACAAAGAAATCTTGATCGCGAACGTTAATGGAAAGTTCTATGCGACTAATGACCGATGCGGTCACACGAACGCCCGACTTTCGAGACGCGGTCTCAAAGGGAGCATTGTGACCTGTTCTCTGCACGCCGGACAGTTCGACTTGACCACCGGAAAGAAGCTGGCGGACCCCACACTAGGCGGGCACATCCCCGACATGGACAAACTACCACCATCATTCCTTAAGATGATCGAACACTCAAGAAAGATTATAGCAGAAATCAAGACTTACGACCAGCAAACGTACGAACTTTCAGTCAAGGAAAAGAGCATTCGACTCAAAATTGAAGGGAAGGTGAAAGCATGAAACGGCGAGTCTTCTCAATTGTTGGAGCGATAATTGCTCTGTTTGGTTTGGTATGGTTCCTGCAGGGAGCCGGGGTTCTTCCTGGCAGCGTCATGACCGGTTCGCAATTCTGGGAAACAGCTGGGGCAGTGACGCTCATAATAGGTATCGTAATCGTCGCTTATTGCCTTAAGACTTAGAGTGAATGACGAGAGTGCATTCTCGACCGTTGATATGTGGAACTGCGCGCCGAGCACCACGTAGGTGGTTACAAACGGAAAGATAAGCCGATTCTGTTACAATACGCCTATACAAACTGCCTCAGGGCACATCACTCATGCTCATAAAGCAGCCGAAAAAAAATACCCGGCTAAGATTATCTATGACAATCTGCATAAAAACGTGAGCATACAGCGCACTGGAAGTGATGCGACTGCGACTGGGAACTTTGCGTGCAGCACTTCTAATCGTAGTGATCTACGGGGGAACCTTCGGGCTATTCTGGTTCGCAGCCATCCATACCCTGACTCTTTTCCCGGTTGCGCAAAGCTACTCCTGGGAAATCGTTCCGTTGGCGAATAACGGCGGATCGGACAACTTCGAAATTACTTCTTGGCATAATGGCCACAACATGAGAGGCTGGCTCGCGTTCAATGTCTCATCAATACCGCAAAGAGCGTGGATCCTCTCGGCCACTCTGCGCCTGCGGCTTTGGGTGAAGACAACAGAGGCAGATGGGCCTCAGTTAGGTGATCCAACCGGACGACTGTACGGAGTCTACGCGCTAACTGGACCCTGGGAGGATCACGGAATCAATTGGGTCAACCAGCCAAATTGGACGGATTACCATTCCGCTACCTCTCCCGTTCCTCCAGGCCAGGGCGGATGGTATGGTCCTTTCATTTGGATGGACTGGGATCTCACCGACATGGTTAAAGATTGGCAGTCAGGCGTGCCAAACTACGGAGTTGTCGTGAAAGACACTCAAGAGAACGCTTCACTCCTATACTCCACGCAATTCTTCACCATACACCAGACTCCAAATCAAACTTACTACCCGAGATTAGTCGTTAACTACGTGCTCCCTGACGAAGTCTATGTAACAATAACCATAGTTATCGTTGAAACGGCACTAATCGCCTTGCTACTAATGCGAGCACGGCGAGCACCCAGACACTAGCGTCTCGCTTATCGACCGCGAATGAATTCAAGTAGCTATCCTACCGTCCAAAACTACGCTTGCTTCTGCTCCGGGTGCTCGTTAGTTCATGCCTTCGACTGCGCTTTGCCAAATAATGCGTCGTACATTCCCATTTCTCTGCAGGTTGGGCATACGGGCATCATCTCGTTGATTTCGAGTGCTGCGGCGACTTTTCGAACCATCTTCACGGAGGCGTATGGGGTGTTGCATTTAGAGCACTTGACCATCTCATCGCTGAACACCGGTTTCTCTTCGAATTCTATTGAGCCAGTTCTCTGAACCATGGTTATGGCTTGTTCCGGGCATAATTGCTCGCAGTATCCGCATCCTGTACACTGTCTTGAATCGAAGATCAAATCGCCGCCTTCGATTCGTAACGCACTATGAGGGCATTTATTCACGCAGGCGTTACAAAGTGTGCATGATTCAGCGAGTCTAATATCGGTGATTCCCAGCCCTGTTGCCTGGGAGCCTTCGACCGAGATATTCTCTATCGCGTTGACATAACTTTTCCAAGGCTTCGCGGTAAATTCAAGTGCACTCTGACGGTTGTCAGATGAATTATGGATAAGCTCGATCTCAGCGGCCCCTTCAGTGCCTTCTAGATAGTAAACCGCAGGTGGCCTCGCGTTTGTAATAAAGGCGATAAGATCAACCGCTCGCTTCACATGCTCCTTGCCGACGCATACGCCGTCCGGGCAGTAGACTATTGTGGCGCCGATTGAGGAACTCGCGGCCATCACGAGCTGCCTTAAGCCAATTAGCCCAATCCCGGGAACATGTTCAACGTCAATCCGGCAGCTAATTCATAATCATACGTATTGCATTCTCAAATGGAAGACCTAAAGTGAAAAAGTCGAGATGACCTCATGGGTTAGGGGGCGGTCGTAGTCCGTTTTCTTGCTTCCGCCATCTCTTTCTTGATTTTTTCGCGGGTTAGTCCCGCTGTCAGAGCGTTTCTGATGATTTCCTTTCTCAACTCTTTGCAGGAGTCTCTTAAGGCCAAGTAACGTAATGATTCCTCACCTTTCCCCTGCTTAATTTCTTCGAACAATCCGTCACACTCCCTCTCCCGCTTAGCTAAGTCACGAATTCTGTCGTCAAAATCATGAGAATCCGTCGTCGTCATCATGGCCACAGACTGATTGGGACTTGTGCCGCAGGTATAAGGTGCTCAGACCAAATTTGACCGAATAAACCGATAATTGAATGTCTTGGATTGCCGTGAAAGTTACTATCAAATTGCAATTATCTGCGCAAGTTCCGGTTTCCGGCAGCTTTTCCACAAGTAATCCTCCGAAACTATAGGGCGCGACGATGCACAACGTTGCAGGCTTCAAAAGAGGCTTGCGCCAGCAGCGAAGGGTAAAGAAAGATTCGCGTAGGTTTCGCCTGTACGCCTTATCTGAGGTCCTCACCCGTCTGAGCAGGACAAGATGACTATCGCCAACCGCCACCCGTTCGGGCAGCTGCTCATCAGAAATTACGGATAATGGTGCCACCTGGTGCCACTCGAATGCCCAGATTATCTACGGGCCGCGATCGGAACCAACATGACATTCCAGCTTGACTTCCGGCAGTTGGAAGATAGATGTGTATGGTCATCGCGGACCATATCGATCTAATCCGGTTCCGCCATCTCAGCGTGTTCTAATGTGCAAGCTTCAGCGTGGTCGACGGCCCTTCGGGAACAGCGAGGATCCGTTCGTCTCGGGTTAGTTTGGCAGAGTCAAGTGCTTCTTCGATTGTGGATGCGTATTGCATATGTGCTGCCTGAACCTGATTCTTTAGTTCGTTTCTTGTAACGAACCAGACGGGAGTTTGAGTGAGGATGCGGCATAAGATTTGGACTTCCCATTGATCACAAACCGTGGCCTTAGCGGTTCTGATTCTCTGATAAATTTCGTTCACCGTTCCGGAATGCAATAATTCTGCGAAGGCTCCGTGGGCTATGCCGTCGCTACATTCTCCTACCATTATGATTCGAGAGCCTTTGTGTACGACTTGTTCCGGAACGGCGATGCCCTTCACGCATTGGTACAGGTTTCTGTCGAGAGGGTACCCGCCGTTGCTGGTTAACACCAAGTCTGGGCGTTCGAAAATTTCCACATCCGAATGCCGACTCAGCTCATTCGCGGCTGAAGTGAATGAGCTCAGTGGATCGCCGGAGTTGGCGAACACAATCCGCTTTTCGCTGTCCAGAACCAGGTTCAATGCAAAGGCCTTGCCAATATGGCTCAAGGCTTCGTTGGCTTCGGCTCTGATAGGGTTGTCTAGAACCCCGTAACGCGATCGGGGATCATCGATGTTACGGTAACTATGATTTCGAAGAATAGTATCGGTTCCTGCCACCCCCGGTAGGATCATCTTGCTTCCTCCAGTGAAGCCGGCGAAGAAATGGGGTTCAATCCTACTCTCCACCAGAACCAAGTCACTATCCACAACATCGCTATTCAGCCAGAGAGGCGTACCAGTCCGAAGGTTCCCCAGGGGCTTCAATTGACCTTGGTCGTCGCTGTCATGTACGATCACCTCTAGACCTTCCAAAGGTTCGTCACCAAACCTTTCCTCTAGATCACTAATCGACTCGCCCTTGTGGAGGCCCGTTGCGACTAGGAGTTTTACTGATGACTTACGAATCCCAGCTGCCTGGAGTTCTTTGAGAATGAGCGGGAACGTTATGCGGCTTGGCACGCCTCTGGTCTTATCGGCCGTTACAATCATGACTCTGCGCTTGTTCCGGGCAAGGTGCCTTAGCTTGGGGGTACCTATCGCTTTCTCCAGTGCGGCTTTGACTATGGCCTGCTGAGACCCAGAATCCACGGGCCATGGCTTGGAAGCCACGATCATTGCATGGACGTTCTCTGGAATCTGCGCCCGAAGTGAGGAATGGCCGTAGGGCAGCGAGACATCCATCTGCGATCCCATCGTGGATAATACCTATCCAGCATTATTCTTATCGTGCTGCTGCGCAATTGGAAAAACGAGATAGTTGACTCTTGAGCCATCAGGGTTTCGGTGAAGGTTGCCGTCGCCTAGTTATCGTTGATGGGCATGAGGATATAGCATTCAATTGGGTTCAAGGTCGTGACTTCCTCAAACCCGCACATGAAAAACGAACACTCGAGGGCGCGGACTCGGGACGTGGAGCGTCGACGGTAGGGTTACACGATCTCTTAGAAGCGAATGTCCGGGTGGTCTTCGCTACGATATGGGTCGCCCCTTGCGAAGCCACAGGGTTCGTGGGACATGGCGTCCCATGCTATAGAACCTCAGAAGAGGCACATGACCAGGCGAGAGCGCAGTTAGATTACTACCTTAAGCTAGCGGAGGACCAGCGAATCAGGCTGATTAAGGGACGAAGAGATCTCGAGTTCGCATTGGATCCACGTGAATCTCGACTTGGTCTTGTTGTTTTGATGGAAGGCGCAGACCCGCTCATTACGCCGCAGGAGGCCAAGGCGTGGTTTGAGGCCGGTGTTCGAATAATAGCTCCGGCTTGGCGTGGGACACGTTATGCCGGCGGCACGGGTGCCCCTGGCCCCCTCACGCCCTACGGTCGCGAGCTTATGGGTGAAATGAAACGTGCTGGATTGATTCTCGACGTTTCCCATCTGGCCGAGGCTAGTTTCTTTGAGGCGCTGGAACTGTTTGATGGGCCGGTGCTGGCGAGCCATTCGAATTGCCGCACATACGTGCCGACGGATCGACAATTGAGCGACGAAATGATTCGAGCATTAGTGAAACGGGACGCCGTCATAGGCGTCGTGCTCTACAGCAGGTTTCTGAGGTCGGACTGGAGGAAAGGTGAGAGTGCAAAATCAGAAGTAACCCTGGTCGACGTGGTTAGACATATGAATCATCTGCGTACTCTCGCTGGGGACACCCTTCATGTCGGGATAGGATCCGATTTCGACGGGGGCTTCGGCAGCGAAAGCATTCCAGCTGAACTGGATACCGTCGCCGACCTACCGAAGATTGGCCAAGCGCTCACAAATGAACATCTGTCCGATGAGGATGTGAGGAACATTCTCGGCAATAATTGGCTAAGATTCCTTCGAAAGACTCTCCCCGAGTAGAGGCACGACGCGCCGCATGTTGTATGTTGCCGCCTGAGCACGGATAATGCGAGCTAGCTCATCACGGCTAAGGGTATGAGCGGGTAATACCAAAATGCAGCTTACAATTGTATCTGCTGCCCTGCGCCTTTGGTTAGGGCGAGTTCGTATGCGGCTCGGCCGACGGCTACGTCCTCCAAGGCTATACCCACGGACTTGAATAGGGTTATGTCGGAGTCTGAGGTTCGGCCTTTGAGTTTTCCTGCGACAACATCCGCTAACTCACCTGCTAGGCTATCGGCTTTGTACGTGCCGTCTTGAATTGAAATTATCAAATCACCCGACTCCTTCAACGCCTGTATAGTGTCGTCGACGAAAACCCTGGACCTCTGCAGGGTTGTGTGGTCGATTTCCTGACGGTTAGGGGCGTTGGAGCCGACGGCGTTCAGGTGCATGCCTTCCCGCAGCTTTGCTCCTAATATGAGTGGTTTCACTGAAGTCGTGGCCGTGCAGAGCACGCCAGCTTCATACACGTCCTCAATCGCCCGCGCTTGCTTTACTTTGATTCCGAGCTCTCTTTCCGCTCTTTCAGCGAAAGAGCGCACTCTTGGTTCGTCTATATCGAATACCACTGCCTCATCGACTTGGGTTGCGGCGACTATGCCTTCGAGTTGTCCGTAGCCCTGCACCCCCGCGCCCACAATGCCTACTTCGGAGATTGAACCGCGGGCGAGGTATCTGGTCGCAATTCCTGAAGCAGCACCTGTTCTTAGTTGCGTTAGGCGTCCGGCTGAGATTATTGCGAGAAGATGAGCATCGTCATGGTCAAAGACCATGACTACGAAGTAGGTGACCCCAGCCTTTCGTTGGGCCGGCACTCCTAGCAGCACCTTCAAGCCCAATGTATCAAGCTTGGGCATCGAGGCCATCATCACCCTCACAACCGCCGAATCCGTCGCTTTGAACACCTGTCTCTCGGGCATCTGGAAGCGTTTCTCGCTCTGTTCACGGAATGCCTTTTCAAGGCACGAGATGGCGGACCCCATGTCCAGAAGCATGTTCACGTCAGCCTCCGTGAGAATGAGCACCATGTCACTGATCACTTCTTACCACGGGATTGGACAATGGCGGGAACCCGTCTATTCGACACTCGACCTTATCTCCTTCTTTGATAGCAACGGCGCCTGGGGTGCCGGTTGATAGTATATCTCCCGCCTCCCACGTCGTCACATCGGATTGGAAAGCAATTAGTTCGCGCGGCGAGAATAACATGTGGCGGACTTGGTTTGACCTAATCGCTTCCCCATTCAGAACCGTGCGGATCGTCAGGCTGGGCAGGTCACTGATCTCATTCGGAGTCAAGATTACGGGGCCGAAGCTCAAGAAAGTGTCGAAGCCTTTCGCCCTCGTCAGAAACCTCGGGTTTCTCTGGAGTATATCCTCCGCGGTCATATCTAGAATCGGCACATAACCGAACACAACCGCGTCGGCCTCCTCTTCTCGAACATGCTTACAACCCTTGCCAATGATCACTCCCAACTCCGCCTCCGCGGTCACTCGGTTCGAAACCTTCGGTAGGAGAATTTCGTCCCCGGGGCCTATGATCGCTGTCCTCGGTTTAATGAAGCTCACCGGTTCAGAAGGTTGCAGAGTTCCCAGGTCCGAAGCATGCTCGCGATAATTCAAGCCGATGCCCAAGATTTTCGACGGATTATAGAACGGCGCCGAATACCTAACGCCACCACTCGGCCGTCCGACGTCTGGATTAAGCTTGGTTAAGGCCGTTTCGAGCATAGACGAATCCGGCAGTTCAGCAACGTTGAGTTGCATGGGCAAGTTCAATCCGGTTAGGATGCGCAGTTCTTCGAAAGTGACGATTCGGTTTCCACGGAGAACGGCACCTCTGCATTCCTCTTTGCTACCTACCGAGCAGAAGCGCATATTGTTTCGCCATGTAGGTCGGAGGAGTACCTCAATATCGTTTTCCTCCGATCACGGCGGATGATTCTTGCAAGTACAATTTTCATCTATGGAAGCGCATTGTAGCCTTACTGAGAGAAGTGGTCATCAAACGCGAATGCATTCGGGATAGCTTCTACATCCATTAGAAGAAAATCGTGCAGCCCGTGAAACTGTATTCTTTGTCTGATCGCTTCTCGAAGAGCTTCAAAGCGGCTGTCTCTAGAGACTCAGTCACCCAGACCACTTCGCCTGCTGCCATAGAAAACTATGCCGCCGAGGGTCGCCTGAAGAGGCAGCGCGGATTCGGGACTGCTGGCTAGGTCTGTGTTGGCGGGCCCGCGGGATTCGAACCCCGGACAAACGAGACTCAGCATTATTATTTTCTGTCATTGCATTCTCGTCTTGATCCCTCACGTTCGTATTCGCGCTTTCTTCTGTCATTGCATCTACCCAGCTTCTTTCCTAAACTCGCTCCATAGTGATACAGGCAAAACAACAGCTAGAACCACCACAACAATCCAAATAACAATCCGAATCAAAGCCGCACTAATAAAAGGGAAGAAAGCTTGAAGACCAAAAATTAGCATAACTATGACCCCGGTAATAACCAGACAGGCTATGATGAAGAGAGAAAAGGCTAGGTGGTCTCTCATTGAACTTTCACTGCTCTGTACAGGTTACATCTGATCGCGTACTCTTTAGTTATTTTATACATTTTTTCCGCGAGTTGCTCGTCTGTAGTGCGGACCCCGAAAAGCGTTCTCCAATCGCGGGGTCCACTCCAAGACTTGACAGAACAAATTATTTGGTGTCCAGTATCTATGAGCGAAGAAGTTACTTGCACCTGAAGCCCCCGAGGCAACCACTAGAGGCTAAGTACCAAATGTGGACATAGGTTGTGAGGGAATAAATCAGGCAAGTGGAAATCAGTAAACCGCCTCCCCACACAAGCCAATGGATGCAAACCTGTCTCTTAGTCGTGTAAGCGGCTTGGCCTTTTCTAACTTTGAAAGCCCAATACTTGTAACTGCAAAACGCGAGCACCTGTCCCACGACTACCGCGATCCAATTCGAGTACACGTACCATAGATGCCCATACTCAGTGAGCGCGTACAACAGAACCGAACTTAGCACCAAGGCACTACCCCCTATCGTACAGTACCTCACGGCTTGCATTCCGAATTTATCCCATAGTTGCCGCACTAAGGGAAGGCCGATAATCATAGGTGCCTACCCCATTTTTGGGGCCGATGAATAATTAAGTTACTTGGATTGGTCGCATGTTCGATCAACTATTGCATAGTGCATAGTAAATTTCATGTTAGTGAAGATAGATCGAGAGAGAAAAACAATCTGAGATTCTTTGCAAGCGGCATCTTCGGAAAGACAAGCGAAGTTGCGTGGATCAAGGTTGCCAGAAAGAACAAATGGATGACGCTAATACAAAACGCAAAGCGGATTAATCCAGCAACTTGCGCCGCCGTTCAGGGAAAAGCCGCCACGGGAAAGGTTTAAGAAAAGAGCCTCACTCAGATAATTTTCAGTCGGCGGTGAAGCTCGCCATTAACCGCTCGCAAACCCGTTGTGAGCCAATAGCTTCTACTTCAAGCGAGCTGTCAACCAATGGAAGAGAGCGTACTCATCGCCATCAAAAGCGGACTTTTCGTGATTGAGAAATGTCTGCGAGAAATTCTGCAAGAAACCAAGAATGACTCAAAAGCCAAAAACTGGTTGCTTAAGGTACAGCATCCCGACATAAGCGACGCCGAAGCAAACACGTTGACAGTTAAGGCTGAAGAAATGCTCAAGGAAATTCAAGAATTACAAAGAAACTTCAACGTAGGAAAAAATGAGGAATCGATCAGATGGAAGGTGATCTGCGACCTACATGAAATTTGGACGATGCTAAGCGACATTATGCCTGATCGATTGCATGGATATGGACACGTGCGGCCAGAGGACAGCGAACTACTCACCATGCATATTGAGAGAATGAATGCAATAAGGAAAGAAATGGAGAACGCCCTTTCACCGCGAAGTCGAACCTTAAGGTGACGATTATATCCAGCACCATAAAACAAGCCTAAGCGACAAGAAACCGTTACCGAATTAAGAGTGAATGAAAAGAGTCGATACGGGAAACATTTAACAAAAACCTCACTCACATGGTTTTACGACATCTATACGAATTGAGTGAGCAAGAACATTGGATAAAGTAAAGATTGAATGGGGACCTAATGTTGTCGCTCTTGACAAGGCCGCTGAATCTAATCTTGCTCACTTGGACGAGAACGGGTTCTACGCTATCTTAAGCGCAAATTTGGTGCAAGCCGATGATAGGCGGTGGGGTAACTTTGACCTGCTCTACATAGGGCAGGCGTACGATCAAACTCTCCGTGAAAGACTGGTACAACCGCATGATGCCTATTCACACATTAGCGCGGAAAACAAGAAAACTGGAAAGACAGCCGTTGTAATGGTCGGGATTATCACCGCAGTTAGCACAGCAAAATTAACACAAGACTTGGTCGATGATGTAGAACACTGCTTAATCTACTCTAACCAGCCGCTCTGCAACGATGCTGACAAAGGCGAGTACAAGGGTAGATCACTTCAAATCACTAATTCGGGAGGATGTTTCCCTCTGAAAGAGCTGTCCAGTTGCTCAGCACCAAAGTCGCAGTCAGCAGAAAAAGGAACACGCGAGACAAGTGGCTAACGCTAATACAGAACGGAAGTAAGAAGAAGCAGAATGCGCACCTCAGACTTTTATTGCCTGAAACTAACAAAGTGACAAAGGAATGGTCATCGTTGGATGTTGAGAAGTTCGCTGACGAGGTCTTCAAGAGTGATTCGAGAATACGGTATGTGGCTATTGTGGATAATCAGCTTCACGTGTTGGTTTCTAGGATGCGGGACGGAGTTCAGAGTCTCACATCTGACGATGCCGACCGCTACTACATGCAAGTTGGGCCGAACATTCTGATCGACGTTGCGGAGAAGTTATCGCCCGCGCTTGGACAGGTGGAGTCGGTTACGATCAGGTATGAGAAGTTGTTCATGGTCTTCTTTAGGTTGGAGAATTTCACGATTGTTCTAAGTTTTCAACCAACCATAGTTAGACCGTTCATGAGCGCCTTATCCGAATCGATGCAGGCCCTCGCTTCACGCTACCTCAAATGAGGCAAAGCTCGACAAATAGAAAAAGATCCTACGCGAGGAAGAAATTGAAATTGGGAACATTCGTAAGCGGCATCGTTGGGCAAGACAAGTGAAGTTGCTGGAATCAAATTAACCGAGACAGTAAGTGGCTACTACTAACACTAATTCAAAAAGTAGTTCAGCCTAGTTCGGGTTTCGCTGATACTTCCACCAGAACTCCAAATTCACTGTAAGCGCGAAGAGGGTAATGGCATTTGCCAGTACGGCAACTTCGGCGAATTGCCACGGCGCAGTTAGAACTTGGAGGTTCCTAAAGATAGAGTAGTAAATTGCCGCATTTGCAAGAGTAACTACAAGAATTACTCGCATGAATAGTTGCTGTTTGCTCGTTAATCCCATCATCTTTCTTCCCCATGTTTAGGTTCAGCAAGGGCTTCTGGTAAGTAATGTTTCCTAAGGTAACGTAGCATCAAGAATTTAGCCCGTCAACCGTAGAGGTGGGCTTGAACGGTTGTGGGACTGAAGCCTTGTTTGTTCATCCAGAAGGCGAATGTTGCTACTTCACTCAAGAGGGGCATGGGTGTGGGTATTGGCGGGCCCGCGGGGACACGGAACCACGGTGTGCCGTGTCAAGCGAATTTTGTGGTACGCAGGAACAAGGCAATCTTGTATACTGGTAAGCAGGGGCGGGGAGGGGGATTTTGGCACCAGTTTACTAGTAACCGTT
>CAZHKA010000019.1:0-28336 GCA_964533505.1 uncultured Candidatus Bathyarchaeia archaeon | reverse complement strand
CGGTCGCAAAATTCTACGCGCGGATCGCACGGAGGAAGGGTGACCAGAAAGCGATTGTCGCGGCGTCCGCGAAGCTGCTCAAGATCGTCTTCTGGGTCCTCAAGGAGAAGCGCCCGTATCACAGTTAAGGGGTGTGGCTGCTGCGAACCTTTTGAGGACTAAAGCCTCGATGAACTAAACGCGGTAGGCCCCTTCAACAAGGTGTCGGAGACGCGACACTGAGGGAAAGCCTCGGATAGGTAACTGGTATACCACGCCTCCACCAACACCGCGCTTAAATGGAGCTCACACGCCATGCTCACATAGGTAAAGGTTCAAGATTTCCGCATGTCGGGTTTCTACCGGCTCTCAACCTAAGGTATGGAGCTGATTTCTTCTCAATGAGGCCAAGGCAAGCTTAGAGTACTTTCGGCAACGGAGACCTGTTGCGAGGGGGATAAGAGAACATGCGACGAGCTGGACGGGTTTGGTGAATCAGAAGGCCGCAGAATGGAAGAAAAAACTTGAGGATCTCGACCAATCTGCTTTAGAGAGAGACGGAGTGCAGGATAGTGTTTCTTTTCTTTGGCTGACTCAACGCTTAATAAGAAACTCCCCGTGTCTTGGAAAGCCCCATGAACCTGGGATTCTTCGGCCGGAAGTTTGCGGCCATTATGCTGGTGTTGGCATTCGTGGGTTCGGCAATCACTGGTTGTTTTGTGCACGTACAGGCGCAGCTAGCCTCCAGTACGTGCACGACCTCTCCCTGTTCAAAGAGCATAACCGTTACAAGCTACAACGGAAACGACCAATCAGCGATATCCGACCTCATTAACGGCAAAATATCCGCTTACGATTTTGAGTTGACTCCGGTAGAGGCCAGCAGCCTTCCTAACACTTATTCTAAGATGTCAGTGCCAAACACCCTGTATGAGGTAGAGGTCAACCCCGAGAATACGACGTGGGCGGCGGTGTCGAGCGTGACGCAGTATGCGCCCAACCCATTCTACTACCCACAGGTGAGAGCGGCACTCAACTACGTATTAGACAGGAACTACTTCGTGGACAACATCCTGGGCGGAGCCGGCGTACCAATCCTGAGCGTCTATGGTGTTGCGCCCGATAGTTTGACGGTTGCCAATGGAACTGCGAAATTCCAGAGTTACCTAGCCTACAACTTTGCGCTGGCGAACTCGTCGATCTACGGTTTGTTGTCTAAAGTACAGGGAATCACCTATCTTGACGGACACTACTTCTACGGAGGGAAGCCCCTGCCTGTCTACGTGATTGACAGGACAGACGACGCGTTCAGAAGCCAGTACGCCGGATTCCTGGCCACTCAACTAACCAATCTAGGCTTCGATGTAGTGGAGGAGCCAATGAACCTGGATTTAGTGCACACGACTGTCCTCGTAGAAAACCCCGTCAATGCAACTGGAGGATCCCCTCCTACTCCATGGGATATCTACATCGGATCATTCGCGAATGTCTACCTGTATTACGGGGATTCCTTGCAGGTGTGTTTCGATGGCGCAAACTGCGCGGCGGGACCGTACAGCGACAACATGACAGGCGATTTGGCCGCTGGCGTCTGGAATACGACGGCCATGACACCGCCGGACGTAATCTCCCTATCGGACAAACTCGATAAGTTAAACAACGAGATGCTGACTGGAACCTACTCTTCCGTTAGGCAGAGAGCCCAAATTCTCACCCAGTATACCGAACTCGAGATAGAAATGGGAGTTAATGACTGGTTGGCCACCGGTCTCAACGTTTATGGGTTTAACCCTGCTCAAGTCACAGGGCTCACAGCAAGCATTACCACGTCTCCGATTCTCAACATACAGAGTTACTTGGATATCTCGTCCACGTCGTCCTCGCCACTCAACCTAGGTGCTAGGTATCTCACGCAATACAACATGAACCCTGTGGGAGGATACGGAGATGCATACAGTGCCGACTTACTTTCAGGGGTGTTTCCGGGACTAGCGGCTACGGGCCCGGGAACGGGCTACTCATACCCATTCGGCTGGACCTACAGTGTCGTCGGAATCAATTCGTCAGCAACGGTGCCGGTGCCCTCCAGCGCAGTCAACTACAATTCCACCACGGGCAAGTGGTATAACGTCACTTCATCGGCCGCCAACCTAGCTGTGACGGTTAACCTCGCGAACCTCGTCAAACACACCGGCTACGCCGACGGTGAAAGCGTAAGCCTCGCTGATTGGCTCTACGCGTACGAGATTGGAAAGAACGTCACTAATCCGACGAGCCCCACATATGATACATCGCTAGCTCCGGCCTTTTCATTCGAGTTCAACACGATAATAGGATTCAAAATTATCAACTCTACTTCGTTCACTCTGTATTCCAACTACTACTTCTTCGACCCGGCGCAAGCAGTGATCACCGCGGTCGGCAATATCGTCCCATACGGAAAGGCTGAGATGCCTTGGACCATGTACCAAGCGATGAACGACTTGGTGGTTGCAAAGGATGACGCGTATTCCGCGGCGGAAGCAGCTGCTAAGGGGATTCCGCAGCTCACGCTTATCGGTTCAGGACCAAACGGCAGTCCAACAGACATCTCGGACCTTATTACAGACCTACAGACAAGGACAGGTCAGAACTACGTGCCCTCCTCATTGGTTCAGCTGCAGACTTTAACGGAGATTTCCTTCGGCCTGACGAACACGGAAAGTGCGTTGACTGACGCAGCCAACTTCATTAAGACGAACGAGAACGGGCTGATATCCTACGGTCCGTTCTACGTTAGCACTTTTGAGGCCTCTACAACTCCCAACTATGCCGTGCTGACTGCCAACCCGAGCTACGCACTCACCCCTTACTTGCTCCCGAAGTTGTTCGCTCAGGCAGCGGTAATCTCCGTGTCTACCACCGTTCCGCCAATAATCAAAGTCGGAAGTTCAATCTTGCTCACTGCGCTCGCGAGGATCATAGGCCAAACCACCGCCACCCTTCAACCTGGGGCGAATATTGTTGTCCAGTTTGTTAACACCACATCTGTCGTGGCGCAGATCAAGCTGACCACCGGCTCCTCTGGAACTGCCTCATTGGTCATCCCAGCCTCACTTCCACCAGGCGCATACATGCTGACATTCTATGCATCATCAACGAACTCTACAATCATAATCCCGCAGATATACTCCATAGAAGCCTTAGCGGTTACCTATCCCACCACAAGTACGAGCACTACCGCGAGTCCAACTTTCACATTTTCGACTACGAGTCCAACCTCCAGCTCTGGCACCATAGACCTGGCGGTGGTCGCGGTCGTCGTGATAATCATCCTGGTTATGACCGTGATGGTCAGGAGACGCAGGTCATCAATGAAACCTGCATCGCCCGCTGAGTCGTAAGACTCATGCCTTACGCCCAGTTCCAACGTCTGCTCGGAAGGGATAAATCGACGACTGGTCTGATGAAAATGAATGAAGGACGTTAGCGAAGGAAAAGAGTGTGGATGGGCTTCGGAAGATTCGTAGTCACGAAGGCAATCTCCTATTTCCTGGTTCTATTGGCAACTGTATCAATACTCTACCTCGCAACTTATAACGTCATACAGAAGGTCGTCACCAGCTCGGCAGCTGCCTTAGGCGTAGAATACAGGCAAAACCTGCTGAAGACATCGGGCGCCCACCTGACAACACAACAGATTCAGGTACTGGTCACAACCTTTCAACAAAGCTACCTTGCGCAATTCGGTTTCAACCAGCCGCTCCCGATAAAATTCTCGATTCAGATTTACAAGATGCTGACCCTCAACTTCGGCCAGGCATATACAATAATATGGAACGGTTCAAAGAGCGTAAACGTGATAATCGCAGGATATCTGCCCAACACCATCCTGCTCTTCACGACTGCAACCCTGATTCTGATCGCAATAGGCACTCTGATCGGACTGCTGGCCGCCAAGTCTGCGGGAACAAGCTGGGACAGGATAGTTCCAATAATAGCGGTGGTACATTCCAGTCTTCCGGCGTGGTGGTTGGCGTTCCTGCTGATTGCCGGTCTTGGATACGATCTTAATCTCCTTCCCACACAGGGCATGATGTCTGTGCCTCCTCCTACTGGCGCACTCGCGGTCGACCTGAACGTTGGAGAACACATGATTCTCCCAATACTATCTCTCTTGATAGTGGGACTTGGTGGGTTCGCCTACGTAGTGCGTAGTCTTGTGATCAGCACTATGGGAGAGGACTTCGTGCTCACTGCACGGGCACGCGGGCTGCCAGAATCTCGGATTCTCTTCAAACACATATTTCGAACCGCTTCTCCAGCGATTACAACGCAGGCGATTCTCGCTATAACAGGATCCTTCGGCGGAGCACTCCTCACTGAGATTGTCTTCAACTGGCCGGGGATAGGTCTGCTGACGTACAACGCGATATTCGCAAACGACCTTCCTGTTGTGGTCGGAATAGTGTTCGTCACGACGATAATCCTACTTGTGGGCTTGTTCATCGGCGAACTTGTCTATGGTCTGCTCGACCCAAGGATCAGGGTAGGCAGTGACTAGTCAAACCAAGAAGGGTAAGCCCTCTCTTCTAAAGGAACTGTTCAAATCGAAATCCGCTTTGACAGGAATCGTAATACTGTCGGTACTGGCAGGCCTCACAATCTATTCTGTTGTATCCCTTCCGTCTAACATCTCATACACATGGCAGAACGGCGAGGCATGGGTGCTCTATCCTATCGACGCCCCGCCACAGTGGATCAACTTCCTCGGCTTTCCCACTGCCCCCACCATCAACCTCAGCCTGAGCCAGTGGACTAAAGAGACCATCTCCGCAGGCGCGGCCAACTTCAGCGAGTATTCTGCATCCACCACCTTCAAATGGTCAAGCGGGGTATTCCCTCAGGACCTGGCATTCGAACCGATGTTCTCCGGAAACGCGTCGACCATAGCCCTGACCTGGGTGAAGCCGCAAGGACCCAGTATCTTGGTGAGTGTATCTGAACCCGCCTCAGGGGAAGCTTACGAGGCCCAAAGCCAGACCTTCACTAACGCGGCGTCACAATACATTTTGAACCAGACCGGTCAGTATGTCACCCAACTCAGCAAGCAGCAGGTCATCTCCGCCTTCTTCGGAAAACTGGCGAACGACATATTGACCTCAAGCCCGCTTTCCGGAACCTACCAAGTGACCGTACAAGTGTTGTCCTCTTCTCCGATGAACATGTTCCGATCCCTCCTCGTTGTGGTTGGCAACTCATACGGGTTGATGGGAACCGACAACCAGGGCCGCCCCATCGACCTAGGTCTGCTCGCTGGGCTGCCGAACGCGCTCGAGATAGGATTCCTTGTATCGATAATCGCGGTTGTGATCGGAATAGTGTTCGGAGGTCTCTCTGGTTATTTGGGCGGAAAGAAGGACGGCCTAATGCAGTGGGTCGCGCTGGTCATACTTGCAATGCCGGTGCTTCCATTTCTTGTCGTGATATCCTTCACGCAGAAGTTGAACATCTTCCTCGAAGTGGTCTTCATAGCGGCGCTCTCATGGCCGTTCTACGCGATAATCGCCAGAACGGTGGGGCTTTCCGTGAAGTCCCAGGCGTTCGTAGAGGCTGATAAGGCTATGGGAGTTCCATGGTACCGCGTGTTCGCCAGCCATTTCATACCGAGGCTCAGTGCTGTCACAGTGGCATATACTGTCCTCGGAATCCCCGGCGGAATACTCACTGCTGAGAGTCTGGCGTTCATAGGCATCGGCCCCGGCAACCTCATCACCTGGGGTGGCATTCTTGACACCGCATTCGTGAACCAGGCGGCGGTATTCGGGTTCTGGTGGTGGGTCGTCTTTCCGGGTCTAATGATTGTGCTCTCCGCGATTCCCTTCGTTCTGCTTGGCTTCGCAATAGAACGAATCATCGCTCCTAGGGTCAGCGCCAAATGATCCTATCCGTGAGAGACCTAACGGTCTATTTCTCGTCTCCTCGAGGCGAGGTCAAGGCTGTGGACGGAGTCGACCTAGACGTGGCCGAAGGCGAGATCGTAGGACTTGCCGGAGAGAGTGGTTGCGGGAAGACGACGCTTTCGTTGGCAATAACGCGGCTGATCTATCCACCTGGCCATGTAGTCTCAGGCCAAGTGAACTTCGAAGGCAGAGACATCCTGCAAGTCAGCATTAACGATTTCAGAGTTGGATACCGTTGGAAAAAGATAGCCATGGTATTCCAAGGCTCGATGAACGGTTTCACGCCCGTCTTCACAGTAGGTGATCAAATAAAGGAGGTTCTCGAGATTCACGAATACCAAGGAGACGCCGATTCCCGCACCCGCGAGCTCATGAAGATGGTCGAACTAGACCCCACCATCGCAGGCAGGTATCCTCATGAACTTTCAGGGGGTCAGAAACAGCGCGCTTTCATCGCGATGGCATTGGCCATGGACCCTCCATTTCTGATTGCAGACGAGCCAACAACCGCCCTTGATGTGGTCACACAGGTCAGCATCATGAACTTGTTGAAGAGACTGAGGAAGGACAGACAGATCTCCATTCTCATCATCACGCACGACCTTGCCCTACTTTCCGAGATCGTTGATAGAGCATACATCCTTTATGCCGGACGGATGGCTGAATTTGGGACTGCCGAAGAAATTTTCCAAGATCCCAAACACCCGTACACAAAGGGGCTCATCGCGTCCATCCCGACCCTCAAGACTACAAGGATAGAAGGGATAGCAGGTTTCATGCCTGATTTAGCAAACCAGCCTCCAGGGTGCAAGTTCAGTTCACGATGTCCTTATGCGATGGAAATCTGCCGTAAAGACGAACCACAGTTGAAGATCCTCCAGGAGGGCCGGAGAGTTGCCTGCTGGCTCTATTGAGGAACCAGTGATAACGCTCGAAAACGTAAGCGTTTTCTTCTCTAAGAAGAAGCTCCTTGGCCCGCTAACGGTAGTAAAGGCTGTCGACAGCGTGAGCCTCCAAGTTGGGAATGGTGAAATCGTAGGCCTCGTCGGCGAGAGCGGGTCTGGCAAGACCACGCTGGGCAGGACGGCAATCGGGCTTCAGCGGTCCACATCAGGTAGAATTCTCTTCACGCAGGATGGCACTTCTGTAGACGTCGGCGCTGCCACAGGAAGAGAATGGCGTTCCCTGCGCAAACATCTTCAGATAATATTCCAAGATCCATTTTCATCAATCGATCCAAACATGAGAGTATTCGACGCCCTAAGAATACCACTACAAGCACAGGGTGTGAAGGACAAAAAGAAAATCCAGGTCATGGTAACCCGCGTGTTCGAAAGCGTCGGTCTATCGACCGATGTCCTCTGGGATTATGTGTTTCAGCTCTCCGGTGGCCAAAGACAACGCGTCAGCATCGCTCGTGTCCTGCTGTTGAACCCTGCATTCATCGTAGCAGATGAGGCCGTGTCTATGCTCGATGTCTCTCTCAAGGGCGACATCCTAAACATCATGCGAAAGATCGCAGACGAGCTCGACGTCGGGATACTATTCATCACGCACGAAATGGCGGTGGCGAAAATTATCGCGGATAGGATCGCCGTCATGTATCTGGGGAACCTCGTCGAGTTGGGACCCGCAAACGAGGTGGTTGCGAAACCACTTCATCCGTACACTCAGGCCCTCCTCCAGGCTTCACCAACAATCGACCCATCGCTGCGCGATACCATCCGCACAATTAACATCAAGGGGGAGATTCCCAACAGCACGGCTTTCCCTTCTGGTTGCAGGTTTCATCCAAGGTGCCCCTTCGCAATGGAGAGATGCACGAACGAGGTTCCGGGAATGAGGGAGGTCGAACGAGGCCACTATGTCTCTTGCTGGATCTACTAGAATCTGTTTGAAAGGAACTCCATCAGTCCTCTGAAACCCACTAGCGCTCCGGCGATTGCAAGACTGAACGAGAGCACGAGCTGGCCTATCTGGAAGGAGGAGTAAGAAGAGGTAAGGTCGAGCAGGATGGACGCGAAGATCAGAAAGACGGCCACGGTTATCTTGCGGGCCCCGGAATCCATGGAGAACTGCCTTCCTATAAGAAACGTATGGATTCTGACCTAAGGGTATGCCGCCGGGATTTGAACCCGCGAGCTGCCGAGGGCTTACTGTTGCTCTTCACAGATGCCGTAACCGAGTTGACCAGAAATCAATCATGAACACTAGCGAGGTAAATGAAAAGCCTCCGAGCGTCAGCGCGTTGCTAGAGCGCTTTTCAACAAAGCGTGACTTCACAAACTGCTGACAGACAATATTCGGAAATACTTGTCACGCATTTACGTTATTTGGGTTCAACATCCTTGCGAGTCTGACCCTAATAGAGTTCAAGACATTCAGTACATTCGAGGTATCATTTCGCTTTGCCGAGGTAGAAGATTCAAATAGAATTCACGTGCGAAAGGGAATCATGTTGATCCGGCATCTCACTAGTACGCCGCAGGTTCATCCATCTGCATATGTTGCACCAACTGCTACCGTCTGCGGAAATGTGAAAGTCGGTCGGGGATGTCGTCTAATGTTTGGGTCGTGCGTTGTGGCGGAGGGCAGAAAAATCGAAATCGGCGATTACTGTATCGTGATGGAAAACGCAGTCATCCGAAGCACAGATAGGAATGCAACTAAGATAGGCTCCTATTGTCTGGTAGGGCCGCAAGCACATCTTGTAGGTTGTACGCTAGGAGATTGCGTTTTCATTGCTACCGGAGCCTCCGTCTTTCACGGAGCAAGGTTGGGCTACGGAGCGGAAGTTCGAATCAACGCGGTCGTGCACCTCCGCACCAGACTGCCTCCACATTCAATGGTTCCCATAGGCTGGGTTGCCGTTGGGAATCCCGCAAGAATTCTACCACCAAACAGGCACGATGAGATCTGGGCCATTCAGGAGCCACTCAACTTTCCCAAATACGTGTACGGCGTTGACCGTGCCCCGCCGGGGAAGAGCAATATGCGGAAGATTACGCAAAAACGTTCGAAGGCGTTGGCTAGCCATAGCAAGGATGTCGTTGTGAAGACGTGAAAGCTGTCGGACACAGGGCGTCTAATGTTGAGAATTTGTACATGCCAAACTTGACACGCAAGTTCAGGGAAATAACTTACTAGCCGTGAGTCCAAAGTGAAAGGGAAGAGTATGCGTACTTTTGGCAACTATGCCTGAAGGTGGTGTGCAAGCGTCGAAAATTCGAACTCTGATCTACAATAGCTTATGGCTCAGTCACATATCATCCGTCAGAGTGCTGCATCCAGTCACGATCGGAGAACTCGCTCGATATTCGAATTCCTCTGGATTCGTATGGCCGTCAGAGATGAAGCTCGTCAGAGTACATATCTGAGTAGTCCTACCGCTGCTCCTAGGAGCACAAGCCATGCCGAGTTGACGTGGAAGCGAACCAAGAGAACTAGACTCGCCAACGTGAGACCGAGAGTCACAATGTCAATTAATGCAGAGACACCGAGTTGGTAGGTTACGAAGACCATCAACGCTAGCGATGCCATGATTACTCCGTCGAGGAACGCGCCGGCGACTGGAGAGCTGCGAATGCGTGGAATGAGCGGGCCGCTTATCGCCACCAGGATAAAGCCGGGAAGAAAAATACCGACAGTGGCAACGACAGCGCCCGCCGGGCCTCCAAGCAGGTAACCAATGAAAGTTGCCGTAGTGAATACCGGTCCGGGCGTCACCTGTCCCACAGCAATCGCGTCTAACAGTTGAGTGTTAGTTATCCAGTGTAGGCGTGTGACCAGATCTGTTTGCAGGAATGCGAGAAGTATGTAGCCGCTTCCAAACACGATCGAGCCGACCTTCAAGAAAATCAGGAACAAAGACCACAATCCGAATCTGGACGAGGGAGGCTCAATATATTCCCCCCCAGCCTGCAGTCCGAAGCCCAAAACAGGGGCAAGGAGTAGCAGGCAGAGGGAAACGAGGCGGGGATTTTTCTCATGCCTCTTCTCAGTAATCCACTTACTCAGGCCCACTACGCTACCGATTCCGAAAATAACTAGCAGGGGACTTACACCAAGAACACTCGTTCCTAGCGCCACCAGCCCGCAAATCACCAAGAAACGTGTCTTCGCCGCTCCACGTCCCAGACCCCACAATGCCTGTAGGATAATCGCGATAACGACTGGTTTTATACCGTAAAACAAATCCGCAACCTGGGGCAGAGAACCGAACAGAACGTACGCCCAAGCCAGCACCATCACGATAACGGCGGCGGGAAGAATGAAGCAAACCCCTGCAACAAGCAATCCAACCCACCCCGCCTGCTGGTATCCAATGTAAATGGCCGTCTCGGTCGATGTTGGGCCTGGAATCAAATTCGCCGCACCAAGTAAGTCCAAAAACTTCTCCCTCGAGAGCCAATGACGACGACGGACCGTCTCCTCTTCCATCATCGCAAGGTGTGCTGCCGGTCCGCCGAACGCTACAATTCCGAGCCTGAGGAAATAGGCCGCGAGATCCGTTACGGATGCGGAGGTTCCACTCCGCGGCTGTTTAGTTGTCAACGATCTCGCGGTTCTCCTATATCGTCACACAAGCGGAACCGAGTAAGTAGATAAGGACTCATCGGCTGATGATGATGTCGAAGGGGATTCAAGCCAAGAGGGCCAGGAAGACCGTTATCGAGGTCAGCATGGAGGCCAAACACGGCACGAGGTCAGAACAATGGTATGGACTGTAATCTCTTCTCAACACACGCGAACAAGTCTCCTTAGTTTCTTCGCATTCTCAACCAGTTTGAAGAGTAGTGCAGCGAACACAGCGCCGAGAAGCGGACCAATAAGGTACACATACTCGTAGGCCCAATGCCATGACCAAAGCGCAGGCCCAACGCTTCTAGCCGGGTTAAAAGACGCCCCAGTTACTGGACCACATAGCAGAATCAATAAGAACAATGATCCACCCACAAGTGCAGCTTGCCAAATTGATCTTCGAATATAGAATGTCGCGGTCAAGGCGGCGGAACATAGAAAGAAGGTGCCAATCGCCTCAATTGCTATGCCATAAAGAGGATTCACACCGCGGGCAAGTTCAGTAGAACCCAAGTCTGCCGGAAACACCGTTTGATTCAAGAAGAACATGCGAAGTGTCCATGCCGCGACAACAGCGCCCAGACCTTGAAAGCAAAGGTAGGGTAGAATCAGGTCGCTTCGGGTTCTTTTCGTAAAAGCATGAGCGATGGTCACTGCAGGGTTAATGTGAGCGCCAGAGTGTTTGCCCAGAAGTAGGATGATTAGCGCAACTGTACCGCCGAATATTCCGGCAACGAAGACGAGCGCAGTAAAACCCTCTATAACTGAACTAACTATCACGGAGCCTGCGCCGAAGAGAACGAGTAGATAGGTTCCAAGAAACTCTGCGGAGCATTCTCGCTTACATTTCGAGCAGGGAACCGACACCATTCGTCTATCTCGTCCTCAGACCGCCTTTCGTTGAGCGCAGTATCAGCGTTGCTCATTATGGCCTTTCTAGTTTCAGGTTAGTGAGAGGCGATTGACGAACAGCTTTCTTGATTATCTCGCCAGATGCCACGCCATGTGTTTGGCAGTATTGGTCGCAAGCATAAGCGACATGTGCATCATAGTATCCTAGGCCGCAATCGCAGATATAGAGTCGGCCACCCTTCTCAGCCTTTTCAGTAACCAAGAGTATGCCTTCGTTTTCACTAAATCCTCTCTTAAAGCCGCTAAGTTTTCCTAATTCTTCTTAGTCAATTCGAGAACTTTGTTTTCTATCTGGCTGGCTATCTTCTTGACTTCCTCAACCGACTTTCCTTTCGGGTCTTCGATGTGCCAATCTACGAGCTTCTTCTCCATTTCCTGAACCAAGGGCGCAGGGCAGACTTCTTGAACAGAGCAACCCATCGTCACAACTAGGTCTGCTTCTCTAATCATATCCCAAGTAAGCATCTTCGGCTTACCCGGAAGACCGATGCCTCTCTCCTTCATCACCTTAACGACTGTCGGATTTACTTCGCCGGCTGGAACGGTTCCTGCGCTGGAAGCCTCTACGCCATACATCCTAGCGAAAGCTTCAGCCATCTGGCTTCTGCCCGCATTCTCCACGCAGACAAAGAGCACCTTCTTCATGATGTTAGTTCCTCCACAGAGCTGAATCCCTTATTGATGAGGTTGTGGACTCTCGAATTCGCTATCTTGTAGAATACCCATTTGCCGTTTCTTTTTGAGGTTAAAAGCCCAGCTCGTTCGAGTATGCCAAGATGATGAGACGTGGTTGGCTGTGTTAGCTCAAGAGCGGCCATTACTTCGCATGAGCACAGTTCCTCATCGGCTATTACTTTAAGCATCTTCAGTCTGGTAGCGTCGCCGAGTGCAGCGAAGAACGCTTCCAGTTCACGATAGGTTCCATCATCTTCTTCTTTTATCCTTGATTTCAACTCGGTAATTCGTTCAGACGGGGTACAAGTGGTATCTGCAAGACCCAGACTCACCAGTCTCGTAACCCTAGCTTGGGCAACTGTCTTACTCAACATAATCAGCAATGGGAACACACATCAACATTCTTAAATACGTTACCCTGTTGTTCCTAGGTGTGAACGACCCGTGAGTCTGAGTGAAGAACAAATCAAGAATGCCGTAAGAAAAAGGTACAGCGACTTGGCTGTATTGAACGAACCGTGCTGCAACAGCAGCTGTTGCACACCGACCGAGAAGAATGGCAACATCCCATCTGAGGCCCTGGAGGTGGGAGCTAGTTGCGGAAGCCCGCTAACACATACGAAGGTGGAAGAAGGGCAGGTTGTACTCGACTTAGGCAGCGGAGGAGGAATTGACGTATTCCAAGCATCAAAACTTGTCGGAGAGAAAGGGAAAGTTATCGGTCTTGATGCGACGCCTGAGATGATCTTCAGGGCACGTGGAACCGCCAAGATGCATGGTTATCGTAACGTCGAATTCCGACTTGGTGAGATAGAGCACATGCCCATCGAGAACAATTCCGTAGACTTAGTTATCAGTAATTGTGTTCTGAACTTGGTTCCTGACAAACGGTCAGCGTTCGAAGAGATTTATCGGGTCCTCAAACCCGGCGGCAGGATTTCAATATCCGACATGGTTGCAACCAAGGAAAGTATGAAGATAATCAACCCGGACGAATGGGCCGAGTGCATTGCAGGCGCCGTCACTTTCAAGGAATACAAAGACATTCTTGAGGAAACTGGATTCAGAGATATCAAAGCCTTAGATGAAACACATCCGATAAACGAAGAAATGATGTCGAAGGGCCTACAAGTAAAGAGTATTGCGTGGATGGCTCAGAAACCTAGCTGAGCGCTAGGTAGATCCTGTTACCGAATTATTAGCGGTGATTCGAGCGGTTGACAGCTAAGCTTTCGTTTCTCGACCACTTGTCTACCGTAACTCATCACGCTAGCGTACACGCTATTCTTGTGTATGTCCGAACCGCATACCAACGAGTTCATGCTATGCTTTGAGCTCGCCCGCCAAGTTACCCCTTTCTCATCGCATCACAAAAAACGACGGCTCATTACGGCGCGCATGACTCCATCCAAAACTCGGTTGAGTGTTTGGATTGTCCTATTCATCGTGGGCTCGACTAATCATCCAACTCATCCAACATTGTGCATATCTCCCCTCCGATCATTCCAATCCCTCTTGAGCTTTCTTGAGCGCGCCAGCAATGTAATGCAGAGTATGAGTACTAGCGGAGCTAGAACACCATTTGGGAATTCCGGCACGCCAACAGTGACGATTTGCGTGTTAGTCGTACCGTTTATGATGGAAACGACCCCTGATCCAAGAGCGGATACGTAAACTCTGCCAGTGTTTGGATTCGCAGCAACACCAAACGGTACAAGCGCCATAGCGATGTCTTTGATGAGGACGCCTGTGCGGGAATCGATTACGTAAATCGAATGAGCGCCTCCGTTTGCAGCATATATTTCATTGCTGTTCGGGTTGATAGCGAGCCCATACATTGTGTACCCGACCGGAATACTGGATACGACGGTGTTCGTTATGGTATCTATCACCGAAATCGAGCGATTAGCGAGAGTCGTTACATAAAGTTTGCTTGTGGTCGGGTTGATGGCCAAACCGATTGGCATGTAGCCGACCGATATCTGCGCTACGGCGCTATATGTTGAACCGTCAATGACCGTGACCGTACCTGAACCAAGGTTGGTTACGTACACTTTGTTAGTATTGGGATCTACGGTCACACCAAAAGGCTGAGCGACTGGAATGGAAGCAATTGTTGTGTTCAACGAGCCGTTCAAGACGAGCAAGGTGTTGGACGAGAGGTCGGTGACATAGACTCTGTCGGTGTTTGGATTGACGGCTACGCCATACGATGTCAACCCGACTGGGACGGTTGTTATCACGGTGTTGTTTTCTCCATCCATGGTGAGGAGTGAATGTGTGCGTAGGTATGTGACGTAGACGGTGTTTGTTTGGGTGTTGACTGCAACGCCAGCAGGATACAGCCCCACAGGCACTGTTGAAACAACTGCATTTGATAACCCGTTAACCACGAATAGCTGGAAGCTGGGCGGGTCCGTCACGTACACCATGTTTGTAACCGGGTTGACATCGACACCCCATGGTTCGTAACCGACCTGCATTGAAGCGACAATAGTGTTCGTTAAACCATTAATCACCGAGACCGTGTGAGACAAACGATTGACGACATAGACAATGTTTGATTGCGGGTTCACAGCCACGTCCACTGGGTAGTTGGCGCCAGGTATGGTCGTCAACACCTGATCTGTAGAGCCGTCGAGGACGTAGGTTGCATTTGAGACGACGCTGTTCACATAAACTCGGTTGGTGTTTGGATTCACCGCAACTCCCCACGGATATGGTATGCGCACGGTATCAACAACCGTGTTCGTCGCTCCATCTATGACTGAAAGGGAAGCGGACCCTCGATTTGTAACATAAATTCTATGTGTGTTTGAATTTACAGCAATGCCGAATGGGGACGCGTTTGAACTTCCAACAGGAACAGTGGCTACAACCGTGTTCGTTGGGCCATCTATCACCGAAACCGAGCCGCTGAGAGAGTTAGCAACGTAAATTTCGTTCGAACTTACGTCAACCGCAACTTTTCTTGGTGATTCACCTACAGAGACGTTGGCGATCACTCTGTTGTTTGAACCGTCTATCACGGACATTGAGTTAGATCCGATGTTGGTCACGTAGATTCTATTTGTCTTTGGGTTAACGGCGACCCAATAGGGGACATTCCCCACTGGTACGATTGCTATCAAGGTGTCAGTTGTACCATTGATGACGAGAAGTGATTGAGTCCAACCGTTTGCCACGTAGACCTTGTTTGTAATCGGATTCACGGCCACTCCGTACGTAGCAGGATCGACTGGAACCCCATAAAATCCAGCATTTGGATGAACATACGCGCCACCGGAAACGCTCGGAATCACGTTTGCGTTGGGCATCAGAGCGATAGAAAAAAATGCAAGCGCGAGGAAAATCATCACGTGACCGAGTTTCATTTCCCTTGCACCACTAATCAACTATGATGCTCTGGAGAAGTTAAGGATGAGTGTCTCGCAGAAAATGACTGGCTTCTTCCCATTGATTTGACGAACGAATGTTTATTCGAAGATTTGTGGCAGGAAGTACCCAACGGTTCAAATCAGGACACTCGCACCGGTAGGCCCAGGGCCAGCTGGCCTACACACACCAGCTTTTTAGGAAGTATCTCCGCCTGAAAGATGGAGTCTTGCGGCCCGCGCTGAAGCTCTTGAAGTTTCGTGGTTTTCCGTCCAGATCTTGAGCGACGAAGTCTTGAGCCTCATCTCCGAATTCAATTACCGCCGTCTTCATGCACATATTCACGTCATGAATTCTTTCATTTTCCAGAAAGCTCTAGCACTCTAGACGCTATCTCCTCATTGAAGTCCACAAACGTCTCTTGATCAACGACGATGACAGGCACGTGAGTGGCTGAACCAGTTAACTCAACAAGTTCCTGTAAAGCCTTAGAAGATCTATCTATGTCGAACTCGTCGAACGCTATAGCATAGTCAGTTAGGAATTTGCGAACAACAAAGCATTCCCTACATTCAACCCCATGCGCATATAATTTGACGGTGACCATTAGCGAACACACGCATCAATTGTTTCGCTCGTAAAATTCGTTAACCAAGATTACCGCCAAAACATACCCAAATTAACCGCTACCGATCGTCTCCGTCATCGTCATTGCATATCGTTGCGCGCTTGGGTAGTTGTGGAGCCAATCGAATTTGAACTCACAAATCGTGGGACTAATGACCTTCCCTTGGGGTTAGGATACTCTCTGCGCGTACAATTCTTTGCATTGTTCAATTATTGGGCGTTCTCCTTGGTTGGTAACTTTTAACTTACCAATGTACATCTTATTTCGGTCATCTCGAAGGTTTAGAAGATGAAGAAACCCGACATTAATCAAAGCAAATTGCCTTCTCAACTCATCACCGAGAGAATCGCGGAGCTAGGCGACTGGCGTGGCGAGACGCTTGCCCACGTCCGCAAGCTCATCAAGGAGGCAGACCCGAAGATTACGGAAGAATTGAAGTGGAGAAAACCTTCGAATCCAGGAGGAGTTCCAGTCTGGTCTGACAGCGGGATCGTCTGCACAGGCGAGTCTTACAAGACTCACGTGAAGCTCACTTTCCCGAAGGGCACCTCCATCAAAGACCTCGACGGCATCTTCAATTCCAGCCTAGATGGGAACGCAAGGCGCGCCATCGATCTGCATGAAGGCGACAAGATCAATGAATCTGCCTTCAAGGAAATAATCCGCGCTGCAGTCAAGCTGAACTCCAAAGGAAAGAAATAGCGACGCCCCGGCAATGGCGGTTCCCTGATCAGATATAAAACCGGGAGACGGGGGCGGTGCACCAGCCGGCCCACACGCACTCGAACTGAGCTAAGCTTTGATAACATGCCTCATGAATAACCCGGGAGGCAGTGTTGGGTTTGTCGATTTCTTCGAGCAAGCAGAGCGTCGAGAATCTAAGCCTTGATTTGCCGATTCTTTCCGAGGTTTTCGGTCGAATTCCATACGGAAGAGTCATACTCGCCATGTACGATCCCGATAGTCAGTACAGTTCATTGATGGTCAATATCGCCGCGGGGCACATACGATCGGGAGGCGACTTACTTTATCTGGTTTCATCTAAGCCCGTGGTAGAGATTAGGCAACAATTCCATGACCTTGGAGTGAATGTTGAGGAGTATGAAGCCAAGGATAAGGCGGTTCTGTTTGATGTATACTCGATTCAGATGGGTTCGAAGTCGTCGGAGAAATATCGATCCACGGCCCTAAATCTTAACGAGGCATCTATTGCTATAAGCGAAGCTGTTCCACAATGGCCAGCGGGCACTTTAGTTATCGGCGAATCGTTCTCGAACATGGCACTTAATCAGGAAGAAATATTCGGGAAGTTCTCCAGGAAAATGGTGTCCGTGTGGAGAAATCAGGGAACCGTAATGATCGCCGGCCTAGCGGTGGACCTTCATCCACCCGAATTCTACCAGGAAATGAAACTCGTGTCGGATGGAGTATTCGAGGTTCGGCTAACTGAACACGACGGTGAAATGATCAACACCTTCCGAGCCAGGTCGATTAAGGGACAGATGTCTGACACGAAGCTTAGGCAAGTGCTCTTTGACAGTAAAATGAAAGCGTCGCTTAAATTGCTCCAATAAAATCGGATGGAGACCCTGCGTTTCTTCTGCTGGATTCTTTCCGAATTCAAGCCTCATGATTTTCAAGTGAGGTCGGGAGGCAAAACGAAGATAAACTGACCGGGGCGCCTGGCGGTTGAGTGCGTGCTATGTCCGAGATTGTTTCGACTGATGTTCTTGTTATTGGAAGTGGAGGCGCGGGGCTGCGCGCGGCTATTGAAGCAGCGGATCTTGGCGTTTCCACGGCTCTAGTCTCTTACGGGGCTACGGGTAAGTCGGGCGCTACAATGCTCGCTGGCGCGGATGTTACTCTTGATGGTGCGGGCGCCGCCAGAATAGGCCTGTCTGGAAATGAGGGAGATACTGAGGAAAAATTCTTTCACGACATTATCGTTCAGGGTTACTATCTGAACAATCAGAGGCTCGTGCAAACCTACGTCCGGGACGCACCGGTTAGGACTAAGGAATTGATTGACTGGGGAATTAAATACAGCTGGGACGGTAAACGAGCCCTTCTGACGCAAGGCGTTGAACTAAACCGTGTTCTTACGGAGCAGACTAGAAAGCGGAAGATAGCGTTCCTTGACGATGTATACGTGACAGATCTCCTAACCCAAGGGAACACCGTAGTGGGAGTGGTCGGTGTCGATGTGAATCTTGGCGAGGTTCAAGTTTTCAAGGCGAAATCTGTCGTCGTGGCGACGGGTGGATGGCAGAGAGCTTACTCGTTCACAAGCGCGCCAGGGGGAAATACCGGCGCGATGCATGGCGCCGCTCTTCGCGCCGGGGCAAGCCTCGTGAACATGGAAATGGTTACCTTCTGCCCCAATGTGATTCTCTGGCCCCCAGCCCTCAGGGGCGACATCTTTCCATACATTCTAATCGAAAGGTTTGGCGATCTTCTCGAGAAGCATGGGCGACCCTTTCTGAGGGATGAATATGATCCGAAGATCTACCGGATCGCCACCAGCACCGAATGGAACAAGCTAATCTTCTCCTTGGCGTGCACTAGAATTGTTATGAGGGGCGACGGATCCCCTCGCGGCGGCACATACTATTCCATCAAGACCGTCCCAGATAACATTCTAGAAGAGGCCGAGAAGGAATACCCTGGATGGAGATGGTTACGCACCGACTTCTCATCCCTAATGGATTGGTTGAAGGCCGGAAACGCGGTTGAAGTGGCTCCGGCAGCACACTACATGGAAGGCGGAATCTTAGTCGACGAACACGCCGCAACCGCGCTGAAAGGACTCTACGCAGCAGGTGAATGCTCAGGAGGACTATTCGGAGCCAACCGCGTCGCGTCGGCTATCACGCAAATTCTCGTTCAAGGAGCAATAGCCGGCAAATCAGCCGCAGAATTCTCGAAAAACCGACAGCCGAAGGAAGCGAATAATAAGCAAATCGACGAGATTCAAACTCGACTTCTTTCTCCCTTCCGAAACAAAGGGCATGTTCGCGCGCCGGCCCTTAAGAAACGCGTTCGGAAGATTGCCGATGACTACCTGTGGGTACTGAGGAACGAACACGGCTTGAAAATCGGCATCTCAGAACTAGAGGGAATATTATCCAAAGATATTCCACAACTCTCCATCGAAACTGTCACACGTTCATACAACAAGGAATGGATTGACGCACTTGAGATTGAAAGCACCCTTCAAGTTCTGCTCGCCTCAGCGCGCTCGGCCCTCTATAGAACTGAGAGTCGGGGAGTCCATAATCGCTCAGACTTTCCACTCACAAACAATAACACATGGCTACGAGAAATAGTTGCAAGAACAGTCGGAGGAAAACTCACGCTATCATCCAGACCTGCCACGGTCACAAAGCTGAAGTCTCCGAAAGGGAAATTCAGTTTCGAACAGGGCATCATAAGAGCCGTAAAGGAGCTAGATGAGTAAGAGTGAGGACGATTAAGGTTCGAGTTTCGCGTTTTGATCCGAAATTAGACAATGCCGCACACTACCAAACCTACGAAGTTCCTTTGGAACCGAGGATGACTGTTATGGATGTTCTAGACTACATCTATGAGAACATCGATCCCTCAATCGCCTACCACTCACACACCTCATGTCATAGACGCGTATGCGCAAGATGCAATGTCGTAATCAACAACAAGCCGGGCCTATCCTGTCATACCGAGGTGACAGGTGACTTAACGATCGACCCTCTGCCCCGCTACGAAGTCATACGCGATCTAGTAGTGAAAGGGCTCTAACCGCAACCATAGGATGGGCTCAACCGCAGCCCTTTCTGTCATTTCCGATAAAGGGTCGGGAACGAAAGCAACAAATGCGAATTCCACGCGTTCATACTCGATAACGTTGCTCGAAAGCCAGCTCATCAGTTCTTCGGTCCTGAGTTTCATAGGCAACACTCCGCTTATGAAGTTACAAATTGAGCTCGGCGGCAGCACCTACGAAACCTACGCGAAGCTTGAATTTATGAATCCGAGCGGAAGTGTCAAGGACAGAATCGCGAAATACATGATCGAATCCGCTGAAAGCCGCGGCATTCTCAAGTCGGATTCCAAAATTGTGGAAGCGACGAGTGGGAATACAGGGATAGCGCTGGCGATGGTCGCTGCGGCGAAGGGGTACAAGATGGTCGCCTTCATGCCGGCGCACATGAGTAGAGAAAGAATTCGATTGATGGAGAGTTTCGGCGCTTCTGTCTGCCTCACTCCGAAAGCCGAGGGTTTTGCTGGAGCGGTGAAGAGGACCGAAGAGATCGCGAAGCAGTCGCCGAGTGTGTATCTGACAAAGCAGTTTAGCAATGAGGAAAACGTTACGGCTCATTATCAGACGACTGGACAAGAGATCCTGAAGCAAGTCCCAGAACGAATTGATATCCTAGTGGCAGGGGTGGGTACGGGCGGAACACTATTCGGAATTGGTAAAGCCCTTCGGGAGAAGAACCCGGACCTAAAGCTTGTCGCGGTTGAACCAGCCGAATCGGCCGTACTCTCCGGAGAGACGAAGCTCGGAGATCACAAGATTACTGGCATAGGAGACGGCTTCGTACCGGAGATTGTTCATCTGAATGAATTGAATTACATAGCCAAAGTGAAGAGTGACGATGCCGTGGAGTTGGCGAAGCGCCTCTGCCGACAGTACGGACTGATGGTTGGCGTCTCGTCGGGAGCCAATATGCTTGGGGTTGTTCAGGGCCTTGAGAAGTTTGGTCGAGACAAGGTCGCGGTGACGGTTCTCCCTGATAGGGCTGAAAGATACTTCAGTACCGACCTCTACATTCTGCACGAACACCTAACAAGAGCATGCACCCCAAGCTGTGAATGCATATTCTCGTAAACGGCGGCCTCTCACCTGCCGGACACAACGAGTAACGCGCAGGAATCAACTAGCGATCGACTCACGCAACGCAAAAAGCCTGCAAATCTGTAACTCAGCTTGTGTTTGAGTGTTGTCAAAGATTCCCCTAATTCCGCTAATCGATGACTTGACCCGGAGCCCTGTCCCAATGGGCTCAAATCTCTTAGTGGAATTTGATCCGGTTTCGCAGTGGTATAATTCCTGCCTGACCATGGCGGCGGGTTGGGTAAAACAGGGAGGTGATGTTGGTTATAATGGGTTCATGGCACCGCCCGACGCGGTTCGTATGCAACTCACTAGGTTGGGGTTGAATGTAGATGAGTTAGAGAGGAATGATCGGTTGCGAGTCTATGATTGGTATACGCCCACCTTGGGACGGAAGTCGAAGGAGAAGTATGGGATTGATTCGCTGAAGGTTGCGGATCAGAGCATATCATTCAGGCTTACGGAAGATGATCTGACTACTTCAGAGTCTGAGTGGTTTGAATCCATAAGGATCGCAGACAATTTCTCCACCTTGGCGAGGTTTAACGATGAGAAATCTTGGGTGGAATTCATGCTCACTCGTGTGCTTCCACTTGGGCCTGTGAAAAAGTCGACGTTAGTTTTCGGCATTATGAAGGGTGTTCACACTGAATGGGCCTATAAGCAATTGGAAGGGTCAGCGGATGGAATCATCGAGTTCAAAATCAATGAGTCAGGCGGCGTGATTAAGGACCTAATGCAAATCAGATCCATGCGAAATGCCCACTACAACCGAGAGTCGATTCAGTTGGACGTAGGAGAAAACTTCGAAGTCACGCTGGAAAAGCCTCGATGACTTGAAACCGGCTAAGGCTCATGTGGTATCAATGGTACGCGCACACATACACTAAAACGACGAAACGACGGTTCTCGCCTGGGTGTTCTGCGGATTCATTTGGGCTTAACTGCTCCCACAACGCAATCCATCCTCTCACCGGAGCGGAGGAGCCTGACATCGGTGAAACCGACTTCTTTGAGGTCCTGTGCCACTTCGTGAAAGGTGTAAGTATCTCCTCCCGGGGTATTGACGAGCATATTTATGGCGAACAAGGCCCCTGCCGACGGACAGGTTCGTCGTTCATCCATTATGTAGTCGCGTATCAGGAGCATGCCGCCTGGCTCCAGGGATCGACAGGCCTTCCCGAATAGTTGCAGGTTCTGGTGCCGGCTGTTCTGGTGAATTATCGCGGAAAGCAGCGCCAGATCGCATCCTCCTGGCAGATCGTCCGAGTAGAAATCCCCGACGATTAGTTCGACGCGATCGAGTAAACCTTCAGAAGAAAGACGCTCCCTCGCCATTGGAATAACATCTTTCAAGTCAAACAGAATCGCTTGTAACTGGGCATTGTGGTTTAGAAATGCGATGGTGTATGTCCCCGACCCTCCGCCAATATCGAGCAGCTTCCTGTAGCCTCTCAGGTCCAAAGAACCGGCTATCTCCTCTGACAGACTCCTGCCGCTGACGTGCATCGCCCCGATGAAAGCCCGCCTGCTACCCATGTCCATCTGCTTTGGAGTTTTCCGTTCGGAGCCCGGACCGTTTTTTACGACCTCGGTTAAATTACTCCAACTGTCCCACAGATGGCTCATGTGGAGCAGCATTGGAAGCTCGGAGGCGGAGTGTTTTGACGAATATCTAGCGCCTTCATGGGTTAAAGCATAAGCCTCTCCGTTCTTTTGGAGCAGCCCGAATGTTACAAGGCAGTCGAGGACTCGTTCGAGCGCTCTGGGGTCGAAGCCGAATCTATCGGCAATCTTTTCCGCCGTCGTGAGAGGGTCCTGAATGTTGCTAAAGAGATCCAACTCGGCGGCGGTGAGGATAATCCTACTCCGCATAAAGGCCCTGGCCGCCGTCATGATGTCTTTTTTCTCTTCCATGCATTTACCTCCCATCGGCTCTCGAGTCCAGTTCAGCGGGTCACCGGTTCTTAAGTACTGGCGTCGTCGTCGTTCAATTTGTGCGTGAAAGGATGAAAAATCAAGTTCGAGCGTGCGGGTTATTTCTCGTGGTTGGTAAGCGCGCCACTAGCCCCCACACAGAGATTTCAGCTGTTCGCCAATACGAGTGAATACGAATCAATACGGAAATGTTAAAGCACTTCGTACGAGACGACGTTCACACGACTTTGTTATGTAAATGGAGGTGAACTAATTTGACAGATATGGTTGTACTTGCGTTTGATAGTGAGAATGGTGCGGATCAGGCAAGACAGAAGCTGGTAGAGCTGAATAATGAATACGTGCTCAATCTCGTTGATGCGGTTGAGGTCGTTCGACATGCCGATAACAAGGTGAAGGTGAAGAATATTCGCAACCTGACAGGTATCGGAGCCATGGGTGGAGCTTTCTGGGGGCTACTTTTTGGTCTCCTATTCTTCATGCCATTGGTCGGATTTGCTGTCGGAACAGTATCAGGCGCCATCGCAGGTCATTTTACGCACTTCGGTGTTAGCAAGGATTTCTTGAAGCAGATCGAGGACACGATGAAACCTGGAACTTCGGCTCTCGCAATCATCGCCGCCAACGTTACCGTCGACAAGGTGGTTCAGGCACTCAACCCGCTTCATCCGAAAGTTATTCGCAGCTCTCTATCCACCGAGCAAGAAGCAAAACTCAACGAAGCCTTCGGCGCACACACCACGTAATCCGTTCAGGAAAATCTGAGGCCCAGGAGACATGTTTTCCTGGACACAACTTCTTTCGTCTCCTCCCCCCCATAACTTTTTTCGCGTGTGAATGGATGAAAAGTTGTGTCTGCGTAAGTTCTCTGCGGTTGGTAAGCCCGAGAACCACATGACCGAACTGTCGGTCGAGTGTGTGGATGGGCAACCTTCCGAGCGGCCGCGTCGATTTTCCGACAGCAATCCTCATTGATTTCCTCTGTAAACGCGTACCTTCTCGAGTGTAGACCGGCTAGCCCGTGGCAAGGTAAGGAAATAACAAGGGTAAGCCAATTGTTTGACAAGAAAACTGAGGGTAAGCCGTGAAAATCGGGCTAATGGTTTTCCTGGCGAACGGCCGCGAAAACAACAGCAAGCGGCCGTATGATACGATCCGCGCAGTCGCGCAACAGGCGGAAACGGATGGCTTCGACAGCGTCTGGCTCGCTGACCATCTCTTATACCGCAATCCTGGTGAGCCGACCCGGGGAATTTGGGAATGCTGGACTATGCTGGCAGCGCTGGCCGAAGCGACACAGCGCGTGGAGATCGGCACGCTGGTGCTGTGCAATTCCTTCCGCAATCCGGCGATCCTCGCGAAAATGGCGACGACCGCCGACGAGGTGAGCCACGGGCGCTTAATCTTGGGTGTCGGCGCGGGATGGAACGAACCGGAGTATGAGGCGTTCGGGTTGCCCTTCGATCATCGCGTGGACCGCTTCGAAGAAGCCTTGCAGATCCTCAGCCGTTGCTGCCTGAAGGGCATGTCGATTTCACGGGACGGTATTATCAGGCACGAAACTGCGACAACGTGCCGCGCGGTCCGCGGTCAGAAGGGCCGCCGTTAATGGTGGGAAGCGAAGGTCCGCGCATGCTCAAGCTGACCGCAAAGTATGCCGATCTCTGGAACATTGGCTATATGGGCAAACCTGAAACAATGGCCGAGCCGATCGTCAAAATCGAGGCCGCGTGCCGGGAGATCGGGCGCAACCCGGCGACAGTTGGCATCACGGCGTTTATTGGCCTCTGGTTCCCCGATCTTCAAACAAAGAAACCGAGTTTCTTCGATAAGCCCCTGACAGGTACGGTGGAGGAGATCGCAGCGACAATACGCGGTTATGCGGAACTCGGCGTGCAGCATATCATGTTTCAATGCGAGCCTTACACCCCCGAAGCACGCCAGAGGCTAACCGAAGCACTCCAACTCTATCGCGGCATGAAGCGGCAATAAGAGCGCAACTCATCCTACTGCGTATATCTCGTTTCCCGTCGCAGACATTTGGCGAGCTGTGACTAGGCCAAATTCTAGCAGCGATTTGGCAACCGATTCTTGACAAACGAATTCCGAAGCGTCAGCAACCGAGAACTTCGTTACACACTCAGTAGCCTTGGACCAGCGCACCAGCGGACTAGCCAGCCTAAACCAACTTTGACAGCCAACATCTTTCATAAAGTCACGCACCAAAACCTACAACTTCCACCATGTCGAATACTCTCTGTGTTCCTACGTTGCCGCGAATTCCATTAATCGAAGACCTGACCGAAACTCCACTTCCGGCCGGATGCAATGTTGCGGTCGAGTACGACCCCACGTCTCAATGGCTTGCTGCCTCATTGACGTATGCAGCTGGTTGGATCAGGACCGGAGGAAGCACCGCTTACATAACCTGCGCAGGATGAATTACGGATTTGGGACAACGGTTCAGTGCTCACCAGGTTCAACGACGAAAAAGTTTGGGTTGAGTTCGAATTAACTCGTCTCATGCCGCGTGCGATTTCAATCGACGCGAATCATGGGCCTCGTAAGAGGCGTTCACAGTGATTGGGTGTACAAGCAACTTCAACTCGCCGCTGACAGCGTGATAGATTTCAAACTAGACGAATTAAGCGATCCACCTAGGAACCTCATTAGCGTCAGGAACCTCCGCGACGTAGGTTTCGACGGACGATGGCATCCGCTGAAGATCAGCGAAAACTTCGAAGTCACGTTAGAGAAGTAGCAGGCACTCGTTTTCCGGAGGGGTCCGGCGGTGCGCACAATGGGGTTTACGGTTTACGCCGCTTAGGGAAATCGTCCCTAGGGGGCATCTACCTGGCGACCAATCTAGGGTGGCGCCCCACCCGGAGCCCTCCCGCTTTGACAGGGCGGTGAAACGGTTCCTACTCTCGCACGTCTCCCACGGCTATGGAAGCCGAAGTTGCCAGCCAACTCTATCCAATTCTCAGTATACAGTATCCATATCAATGGAAACTGCCCGAAGAGAATTCTTCCCGCCACCAAGTTTAACCCAACGAGCACCGACGGAGGGACAACGAGCCGCTTGACAAGCTTCCACCAAGGGACTAATACTGGGTGTGCAGTTCCCATGGCACTATTCGCGCACTAGCTATAGCAGACGCACATTTAGGAGTTGAATTGAGTGAATCACCCAGTGAAGTTTAGCCTCTCATTTCCTAGTAGAATCTGCCATGGCTCAATCTTAGTAACCCGCAGCATGCCCATAGCCGTGTAGGGATCGGCATCGAGTCGCATCTCAATGGCGCTCTCGCTTTCAGCTCTTACGAGAAAAAGTGCTCTCGAAAACTTCAGCTCAGCTTCATATCCGAGTGGGCCGCCAAGAACTATGAAGCCCTCCTCAGCCAATCTGTCCATGAACGCAGCATGTTCAGCGAACCGTTTCTGCTGCCTCATTGAAATTGATACATTCCAGGCTGGTCCGCGTTCTCTCGTAACTGCAAAGTACTTCATGCCGCGATCCCGTCCATATTCACTTTGGACCCCAGGCGCAGTGGCTAGTAGGTTATTCCCTTGAACTCGTAAGTCAAGTTCCGCCTGACTGGGCTTGGATTAAGCAAATTGTCGAGCGTGAGTGGCCGTCTGTCTGGGTATTGATACGTGTGTATCTCTTGGTGCGCCGCCCCCGGCCGGCGGTCTTGAGCGGCACGTGTGGTGTTAGTTTTTCAAGTGTTCCATGAAAAAGCTCGTTATCTTGTTGTAGCACGTAACTCTGTTCTTGAACTTCGTTACGTCATGGCCTTCGTCTTCGAAGACTAGGTATTCGACCGGTACTTCTCTTGACCGCAGCCTTTCAACGACGTCAGATGTTTCCTTTTCAACTACCCGTGGATCATTGCGCCCCTGAATCATTAACATTGCGCACTTCACGTTGTCCATGTATGTGGAAGGCGAGCGTTCAAGCAGGAATTCCTTGTCCTTGTCAGGATGCCCTACGGAGAGGTAGAAGCGGGTGCGCCACGATGGCGGTAGACGATTCATGAATGTTGTGAGATTGTATGGCCCGAACATGTCTACGCCTGCCTTCCAAAGGTCCGGAAACCTAGAGACCAACATCAAGGTCATGTACCCACCGTACGACCTCCCGATAACTCCACGTTTGGACGAGTCTATTCGCGGATCTTTTTCCAAGGCTTTCATCCCCTCCACCTGGTCCAACGCATCTTTCCCTCCCCAGTCATGGTCGATCATTTTCATGAACTTCAACCCGTACCCGGAACTGCCGCGAACATTCGGAACGAACACGGCGATTCCATTCAGGGTTAAGTATTGAATCAACGGCATGGAGAACCAAGTGAAGTCCGGCCGTTCTTGGCTCTCTGGTCCGCCGTGAACATAGAGAACCAAAGGATACGGGGCATCGAAGTCAAGCAGTTTTGAAGGCAAGTAGAGGCGTGCGCTGATTCGAAGCCCGTCAAAGCTTACGTAACTCGCATCTTCACCTTGGGACAGGTACCCTTCACCAATGCCCAGTACTCGTTCCGATGAAAGGCGCGTGTACGGTTTTGACTTCGCGGCCTTCTCTTTGAAAAGGTAGAGCTGAGACGGGTTCGTTGCACTCGTGAATGAAAACACGTAGCCGCCTCCATACCTCTTTTTCGCCGAATCATACCACGGTTCAATTCCCAACACAACGCCATCCGATGTCGACGCCTTACCAACGATCAACTCATCAACAACGAAGCATGGTTTCGAACCATCATTGAAGCGTCCTGCGTAAACCCAAGAACAGCCATCGATGTTGTACTCCAGGAGATGCAGTCTATCCTGGACTTTTCTAATGTCAGCAAGCTCACCAGCACCGCGGTGCTTGATTCCCTTCACGGGTATCGAGGTTAGTTCAGATGGTTTGTCGAGGGCTAGGTAACCTAATGATCCCTCATCGCGTAACAGGGTCGTTTTGAAGAGAATGCCCCTCCCATCGTCCGTAAAGTTGCAGGTCCATATGCCCGAAGGCGCGTACTTTTTTCCCGGCTCTCGTTTGTCGATCGGTACGCCGAACAACAATTCACGTTTTCCTGATTTCTTCCTCCAGAGGTAAAGAACCCGGTCCCCGAGCGTGTAAAAGTCGATCAGGATTACCTTTGAATGATCCTTGCTGGTGCCAACGCAATAATTGCCGTAGATACTGGTGCCCAGAGAAGTTTCCTCGAAATTTCGCAGGTCGACTTTAATGCATTCCTTGTTAGGAGTTTTTCTATCGTCATGGTAGAAATAGGCGACAGCGGCCTTCCGGTCGTACTTATGACAAGCAAGCTTATGTCCTTTGTAATTCTCGCCGAAAACGGATTCAGGAATCCCACCCTCCAAGGGTATGAAAGACGGCTGGTAGTTCTCGTCGCCATTGTTATCGATCATAACAAGAATTTTCTTCAA
>CAZHKA010000018.1:0-62206 GCA_964533505.1 uncultured Candidatus Bathyarchaeia archaeon | reverse complement strand
AGGCTGGTGCAGCATCTCAAGCCTTAGCTGGTTTGGCCACCAGTCTCGGTTCGTCGGGCCGTCTTTCTTATCCAAATAACAACCCCTACTTGATTGAACGATGCCGTTGTCTGGCAATATTAGATTTGTGTGTGACTTTATGAAAGATGTTTTTAGGGAGTCTGGCTGGTTAGTCCGTACAAATCCTTCAGCCAGAAGGATTCACGCACACCTTCCGAGACCTTTGCCACCCGGGAAGGCAGAGGTTCTTCTAGATTTATGTGACTCGGTATAAGGAGAATGGGAAGGCGATTGATGTGCATTTGACTGTCATGCATGCGGCAGCCTCAGATGACATAGAGACTACCCGCGGTCTGTTCAAAGAATATGCCCGGTCGATTGGGATTGACCTCTGCTTCCAAGACTTTGATCGGGAGTTGAATGAACTACCCGGGGAGTACTCTGAACCCCGCGGCTGCATCTTGCTAGCGTTTTATGATTCGGCGCTGGCAGGTTGTGTAGCGCTTCGACCGCTGAGTTTCGATGCCTGCGAGATGAAGAGAATGTACGTTCGGCCAGCGTTTAGAGGTCTAGGCCTCGGAAGAATACTGGCCCAGAATACGATCGTGGAAGCTAGGAGAAGAGGCTACAAGAAAATGAAGCTCGACTCCCTTCCAACAATGAAAGACGCCCAATCGTTGTATCGGTCGCTCGGTTTCAGGGAGATCGGCGCCTACCGGTTGAACCCAGTTCCGGGAGCAGTGTTCATGGAACTTGAGCTGTAGGAAAAGCGATTGAGATTCCATTGAGTAGAATATTAATTGAAGCAAACTCCGACTAGAAGTTGATCATGAAATCCATGGAAGACTAGACTTCATGACTCGTTCTAATTCGATATCACGAAAGAAGGTAATCCTCTTCGACCTCGACGGTACCCTAGCCGAGAGCAAATCCAACCTTGATGAAGAAATGGCTCAGCTGGTCTGCGAGCTGCTTAAACACAGATATGTGGCGGTGGCGTCTGGATGCTCCTTTCAACAGTTTAGAACTCAATTCCTAAGTAGGCTTCCAAGAAACAGCAAACTACACAACTTGTTTCTGTTTCCAACCAACTCGGCCAGTGGGTACTATTATAACAGGCACTTCGGCCGTTTCTCGAAAGCATATAACAATCTCCTTAGTAAGCGCGATGCCAAGCATGTAGTCAAGTCGTTCGGGCCTGTATTCAAGGAGATGGGTTACGTTCAGCCAGCAAAGACATATGGGCCCGTTCTTGAGAACCGAGGAAGCCAAGTCACCTTTTCAGCCTTAGGCCAAAAAGCACCGCTGCATCTCAAAAAGAGATGGGATCCAGTACAGAAGAAGCGATTAAGAATTAGAAAGCTTCTCAAGAAACACTTGCCGGGTTTCGAAATATCGATTGGCGGAACCACTTCGATCGACGTGACGAAAAAAGGCGTGAACAAAACCTTGTGCGTCAAGAAATTAGAAGAGCGTCTCGGTGTGAACAAGAAAGATATGGTGTACGTCGGCGACGCTCTATTCAAAGGCGGAAATGATTACATAATGAGAAGCACGCATATCACATGCGTACAAGTCCCCAACCCAAAGGCAACAAAGAGACTCATAAAACAGATAGTCAAGAGCGATCTCGATCGGCGTTGCAATTTCAAGTAGGTCGTGGTCGGACCTTGTCTTAACGTTTTCCGCGATGGAAGGCATAAATGCGTATCTCTTAGAAACGGATGATTACGAGATTCAGCTAATTACGCTGAAATCTTCAAATCTCAAAGCCTATGACTCCAGGTAGGGTTGATTCGTTGGACAAAGTGATATTTTTCGAAATCCCAGTCGGCAATCCAGCTCGCGCAAGAGAATTCTAAAGCTCGACATTCGGCTAGAAAGTGAATGAGATTCCTGAGATGTACTACGCCCAGGTCGAAACCGTTGAGGCCGACCGGATGGGAGTCCGAGGAATACCAAGAGAAGTCGGTGCCATAAACGGTGGCATGATTGAGCGGAGGCCGGGTGTGGTCGAGAGTCCAATTATCTATGTTAGGGTTGCGGACATCGACAAATCCGCCGAGGCTATCGAGAAGCACGGCGGAAAAGTTCTAAAACCAAAGGCGCGGGTCGGAGACTTTGGGTTCGCCGCCTATTTCAAAGATACCGAAGGCAATACGGTCGGCCTCTGGCAATTCGCGTAACCTCACGGTGCCTACGAGATTACATTACTCTTTCTAGTACCGAATTATCCTTCGGCAGCTGAAAATCCGAAGGGCACTCCAGACTTTATCTAAATGGCCTTGCCGAAAATGTGGGGAGTTTCGACGTCCTCGTTCCACCATGGGTTGCTCCATTTCTTTTCAGTGGCGGGGACTGCCTCGAGGACTTTGTTGGCTCTGGAGAAGATCGTTTCAATGGAGCTGTCCGGCAGACCGATCTCCTTGAAATGACTCTCATTCCTGAGCAGGCTTTCTATGTTAAGCCGGAATGTGAGAGCGAATTTCTTGTCTCTTTCGAGAACATTTCGGATTAAACTGGTGTTTACCATTCCGCGCTCTTCGCCGACATCACGATCTAACAGAACTGCACAAACATCCTTCATATCCTTCTCTTCAATCCCAACTAGAAGTCTGTCGCTCCGGTAGTGTGGATAATCGAGGATCCGATATTCCAATTTGTATTCCTTGATGTCGCCGTATGAGCTCTTAGGTGTATCAAGAATATACTGGCACTTCGCCAACACCAAGTTCGTCGGTCCAATCGTATAATCGTACCTTTCTGGATCCTCAAATGCGTCCCTCACATCCACCTTATGCCTTAGATCTATTCCATCAATGAAGATGTCCACAGTGCCTGATTTGATGTCATCGTTGAGAATCTTGTCAATTGCTCTAACCCGATATCGTTTCCCAACCATCATAGCATTGAAGCGTTGATCAGTGAGCGTTATGAAATGGTAGTATCGCGTCCCGCAAACTTCACCTAAAACCAACAGCAGCTTGTATAGGTCTTGGCCTCGTTTCCTTGAGGCTATCAGGTCGATGTCGCCAATCTCTCGACATAAAGGGTTCTTGGGGTCGTTGGCGACTTTGGAGAGTAATTTGACCGCGCCGCCCCCGAAGAAGAGGACCGGGATCGGGTCATCCTTTATCTTCTCAAGCTGAGGCGAGGTGCCGAACTCCTTGAGTCTGCTTGGGTTCTGAGCCGCCCATACCGTGACGAGCCCCCTCTCCATCAGAAAGCTCTCCGAGTCAACATAGTCTGGCACTGCAAGGTCTTTTCTTACACGAGCGTAATCGACCCTTGATGTCAGGGGGGTGTCCACTTCGTACCGTGTCTTGTCGTAGTCTTCAGTCAGTAGACATCGTGTCATGTTTTCTTCTTCCATAGCGTGAGGTCACAGAAATAAAAGCGATGGCAATGAATCTCAAGCGGGATATGGCCAGTACGTGCAATTACTGAGACATTGCTTTAGAGACATGTCCCAAGAACGTGCTAGAAGTTTTGGGGACGTGCCCTATTCATGGAATGGATTAGAGCTCCGTTGGTCACATTTCTGGAGCAGTTGATTTGCCGCTAGTCGGCGAAACGGTCGCCCAGCGACTAAGGATACCATCGCGTCTTTCCTTTACATGAAAACCGCTCAGAATCTGATCCCATTCCTCCTTCGTCACGGCCCTTGAATCATTCCTTCGAAGAAGCTTTGCCACACTCAGGTATGCCAACCCGGTGGGTTTCAGGATGCGTTTGATTTCAGCCACCGCACCCTTGTGATCGGTCATGCAACAGAGGAGGCCACTTGCAAAGACGAAATCTACGAATGCAGATGGGATGTGGTTCATCTTTGCAGCGGAGGTTGTGTGGGTTTCGATGATCCTTTCGAGATGTTGTGCTTCTGATTTTGCTCTAAGGGCTTGAATGGAGTTTTGGTCTGAATCGATGGCGTAGATTTTTCCAGTCGGCCCTATGATCTTGGCCATGGGAATCGTGAAGTACCCCGGTCCACAGCCAAGGTCAGCAACTACAGTCCCAGCGCTTACGAACTCTGGAATCTTCTTCTCCGGGGGGGAGACGAGGCGACGAATGAAGTTATCCATCACGATGATTGGAAGGTGTCTGTCGTTTCGTTCACAGCAACCGCCGCCTTGCATCAATTAGGCTCAGCTTTCATGTTTGGTTTTGTTCCTAGCCTTCAAAACGCCGTCTGGTCGAATATCAGGTTGTCACGCTTGATAAGCAGCGCCATGCGTAATAAGTGCATAAGTTTGCAGAGTTGTTGGTGGAAGATGTCCGCTAAGAAGGCTGACTTAGCAGGTCCGGGAATTGGCAACTACGACGAGCTCGAAAGGATTCTGCCAAACGACTACTCCTCCATTTTGACGCCTAAGGAGACCCAATCGGCGATCTACGCGGTGAAACATTTCATCGAAGAGAATCTCTGCAAAGAACTCAATCTCATGATGGTTCAGGTACCCCTGATAGTCGATGCGGAGAGCGGGGTGAATGACATGCTGGACCGGGATGGTTCAAGAACACCGGTTCAGTTCCATATCTCGAACGATTACAATAAGCATCCTGTTGACGCGCAAATAGTACAGGCAGCAACTAAGTGGAAGAGGCTTGCATTGAAGCAGTTTGACCTCAAACCGGGAGAGGGTCTGTGTACAGATATGCGGGCGGTTCGCAAGGACTACTTCCTCGACCATGACCACAGCGCATACGTAGATCAATGGGATTGGGAGAAGCTGATCACCGAAAGCGATCGAAACCTAAGTTATCTCAAGGATACAGTTCGAAAAATATGGAAGGTTCTCAAGGGAGCGGAGGCGCACGTGCAGAAACTTTATCCTCAACTGAAGACCGAGAAGTACCCCAATCTTCCTGACGACATCACGTTCTTACATGCCGAGGACATCCTAGATCAGTATCCGAACATGCCGCGTAAAGAGCGGGAGACTGCGATTCTGCAGAAATACCCCGCTATCTTCATCATCGGAATCGGATGGGTTCTCAAGGATGGGTATCCTCACGAGATGAGGGCGGCTGACTACGATGACTGGGTCACCGAGACCAAATCACCAGATGGGCGACCTATGCACGGGCTTAACGGCGATATCTTGGTCTGGAATTCAGTGACAAAACGCCGACACGAATTGTCATCAATGGGCATTCGCGTAAATGCAGCGTCTCTGAGAAAACAGCTTGAACTCTCGGGGCAATTGGATTTCCTAAACTTCCCATACCACCAGGGAATCATTACCGGTAGCCTGCCGCTCAGTATCGGCGGAGGGATAGGCCAGTCACGAACCTACATGTACCTCCTGAGAAAGGCGCATCTTGGCGAAGTCAGCGTGACGGTATGGCCGAAAATACTGAAGGATATGTGTGCGAAAAAGAATATTCACGTAATCGAGTAGCCGTTAAGCCGAATACATTCGAAAGCTCTTCACCGCCTCAGCCATTTCTCTCAGGCGCTTGTCAACCAAACCGTAGATCGTGTTTTCTTCATATCCGCCTTGCGAAAGCTGTTTGCCCGCCGGCATGCCCGTAAGCACCTCTATTCCTTCCTCGATCGTTGAGACAGGGTAGATGTGGAATTTCCCGTCTTTCACGGCGTCTAAGACTTCTTGTTTCAACATGAGGTTTCGGACGTTGCTTTGAGGAATCACGACTCCGTGTTGTCCGTCAAGCACCCTGGACTTGCAAATCTCAAAGTATCCTTCGATCTTTTCGTTCGCTCCGCCAATCGGTTGAACCTCTCCTCTCTGGTTCACTGAACCCGTTACGGCGAAATGTTGCTTGATTGGAACGCCGGAGAGCGCGGAGAGAATCGCGTATAACTCGGTACTAGAAGCGCTGTCTCCTTCCACGCCCTCGTAGTTTTGTTCGAAGACGATTCGCGCCGAGAGTGTGAGCGGTTTGTCTCTCGCGAATTTCGATGTCAGGTAGCCTCCGATAATCAGGACGCCCTTGCCATGTATAGGGCCGCTCATCGCCACCTCGCGCTGAACATCAATTAATCCTTCCTTACCTAAGCCGACTGCGACAGTTATTCGCGAAGGTGCACCGAAGGAGAAGTCGCTTAAGCTTAGCACTGAAAGGCCGTTAATCTGTCCGCTCACTTCGCCGTCAGTTGAGACGAAAATCACTCCTTTTCGGATATATTCGTTGATCTTCTCTTGTATCAGGTTTGAACGATAGATCTTTGCCTCAATCGCTTTCTCCACGTGCATGGCCGTTACGTACTTGGAATTATCTTGGCCGGCGTAGAAGTTGGCTTCGCGAACAACGTCTGCAACTAAACCGAACTGGGTTGAAAGCTTATCCTGGTCCTCTGCTAAGCGAGAGCTGTGTTCCACTAGCCTTGCCATCGCGGACGCATCTAGATGTTTGAGGTTTTCGTTAGCGACGAGCGTAGCGAAGAAGCCCGCGTACTTGCGGACATTATCATCGGTTCGCTCCATCATCGAATCAAATTCGGCCTTAACTCTGAAGAGTTCCCTAAACTCTGGGTCATAAAAGTAGAGTAACTGGTAGACTCTTGACTCTCCTATGAGAATCACCTTCACATCTAACGGAATAGGTTCGGGCCCCAACGATCTTACGTTTGCATAACCGATTCTTTGCGGAAGGTCCTCGATCCGTATCTCCGACGCCTTCAAAGCTCGTTTCAACGAGTCATAGACTATGTAGTCTCGCAGAAGCTCTTCGGCACGCATAATTAGGAAGCCGCCGTTCGCGCGATGCACCGAGCCGCCGCGCACTAATGTAAAGTCAGTCGTTAGGACTCCCAGTTGACTCTCGCGTTCTATGCGCCCGAGAACGTTATCGTAAATCGGATTCTGTTCTAATACAATTGGTGCCCCTTTCACACCTGAATTATCCACAATGACATTGACATCGTAGACGCGAAATCCGATATCTTCGAGGTACGCTTCTCGAGCATCTTGCTTTTCTTCGGTCTTGCCGCGGAACCTATCGATATCTTCGGCAACATGTTCCTGTACTGCCTTCAGGAACGCTGTGATATCTTCGTATGAGTTGTATTTCTTCAGGAGGTCGGACATGAGGTGGTCGATCGCGTACAATATTACTTCCCTGTCGAACTTCAGAATCTCATCATGCGCGGCAGCTTCCGACTCACGGAGTTCTCTTACCAGGGGTTCCAACTTCTCTGTAGCCGCCTCGCGTTGTTGTATGAGCTTTTGCTGTGTTTCCTTAGGGAGAGCCGCAAACTGGTCCGGCGTCATAGGGCGGCCCTTAACGACTGGGACGAGGGTTAGACCTATGGATGTTAGCCGAAGGAGGAACCCCAATGCTTCAGCGGTTTCGCTCATCTTTGTAATGATCTCCTGCCGCTTAGCATTGACTCTCTTCGCGATTTCATCGCTTCTAGCCGCGTAATCTTCACCGGAGAAAACCTGCGGTATCGCTATTCGCGCGGCTTGGATGAACTCTCGCATATCTTGTTTGAGTTGCTTGCCGATTCCAGGCGGGCATCTTAGCGCTTTGGGTTGGTATTCGTCCTCGAAATTATGTACGTAGCACCAGTCGGATGGAGTTGGAATTTGCTTTGCCACGTCTTCTAGGAAGTCCATGACAGCGGTAGTCTTACCCGTCGCGCTTGGGCCTGCGACAAAAATGTTGAATCCGGTTTCTTTAGCGGTTAGGCCGAGGAGTAGGGCCTGGTAGGCTCTGGGTTGTCCGACCATAACATCTAACGGCTTCAAATCTTCCGTTGACTTAACCCCAATCGACTGGGGCTGACACATCCAACGAAGGCTCGTGGGGGGGAGTTCGGATACCATAACTTTTCACCAACGTGCATGTTGCGCCGCCTAATTACTTTGCGCAAACGGGTGAATTTCGCTATGGCGCTTGAACTTCGTCCACTCTGACCGGCCTATGAGTTCTTGGGCTAACCCAAAGAAATGGGTCTTCCCAGTGGTCTGTGAGTTCTATGTTTACCGGATGGTTACAGATTGAACAACGTGGTCCTCGTGCTTCGAATATGGTCTCAGGGCATTTGCAGCTGCAGTCCACACGTTCGAGGATTAGTTTAGTTCCTTCATATCGAGCGATTCGCGGTGGACTGCAGGCTTCGCAGAAGGTTCCCACACCCTACTGCAAAGCTTTCGCTTTGACCACTAAATAGGCAAGAGAGATGAGTGAAAGTTTTCTGGTCTTGCTCTATTGAGAATGGGTCTGCGTTCTCACAGCCGAGAAGTCGCTTCCCTTGGAAGTCCTGTTCTCCAAGGTGAGGCCGTATCGTTCGCGTATCTTTGCTGCAAGCCTAACCATGTCGAATCCGAAGATCTCCCGTAGTTCATCGAGAGATAGCTCCTCACTGTCAGTCATGTCGCTTACGGTTACGCTCTTGAACAGGTCACGTTTCCTCTCAAGCACATCGCGAACATGTTCTTCTATCGTGCCTTTGACCACGAAGTTCACTGCAAGGACTTTGTTCGTCTGTCCAATCCTGTGGAGGCGAGCGATCCGCTGCAAGAGCCTAGCAGGGTTCCAGGGTAGGTCGTAATTCACAACGACGTCCGCCGCTTGCAAGTTCAACCCAAATTGTCCGGCGTCGGTGCTTGCGAGCACCCTGAAATCAGAATGTTCTGTAAACCTGCGAAGGTTGATGATCCGCTCGTCCCTGGAGAGCTGACCATGGTACACAAGTGTCGGCGTTCCCCTTCCCTCTAACTCTTCTTGTATGAGGTTAACAACTGGGATGAACTGAGAGAAGATCACTATCTTATGGGACTGTTCCGTAAGGTCCTCCACGAGTTCTTTCAGCTCAACTAGCTTCGCATTCTCAGGTTCGAGTTTTTCGACGGTATGAAGTAGTCGCCTGAATATTGGGGATTGCCTGAGAACCTGTGCGTCCTGGCTGTTCTCACGCTGTTTCCTGCGCAAATAGCCGGCTATCATGCTGATGTCGGCGCAAGCTTCGCGCAGTAAGGTGTACAGCCTAAGCCTATTAGACGTGAATGGGTTCGGTCCCTCATGTTCGCTTTTGCTGAACGCATACTCTTCGAGTACCGTCTCACTCAAGCTTTCTTCAAGAATTTCGTAGATCGTGCGCTGGTTTCTCGCTGGTTCAGTATACACGTACTGCATAGTGAGAGTCGGTAATTGGCGAAGAACCTGCGCCTTTGTCCGGCGTATCGATACCGTCCTCAGTTCTCTTCTCAAGAGCGGCAATGTCTCCGGGTTAAGGATAGGGCGAGCTGACTGCCACCCCTGCCCTGATACTTTCAAAGTGAACTTGGAGAGAAAGTCCTCGTGGTAGCGTCCGAAGAAACCTGGTCGGACAATGTTCACTATATTGTAGAGTTCCCCCAAATGGTTTTCGAGCGGCGTGCCGGTCAGCGCGATGACATTGCGCACGATAAGCCTCTTTACCGCCTCACTCGTCTGGGTGTCCAGGTTCTTGACGCGAGTCACTTCATCGAGAATCAATGTGTCATATCCGCGTCGCCTTATCAGATCCCCGTCAGTTCGTAGTAGCTCATAATTGACGACGACCAACGGTTGATAGTATAACTCGGCCCGCTCTCGAAAACTTCGTTTGGATGTGACGACGGTGGGTTGAAGGCTGAATTTGTCCGTCAGCTCTTCACGCCATTGGTCAACAACTGCGTTAGGAGCCACGATCATAGCCCGACGAGCCTTTCCAAGCTTTACGAGTTCAAGCAGTGCGGTTGTTGCCGAAATAGTCTTGCCTAGACCCATTTCATCGAAGAGGCACGCTCGTCCATCGCTTTTGACGATGAATTGGACGGCTTTTCGTTGAAAGGGATAGAGTGTCACATTGATTTTTGCTCGAGGGTGAATTGCGGGCAGTCGAGGTTCTTCTTCAGAGAAATTCTTCAGCTGGATTCGAACGCCTTCATCCTCGAATGCGCGTTTAGCGAATTCGAGCGATCCTGCTTGCCTTAGTCGGTAAGCATCGTAATACGGGCTCCAGACAATGTATGTCTTGAAAGTCGAATCGCTTAGAATCTCCCTCAGCGAATCGTCTCTCAAAGGCCTAACCCATACGAACCCCTGCGGGTCGTACTCAAGGACTATCGTTCTATGCTCGCGGATCTGTTTGAGAGCTGCAGGCGAGTAGCGCAGCCTCAGTCCAGCCTGACGATACGTTTCTTGGGCGATAACCGGATTTAATGTTACAGGATAATGGAAGAACCCATCTCGAAAGGGAGTGATCTCCGATAGCCATCCAAAGTTCGGCTCTGGAACATGAATCTCCGGCTGCACTCTTAATGATGGGTCGACCAGTAGATTCTTGAGTCTCACGGGTTTGATTTCTTCGACTTCATCGGCCTTGGTTGACAGGTTACTGGCGCACTCCCGTTAAGCTGAAACCGTAATGTGAATCAGGCCTTCAATTTGAGTATCTCGGCTAGCCCCTGTTGGGTCACGTAATCATGCGATTTGGCCATGTGCCTCACATGATGGACCAAAGGAACTAGAGTACCATGCCGGTTATTTTATTCATGAAAAACGGCTTTTCCCGATGGCTCCAAGACCTCTGTTCTCCAGTATAGTTAACGAGCCAGTCTCGCCCGTTTTTGTGGCATTTTCTGAGCATTCCCATTTAAGTAGTAGCCTCGCGTAGTCGCGCCTTGGTTCGCAACCGACCGTTGAGGCTTGGCAATGAGCTCGTCGTTGAAATCGTCATCGTATGTATTAGCCGTGCTTGAACGGGGGCAGGTTGCCGAAGTGGTCAGAGCCGTGAGAGAGTTGCCTCAAGTTGAGGAGGGCGCTCTCCTGATTGGGCGGTATGATCTTTTTGTTCGGGTCGGGCACTATGACCGCCCAGGTTTGTACAAGGTTGTTTCTGACATTCGATCCATGCCCGGGATTAAGTCGACGAGCACTCACATTCCTTTTGAGGGGTTTACGAAAGATTACGTAGTAAACGAAAACGATGCGTTGGCCATTTCGCTGCTCCGTTCCGAGGGTTCGCTTGAATCCGTCCTAGCCCAGTTGAAAGACCTTGAACAGGTCGTCGAAGGTCATATCATCCCTGGAGATTGGGATCTGCTCATTATTCTGCATAGTGGGCACGTGGAACAGATTCTGGAAACGGCGGTCAAACAGTTTGAAATAATACATGGCATAACAAAGACTGAGACTCTAATCGCGCGTCAATATTTTCGCAGAACCCAAGAGGGGACTGTCTCCGTTGGAACATTTGTCCCAGAATATGCGTTTGAAAGATTGCGAGACGGAACCGTGCTGGGAACTCCAACTGAGCCATAGTGTTTTTCGTGCGCGACTGAGTATCGAAACTGCAAACGTGATCTTCAAGCTATCATGGAAAGGAACATCTGATAGAATTGAAAAACGGCTCTACAATAATATCCGGAGCGATGAGTAGTGACGGATGAAACGGTTGAGAGTTGCGAGAGAGAGAGCGAAAAACCACTGGAGGAACTTGACCAAGCGAAAGACAAGGTCGGACAGCTTCAGAGGCAGCTTCAGGAGGCCATGAAGCAGAAGGCAGAGAGCGAAAAGAAGGCGTCCGAATACTTGGAGAGGCTGATGAGGCTACAGGCCGACACGGAAAACATCCAGAAGATAACCAAACGTCAACTTGAGACGGTTACGTCGCAAGCCTCAGAACGGCTTCTTCTGAAACTACTACCAAGCTTGGATGCCTTGCGGCAGGCTGTGAAAATCACTAATTCGAACGATTCACTGCCCCGAGAGGAGATAGCGGTAGGGCTGAAGATGCTTCAGGAGCAATTGGCCCGCGCTCTCGAAACCGAAGGGCTGCAGGAAATCCAAGCGGAAGGAGAATCTCTAGACCCAGAACTCCATGAAGTCGTAGGTTATGTTGAGACCGACGAGAAACCCGAGAACACCGTGCTGGAAGAAGTCAGAAAGGGGTACAAGTTAAACGGCAAGGCAATCAGGACGAGCCTCGTCGTCGTAAGCAAGAGACCTAAACTTCCGGAACCTATGGAAGCGACGGGCGGCTAGCTCGCCCAAAACGTTTTTGAACTAATCCTTAACCTGTTACGTCTAGTAACTGTTGGAGAGCGGAAATTGACGAAAATCATAGGAATAGACCTAGGAACCAGCAACTCTGCTGCTGCCGCCATCGTAGCAGGGCGACCAACCATAATTCCCAGCGCTGAGGGCACTTCCGTCGCAGGAAAGGCATTTCCATCATACGTAGCGTTCACCAAAGACGGACAGCTTCTCGTCGGCGAACCAGCCCGGCGACAGGCTGTCTCGAACCCCGAAGGAACCGTGATGGCGATCAAGCGCAAGATGGGTACGGACTATAAGGTCAACATTTTCGGGAAGGAGTACAGCCCCCAGCAGATTTCAGCGTTCATACTTCAAAAGATCAAGAGGGACGCTGAGGCGTTCCTGGCGGATAAAGTGGAGAAGGCCGTGATCACCGTTCCAGCCTATTTCAACGATAACCAGCGTCAGGCAACGAAAGACGCAGGCTCCATCGCCGGCCTTGAAGTGGTTCGAATAATCAACGAGCCGACCGCTGCATCGCTAGCCTATGGCATGGATCGTCCCGAGAAAGAAATGAAGATCATGGTCTTCGATCTGGGCGGCGGGACCCTCGACGTGACGCTCATGGAAGTTGCACCGTCGAAAGATGAAACTGGGAAGGTGACGCCCGTCTTTACGGTCCTGGCTACAAGCGGGGATACGCAGCTCGGTGGAACCGACATGGATAACGCGCTTATTGATTACATTTCGGAAGAGTTCAAGAAGACAAACGGCATCGATCTCCGAAACGACAAGGTAGCCGTGCAACGCGTTCGTGAAGCCGCCGAGAAAGCAAAGATTGAGCTTTCAACAGTCCTATCAACCGATATCAACTTACCCTTCCTCTCAGCCGACGCCGCTGGCCCCAAGCACCTTACGACGACGCTTACGCGTGCAAAATTGGAGGAACTGATTCGTCCCACTATTGACCGATGCCAAGGCCCCCTGGATCGCGCGCTTACAGATTCGAAACTGACCCCGAACGAAGTTTCAAAGATAATTCTTGTCGGCGGTCCGACGCGTATGCCTATCGTAAGGAAGTTCGTCGAAGATTACATGGGCAAAGAGGCGGAGCGGGGCGTTGATCCGATGGAATGCGTAGCAATGGGCGCAGCGATTCAGGCCGGAGTTATGGCCGGTGAAGTTCACGACTTGTTACTGCTCGATGTCACGCCGCTGTCCCTTGGTGTCGAAACCTTAGGCGGCGTTTTCACGCGATTGGTTGATCGCAACACAACGATACCCACGAAGCGCAACCAAGTATTCTCCACCGCCGCCGACTTTCAAACAACCGTAACAGTACATGTACTGCAGGGAGAACGCCCGATGGCTGCCGACAACGTCTCCCTCGGAATGTTTAACCTGACCGGCATTCCTCCAGCGCCCAGAGGGGTTCCGCAAATAGACGTCACATTCGATATCGACGCAAACGGAATCCTAAACGTGGCGGCAAAGGACCTTGCCACCAACAAGGAACAAAAGATTACGATAACCGCCTCAACCAAGCTGTCGAAGGACGAGATCGAGAAAATGGTGAAGCAGGCGGACCAATTTGCAGCCCAAGACCAGAAACGTAAGGAAGAAGCTGAACTGCGAAACAACGCTGATAACCTCATCTACAGCGCAGAAAGGCTGAGCAAAGAGTTGGCGGGAAAGTTATCCAACGAGCAAACTCAACAGATCAACAAGGCGATCACTGAACTCCGAGAAGCGATGGCAGGTAAGGAACTTGGGCCGATCAAACAGAAACTCGAGGCGTTGCAGAAGGTAATGCAAGATGTCGGGACTGCGGCGTATCAGCAGGTGGCGCAACAGAGAGCGGCGCAAGCTGGGCCGTCCGCCACTTCTCCTCCTCCAAGCCAGCAAGGCGAGAAACCGGTTGATGTAGACTACAAGGTTGTTGACGATAAGAAGTAGAGATGACGTTGCGGCAGATCCATATTGTCCTCCAAAAGTGATTACTACGAGATACTTGGAGTGCCTCGTAACGCAACCAAGGAACAGATAAAGGACGAATACCGGAAACTCGCACTCAAATACCATCCAGATCGAAACAAGGCTCCAGACGCTGAGGCGAAATTCAAAGAAATCTCCGAAGCTTACGCCGTCCTATCTGACGACGAAAAACGAGGCCAATACGACAGTTTCGGCCATGCGGGCATCGATGGCCGCTACTCTACGGAGGACATATTCCGCGGCGTAGATTTCGACGAGATTCTAAGAGGCATCGGGTTCGGCTTTGGCGGCGGGTTTGGTTCGATCTTTGACACGTTCTTCGGGGGCGGCGGCCGTCGCGGTAGAGGTCCGCAGCGCGGCCAAGACGTACGGTACGATCTGGAGATTTCACTCGAGGAAGCGTACCGAGGGTACAGCACCGAGATTGAAGTTCCTCGAACAGAACGGTGCCCCGAATGCAACGGATCGGGCGCAAAGCCGGGCACCTCCCCCAAGAGATGTCCGGATTGCGGAGGAAGTGGACAAATTCAACATGTCCAGCGGGCCGGGTTCATGCAATTCGCCAGAATTGAACCATGCAGAAAATGTCGAGGGAAGGGGACTATCATCGAAAAGCCCTGCAACCAATGCCATGGGAACGGAACGGTAGAACGGAATCGACGAATATCAATCAACGTACCACCAGGGGTCGATATGGGCTCGCAACTTCTACTGCGCGGTGAAGGAGACGCAGCGAATCAAGGTGGGCAACACGGCGATCTCTACGTTTTCGTTCACATAAGACCTCACGACACTTTCAAGCGGGAAGGAGACGACCTGATCTGCAAGGTAGACGTGAACTTCACTCAGGCGACGTTGGGCGACGAACTGAAGGTGCCCACCCTCGATGGCCCCGCCAGCATCAAGCTTCCCGCGGGAACGCAAAGCGGTGCGGTCTTTAGACTGAAGAAGAAAGGAATGCCCGACCTGCACAACGGCAGGAGGGGAGACGAACTCGTCGTCATAAATTTGAGGACCCCCAGCGAACTCACATCACGCCAAAGGGAACTCATGGAACAGCTTTCGAAAGAAGGCCTATAGCTAAACCCGCGCCGAGCGGCCACCGTGTTGAACGAATGATAGCAGTACCCGCTGAAGTTTCGGGCCGGCCGCTATAATCGAATTCGACAAACCCTCCCAACCTTCGCCCAAAGAGTTCGTTACGCGCCCACCGGACTCCTCAACTATAATCGCACCCGCTGGGGTCTCATAGACTGGAGATTTTGAGAAGACTGTGATTAACCCGTCAAATCTCCCGCAAGCAACGGAGCAAAGATTTAGAGCAATACTCCCCGGTGATCGAAGGCTTCGTGTGTACCGGTAGATCCTCTTCTCCAAATCCAATGGGTCAGGAATTAACGGCTCCTTATCCCACCATTCAAAGATTACCGAAGCATCGCGAAGCGCAGTTGCCATCGAGACTCCAATCTTCTTGCCATTCAGATATGCTCCTCCTCTCCTGCTTGCGGCAAACATCTCGTCCAAAATGGGGTCATATATTGCGCCTGCTACGGTCCTTCCATTCTGAATGGCGCCAATTGAAACTGCGAAGTGCGGTATGCGTTTGGCAAAGTTGAAAGTACCATCCAACGGATCAACGGCCCATATTATTCTCCGGCCGCCATAATTCAGTCTGCCCCTCTCCTCGGAGGCAATCGTACTCTTAATGCCACTAGCTCGTATCCTCGCGAGAATTATTTTTTCCGACTCGGTGTCAGCGTTTGTGACGATGCTGCCTGGATAATCATATTTGCGTTTTACCGAAAACCGACCGTGATGGAAGATTCTCGCGATTCGTTTTCCGGCTTGCTCCGCGGCCGTTTCAGCGATTTCGAGTAGATCGCTAGGATCAGGTTCCCTCATTTGCTCTAACCCGCTTGGAGTCCGTCGACCAAAGCCCGCTGTCCCCTACTTAGCCATGTTTCCATTAATTCCGTTATCAGCAGCACAAAACCCGCGACAAACAACAGGGTGCCTATTGCAAGTGGAAGAATCCAATTTACCATTCGACTATGTGACACGATCGACAAAACCGAATCCACGAGGAGTAATAGGCCAACAAGTATCACAATTGCCGTGATGAGCATGCGACTCCTCAAAGCGTTTCGCGGAAAACGTTGGGTGGAACGCTTTAAAGTTCCCCCCGCGATAAGAATGAAACTCACTTGGTGAACGATTTGGATTGGTTGCCGCAATTCGTTGACGATTACCTTAGTTTTACCGGAAAATGTTTCAGGCACTGCGATAAACCAACGTCTTTGAGGCTGATTGAAAAAGACTCGACTCGTGTCTTCGGGGCTTACCTGTGTCCGGATAGTTTTGTGTCCCAAGTTGTTTACTTTAGCCGGAAGCCTGACTTAAACTGGTTCAAAGACACCATAGCAGCTCAAGTCGGCTCAAATAATTTCGCGACGAATGATGTTCGAATTGCCACACGTCACGGGTGGGAGCTTGGAGAAAAGGCAGATGAGACTCTCAAGGCCAATCTGGGACCAAATCCAACACTCACCGAAGTATATTGGACTAGATATCCGCGAACCGATGCTGAAAAGCACGTGGCTATCTCACTATGCACGGGCGACGGTTCTCGTCCTGGATGTCTGAAACTCTTCGCACATGAGAGAGAGAAGACTGAGCGGTTCTGTCCGGCTTGCCGGCGAGGTTAGGACGAAAGCTCAGTGTCGAATCTTTTCCTTCAACTTACTCTCGTAGAATTGGCTTGCGAAGAAGTCGTTCCAGCGAGCCTTTGTGACGTCAACGCCTTCGGAGAATCCTGTGAACACATGCTGGGTCTTTCCTCCCGCTTCAAAGAATACTTGCGGGATCAAGTAATCATCAACTAAATCCCCATACTTTCCAACCAAGCCGTCCGCAACCTTCTCTTGCTCAACGTCATCGATGTCTAAGACACGCAATTCTGCTCCCAATTCCTTGGCCATTTGCTCGCACTTCTCAAGTGAAAGGGGAACGCAATGGGGGCACCATTCGGCCAGTACCACGGAAATTCTAAACGTCATCCGCATTAACCACGCTCATGAAAAGTGCACGTTCAGCTTTAATCCTAACCCTGTCTCGTCAAGCATTCAGGCCTAATATGAACCATAACGCAGGGAGAGCCGCTGTCTTATTGGTGGACTTCGACGGTACCATCGTTGACACCGATACTGCTCAGATAGCCCTAGACCGTTTCGGGGATCACGATTGGATGCGTATAGATGAGGCGCTTGAGAGAGGAGAGATTTCCTTCGAGGAATCTTTGAGCCGTGAGTTCGTCACTCTCAAAGCGCCCCCTGAGGCAATTATTGAGGAAGTGCGCCGTCAGACCTCATTCAGACCGAATTTTGATCGGCTAGTGGACTATTGCAGAAACGCCCAGCTGCCTCTGACAGTTGTTAGCGGTGGGCTCGATTTTTGCATCCAGCATTTTCTAGACCGCAATGATTGGTTGAGGTTTGTGAAGATCTGCGCGCCAATTTCACATTTCACGGGGAGTGGATACACCCTGATGTTTCCAGAAGTAACCCATTATGGGTCCAGTAGTTTCAAGGATGGTCTGGTTAGGTATGAAAAAACCAAAGGGTTCCGAGTCTTCTTTGTTGGCAATGGGTTCGGCGACCTATCCGCTGCGAAGGAAGCGACTTTCGTGTTTGCTATAAGAGGGTCGAGACTAGCACATCTTTGTCGGGAACAACATGTGCAGCATGAGGAAGTCGAGGATTTTCAAGAAGTCATAGACGGTTTGCGTCATCGATTATGAGCGATGTTGCGAGGGAAGTTTTATTTTGTGATTCTACCCGTGGTCACGCTCGGTGTTTGTTCAGTGATCGTTATTGGGGGGCCAACCTCAGAAGCCCTCGTCTCCAAGGTCGCGAGCGATCTTGGTGTTGAAGCTGGAAAGCTTGAGGTTCGAAGATTTCCAGACGGTGAGAAGTATCTTCGGGTGCTAAGCGATGTTCATGGTCAAGATGTCGCCGTCATTCAATCTATTCATCATACCCCGGACGAATTGCTCTTCGAGTACCTTTTGCTCGCCGACACTTTGAAAGATCTTGGAGCGAAAAGGGTTAGCGCATTCATTCCATACTTCGCGTACGCTAGGCAGGACGAACGTTTCAAGCCAGGTGAGGTTCTGAGTTTCAAGACCGTCTGCAAGCTTATCGAAAGCGTTGGTACCGACGAGATCTACACTATCGACATGCATCAACATAGAGTGGTGAGATCATCAGATGTCTTCAGAATTCCGTCACACAACCTCTCAGCGATGCCTCTTATAGCTGATTATATTCAGAAGTTGGGGAAATTGCGAAACCCATTGGTTATAGGCCCCGACGCAGAGGCTGAACAATGGGCTGAACTTGCGGCGGAACGGCTCCATACCGATTATGATGTTTTCCTGAAGACGAGGCTTGGCGACGCCAAAGTGGAAATCCGCCCTAGGAAATCTGACGCGAACGGTCGTGACGTGCTGATAGTGGACGATATCATTAGCACTGGAGGTACAATAGTGGAGGCCGTGAAGATCCTGCGGGAGCAAGGCGCCAAGCGCATTCAGGTCGCTTGCACTCACCCAATTCTCGCGCCCGGTGCACTCGAGAGAATAAGAGAGGTGCGCGTCGAAGATGTCATAGGGACAGATACGGTTCCAAGTCCAATAAGCGTCGTCACGGTCGCTCCACTGATCGCTGATGAAGTGAGGAAGAGTCACAACTAGCTAATGTAAATGAGAGGCGTTGCGCCTACGAGAGTCGTAAGGTGTTAGCGGGCATCTAAGTCGTTTTCGTCTTTCCCTCATATGGGCATAGATTGTTGATGGGGCACTCTGGGCAATGGGGAGAACGTGCTTTGCAGAACTTTCGGCCTAGAGCCATGAAATACATTGGCACGTCGCGGTAATTTTCGCCGCGAAATGCTCGCATGAGGTGGGACCTAACTTCTTCGTAGTTTCCCTTCTTCGGCGCCAGCCCTAATCTCTTCGCGACCCTATCAACGTGGGTATCGACCGAAATCGTAGGCTCGCCAAGAATGCTGAGCAACACGTCCGCGGTCTTAGGACCGACATTCGGCAACTCCTGTAATCCTTCACGCACTTGCTGGAATGAGCCTTCGAGCAGCGATGTGAAACTGCCCGAATGTTCGTTAGCAATAATCTCCGACAGTTGCTTCAGTGCCTTAGCCTTCTGTTTATGCAAACCGGCAACATGGATCGCATTTTCGATCGTGCGTACTCGGGCCTTGCGTAGTCGCGCGACTGTAACTCCCACCCGTTTATCCAGTCTGTCGTAGGCTCGGAGCGCGGCGACATCTGTGCAATTTTGTGTTAGAATTGTCACAACGAGGATGCGGAAGGGGTCATGGGTCTCTTTAGCCACGAGTGAGGCGGCGAAATCCTCGTCGCGGATGGGGATAGTTTGCCGAAGCCGTCGAAGGATCTCGTGCGGACGTTTGAATTCGGAAACGATTTGGGGGTTCTGCAATTCAGACTCTTCAAGCTAACGCATTCGCTATCAGAATTGTCCTCGTTCCGTACAAAAGCAGTAGAATGCCAGCAACGGCCAAGATCCAGGATACTCCTCGTTCCAATTTTTCGCCTTGATGGAACTCGATTAGTATTACTCTGATTCCATTGAGGGCGTGGTAGTCCACGAAGATTAACAGAAGTTCCAAAGTTGCCGCAAGAATGATGTTCCTATAAACCGCCATCACCAAGCCAAACGCCAAGTTCTGTACATATGGCCCTGTCAGGAAAACAGTGAATAAATGAACTCCGCCGGCAACCAGAATGCCAAAGCCGGTCACATAATGTAAAAGCATCTTGGTGGATTCTCTCATCTGCTTACATCCCGAAGAAAACATTCAACGCGTAAACGGCTGTCGCGACAGCGAATATGACGCTAAGCCAAAAAATTGCACGTTGAACCTTTGAAAATGATTTGGGTTCGTATGGAAAATCCGGGCGGCTTGGCTTGCCCTGAAGGAATCCGAATTCAGTCAGTGTTAGCCTGACCCCATTCACCGTGTGGTAAGCGAGCATGAAGCCAATTACGATCAGCCCCGTGTCAAAAAACGGGTTTTCAAGGAAATGGAATGTCGCCGTCCAAACGGCTGACGCGAAATCGCCCGATGGGACGCCCCATACGCCTATGCCGCCAACCACGTTTCCAGTTTCCACAATGTGGGCCAAGAAGTAGGCTGTTACGGCCAGGCCGGAGACTCGTTGGAGGGCGTATGCCCATCTCTCAAGGTTATAATTAACAGGATAAAACCATCCGAACAATGCTCGCTTAAGATCATTCATGAGACTGTCTGCCAATGGCCCTCGACTCTGGGACTTCTGAACGAGCTTATAGACGTGGAAGAAAAATCATTCGAAAGTTTCCGATGGGGCATCCATCAAGAGTAACCGGTGTTGGAGGTCCTGTGACCCTTCTGAATTAAATTATCGTCCTCTTAACACACTTGCTGGATCCAATTGCCCAATCCGGTCGCTCCTAAGCAGGCGAGGCAGATCTTAGCCAAGGTGCATGGGTTCGCGCCTTCTCGCCTGAGAACTGGCAAAAATGGCACGGTCGCGGTCCTTGCAAAGCATCAATGCGTGCAGGTGGATCCCATCGACATCGCCGGTCGAAACGCCGACCTGACCCTTCAGAGTCGGGTGAGGGGCTACAGGCAGGAGCATCTAATCGACCTGTTGTACAGGGAGCGGCGACTTTTCGAATATTATTGTAAAATGTTATCGATAATGCCTATCGAATTCTACCCGATATTCAAGCGACAAATGGCATCTTACTCAAACGAGAAACGTATCCGTTCATTCTTCAGCAAATACAAGTCCGAGACGAAGCATATCCTCCGGACCTTGGAGAGAGGTCCGATCAGTTCCAGAGATGTCGTCGTCGATATGGGTCGGATGAAAACTGGATGGGGTCATAACGCAACTGTAGCCAACATGATCTTGACTCACCTCTGGATTTCAGGCCGTGCGATGCTGTGCAACCGAGATGGAGCCACCAGGACTTACAGCTTACCGGAACGTGTCCTTCCCGAGAGCTTGTTGAATGCTGAACCGCCCGAGGCAGGTGAGGACCTTGTCGAAATCGCAAGAATAATTGTGAACGCTGCTCGGTTTGTGACTGCAAGCGGGAGTCCGGAACAATGGTCCGAGGTCGGAAAGACGAAAGAGGTGAGACAGATTCTTACGCGGCTTGAAGAGAGCGGCGACATATTCGAAGTAAAGCTGAATGGGTCGAAAGAAACGTTCTATGCGCCGTCGAAGGATCGCGGCGAATGGAGAGATTCTTCGGAAAGGGAGGAAGACTACGTAAGATTCCTTGCGCCGTTAGACCCGTTGCTCTGGAGTAGAAAAGTATTCTCTACGATATACGGTAGAGAGTACGCGTGGGAGATATACAAGAAACCGAAAGATCGGACGTACGGTTACTACACCCTTCCCGTCATGTTCAACGGCGAATACGTCGGCCTCATAGAACCCTACTTTAGAAGACAAGACAAGGTTCTGGAGGTCAGAAGTTTTCATTTTCTCGACGGCGAGATAAACCGCAATCGGTTCCTCCCGGCACTTCAGAGGGAGATCGTTCGATTCTGCGGCTACCTAAACGCACACGAGACAAGCGTGAAAAAATGCAATTCGTGGGTCAGGAGCGCATTGACTGTGAAGGCAGTAGACTAGTCCTAGTCCAAGTCTTACACAGGTACGGATCCGAGACCGCGGTGTCGGACATGTTTTCCGCCTTGGCCTTTGAACCGCTCCTCGTCCCAGATGTTTCCTCGTTCGTGGTAGGAAAGTGCCTCCCAGTACCCATCTTCGTATTCGGCGAGGAACTCGATCCCGGTGAGCCATTTCGCGCTCTTCCACCCGTAGAGATGCGGGATAAATGGGCGTGCAGGATATCCCTGTTGGACCGGGATGGGTTTTCCATTCATGCTTGTGGCGATGAGTGAATCTTCAACCATCGCGTCTTCTAAGGGAACGGGAGTCGTGTAGCCCTCGGCGCAGTGGAACATCACCCACATTGCCTCTGGCTCGACACTAGTCATCTTCGCAATTTCGCGAAAAGCCACGCCCTCCCAGACAACGTCCTTGATGCTCCACTGAGTCACGCAATGGAAGTCTCTTGTGAGTTTGACCTGCGGTAGTTTGCGCAGGTCGTCGAAACTTAGGTTGAGGGGTTTCTCAACCAAGCCGCTTGTGGTTAATCGCCAAGTGGCGAGGTCAACCTTCGGGGCGCCGAAGGCCGCGTATATGGCCCACCTTTTCGCAAACGTTTGACCGGGCGGGGTTGTTGTTTGCATTTACTTGTAATCCCTTGGAGTACGCGTTCAGGGATTGAGAGGCTAAAAAGAGTACCCTAAACAGAGTGATAAAAGTGAGCAGAGCGCAGAGGCGTTAGAGGCATAATGCGAGCCATAGACCTGTCAGAGCCGTTCTCACTTCAGCGCTATGCGGAGGATCCACATTCTGGCACTCACATCGACGCACCGGCATATCTCTTCAAGGATGGGAGGAAGGTCGAAGAATTTGCGCTCGACCGTTTCATGACCGACGCTGTGATTCTCGACCTCACAAGCAAGAGGGCTGGGCAGCCGATTGATGATGAGGATTTAGAGGCGGCGGAAGAGGGAGCGGGGCTAGCTCTTAGAGAGCGTGAGTCGGTCATTCTCTACACCGGTTCCAGCAAGTCGTCGCCTGGCGCCTACCTTAGCCGGAATGGGGCGGAGTATTTGGAGTTCAAGGGTGTGGGGTTGGTTGGCATGGACGTCACCAGCATCGATAGTCTTGAATCCCCGGAAATGCCTGCGCACAGAATCCTGCTGGGAAAGGAAATCCTTGTCTTGGAGGGTCTGTGTAATCTTGATGCGATTGAATCTTCGCGTTTCCGTCTTGCGAGCTTTCCTCTAAAGCTGAACGCGGCAGGTTCTCCGGTCCGTGCTGTGGCGATTGTTGAATGATTTCGTAGATTGTCCGATTTACTGAGCGTAGTATGATCCGTAGCCCATGCTTGAAGCGATGTCGTGGAGCCGGGCTATCCTTTTGGCCGTGGGCGGGTGTGTTGAGAAGAGCTGTGTGAAGCCGGATCCTCGGAATGGGTTGACGATATAGAGTGAGGAAAGTGCGGGGTTCGATTTCCTAGATTGCACCCGGTTCTTGGCATAGTAATCTATCTTTTCAAGTGCGCTCGCAAGGGCCAAGGGTTTGCCTGATAACTTTGCGCCCCCTTCGTCCGCGGCATATTCACGTGTACGGGAAACTGCGAGTTGGACAAGCATGGCGGCGAATGGTGCGAGGAACAGCATCAAGAGGCCAAGCATGCTTCCCTGTTGGTTGTTACGCCCGCCTCCGGAGCCTCCACTGTATCCGTAAGCGCCGCCAAAGAACCATCCCCATTGCGCTATGTAGGCAATTGCGCCGGCGACTGTTGCCGCCAGAGTCATGGTCAACGTGTCCCAATTCCTGACATGAGTTAACTCATGGGCGAGGACGCCTTGTAACTCTTCGTCATTCACCATACTCAATAAGCCGGTGTGTACGGCGACTGTCGCGTTCTTGGGGCTTCGACCGGTTGCGAAAGCGTTAGGGATCGCGTTATTGACAAGGGCAACCTTCGGCATAGGCATACCAGATGTTTGGTTGAGCCTTTGAAGGGCTGCGTACACCCTGGGTGCTTCCTGCTCACCGACGAGTTTACCGCCACCCATACGAAGTACCAATCGATCACTGAACAGGTAGATCGCGAAGTTCATCAATGCCGCGAAAGCTAGCGCCGTGATTGGGTCAAAGCCTAGAATGTATGCGACCACGAAGAAGAGGCCGGTCAGGATGCCGATAAGTAGCGTGGTCTTAATGAAAGTCCAAACCATTAGTGTTTCACCGTAATTTTGTTACCTGAAGTAACAAGATGGATATAAATCTTTGGCGTGATGTTTCCAATCCGTAGCCGGATTCTGCTCCCAGGAATAACGGCAGAGCGATCTCTTTGAAACGTACGACGGCGGCCCACTATGATAGCCGGAACCGTTTGAACGATTTGAGTAACGTAGAATGGTTAACTTTCACGAAGAGTGTTTGGCAAAGCCGGCCGCCGCCTCGCGACTCGTTAAAGGAGCAACATCCAGCTACATTCGCCGAGAACGATGTCGAGAAACTGATTTTGTTTTTCACGAAGAAAGGCGGGCTCGTGCTGGACCCGTTCCTAGGGTCAGGTTCCGCTTTGATCGCGTGCCTGAATACGGGTCGTAATGGTTACGGAGTTGAGTTAGTAAATCGGTGGGTAGCCACAGCACGCAGGCGCCTTGAGCAAGCGAAAAAAGAAGCCCGAGTGACGCAATCAAATTCTCAGCCGTTGACCGAATCGCCAGACGTAGAAGTCTTGCAGGGCGATTCTCGCGTCATCCTCAGGGGGCTCAGGCCGGAATCCGTTGACTTCGTAGTTACCAGTCCACCTTACTGGAGAATACTGACGAAGGCGAAAGATCACAAATCGAAGAGAGAGCGACTGAGCAAAGGTCTTCCCACCACCTATAGCCAAGATGCAAGAGATCTCGGAAACGTCCGTGAATACGGAGAATTTCTCGGTGAGTTATCGAAAGTCTTCGCGGAGTGTTACCGTGTTCTGAAGAGTGGAAAGTATATGGTCGTCATAGTTTCAGACTTCAGGCACGGTTCAAAATTCATCGCATTCCACAACGATTTAGCGAACTGCGTACAAGAGGTTGACTTCACTCTAGAGGGAATCACGGTATTAGTGCAAGACAGCAAGAACCTCTACCCTTACGGAATGCCCTATGCTTTCGTCTCAAACATTCATCACCAATACATACTGATCTTCCGCAAGCCCGCGTCTTCAACTACACGAAAGTAGAAGGCGCAGAGCGGCTCTCCGGTTGCCTGATCTACAAGCGTACTGTCGCTCAGCGGCGGCTCATGACGCGTTCGGTTTCGTACACGGGCAATCCTTCCTTCGGATCTGAGCGGATGTTCACGAATGCGCTCATGATTTTGTGAGTTATTGGGCCGACCTTTCCGTCTCCCACATCGATGCCCTTGACTTTGACTAGCGGTACAATTTCCGAGAGTGTTCCTGTGAGGAACGCTTCGTCCGCACTGGTCACGTCGTATGGTGTGATGCCCCTCTCAAAGACACTGTAACCGAGCTCTTTGGCGAGATGAATAATCCTCTTCCTGGTCACACCGGGTAGGATACCGGCGGTGGAGGGTGGTGTGAGGATATCGCCATCTTTCGCTATGAAGAGGTTTGTTGTTGTGGCTTCCGACACGAAACCATTTCGGTCCAGCATGAGTGCGTCGTTGGCTCCGGCATCTGCGGCCTCAAGCTTCGCCAGCACGCTGTTCAGGTAGTTTAGTGATTTTATCTCGTGAGTCGTAGCATCTACTGCGTCTCGGCGGACGGATGAAATGATAACTGATATGCCTCTCTGTTTGGCAACGATGCCGAAGGAGGGGTCAACTGATTCAGTTATTATGATGGTGGATGCCTTCTTGCAAAGCCTCGGGTCCACGCCCAAGTCACCGGCGCCCCTCGTGACAACCAGTCGAATGTACGCATCCTTCAACGCATTACGCCTTAGCGTTTCAACAACTGCTGCAGTCATGTCCTGCGGGGTCATCGGAATCTTGAGTTTGATAGATTTGGCGGAGCTGTAGAGGCGGTCTAAGTGCTCTTTGAATTGGAAAATGACGCCGCCATAGGCCCGTATCCCCTCGAAGACACCGTCCCCGTACAACATGCCGTGATCGAAAACTGAGATTGAGGCTCTCGACTTCGGGACCCATTCTCCGTCCACGTACACGACCAATTCCTTAGTGGCCAAAGGCAGTCAAGTCGCTTCAGCCCCTGAGACGATATAAAACGGTTCCGTCAACTGGTTCCAAATTATGGTCAGGTAGACATGTGTACTTCCTAATCAACATCAACATTCAATAAGGCAGAATAGACGGACGAAAGAGTGACGTGATCGTGGGCCGGTAGTTCAGTTGGTCAGAGGGTGTGTGTTCCGACTTGAACGTTGCCCTTACACGGCAAAGGTCGCCGGTTCAAATCCGGTGTGTTGACGGAACGGATGAGTCCGTGACAACCAGTGAAAGTCCGGTCCGGCCCACCAACTCAGACATAGCAGCGCGCCCTATACCTCCAAAGAGAAGGCTACCGGCGGTCAATAATCGAAAGCCAAGTCAGCAGCATGAAAACCGTCGCGCGGCACTGCGACCTTTCCAACAGTCAAACCGAAGTAAGACTTTTCGGGACTCTAGAAAAGCTTCAGCTCGGATTTCTTCTTCTCAAAATGTAGATTCCTACTAGCAATGCCGGAAGCAGTAGCCCAGGAACTGAAGGCGTTTCAGGTACCGGTGTCGGTTTTGTCACCGTGACTCCAACGGCCGGGTCCAAGGTGAATGTTCCTCCCTCTTCTGCTACTACCCCGACGTCATAGTGGCCGGGCGTTGTGCTATTAGGAAGTGTCAATGCTAAGGTGCCTCCGCTGACGGAGAGAGTTCCCCGCTGCAACCGGGAATAGATCGGAGGACAGTGGCGCAGGCACGATTTCCGTCATGCCGGCTGGGTTCAGAAGCGGGCATGCGTCTTGCATTCCTTGGAATTGAGTCGGGAAGCCCGGAAATTCTGAGGAGGATGCATAAGGGGCTGTTCACGCCTCAATCAGTTAAGGCGGTTAGGGTTCTTAGCGAGAACGGTGTAATGGCCCTCTGCGGAATGATGCTCGGCGCACCCTACGAAAACTTCCAAGACATGTTAAGCACAATAGAGTTTTCTCGTAAGCTTGCGGACGCGGGGGCAGACGCAATGCGGTTCACCATCTACACGCCTTTGCCGGGAACGAGAATCTTCGATGAGGCACTTCGGGGAAATAAGCTGTTCACCTTGGACTGGGATAGGTACGATGTAATCACTCCGGTCATGGAGACACGCGTTCATCCAGCATTAATTCAGATGTTGCAGTACTGCGGCAATTACTCATTCTATGCAAGGAAATTTCTGATGAGTAAGCTCAAGCCGCGGATGATGAACGGGTTTAAGCAAATTCTCGTATCGAATGCTCAGAAGTTCATCCTTGATGAGATGCCAACATATCTAAAAGACGTACCGGGTCTTCCCAAGAAACTCATTTCAACGATCAAACTCTATAACTCGCCGACCAAGGCTCCAGAATTAGCTGACGAAAAGATTGCAGAATTACTGGAGTTCTCCAGCAAGATAATCTATTTGGAAACCGGGAACAAGAACCGGTATTTCATGATCGAGGAACCAGCTTAAGAGCAGACGAGCTGCAATTAGATGCAATAAAGACTTACCGCAGACGCTGCAGACCCACCTGCCAACAGCCACACAATCGCCCCAAATGAGATGGGACTCACAGTCAAGGAAAAACTAAGAAAAACTCAAAGCGAGAACTAGCACAGGCTTCCTTTCGAGTTGATGGACTGGCGAACTGCCTTTCTGACAAGTGCAGTGCTCCAGGGCGAGCCTGATTCAGATGAGACCAAACGCGTGAAGAAGACGTAAGGTCTGATGCTTGAGCATAGATGAAATTCAGTTTTCAGGATAATGCGCTTTAGGCATAAGTCGGCTTCCAACGTGCGTCCAACTTCATCTTAGGCTTCCACTTCTTCGCCATGCAACTTCATCTCGTAATCTAGCCTTACCTTGTCAGCTACAAACTCAAGCAACTAACTCGTCCGTGGCAGGGACAGCCTGGGGAGGACCCCCCTGAAGTGTCATCTTGACCATTCAAACTCCCCCCGCTCAATATCGTCATAATCAGAGACTACGATATTTAACGGCAGCTGGAGAAGACAGCGAAAGTGGAATAATTCAAAGAGAACGAGATGGCTTAGGCGACTTGCTCGGGTTGAGAGCCAGGCGGTGGAGTTGGGTCTTGCTGTCTCACTGCCTTTATCTTCCGTTTCCTTCGCAATCGATAACCCTCCATCTAATCACGTAACAAACTCATCCAGTCACCTATAGACCTTATCACCGTTCTACTGGGTAGAAATGGAGTATAATTATCCATTTCGACCGTATCTCCACGCCCCGTTATATACATAAACCACGCCAATGATGATTCTAGGCAATTATTGGAGGTGTTTGAGGTTGGCTAAGAAACGCAAAGTTAAGATGAAGTTAGGTACTGAACACGACAAGAACATTCGACAAGAGGAAATCGTAGCTTAAGGCTGCTACGAGCGGCGGTGCGTTCCGCCTTTTTTCTTATTTTGTTATACCTCCGTAAAAGTCGCAGGTTCAAATCCGGCCCGGCCTACTATTTGACGAGTGAGTCCATGACAAATGCCTCATCAAGCGTGACGGAGGAAATTATATCTCACGCCCTATGATCAAAAATCCTCGTGTCCAAGCCATGGATAGATGAGAGCAACGGTGTCGCCATCATGAAGCTCGGCGTCCAATCCGCCCACGAACTGATACGACCTCCCGTTCACCAAGATCCGAACGTATGGTTTCATTTCGCCGCTCTCTGTGAGGATAATGTCAGCTATTCTATACGAGGTAGTGATCGCCTTCAACACATCCCTCAATTTGTTCTCTCGAGGGCTGAATTCGACGACGTTTGCGCCTGAACGTTGCCTCGCAATGCTCATGAACTTCACCTTAATCGTGATCGTGGGTATCCAAATCTCCTCGTCTGAGCAGGGTTTCTCGGTCCCTCTTTACTCTCTAGACTATACGTTACGAAGGTTTAGATGCGCTAGTGCTCGGTACCTCGCATAGAGTCAGAGCGCCACATTCTTGATGGTTGTGATGAACGAGCGTTTCTTGAAACGTACTTCAAGCATCTGTCCCGAATGCCATAAAGTTCTCCCGGCCGTGCTTATTGAGAAACACGGGGAGGTTATGATGGCGAAGTCATGTCCTGAGCATGGCAGCTATGAGGACGTTTACTGGTCAGACATCGAGCAATGGAACCGTGCCAGGCGCTACTCGGTTATTGGGGACGGTCTTGAGAATTCTCGAACTGAGATTTTGAAAGGCTGCCCCTACGATTGCGGGATCTGTCCTAATCACAAGTCCCAAACAATTCTGGCGATAATCGACGTGACGAACAACTGCAATCTGAAGTGCCCCATATGTTTCGCGAACGCGACGGCCGCAGGCTACCTGTACCACCCCACCTTTGATCAAATAACAGGCATGATCGATAATCTCACCTCTAACAGGCCAGTATCGGTCAAAGCGTTGCAGCTTAGCGGCGGAGAACCAACACTAAGAGACGACCTACCTGAAATAGTCAAGTACGCCCGTGAGGCCGGAATACATCACGTCGAAGTCAACACCAACGGAATTCGAATCGCCAACGATGCCAACTACCTGCGGAGGCTTATTGATGTCCATGTCTCCAGTTTCTACCTTCAATTTGACGGAGTTACTCCCGAACCGTACAAGACCACACGCGGCCTCGACCTTTTGAACATCAAAATGAAGGCCCTTGAGAACCTCAAGGCTGCGGGGCACGACAGCACCGTCCTCGTGGTCACGCTTGTCAAGGGAATCAACGATACCCAGCTCGGCCGAATAATTGATTTCGCAGCCCAGAACCACGACATAATCCGCTGCGTAAACGTTCAACCAGTCTCGGTCACAGGCAGAATTGACAGGAACAAACTCGCTGAATACAGAATAACTATACCCGACTTCATGAAGTCGGTTGAGGAACAAACGCGAGGGCAGATAAGGACATCCGACTTTTTACCTGTCCCATCGGTGGTTCCATTTGCACGAGCCGTCGGCGCGTTGAAGGGCAGCAGGTTCCCAGAATTCACAATGCACGAACACTGTGGTATGGCAACGTTTGTCCTCGTTGAAGACGGCAAGATCACGCCAATTACGCGGTACGCGGACGTTGATGGGTTTATGGCGTCAATGAATAGAGTCGCAGAACTTTCAAATGCCGGCCGCAAAATCAAGGCAAATCTTGAGATGATACGGAGCCTGAGCCACCTCAAGCTCAAAGTGCTTGGGCCACTCGTCAGCGGAGTCATAAGCGAAGGAAGCTATCAAGCGCTAGGAAGGCTCATGCGCAATGTAATCATGATTGGCGCCATGCACTTCATGGACCCGTACAACTTCGACCTAGAGAGAGTCGAGCGATGCGGTATTCACTATGCCGTCCCCGACGGAAGAATAATCCCATTCTGCACCATGAACAGTCTTCATAGAGAGAGGATTGAGAGACAATTCGCGAAGCCCCTGCAGCAAGCGATAGCTTAGACGCTGTCGTGGCCTACCCCTCAGCCGACGAATCCGCCCCAGCTATGGACGATCGATAGAGGGGGAAATCGCGGTTAATGCGGGCATTTCTGCGTATCTTACGTAGAAGCGGTGAGACGGACGCTCTTAAACCAAAAAGGCTGCCACTGCGATCAAGCCAGAAGCCACGACGAGCGTGAGGCTCACCCAATAGACAAATTTCCACGCAGAGTTGGATGCTAGCTTTCCCATAATCCGCTTCTTTCCAGCTATCAATCCCACCATTATACCCGGACCAAGTAGAACGAACACGAACAACACCATCATGTCGATTGCTAGAGTGAAGAGGTCCGGGAAGAGCATGGGAACAACAAGGGCGGGAAGGGATTCGACGAGATAAATCCAGAAGAACTTCTGCCTGCCCCAACCTATCGCCTCAGCCACTCCCCATGCGCTCCCGAGCGAGATCACGACAAGCGCAAGAAAGGAAGCGGCTATCAGGCCCACGGCAAAGACGTATGGCGCGTATGGGCCGGCTAGAAACGATAACGCTCGAGAGAGTTCTTTTGGAGAATTCGTCTGAAGCAAAGAACCGTTTAACCCGATTGTGGCTAACAGTATCACGATCATACCCACTTCACTCGCAACCGCCCCGATCAGGGTCTCCAGGCGTGAATTCCATATGCTGGTGCCCCGTTTTTCGGCTGTAGCTGAAGCCTGGTAGAATAGCATGAATGGCATGATCACTGCGCCCGCGGTAGCGGCTAACATGTAAAGAAAGCGCGGCTGCCAACTCCAGAAAAAGTACATGTACTCATGCACTGGAGGCAACCCGCGAAGCAAGAGCGAACAAGCATACGATATGATCAGGACCGCAGACGCTGCCAACAAGATTTTTTCCACCGTCCCATACCTTCGTTTCCATACGATCAGAAGGTAGATCATGTAGACCACCGGAAGGGCTAGGAGAGATGGAACGCCTAGAATCTGAAATCCTATAGCGATTCCTGTAAACTCGGCAACGTAACTCAAAATGTCCGTGCATGCCATCGGAACGCTGGTGAGCAACGCGATTCTCCTGGAATAGTTCTCTCTGATGATCTCTCCCAATCCTTTGCCGGCGGCGACACCGATTCTTCCGGCGGCTTCCTGGATTATGAATAATGGCACGGCTAAGAGGAGTAGAAACCAGACGAGCGAGTAGCCGTAGAGTGCTCCGTCCGCGGCGGCAGTCAATATGCTAGCCGCGTCTACATCGGCTATCATAACCACCCAAGCAGGTCCGAAAGATCGGACGAATCTACGCATGGGATCGAGCGGACGATTGCTCCGTGTTGCCATGCGGTTAGTCAGTCCTCACTCTCTTGACCAGGCCCTCACGATCATTGCCAGGTGTCACTTATGCGCCATGATAAATCATCTCCGGAGAGTTGCATATATGAAACTCTCGGGAACGGCCGCGGCCTAACGGCGTGTCGCTGCTTTTTCCCTATCGCTACGCCTGGCTACTTTCCGGCCATTTCACAAGCTCCGTCCGGCCGCAGTGTTACATCTGAACGCTGTGACATCAGGGACACTGCTGAGAAGGGAGTTTGCGTCCGAGTGCTTTACGTTGCAGCGCGAGGTTCGTCGCGACGAATAGTGGTTTGCTTATGCGGATCTGATTTTTGGGTAGATTTGGTTTGTCAGCGAACTCAGTAGCTTGCTCGTTGGCATCGCAATTCCTTGGAACACGCAGTGATCGTGGGCTTTGAGAGCTTCCTTGAAGAAGCTTGGAGGTGTATCCTCAAGCACTAGTTTAGTGTCATAGCAGCAAATTGATGTGGTTGGAAAGGAGAAGAGCCCGTGTGTTCTGTGTTCCACTTCAAACAGTTCTTCGAGGGAGGTCTTCTGTTGGCCGCGTGGGTTCTGAATGTGGATAAGCCGAATCCCTGCCGGTCCGTCTTCCAATCCCATGCGAAGAGGATCGTCGCTATCTATGCTTGTTAAGCTTCTCTCGAATTGTTCCAATTCCTTATGGGAGTCATCAGTGGTGAGATTGCGAAGGTACCCGCAGTTTTCTAATTCCGCGACTTTGATTCCTATTTGTTCAAAGAGTGCGTGGTATCGTGCAGGTTCTAAGCCTGTAAGGCAAGTGACCTCTTGCCGCCTTATGCCTTCTTCGATGAACGCGCAAAAGTATTCCGCGGCAACAACTAGGTTATCGTAGAAAAGGACCGCGCGGTCTCGGCGTTGAAGATTGGCGGTATAGGTGAGAGAGAAAGGTAATCTCTCCACCAGCACCGTATTGCAGAGTCGGGACGGGTCCGAGGCTACATCGTTCCTCAAAATCTTGCCGAGTGACTTTCCGGGTAGGGTTTCGGTATCGATTGGCATGATAATCCACTGATACGGTGATGTACCAAATTAGGTATTTTAGTGTTTCATGAACTTTTGGTAACCAAAATCTCCGGATTCTCTCTCTCACACTCAGTGTCACCTCTCACGCTTTGATTTTTGGAATGCTCTTAAACGCTCGATCCGATTCTTCCATCCACCGCCGTGATACATACAACTAGTAGAAACTGTCTTCCCCGGTGGAAATGTTCCACGAATCCTTAACGCTTCAGGTCGCGTGACTCCTTCTCAGATGTTTCGTGGTTCAAGAGAAGAATAGGAAAGCGTACTCCTCTAGTTCTTAATAGAGCCTATTCGACATGCGGTTTCAGTGAATTGCAGGGTTCATGATGCATTAGATCGTGATGTTTGTGAATAGCCTTGTTATTTGTCGGAGCGCAAGTCTTGTGGCGCCGAAGGAAATGAGTATTCCAATCACTAAAGTTGCAATTGTGAACTCGACGGAGACGTAGCCATAGAAGTAGACTGAAACGGCAGCGGGTGCGATTGTGAGAAAGGAAGCGACCATTGCGGTCAATAATCCCAGCATAGAGCCCCACACACCAACGTAGCGGCTTCTGACGATTTCGCGGAAGTCTGGGAAGCGGGCCGCATAGTACAGTCCTAGCGTCGACGTTTCCAATACTATGAGTGCGCCGATTAACAGCATCATCCCGTAATAGGCTGCGACGGTATGCATTAGGAAGGCGAAAATCGTTAGAAGCGCAATTCCGAACACCAATCCAAGGGACGCGGCGAAGAGAACCTTTGCTCGAAGAATCTGGCTCGGCTTGATCGGGGCGGCGTAAAGGTTCCAAATCGCATATCCTTCCTGTCCTATGCTCGTCATCGAAAGAGCTCCTACGAATATGGCGACCGGTAGGGCGAAGAGAATGGCGATGAAAAAGAAGCCGAACGCTTCAGGGGGCGGCTGAGTGCCTAGTGGGAAAGCGGAAATGCCAATCGAGATAGCCAAAACGAACGGAATGGCCAAGAATCTAGCCATTTCTCGTCTGCGAGTAAGGGACCGTAGGTCCTTTTGGATTAACGCGGACTCGGCCGCTCCAATTAGGGGAAACCGGAATTTCGTTGGACGATAAACTCCTGCGGTCAGTTTGATCGAGACAGGAACGGGAACCCAGAAGCGAGCGCGAAACTGGGCTGCGACTGTGAATAGTGCCGCGCCAAAAACGGCGGATGATGCGGAGAATAAGACGAAGTTGGAAGCATTTCCTTGTGAGGCGCTAAGAACAGCAAGCGATGGCCAAACGACGGGCACGAACCAAGCGAAGAGTGCTGCCTGGATAATGCTCTGAAGCAGATAATTGATTATGTAACCACTAAAGAGTAGCTGAATGAAGACTAAGAGTATCACCGTCGCTATGAGACGAAAGATGATGCCTGATCTTCCGCTCTTTTTGTAAAAGCTGGAGGAAATTCTGTTGGTGGTTGCGTCGAGGATCTCGACCACAAAAGCACCAACGAACAAGGCTAAGACCGATAGGGCCACGGTTGCGAGCCAAGTCCAGCCCATTCCGAAGAACAACGCAGGGCCTAGCACGACACCGAGGAGTAGGCAAAGAACGAATGAGTAGATGTAAGATTCAGAGATGGTGGAACCTGCCACGTACTCGATAGGAGTCATCGGCAACCAGTTTACGAGGTCTGTGTTCAAGGATTGGATTGGTTGACTTATCTCATAGAGAACGCCGAAGAGGATCGCCATGAACATGATGGCTGATGGTATCCCAGCCAATGCTTTTGGCATGATGGGCATTAGTATGGGGCGCAGATCGTTGGCCATTCTGGCTACGATCGCGTAACCGAGCGCTCCAAGGCCGAGCAACAGCGCCAGGTCGACTGGTAGGATTACTCGTGGTTCCCCGAAAATCCGTGCGAGGAACTTGTTTCTTTGCGTTCCACGGATCTGAGACCTCGCTAAAACAACTGCCAAGGAGTATACGGTCCGAATGTTCATCGGGTCAATTCCTCGACAATTTCTCGAGTGTCCGATGTTCCGGTGAGCTTCAGGAAGACTTCTTCAAGGGACGATCCCTCGGTTCCGGCTTTGGATCTAAGTTCGGCAACCGTTCCGTCGGCCAGCTTTTCCCCGTTATACATGATTACGATTCGGTCGCAGACAGCGTCTGCTATCTCCAAGACGTGAGTGCTGAATACGGTCGGGACTCCGTCGTCCCTTAATCTGTGGATGAGGTCTTTCACGATTCTGGCGCTTCGCGGGTCGAGGGCGTTAAGCGGTTCATCGAGGATTAGGATTCGTGGCCTGTGCAAGATTCCAGCTATTATGGCTAGCTTTTGCTTCATCCCTTGCGAGTAGCCGTGAATGAGCTCGTTCTCCCGTCCCTCCAACTCGAATGCTTTGAGGAATTCGGGAATGCGCTCACGTCTCGCTTCTAGGTCAAGTCCGTGTACTGTGGCTACGAAGTCAAGGTACTCGCTTCCGGATAGGAACTCGTAGAGTCTGGGGCTCTCTGGAACGAAGCCCACGATCCTCTTGACTTCGATTGGGCTGGATGCAACGTTCAAGCCTTGAACCGTGACGGATCCCGCGTCGGGTGTCATTATGCCAACCATCGTCTTCATGAGGGTCGATTTGCCGGAGCCGTTGGGCCCGAGAAGGCCTAGGATTTGATTGCTTTCCAGGGCGAAGCTCACGCCCTTAACTGCCATCAAGCTGCCGAAGCTTTTCACTACGTTGTCGACGTGAAGTGCCTCCACCCTAATTCAACTCGAGCTCTCTGCGTTCTTCCTCGGTAGTGACCGAAAGAGCTTAGAACCGCTATGAAAACCCTAACGTTCCCCGGCGAAAGTTCATGCAGGCTACGATCGAGCAAAGCTCCGAGTCCAAACCCGTATGCAATGTCCCTCTATGCGGAAGGCTGGCAGATTGGGAAGTTGATATGTTTGGTAAGGTGGAGTACTACTGTGAGAGGCACCGGCCTGGGGTTCCCGAGAAGTTCATGGCGAAAGTAACCCACTAAGGCCGACAAGGCCCAGGTTGAAGCATACCCCAAGCCTATCGGGTGGGCTCCACCTAGGGTGGACTCCATCCAGAACTTAGAATAAGTTGCATCGGTGACCTGGGCTTCAAGTCTGGAACGAGTATGTCATAGAAAGAAAAGAAAGAAGGAGAGGGAGAGAGGCGAATTTACACGGTCTTCGTTTCGCTCGATTGCTCGACAGTTTCGGTAGTTGGTTCTTGCTCAACGGTGCTTTCGCCGGGTCCGGGTGTAGTCGTGCTTGTGGTGCGTTGTGTCGTTGAGGATTGTGTGCCGCTTCGGCCTCTGGCCAGGAAAGCGATTACGCCGGCTATGATCAAAACGGCGGCGACGATGATCGCGCCGATTGTCAGGTACAGTACGGTGGCGTCTGTGCGCCAGGTTGCGACGACACTCTTCGGGCCGTCCATGAGGACAGTGGTTGATTGGCTGCTGGATTGAATGTCACCTTGCCAGCCGTTGAACACGATGTTGACCCCGTATTGATTGCTGATCGGGGTGGAAACGTAGATTGAAGCGGTGGTTCCTGCATCGTACCAACCTGAACCGGTGGCTACTCCTTGGGCTGTCTGAACGTTCAGGTAGTACTGTTGTCCGTAAGTCGCAGTCGCGGTGTGGGGTGCATTCATGACTAAGCTGAGAGTTGAGCCCGACTGGGGCGCTGCACCGTCGACCGACCAACCTTGGAATACCAGTCTGCTGCCAGAATCTCCAACCGTCTGGCCTCCGCTCTGCACGGTTGCGGTGTCACCTGAATTGTACCAACCACCGCCCTGTGGGGTGGGCGCGCTTTGCGGCTGCGCGTTTACGGTTAGGTAGTATTGGGTGTCGTATACAGCCGTGATTGTCATAGCGTTATTGACCGTCACCGTTCCGCTGGTTCCAGCGCCAGAATAGTCGCCAGACCAATGGTCAAACACGTAGCGAGTATTCGGTGAAACCTGAATCGTAGTCTGCGTCACTGAAAACGAAGCGGAGCTTCCTGACGTGTAACTCCCACCCCCGTTTACAGTGCCGAGGTTCGATGGGTTAGTGTTCACTGTTAATGTGTAGCTGGTCGGCGCGTAGCTGTAGCTTCCGTAATAGTTTCCATAATAATACGGGTAGTAGTAAGAATAGTAATACGGGTAGTAGTAAGAATAGTATGGGTACCACCCATAGTAGCCGCCATAATAACCGCCACCGCCCCAATAGCCACCTCCCCAATGATAGTGAGTGTACGTTGGGCCGTACGAGGTCGGTGAGCTGGGGCTCGCAACGGATGCTGCTGGCGCTACGGCAACGATGTTCGGCTGCATGGTTACGAGAACTAACACAGCGCTCAGTGCTAGTATTGCGATCGTTAGTTTAGGCATGTATTCTCTTGCCATTCTTATCGCATAATGCCTTTCATTCGCGCCTATTTGTTCTTTACGACTGAATAATCCTGAGTCATCCCGATTACGGGCCGTAGTTGGCGCCCGACGGGTGCTTTAAGCCCCTTTAAGTACGGCTTATCGTCTAACCCCGTGTGATGCATATGGTGGTAAAAGCGTTCGTCCTTGTCCAAGCGCAGCTCGGAAGGTCTCGGGCCGTTGCAAAGGCGATTGAACGTGTGAAAGGTGTAAGGATGGTCTTCGCCGTAACGGGCGTGTACGATGTTATCGCCTACCTAGAAATGCGAGATATGACTACCCTGTCGGAATTAGTCATCAAGAAGATTCAATCGGTCAAGGGCGTTGAGCGCACACATACCGCGATTGTCGTATAGGCCCACCCACCGTTCTTCTGTAACCGTGGTTCCCGTGCCGATTCCATTTACCAGAGCAGTATTTGTCAGAGTAGAGAGTTTCCGAAAGCCCCTCTTCCTCAGGCGCCAATTGCCCCGTTACTAATCGCATTCCCAACCTATTTTCAACCGTCCTCTCAAGGGCCCTCGCCACCTCCTTGATGCTGATCGGGCGAGATAGAGCCTCAGTGAGAGTGGTAACCTCCTGCCATTTGCTGCGAACGAAGCGAGACTTAGTCGTGGATTTGCTAGGGGCAAGGACGCGCCTCAGCAGCTGCGTATCGGTCTCCACAAGAATAGAACAATGCCATAAAGCAAAATGTAACCCAACGGCAGCGGCGGCGCCGCAGACCTTTCTCCCATCGATCAGAGCTGAGTTTCGGGAGGTTGAGGAACGAATGCCGAGACTATCCAAGGCTTCTCTGATGAGTTGGAGATTGAGCTCATGAAAGGCCAAGTTGGATAAGCCTTCCTCTGGTCGTGTGACAAGAGTTAGGTTCAGCGTTGCTTCATCCTGAAAGACCGTTCCTCCACCGGTAAACCTCCGTGCTATGTGGACCTCGTTCAATTCACACTGCTGAACATCGACCTCTTCCGCGACTTCCTGAAATCGGCCTACAACTACCGTTCTTGGGTTGGACCATATTCTAAGAGTGGGTTGTTTTTGAACGCCGATAGAGACCGCGTGAGCGAGGGCTTCTTCGACTGCAAGGTTCCTGAAAGGGGAAGGATAACTGAGTTTCAGTCTTCTCCATTCCACGCTTCGGGCGCGGTTTACCAAGGTCTGCAACGGCTCGTGATCTTGTTCGGTTGAAATGGCTTCAGGGGTTGCTTTCTCAATATGCGACCCAATTGCGGAATCAATCCGACCGCGTCCGTGCCGAGCTTGCAGACGATAGACTGTATGGTCAAGGTAACAGAATCTATCGCGATAACATCTCGAGACAGGTGTGCTTTCAGCGCGGCCGATTCGGCTTCTCTCTTGAAGCACTCAAACACTAGAATTCGGTCCAATCCCGTGGTAACCCAATCTGCAAGGGTATCTAGGAAATCGTCTGACAACCAGCCCTGAACTGCATATCCTGTTTTTCTATCCACTCTTATTGCGACTCTTACCCCCGGGTAGAGACAGTAGCATTCCACTAGCTGGCGTAGGGGGAGATTCTTTCCGTCGGCCAACTGTGTATTCAGGTTGCTGGTTGGGATCAGGCACTCTGAGCTCTTCGTCCCGAAACCTAGGTCCAGTTTCAGTCCTCTTTCGTTCGATCCGACGATCTGAGCCGGGTAGTTGCCGGGGAGCTCGATTTCATGTGGGGTTGTGTGGGCTAGGGAGAATTTCTTTGAGATGAGTTCGGCCGTGATTTCGCTATCTTCACCTGTAACGTGAAGTTGCGTCCAGCCGCTGTTTGAGAAACCATCCATCGTTATTGAAGCGTTGAGTTCGCCTTTCAGTAGCTCGAGCTCTTTTCCTAACCTGGCTTGGAAGTCTTTTTCGGTTAGTGAGGTTGGGCGTTCTAGGATGGTCAGTTTCATTTTGCTCAGCCTGTTCAGCGGCTGAGTTCGGCCTCCAGCTTCTGGATCCTTGCCTCTAAGCCTGAGACGAGTTCAGTGTTATCGGCGCTGTCGAGCTGGTTTCCACATTTTCCACACTTGAACGAGGTTTCCATTGCTTCCTCGAAGGTTACTCGCACTTCCGAGTCGGTTTTGCATATGAAGAAGCTGTGGTTTCGTTCGAAGTCAAGCCGCATTCTAAGTTTATCTAAGACTCTCTTCTTGCGGCTTCGGATGAATGCGTCGAGTTGGTCGGGTTGCAGTCGCCAGTAGAAGATGAACCATCCTGTCTTCTCATCCCTGACTCTTGTGCAGGAAACCAAGCCGTGGTCGTAGAGTTTGTAGAGGACCTTGCGGACCGTGTTTAACCGTATTCCGCAATCATTGGCTATGATCTCGTCAGTAGCCTCTCCTAGTTTCTTGAGGCTCTTTACAACCGTCACTGCCTCTTCCCCTCCGAAGAGGTTTGCAATTTTGATTAGTTCCTCGTCAAGGACTGACAAATCTGTGGCCGCCGCGAGTGTTGTTCAACTGAATAGTGTGCTTTACGTCACATTAACTCTTTGTTGACTCTGTTGCGCGGGCTGTTCTGGTGGACAACTTTTTTATACGAACCATATTGGTTAGCGTTCGCGGATTGTCGAGAAATGAAGGAAACCGTTGCGACGCTCGGTTTTCTGCTATTCTTCCTTGGATCAATGATGGACATTGCAGGTTCCACCTTCGTGACCGAAGGCGGCACACCGGTCGCGATATATTTTAGAGTAGGCTTAATCGAGCTTCTAGGGACTGCACTCTTCGTTTTTGGTATGTACCTTATCATCAAGACCCGTTGATTTGAGTACTGGATTGCACCCAGGTTCTCCAGCGCTATGAGGCTCGTCGTCCTACGAATCGGCCATAGGATCCCGAGGGACTCTAGGATAACAACCCACGTGTGTCTGACAGCACGCGCGTTAGGAGCTGACAGCGTCTACGTCTCGGATGTACAGGACCGAGAGCTAATCGATACGATTCAAAACGTTTCAAAAAGGTTCGGCGGAGATTTTCGAGTTGAAGCGGGACGGCCTTGGCGGTCGACGATAAAGGAGTGGAAAGTTACTGGAGGGAAGGTGGTTCATTTGACCGCGTACGGACTGCCTTTGCCTAAGGTTATTCACGCAATTCGACAGTCGGACGGGGATATGATGGTGGTTGTTGGGGCCGAGAAGGTTCCCGGGGACCTTTATGGACTGGCAGATTGGAATGTCGCGGTGACCAATCAACCCATAAGTGAAGTAAGTGCTCTGGGCATATTTCTCGATTGGTACTTTGAGCACTCACGCCTCGAAGATTCTTTTCCGAACTCAAGAATCAGAATAGTTCCTTCCGAACGCGGGAAGAGCGTTGTAACTACCTAGTCGGGCAAGGAGTCCTCGGATCTCCCCTTGATCTTCACGATATCGCCCAACGTCACTTCTGCGAGTGTCGTGGTCTTTGGTGCAGGCGCTTCCTTTCGAGGAACTAGTAACTTGATCTTCAACTCATGCTGAAGTCGTCTGCAAAGCTGAGTGTCCGGTGTAACTTTGCCCGTCTCGACCTTTTGAATAAATGAGAGCTTCTCTTTCACCTTCATCGCAAGTTGCTCCTGGGACCATCCAACCTTCATTCTTCCCCTACGCACGAGTTCGCTGAAGTTCTCCGCGATATCGAGCTCTTGAATTTCTTTCGGAAGCTCGGCGGGCCTCCGTTCAGGAGGTCGATATGATCGGACATAGCCAGGAGAGCTAGGCCTCGTGTACTGAGGCGCTGGGTCCTCTTGGTAAGGTTTTCCTAATGTTTGACAGTTCCGGCATACCACCATCTTGGCGCCTTCAACCTTCACTCTGAATGCTTGGCCCACAATCTCCCTGCCGCAAATGTCACAATTCAAACCCAGAACTTCTCCCTTTCAGATGCCAGGCTGGAAACTTAAATTGGTTTCTTGAATAGTGCCAATGCGCAGCCCATGGAACACCCGTCTAAGCCACAACTACGTAAGCTGGTTGCGGTTGGGAATTATCAGTTCGGAAAAGGGGTAGGGTCGACGCTCTTCGACCGAAAAGTGACGATTGAATGTTCACGAAAGACAGGCCGAATCCGTCACATCTACATCAAAGGTAAACTAGCAGCCACTCTAAAGCCTAAGGACGGTTTGCTGGCCCTTACTTTACACGGAGCCGGCTTGCTATTATCCAGGATCACGGCTGCACCCAACATCGTTGTTGTGGATACTGACGTGGCTGATGCCATACGAGAAGGCGGAGATGTTTTTGCCAAACATGTAGTTCGCGCCGATGCTGGGATAAGACCCGGGGAGGAGGTGATCGTCACCGATTCCGTCGGCGATTTACTCGGCGTCGGTTCCGCCGTCTTGACCGGGAGTGAGATGACCTCCTTCAAGAGGGGAGTGGCCGTTAACCTTCGGAAGGGTTCGGACGAACCCTCGAAGGTGGAGACCGACGTTTGAAGAATGTGATGACAACTAGTAGGACGGCGAGCACCAAGAGTCCTTCAGCGACGAGAATTATAGGTGCATTCTCCACTTGAGTTACGGTTGGAGGGGCTAGGCTCCATGTGGCCGTCAAGTCTTTGCTTGAGTCCATCGTGAGGTTGACGGTTGGCGAATTCGAGTATGATGCGCCAATCCAACCTTCGAACTGGTGGCCCTCTACAATTGTAGGGGTGATGCTTGCGGTTGCCGTTGTATTTGCGTCGTACCACCCCGACCCTGTGGGATCTCCGTACGGCGAGTTCACTTGTAAGAGGTACTGGAGTTGATAGTTGAATGTCTTTTTTCCTCCTGACGAGAATGTCCATGAGGAACTGTTGGAGAAGTATCTTGATCCGGGTTTGAAGTTTATGACCGGGGTGAGTTCGATGGTATGGTTTTCGATCTTAGTGAAGTCGAGGATTAAGGTTTTTGTTGCATTGAGCGGAATATTTTCAACCAATGAACCGTCTATGATCAAGTCAGTGTAGATGGGTTGTCCGACGGAGTCGATTTCGATTCTAACTGAATATACACTTGATGCATCCAAAGTCGATCTTAGTGCGTTAACCTTTCCCCATCCCCACAACGGTGAACCAGTCAATCTGTTGATTGTGCCCGTGAAGTTGTCCTGCCTAGCAGTAGCCTTCAGTATGCTGGTGATCTCGTTAGGGCTTAGGTAAGGGTTCATCTGCAGCATCAAAGCGATTACGCCGCCTACATGCGGTGCAGCGAAACTTGTTCCAATCCACACTCGATGATAATCATCCGGGTCATCCGGACATTGAAGAGTTTGACCAGTAGCTGGATTCACACAGGTGTTTCCTGAGCCATCTCCAGGTGCGGTGTATGCCTTCGCCGTTGCTATTGCAGCGGCAGGAGCTGCGATTTCGGGTACGATCCTCCCATCTCTGGTCGGCCCCGCACTACTGTCGTATATGAGATCGCCTACGCCAGATGCGGTATGAAGGAGCGAATAGAGCCCCTGAAGGCCATTCGAGTGCGTCCACTGTATACATGCAGTGCATCGGCCGTACCAGCTGGACTTTGTCTCGTAACCTCCCACGGTGACAACTCCGACTGCGGTTCCCGGGGTATCGATTGTGTCTGATGGATCTATGGCGTAGAGCCTAGCTATAGTACCGTTGCTGCCTATGAATTGCCCAGGTTCTGTCCAGGCATCCCATCTCCCCGCCGAATCACTCAACGACGTTAACGTGAAAGACCAGGCGCTGGTAGAGGAAGATGCCTCTGGTGTGGCCGTGACGTTGACCCACCATTCCCTTCCACTCTGCCGCATATCGGGCAATATCATTACATTGCCGTCAACGGTATTGATTCCAAGATCTGGAGTCGGACCATTAACCACCACGCCGGAAGGTGTTACTACCGATAAGCCAAACATGGTCGAAACAGGGTACCACAAATCGATTAGGTTGTTATTGGCTTGCATCGACCACGGTACGTACACAGATCCGCCTGGGGAAAGGATTCCGCTCACGTGCAAGTTAGCTCTATGGTCGTTTCCGGCTGCCACTACTATCGGGACACCTTGATCCACGAAATCGGTGAAAGCTAAGTCCAGAGGTTCTGTCCCATCATGCGACCCAAGTGAGTCGCCAAGGCTATGAACAACCACGATAGGACGGTTAAGCTGACGGGCCTTGGTTATCATGTAATTGATCGCATCAATCACATAATTTTCAGAGGCGTCTTCCAATTTGACTTCAATTATCGATGCTCCTGGTGCAACTCCGAAATATTTGTTTGAAGCCTGCCCTGTGCTTGCTGCAACAGCTGCCACAGCCGTTCCATGACCAGTCGTATCATAAGGATCCGGACTTAAATCAACCTCAGTGCAAACCTTAGATTGTATCTCAAGAGGATTACACTCATTGCCGTACGCGTATCCATCAGGAGGATCACCGTTTGATGACTGGTCCCATATGTACAGCACCTTATTCGTTCCGTTCGGATACTGGAAATCCTTGTGCGTGTAATCGATCCCAGTGACGTCGTCGAATCCGATTATCACACCGGCCCCATTGACCACTCGTCCGCTCGAGTCGCGAACACCTGCGTACTTTGTGTTGTTCCAAACCTGGTCGGCCAGAATCTCAGGTACACTAACGTCAAGTTGTGGTTTGGACTGTTTCGGCATTGCGATTCGCGAGACGAACGATAAGGCGGCAAGTTTCGGTAGCATTTTGACGGGGGCGTTCACGGTTGCTACGTGGCCTGTGAAAGTATTCACTTGGCAGATGGTGGAGAGCACGGTAAGGTCGTAAGATGAAGGAGGCGTTTCGAAGACCAACAACAAGTTAACTCGTTGGGAGTTTTCCGTTTCGTAATGCAAGGCGGCTCGCAAGGCGGGATCCGCCTTCCATTCTAACCAGACTCTGTCATCGAACAGGGCTTGTACGCTCACGGACTGTGTGAACGCCGAGAATAGGATTACACTCAAAACGAGCAAGAAGAGAAGGGCGCGCGCATTTTGTCGGTGACTCAATTAGGGGTGAGGCCTTCCTGATATTTTACTGAACCCACGTCATAATAGCGATTTTGCCCGGTTCGGGAGGCAACGCGTATATAAATTCCTCCACGAACGGTTCCTCGAGCAGTCGGTCGCAGGGAAATGACCTTTCATGCGCCGTCTTGTCTTGTTTGCCGTTCCATCGGAGGATTAAGCGAGATGCGCACGATAGTTTTATTGTCCACACACCGACCAGTCCGAGTGAGGTACATTGGCTTACAAGGCTTTGAAGGCTGCACGTGGGAAGCCGGGCGGCCGCGATGCTATGCGAATGATGCAGAAGATGGGCATGAAAGTCGACGAAGTGTCTAATGTCTCTCAAGTGATCATAAGAACCGATTCGAAAGATATCGTAATCGCTGACCCAACGGTAACATTAGTCACGGTGCAAGGCCAAGCTATGTATCAGATAGCGGGAGGCCAAGTCTCCGAAACAACGCCTCAAACAAGTGCCGCGCCGAACCCAACCCCGCCAGCTATTCAAGAGGAAGATGTGCAATTGGTCGCACAGCAGACTGGAAAGTCGGTTGAAGAGGCAAGGAAGGCCCTTCTTGAGGCGAACGGTGATCTTGCGAAGGCAATAATAGTCTTGAAGGGACAATAGAGTTCTTAGTAAGCGGGAATCATTCAGCGAGCAGGTCCGGCTCAACGGTTGTTTCCTTAGCCATCCTGCTTTTGATTCGTTTGAGGCGGAAGAAGTCCTCACGCTCAGCTTCCTCTAGGTGCATCTCTATGTAACGTATTGTGGACAGCATTCGAGGAATGATAACGTACTCCAAAGAGTTTACGCGCCGTTTCGTTGATGCAATTGCTTCGGCGAGTTTTTTCACCGCAGCTTCAGCACTGGACAGCTCGGCGATTGCCTTTATCGCCTCAGCCATTTTCAACGTAGCCTCATCCAGTTTGATCGAAGTGTCGTATGGGTCGTAGGGGAACGCTGATAGTGGCTTCAAATTTACTTGAATATACGGAATTGTGACGCCGATCACATTTCTGGTCTTCGTCTCAATCGTGAATCTGTCTTCAACTCCCACCGACGTTTGCTCTAGTCTCACCGACCCGATTGCCATTTGGGCCTCAACGAAATCGTCGTAAGCCTCTGTTAGCAGTTTTTGGGCCTTGCCCCGTAGCGCCGTAATTTCACGCACAAACTGGAAGAACTCAATCATCAGAGCGTCGAGCTTCTCCCGAAGCAGGTCGCGCCCTCTCTCTGCTATCTTTCGTCTTTTTCTTAGGGTCAGCAGTTCCATTCGCGTCGGGTGGATTCCGGCTATTAGTTCAGGCATCTAGTTCGCCGATTCGGTTCTGTGTTTTGGATGGAATTGTTTGATCGTTGCCGGGTCGATGCGCTTCAGTTCGCTTTCCGGCAGAGCGCTCAGCAACTCCCAACCAAGGTCGAGTGTTTTCTCGATATCTCTGTTCTCGTACTCGCCTTGGCCGATGAAGCGCCGTTCGAAGTCGTCGGCGAACTGAAGGTAGATTTTATCGCGAGCGGAAAGAGCTTCCTCTCCGACTACCGCGACTAAGTCTCGGAATGCGCGTCCTTCCGCGTAGGCGTAATAGAGTTGGTCGGAAACTTCCCTATGATCCTCCCGTGTCCTTCCCTTGCCAATCCCCTCGCGCATCAGTCGGGATAGGGAGGGTGAGACGTCGATCGGTGGATAGATGCCTTTCCGGTGTAAGCCTCTGTCCACGATGAGTTGGCCTTCGGTTATGTATCCAGTTAGGTTTGGAATGGGGTGGGTTATGTCGTCGTGCGGCATCGTTAGGATTGGCATTTGGGTGATGGAACCCTTCGCGTCGCGAACACGGCCCGCACGTTCATAGATTGTGGAAAGGTCGGTGTAGAGATAGCCTGGGTAACCCCTCCTGCCTGGGACTTCCTCTCGGGCGGCTGAAATCTCACGTAATGCCTCGGCGTAATTCGTCATATCGGTGAGGATGACGAGAACGTGCATGTCAAGTTTGAACGCGAAGTATTCGGCCGCGGTCAGGGCCATTCGTGGCGTTAGGATTCTCTCTATCGCGGGGTCGTCGGCCAAGTTGATGAACATGGTCACATGTTCGAGGGCTCCTTGTCTCTCGAAGTCTTCCCTGAAGAAGCGTGCTTCGTCTGCGGTGATCCCGATGGCTGCGAACACCGTTGAGAACGGTTCTTCCGTGCCTCGGACCCGCGCTTGCCTGGCTACTTGGGCTGCTACACGGTTGTGGGGTAGGCCGGCGCCTGAAAAGAGGGGGAGTTTCTGCCCTCTGACTAGCGTGTTCATGCCGTCGATGGCGGAGATTCCTGTTTGAATGAATTCTCTTGGGTATGTTCGAGCGTAGGGGTTGATGGGTGCGCCGTGTACGTCCAAATAGTCTTGGGGGAGAATGCGTGGTCCCCCATCAATTGGGTTGCCGCTCCCATCGAGAATTCGTCCCAGAAGGTCTGCAGAGACGGCGAGTTTGACGGTTTCGCCCATGAAGCGGACGTTTGTGGAGGCTATATCGAGGCCGGATGTTCCTTCAAAGACTTGGATAACCGCCAAATCGCTTCGAACCTCAAGCACTTGCCCACGCCGCTCTTCTCCGGCGGGTGTGCGTATGCGAACTAATTCTCCATAACCAACTCCCTTAACATCTCGTACGAAGAGCAATGGGCCGGAGATCTGGTTAACGGTCGAATATTCGCGAACTACGACCGACATGCCTCAGTTCTCACTTCGCAGGTTCCACGACTTCTTGAGTCAACTTCTGGAATTGTTCGTCGATTCTCGCGGAGAGGCCTTCGGCGAATTCCTTGAATTTTTCTGATGGTTGAATCTTCGCTCGGGCAATCTCGTCCTTGGCGGGTATTTCCAGGGCCCTTTGGAGCGGGACGCCCTTTTCTGTCGATTTCTTCATGCTTTCGTAGAATTTCATAATGAGTGACATTAGCAAATCTGTCTTTTCCGGTGAGCAGTAGCTGTCGATTGGATGGAGTGCGCTTTGTATGAGAAAGTCTTCTTTAATCATTCTAGCAGCCTCGAGTACGACTCTTTGCGACTCTGAGAGTGCATCCGGTCCAACCAGCATTACGATCTCGCGAAGCTCTTCGTCTCTTTGAAGTAACGCCATTCCTTCCTTCCGCAAGCCAGACCATTCGGGTCCGATTTCCTTTTGGTACCAGCCCTCAAGCGAATCGAGGTAAAGTGAGTAGCTAGTCAACCAATCAATGGCGGGGAAGTGTCTGCGTTCGGCTAACGCTTTGCTTAGAGCCCAGAACACTTTAACGATTCTGAGGGTGTTTTGAGTCACGGGTTCGGAGAAGTCTCCTCCGGATGGGGAAACGGCTCCAACTACCGAGACCGATCCCAGCTTATTGTCGTCGCGCCCTATGACTTTCACTCGTCCTGCTCGCTCATAGATCTGGGCGAGTCGTGACGCTAGGTATGCCGGGTAACCCTCTTCTCCAGGCATTTCTTCGAGACGGCCGGATACTTCACGCAGTGCTTCAGCCCATCGGGATGTTGAATCTGCCATTAATGCAACGTCATAACCCATGTCTCGGAAGTACTCCGCGAGTGTTACACCCGTGTACATGCTCGCTTCTCGAGCCGCGATGGGCATATTCGAAGTGTTGGCGACAAGTAGTGTTCGTTCCATCAATGGATGTCCAGATCTGGGGTCCTTGAGCGCGGGGAATGTTTCGAGAACTTCCGTCATTTCGTTTCCGCGTTCGCCGCACCCGACGTAAACTATGACGTCGGCATCGGCCCATTTGGCTAATTGGTGCTGTGTGATCGTCTTACCGGTCCCGAAATCGCCTGGAATGGCGGCGGTACCGCCTTTCGCTATTGGAAAGAAGAAGTCGATTATTCGCTGGCCTGTAATGAGTGGGGTGTCCGAAGGGACTTTTTCTCGGGTCGGCCGAGGAATTCGGACTGGCCAGGTGTGCATCAAGAAGAGTTTCTTGGTTCCCTCTTCGGTCTCAACTTCGGCGATGGGTTCTTCGAGATTGTAGCTGCCTTTGGGAACTATTGACTTGAGTGAGCCTGAAACGTCAGGCGGAACCAAGACTCTGTGCTTGACCAAGACCGTCTCGGGGACTTCGCCGAGAACGTCGCCTCCGCTCACTTTTTCTCGGCTCTCTAATGACGGCGTGAACTCCCATTTCTTCTTCCTGTCGAGGGCGGGTGCGCTTACGCCTCGGCTGATGAATGCTCCTGCTTGCTTGAGGAGAACTGGAAGCGGTCTTTGTGTTCCGTCGAAGAATTGGTTAATCAAACCTGGGCCAAGCTCGACTGAAAGGGGATGCCCCGTTCGAAGAACGGTTTCGCCCGGTCTTATGCCCGTTGTTTCCTCATAAACTTGAATCGTAGCTCTGTCTGATTCTACTTTAATTATCTCTCCGATTAGCCCGGAGTCGCCTGCTTTGACTAGTTCATACATTTTTGCCCCCAGCATTCCAGACGCTACGACGACTGGTCCCGCAACGCGGTCAATCTTCCCAGGCTTGTACTCCGCCAAGGCATTTCACTCGAATCGTTGCGGCGGATACGGCGAGGCTTACTTATTACTTTCGTTGCTCGCGGAAAAGAAAGCTGGATCAGTGGATTAGGTGTCTTCCTTCTTCCATGATCTGCTTGTCGTCAATCCAAATGCTGCAATTCAACATTATTCCGTCCACATGCGTTTTCGCTTCCCAATCGGCCCCGGTTTCATTTGAGTAAGGATCGCCGAAGGCGCAATGGACTGAGGGAAATTTCTCGTCTTGCAGTAGGTTCCCCGTCAAGCGATTTAGGAATATGTTCGTTCCAATCGCGAACTCGCCGAGTCGGTTTCCGTTGGGGTCGTCCCTTACGTACTCAAGAAATTCATGTTGGAGTTGTGGGTTCTTGCATTGGACTGAAGAAAAATCAATACGCGAGTCGTTCACCTTCAGCGTCAAAGGGGTCTCAGCTAGGACACCGTATTTGCCGCTAAACCAATCGCCCAGCTCATCAATGACCATTGTTCCCTTCGCCTTGTATGCGGCAGTGTAAATCTCGCCGTCGGGAAGGTTGCCCCACATTCCTTTGTTCGGAAATAGTCCGTCTGAGACTTTCCAACGCCAGGCCGGATGAAAGTCCACCATTAAATCAGTGCCCGACTTGTTTGTGACCCTAGCCGTCTTTCGCCCCTTCACCGCTTGTTCGACTTTCTTAGTAAGTTCCGATATCTTCTCGTAGTCTGCGCACATTCCGGTCTCCATAAGTTCCTTCGTGACGCCGGGCATGTGACCGTGCCGCGCGTACTTGATAGCGGAACGTATGAACGGTCCTCTAATTGCAAGTTCTCCGGGTTTGCTTTGGGCAGCGTAGAAGGTGACATTCGCCCACGGAATCGATTCTAGGATCTCTCTCGGCAGCTCCAGAGCTGGTCTTTGAGTATACTCTTCAAGAACGAAGAGCTTTACGTTCCCGTTTGAAACGTATTCAGCCGCATTCGACAGAGCTTCTCCGACGTGAGACGTGTCGCGATCCGTTACGATGAGAACGTGCTCTCCTATGCGGACCGCCATGCAAACTTCTACTGCGTTTCTAGCGCCTTCGGCTAAAGTTCCCAAATGTGAACACCTGGAAGCTCAAACTACAAGCCGATAAAGACTTTGTCGGTGACAACTCAGTCTTCGAATCGTCCGTGTACCAACATTCTAGAATGGCCTTTCAGTGGAAACGAGAGTTTCTGATTATTCAGAAGACTTAAGCAATGTCTCCCACAGATGGGTCTGGGTTGTCTACGTTGTTGGGCGAGTCCAAAGATTTCATTTCCGACTTCTCTAAGCTGAAGATGATTCCGAGGAGTGGTTGGGTCAGTCATGGTATTGGATTGCAAGACGTCGAGTCGGTGGCCGATCATACGTTTTCAACCTCCACTTTAGCCATGTTCCTCGCAGATATGGAAGCGAGAAATGGTAGGCGGGTCAATGTTGAGCGAGTGCTTCGAATGGCCCTGATTCACGATTTGGCTGAAGCCTTAACCTTTGACATCAACAAATCCTACCTGGAATATCTTGGGAGAAGAGGCGAGGCCATTAAACGGCAGCTCGAGCAAGCAGCCTGGAATCATATGGTCGGGGGTATCCGTAGTAAGTCGATTAGGATGAAGTACGGAGAGCTGCAGTCGGAGTTCAACGCTCAAAGATCGTTTGAGGCACAGATCGTTCACGCCGCCGATAAGTTGGACATTCTCTTTCAGACCGTCACGTATGTTCGTAGAGGGTACCCAAAGCGAATGTTGTCCGACCTCTGGATAAGCACCAATCGCAGTTTGGCTAATTCCAGAATACCTTCGGTTAATGAATTGCGTAAGATTGCGGTTAGGCTTTACGGGTCTGCGGTATAGCATTCTCTAAATGACGTGGATTAAGCTGGAAGGTAACTGTACTACTCCCGTTCCGTTCTCGAAGATCCATACCCCAAATTCCTCGGCTTTCGGTTCCGCGACCAAGGATACTGCGTAGGGCGAGAACTGGCAGAATTGCATGTGCGTCTGCACGTCGGTCTGTGAGAGGAACAAACCAATTCCTGGGTGGGAGTGGTACCAGCCGACTATTCGACCCTCTATCCTACCTTCAACGATGTCGCTAGCTACCCGTGCAAGTAGATCGGGAGGAAATGCGCACGAAACCTCGCTGATCTCAGTCCCTCCAGGTATCATATCGTTAATCCACAACGAAGAGTCCTGTAACGTCCCCATTAATAGGCCGATACGTTCGAATGGCCTGTTGACATCCCGCGAGATGCGGTCGATTACACGGTTTGTGATGAAGACCTTGAACACAGTAATCACGTGAGCCTAGGCGAGACTGTGGCCTTGTGGAGATAAGATTTCAACCTTGAACTCGATTGAATGCTTCATATCAGCCTCAATGTTTCGCCATATATCTGTTCATCTAGCGCACGTTCCGATGTTCTAATCTGTGAACAGGCTGTTCAAAACCATGGGGTTATTGCCTGGTATGGGTGTCTTGGGGCCAAAAGGAGGTCGAAAGATTGAGTGAAATATCAAGTCGACGAGTGTTCTACTTAGCGGCTTTAGCCATCGTTGCAATAGTTCTGGTGAGCTCGGTAGCGATTACGCGGCCACCACCGTCCATTTCAAGCTCGTCCCCAAAGACCATTCAGGTCACTGGAACTGGAACGTTGTCCGCCCCCCCTGATGAAGTGTTACTGGAATTGGCGGTTGAAACTCGAGGCTCTACTGCGGCGGCGGCCACAACGGAAAACGCGGCAGCGATGACGAATGTAATCAATGCGTTGCTCTCTGCGGGAATCAGCAATGAGTCGATTCAAACTACGTCATATACTCTGAACCCTGTCTACTCTAATCCGGTTAATCAGAGCGTTGCGCCTTCCATAATCGGCTATGATGCGGTCAACTCTATTCAGGTCACGATAAGCAATGTTGGGTCAGTTGGTAGAGTGCTTGACCAAGCGGTCTCTGCAGGCGCAAACCAAGTGCAAGGAATAACCTTCACGTTGTCGAATACGGCCATGGCCACCTTACAGGAGGAGGCGCTTCAACTGGCGCTTCAAGACGCCGACAGCCAAGCTAAAGCCACCGCAGCCACCCTCGGGGTGACAATCGTCGGACCGATTTCAATAACCCCCGGCTACACTTTCCAACCAGTTAACTACAACCGATTTACTACAGCTTCGGTTCCGGAAGCTACAACTCCCGTGCAACCTGGGACGCTGCAGATTACGGCGACAGTTCAAGTAACGTACCGGTTCAGTTAAGAAGGCGAAGCCTAGCGGCCGAGAAGATGCGGAGTGATAAACGTCTCAATGTAGGCCGCTACGGCGAACATCGCGACTGCCAGGAGCGATAAAATAATGGTATCCTTAACCCCTTGCCTAAAGAGCGGCCGGTCTACGAGCTGGCCGCTCAATCTCTCATACATTGCACGTGTTGTGCTTATGTGCCAGCGCGCTAGGCCGGTGAATTCTAGGATAAACGCCGGAAGCTCTATGACCCCATGCGGAGCTAAGCCTGAAATAGTGTAAATCGGGCCTTTCGTTAAGCTGACGAACGATGCGACGGCTCCAATCAGGATTGCGTTGAGCAACAACTCATACCCCAACTCGAAAGCACCAACAAATGGTATCCACACCCAAAGGCGAATAGGGTTCCAGAAGTGCCCTATGTTATTCAGAAAGATGAATTGGTACAGCCCATTCGTATATGGTGGCGGAATCGCGATGTAGCTGGCCGACGACTGCACCAGAGATTTCAAACTGTCGACCAAGCCGGAGGACGAAACCAAGACCAGGTACGAGACAACTGTAGTAATGATCATGACGGAGAAGAACGCGGCCGAGATTGCGGCTATCAGAAGTCGGTTGCGGCGGAACGTCTGCCTCAAAGTGTCTGCGTTACTCATGAGTACCACTTAGGCGGCCTGTTGGGTTCCGCAGCTTGGACAGAATTTCGCGTTAGGAGGGAGGGTGTCCCCGCATGTTCCGCATGTTCTCTTGGTTGGAGTAGGGATTATGGTTTTGAGAATTTGTTCTTCGAAATTGGCTTGCTCCCCAAAATGGTCGTTGTAATCCTCAAGCAACGTGTAGTACCAGTATATCCAGAAGAGGCCGCCGGTAATGGCCGTGAGGATTATGAATAGCAGGGGGTCTCGGTTGCGAGATTTGTAGGGGTGGAGATTCGGTTCTTGAAACCCTGCCTCAACTAAGGACGGAGCGAGTGCAACTTGGTACTTCAGTTGAAGCTCATCATGTTTGCGCATGTCTATAGTTAAGTTGTATGATGCGATTAGGCTGACAATTGGCATCAGGAACAGAAAGAGTATGGACCATATGCCCGCGGGCCTCATGCCTTCGACGGAGGTGGAATCCTCTGATAGATAGCCCAACTGTGAAATGTTTTCAGACGCCGGTACTTTGGAGGCAAGATACCGATGAATGGTGGAGAACAAGAGCTGCTGCCTGGCGAAGTGGCGGTTCCGGCGTTCAATCAAATAATAGAAGCTCAAAGCACCGAAGAACACAACGGCAAAGAAGGCTATAACGCCCACGAAGTACAAAGCGGCTATGCCTCCGAGAATGGGTTCCATCGCGGTTGGCGTGGTTGCTTGAGAAAGGTTGCTCATCTTGGGTACGATTGAGACTAGGACTCCGACGAAGGCGGATCCGATCGCTACGGCTGCAGCTAGGGGTAGTAGTGGAACTATCATCCAAATGTAACCCATTCTCCTGTCCGTCTCGGACCGAAGGCGCGAAAGGGACTCGATGCGGTGGAGCAGCGGGTCCTGTTGGGCTGTCATTCTTATGTCGCCAGGCATAATCCCTTTCTAGGTATAGATAATCTCATAATACTCGTCGATACAGTCCTTAGTGGGTAATGTCAATGCCAATGGCATTCGTGTTTATGAATATAGACGCTGGTTCGGAGAACGAGATTCTGAAGAGCCTGCGGGATGTTCCCGAGGTTAAGGAATCGTATTTCGTCTACGGTGTTTACGATGTCGTGGCGAAAATAGAAACTGAGTCAATGGATCGACTGAAAGAGGTCATTACGTGGAAAGTGCGGCGGCTCGATAAGATTCGCTCGACATTAACGACCATCGTAAGCGAAGGAAAATAACCGTCTGGGATGGCTTAGGCCGTTCGAATTAAGTTCACTGCTCACCTATAGGGCAGATACTCTCGCCCAAGCAGTTCGCGGGCCACTACAATCTTGTTTATGTCCGTCGTTCCATCCCCAATCATCGCGCCGCGTATTTCTCGCAATCGATACTCGTCCATGCATTCCGTAGTGTAGCCTATAGCCCCTCGGTTCTGGAGACAATTGTTAACAATGCCAAAACAAAGCTGCGGAACGTACCATTTGATCATCGCAGACTCTTTCGTAATCTTCCGCCCCTTGTCTTTCAACCACAACGTTCGATAGCATAGTAACTTCGCCGCCTCAAGTTCGGTGTAGCTTTCAACGATTCTTGACTGAACAGACTCGAACTTAGCGATAGGGCGCCCAAAAGCAGTCCGTTGTTTCGTGAAATCTATGTTTTCCTCCAATGAACTCTCGGCCAGGCCTACGCACCAAACGGCGATAAGCGCACGCATGAGATCAAAGGTTTCCATGACATAGTGGAAGCCCTTGTTTTCCTCTCCAACTAGGTTGGCAGTTGGAACAGCTACATCCTTAAACACAATTCCTCCGAAGGAGAATAGTCTCCATCCCAACGCGTCGAACTCGTACCGTTCAATTCCAGGCCTGTTCATTTCGACGAAGAACATGCTGACTCCTCTCGCGCCTTTCTCCTCATCGGTCTTGGCTAGCACGCAGTAGGCGCCGCACTCGTTGACGCCGGTGATGCACTGCTTCTCCCCATTGAGAACATAACTTTCTCCCTTACGCATTGCACGTGTCTTGATGGCGGCCGCGTCCGATCCCGTCGATGGTTCTGTGTTGGCGATTCCTATCATGCGTTCGCCTTTAACCATCGCCGGAAGCCATTCTTCCTTCAACCGGTTCGGCCCATGTAATGCGAGGATTTCCCCCATAATGTCGCTGAGCGGGATCTGCCATCCAGCTCGAGCCACCTCTTCAGTGAGGATTGCCATCGACACCGCGTCGCCCTCCTGGCCACCGAACTCCTTCGGAAATCTCAACCCGAGAAGTCCCGCGCTGCCCATTTTCCTATAGAGTTCCCATGGAAATTCGCCCTTACGCTCGTATTCCCTAATCTTCGGTGCAATTTCTTTCTTAGCAAATTCACGAACAGTTCTGCGGAAGAGTTCCTGCTCTTCATTAAAGTCAAAGTCTAAAGCCAATGCCGTAACGCCACGACGGTTTATCCTAGTCTCCGTTCTTAAGGTTGGTGAGTCCAGCGTGCCTTCAGGGGGGACCCTCCAATCGGACGAGTTGCGGGGTAGCTTTATAACGACAGAAAACTTTTGCGCAACGACATTGGACGAGGCTCAAGTTTTTGAACGAGCTTGAGCAGATCCGAGAAAAGAAAATGAGAGAGCTGAAGAAGCAAATGTCAACCCCCACAATCGATAAGCCGATCGTAGTAAGCGACAGAAATTTCGATCAGACCACGAAAAGTTATTCGTTACTAGTTGTCGACTGCTGGGCCGCGTGGTGTGCTCCTTGCCGCGCAATTGCGCCAGTTGTCGACGAGCTGGCAAAGGAGTACAGTGGTAAAGTAGTGTTCGGCAAACTAAATGTGGATGAGAACCCGGAAACAACTCAGAAGTTCGGCGTGATGGCTATTCCGACCTTGCTCGTAATGAAGGACGGGCAGGAAGTTGACCGCGTCGTCGGCGTTATTCCGAAGAACCAATTAGAAGCGAAAGTTAAGGCCTACGCGTAAGTGGACCACGGACCTACGGAGTCTTCCGGCGGGCATCTGTAACCATATTTCAAACAGAGGGTTAGCGCAAAATTGTCGGGCGTTATTTCCTCGCTGCGGCCGAACTGCAGACAATCGACTAAATGCTTCGTCTCATGAAAAATGACGTATTCTCTCAATTGAGCGTAAGCGTCTTCAGAGATGTGGACTGTGTAAGGGTCTCCTGTGAAGTAGAATCCTCTCAGTGGTCCAGCACCGGGGTAGATGTTAACGCGAACGGTTTGCGGAATTCTAACTCCTAACTCTGATAGAACGAGATTGACGAGGCGGCAGGTCTCTGGATTGTGAGTCACGTACCCATATTTGTCTTCGCTTTCTGACATTGGCACATTGCAGATGGGGCAGGGTTTGAGATCGGGTTCGCCGCGTTTCGAGAAGCTTTCTTGAATCTTGGTCCGCATCTGGATAAGAGATCGGGTAAATGCCACCGAACTTACTTCCAGGGGGTTTCGGCCGCGCGCACATTAAAGAGCATGACGCATGGTGTTGCATTATTCGCGTAAAGTCTGTGGAGAGATGATTCAATGAGCGTATATGAATTCGAAGGGCGCGTCCCGACTATCGCGCCGAACGCATACGTCGATGAAAATGCTACGGTATTGGGAGACGTGACTATCGGACAACAATGCTTCATCGGAGCGGGAGCTCGAATTAGGGGTGATTACGGAACCATCATAATCGGTGATAAGACAAGCATTCAGGAAAATTGCGTCCTTCATGCACGCATGAACGAAAAATGTTTGGTTGGAAGCCATGTACAAATTGGCCACGGAGCCTTATTGCACAATTGCACAGTCAAGGACTGGGCTGTTGTTGGAGTAGGTGCCGTCATCAGCGATTACGCAACCGTTGGGGTTTGGAGTATTGTCGCAGAGGGAGCCGTTGTACCCAGCAATCAATCCATACCGGATGGAAAGGTAGCGGTAGGAGTACCCGCGAAGATTATTCGTGATGTCTCTGATTCGGACAAGCAGACGTGGACCAAGTACAAGGAAGCGTATGCCGATCTGGCGCTAAGATACCCGAAGGGCTTGAAAAGGATACGCTAGACGCGAAATGAGGAATATGCGCCATCCAGAATCCACAGCAGCCCCGAAACGGCCGTCCTAGTTTGGATAACGTTAATGCAAGCATCTCCATACTCATAATTGACTGACGATGCCCGCAGACCTAGTCGCTGTACTTGATTTCGGGGGTCAGTACTCACATCTTATTGCCCGCCGGATCAGAGAGTGCGAGGTCTACTCGGAGCTACTTCCTTTTAGCACGACGCCTGAGGAACTGAAGAGGCGTCACGCCAAAGCGATTATTCTATCGGGTGGCCCGGCAAGCGTTTACGACAAGGATTCACCGAGATGCGATCCAGGGGTCTTTCGCATGGGTTTGCCCGTGCTCGGTGTCTGCTACGGACTCCAGTTAATGGTTCAAGAGTTAGGAGGCCACGTCAAAGCCACAAAACGCCACGAATATGGAAAAACAGACTTGAGGCTCCGAGACACCACGGACTTATTCAGAAACATGAAGGGTCTAACCATAACTTGGATGAGTCACGGAGACTACGCTGAAACTCTCCCTCAGGGGTTCGAAGTGATCGCCGATTCAGATAATTGTCCAACCGCGGCCATACGAGATCGCGACCGGAAACTTTTCGGAGTTCAATTTCACCCGGAAGTCTCGCATACGGAACGCGGAACGGAGATTTTGAGAAACTTTACCGAAATCTCAAGTTGTCGTCCAACCTGGAACCCACGATCAATCGTCGAAGATTCGGTTCAAGATATCAAAGCCAAGGTTGGAAGTGAGAGAGTGCTATGCGCGGTAAGTGGCGGCGTGGACTCCACGGCAACGGCGCTCCTCGTTCATAGAGCGATCGGTGAGAGGCTGACGTGTATTTTCGTGGATCACGGCCTATTGAGAAAGGACGAGGAAAGAACCGTTAAGGCTCTCGGCGAAGATTTCAAACTGAACCTACGATACATCGACGCCTCTCGCAAATTTCTGAGTAAACTCAAAGGCGTTCGCGACCCGGAGGAGAAGCGGAAGATTGTGGGAGAACAATTCATTCGAGTCTTCGAGGAAGAGAGTCGTAAGCTCGGCTCATTCCATTGGCTAGCCCAGGGCACTCTGTATCCCGACGTAATCGAAAGCGCAGGTAGCGGAAGTCCAGCATCTCGAATAAAGAGCCATCACAACGTCGGCGGGATACCTGAATGGTCACGCTTCAAAATAATCGAACCATTCCGTTTCCTCTACAAGGATGAGGTTCGAAAGGTTGCGAAGGAGCTAGGCTTACCTGACAAGATCGTGCTCACGCATCCTTTCCCGGGACCAGGCTTAGCGGTCCGGATTATCGGCGAAGTTACAAAGGAGAAGCTTCGAATAAGTCGGGAAGCCAGCGCGATCGTCGAGTCTGTCTTAACAGCGGAAGGGTTCTACGACAAGGTTTGGCAGGCTTTCGCAGTCGTGGGCGATGATAAAGCGGTGGGTGTCCAAGGGGACCATCGTCAAGTCGGGCGTGTGGTCGCCGTGAGGATCGTGCAATCGACCGACGGGATGACCGCGGACTGGGCAAGGATTCCGCATGGAGTTCTCGAGAAGATTAGTAATCGAATTACCGGAGAAGTTCGGGGGGTAACTTGGGTAACGTATGCAATAACCTCTAAGCCCCCATCTACGATCGAGCCTTGCTAGGTCTCCGAGTAAGAGGCCTAGGACTTGTGTACGAGCCGGAAAAGAGTTGGTTACTTTGGTTTGAATGAGTGCCCGCAGCCGCAAGTTTCGGTTGCGTTCGGGTTGTTGACCTGGAATCCTTCGCCCATGACTGATTCCACATAGTCGACTTCTGAGCCATCAAGGTATTGCGCGCTCTGTTCATCGACTAGGATCGTGACGCCGTGCGAATCGATGATGTGGTCGCCGTCTGTTTTATCGTCGAACGCAAGCCCGTATTGGAACCCGCTGCATCCCCCGCCAGCAACGTAAACGCGGAGTCCTGCTTTCGGTTTTTCCTGCTTCTGCATTGCGACTTTGACTTTCTCAGCTGCTTTTTCTGTCAACGCAACCTTCAGCGTGGATGGAGAGTGTAACATTTGTTGCTCGGTCCAGCAATATTACATATGGATTATTTAAGCTTGGATGGGTTAAAAACGAAGTCCAAGTAACCAACCTAGTCGAAAAATCTCATCGAAGTGAGGCGCCCCCCATGACGCAAACAGTCGGAGTCATCTACAGTGAGGAATTCCAGCAGTATGACTTCGGCCCGACACACCCCCTGAAACCCACCCGACTAAAGCTGACTTTCGAGCTAATGAATGAGACTGGCTTACTGAAATCTCCGAACGTCAAGGTCACCAAACCGCGGTACGCGACGGATGACGAGCTCCGGTTGTTTCACACCCCCAAATACTTGGAGTTCGTGAAGCGCGTGAGTGGTGTTGGAAGAGGTTTTCTGGATGCGGGAGATACGCCTGTCTTCGAAGGATGCTACGAAGCCTCGGCGCTCGCCGCCGGGGCGTCCCTGGTGGCAGTGGACCAGGTAATGTCGGGTGAAGTCGACCACGCCATGAATATTTCAGGCGGATTGCACCACGCTCACCCAGATCGAGCATCCGGGTTCTGCATATTCAATGACCCTGCCATATCTATCGCATACCTGAAGAAGAAACACGGTGTGAAGAGGATTCTGTACCTGGATGTGGACGCACACCATGGGGACGGCGTCATGTACGGGTTTTACTCCGACGGGACTGTATTGGACATAGACTTCCACGAGGACGGACAGCATCTCTTCCCCGGAACCGGTTTCACAAACGAAGTCGGCGAAGGAGAAGGAAAAGGGCTCAAATTGAACATCCCCCTCCCGCCGTTCACAGACGACAAAATTTTCCTACCGTTGTTCAGAGAGATCGTTCCCAAAGCTGTTAAGAAATTCAAACCGGAAGTCTTACTTCTTCAATGTGGCGCGGATTCGCACGCCAACGATCTTCTAGCACACCTGCAACTTACAACGAAAACATACGTTGAGGTCACAGAGATTGTCCATGAATTAGCGCATTCAGTCGCAGGGGGGCATTTGATTGTCTTCGGTGGAGGTGGTTACAATCAAGCCAACGTGGCGAGAGCATGGACACTTGTAGCGGCTACTCTCAGTCAGACACTGTTGCCTGAGCTGACGCCGCCTAGCTGGAGAAAGTTGTTCGAAGCACTAGTCGGGGAGGAGGCGCCGGTCAATATGCGCAGCGAGAATGAGGGACGTAAGGAATTATCTATTCACGTGGATAAAGCCGATGTCGAAAACGTAGTAGGAGACTTGAGGAAGCGCATCGAACTGCTCTCATAGAGCTCATGCCTTTTCAGGAAGAAGAAAGGCCCTCCTGCGGTCTGAAAATGCCTGTCAGGACATCCTTTTGCACACGCAGGTAGTCTTCCGGGGTTCCGACGTCGGCCCAATAGCCGTCGTGTTTGTACCCGGAAATTTTCCCCTCGCGCATTAGTCTTGGAAAGACGTCCAACTCCAGCGATGCCCTTGCGCCTTTTCGAATCTTACTGAGAGCAGAGGGGTGGATGACATAAACGCCGGCGTTTACCCATGCCTCGCCTTCAGACTGCTTTCGCGGTTTCTCGACGAAGCTTACCACCTTGTTTTCACCGTCGAGTTCCACTGCACCGAATCGCGTGGGCGTGCGTGATCTAGCCAGAACTAAGGTTGCCAGCGATTCAGATTTCTTGTGCTCATAAATCAACTTGTCCAAGTCAAGGCCGGAAAATATTACATCTCCGTTCAAGGCTAGAAAATCTGAAGTCAGCATCGCCTCGGCGTTCTTCAGTGCACCTCCGGTGTCCAATGGTTCCTTCTCGAAACTGTACCTTAAGCGAACTCCAAGCTTGTGCTCGTCTAGATATCGAACAATCTGTTCTTGAAGGAATCCTATGGCTAGAATAATTCGATCAAATTCGAACTGCTTCAAATACTCTATTTGGTACTCGAGGAGCGGTTGATATCCGATTGGTAGCAGAGCCTTAGGGGTGGAGAATGTTGACGGCCTTACGCGAGATTCCATGCCGCCGCAAAGAATGAGTGCCGTTCTCTCTGGCCTGAACTGTTCCATCCCTAGTTTTAGGAGAAATTCGGCCGTTTGTGAGCGGTTTGTGAAGCGGCTTCCATCTACGAGTATGTCTATCTTATGCATAAGTGAAGGGTCGAGCGTCATACTGAATCTGCGTTTCATGGCTGCAAAGTATTACCACAAATCGTTTAATTATATTACGGTCCAATACTGGGCTTGGTGAGTAGGATGGAGTTCTGTCCTGCGTGCGGTAGCCGTGATGTGGATTTGAGGCAAAGAGACGCGTCTGAGATTCGGATTGACTTCCCTCACGCGTTTGATGACTTCACCCAAATCAAATGTTCCAGTTGCAAGAGCTTGTGGTGGGAGCGTAGCTAGATAGTCCGCCAACACTCCCACATGTGCAATAGGGTTTGCCTAGTTCTGACCTTCAGCTGTAGCGTAATTCCGGGCTGCGTCAAGAAGGACTCTGTGCTCTACCTGTGCGACCATTCTGCGTGTGTGAACGATCACATCGGGGTTCACTGAGATACTGTCAATGCCTGATTTAACGAGGAATTCAGCAAACTCTGGGTAGACGCTTGGCGCCTGCCCACATATGCTTACGGTCTTATGGTATTTGTGAGCGGTTTGTATCAGGTCTTTGATTGCCCGCTTGACGGCCAAATTTCGTTCGTCAAAGAGCGGCGCTAAGACCTCATTATCTCTATCCGCGCCGAGAATCAGCATTGTCAAGTCGTTGCTGCCGATGGAGAATCCATCCGCTCCTGCTTTGCAGAACTCATCCGCTAGGATGATGTTGCTGGGGATTTCTGCCATTATCCACAGTTTGAAGTCGTCTGATTGTACTAGTCCCTCTTGTTGGAGGAGTTCGCGGATTTTGACGAATTCGCTGACTGTTCGGTTGAATGGGATCATGCACCACAGGTTCCTCATGCCAAGTTCGTCTCTGACTTTTTTTACGGCGGCGATCTCCAGTTTGAACGCCGGCATATAGCGCGGATCTGTGTACCTGCTGGCGCCTCTCCATCCGATTAGCGGGTTCGCTTCGTTTACAGAGCCCTCATACTTCTCTCCTCCTTCGAGTTTGGCGTACTCGTTCGTCTTGAAGTCGCTGAAGCGGAGAATGACGGGTCTCGGGTGGAATGCTCGGCATATGGTTTCTAGTCCCGCGGCCAATTTGTCCACGAACTCTTCAGGGTGTCCGCTCTCAATGAGGAACATCGGGTGCTTCTTGACGTGGTCGCTGACGATGAACTCCATTCGTAGAAGCCCGACGCCGTCTACCGGTAGTTGAGAGATTCTGCCTGCTAATTCAGGCTCGCCGAGGTTAACGTAGATCTTTGTCCCAGTCACCGTGGGATCCTTGAAGGCCGACAACCCATCTTGCGCTGGCTGTGGTCGGATTTCCGCCTCCGGAGCGGCCACCACGATTCCTTGGTATACTACTCCCATCTTGGCATCCACGGTTACTTCTTGGCCTGTTGTGATAGTTTGTGTTCCTGTCTTCGTTCCGGTGATGCATGGTATGCCAAGTTCTCTGCTGACGATGGCGGCGTGACAAGTCATTCCCCCAGCATCGGTTACAATTGCTTTCGCCTTCTTCATCGTCGGAACCCAATCGGGTGTCGTCATTTGTGTGACGAGGACCTCTCCGTTCTGGAATTCGTTCACGCCGTCAACCGTTAAGATGACGTGGGCTTTTCCGGCTCCTACCCCAGGTGATGAGGGCAGTCCTTTGATGATGAA
>CAZHKA010000017.1:0-137326 GCA_964533505.1 uncultured Candidatus Bathyarchaeia archaeon | reverse complement strand
GGTGAGTTGCTCAGACTTACCGTCGTCGTTTCTAAAAGTGTGTGTGTGGTTAGGTTGGTGCGGCCGCCGGGATTTGAACCCGGGCGTCTTCTCGCCTTGTCGAGAGGCGATCAGAAGCGTGGCAGGCTTCCGTCGGCGAATATCATTCACCGTTCCCGTCCTAGACCAGGTTATCCAGGCCTTTATGGTTGGCCTTCTAGACTACGGCCGCAACCAAGCGATCTGAGCATCAGATCGCGCTATAAAACCCTAGCAGGAAAATCGAAAGAGACAGGAGAGCAATGGTTGATTGGCGAGTGAGAGGCATCTTGAGGCTCTACGGCTATTTCCTTGTCATCCTCTTCATTCTTGTCGTGCTGGGTTGCTCCTAACGAGACATTAGAGAGTGGCAAAACGCCAGCCGGTTTGGACTCGGCGAGTCACGCGCTACCGAGCTAAGTCGGGCCTGCGTTGGCTCATATGTGGCGTTCCAACATATGCAACCATTTGGGAGCATCCACGTATCGCAGAATACGAAGCTTCACTTCACCGTAGCTCTCTCCCTTAAAACTCCGGTCGTTCTTCTTCTTTGCTCTCCACCTCATTTCAGCAAACCCTTCAGAATAGGATACGTAGGGCGTAAGCGTCCATCCCTCATACGTGAAGTGACGCTTAGCGAGTTCGTTGACATGCTCCTCGACATGGTCATTAAGCTCCTGCACAACCTGCCGTCCCGTTCTCTCTGCTCAGGTGTCATCCTGTAATGGCGATCATGTACTCCAAAGAATCCAGCTCTTCCGCATGCGCATTCAGTAGCAAGCGCAGCCGCACATGCTCCAGCCGGACATCCAGCTCCGCATGCGCATTCTTCCTCGGGCATTTCTTCATCTCCCAAACGTTATGCTAACCGAATTACGGTTAGACAAATGGTTAAGAATGTGACGGTTAGCCGTGCGTGTGAACGCGCACCAGCTATACCGACGACGATTCAACTATGACTATCCGTTAAGTCGCCCAATACTTCCTGAATGGAAACCTTGCATAGAGCTGCTCGTGCACCATGCCAATCGTCCACCTTTTTGTCTCCTTTATTTACGTCAGGGGCTCACCGACATTACAAGTTGGCGAGTACCCAGGTGCGCGAAGCTGGTTTAATGCGGGCTCAAAGGTACCCACCAAAGCCACTGCGTAAAAGATTATGAAGTGAGTTTTGATGCGTTCTAAGCCATGCCCATTTTGGCTAGTTTCTGTAAGTCGTTCATGTTCTGCACTAAGTCGGTCTGACTGACTATCCCCACAATCTTCTCATGTTCCGTGACTACCAGTCGCTTCACTTGTTTCTCAACCATTCTTCGAGCCGCGTCGTTCAGGGGCGCGGACGAATCTATGGTTATCAACGGTGCGGTCATTACATCGGCGACCGTCACTTTCACAGGATCCATCGCCCCCGCGACGATCTTCACCATATCTCTCTCAGTGACTATACCGAACGGCAGCCCGTCCCGGTTAGCAATCAAGGACCCAATTCTTCGATCAACCATCAGCCTAGCGGCTTCCTTCGCCTTCGCTTTGCTATCGATTGAGACTATCGTTCGCATAATCTGCTTAACCGTAGCTTCAGAACTCAATGTCGTCTCCGTACCCGTACATAGATAATCCAATTAAAGACTTGAGGTTGTCGGAAATCTCCTCATATTCACACCAACACACGGATTCGCGGCGCACGGTTCAAGGGCAAAGCGAAGTCTTGGAAAGATGGAATGAGATAGTCCACGATAGGTGAATGTGGTGCCGGGGACGGGAATCTCCAGAACGTTTTTCGCGTTCTTTTTGAATCCGTGATTTGGCCTACGGTTTGGGTAGTCCGTAGTCAACCCGGTCTTCAGCTTCACCCTTAGTGAGCTAAGTCGGGTGCTCTCCCAGGCTGAGCTACCCCGGCGTTCCTGGGCGCCATCAGAGAGGCTTTGCTCGCCAAATTAAGGCTTCTTCCCACGGACAGAAGGCACGATTCATCCGATACCTCGTCTCGATCTCTTTCAGGAAAGTGTCAGGCCCCTCTATAGCTCTCGGATTCGTGGATGGTCGTAGGTCAACTGTCCCTGCGCATGTATCGGAGGTGGTCGCGGGCGAGTACATCGGCCTTCGGCTTGTTCAACGCCAGAAACAAGCCGTCAGCGATCGCGTAGCCTTCAACATATTTCAGTTGAAGGGGGTCAAGACGCAACTGGTTGCGTTCTCGCCCAGATGGTAGCCGTGGCATGCGTGTTAAACCGGGTTTAACCGCTATCCGTAGTTTCGCATGATTAGTTGGCAGAACGGTCGGCGGTTGGCCATCTTCTCCGTGTTCAGCCTGTTGAAGAACCTCGACATGACAGTGTTCGACGCGTATCGGGGTGAGTTTTTGATGCTCGTTGCCGACTGAAATGTTATATAGGGCCGTGTCTAATATGTCTAGACGTATATCGACATAGGAGACGCGTATAATGGAACAAATAACCCCCTCACTCTTGAAGACCGCGAAACAGCAGATCTTCACGGTTGCCGGCTTGGCAGTGGAGATGGTCGTGACCTACGGTGCAATGCCCATATTCATACGGGCGCTCCCAGCCGACGTTTACACCACAATCATTTTCGTGATCGGAGGTGGCGCCGGTTTCATAGCGACACACATAACCAGAACCCTATTCCGACGATCGCAAAACGTCTGCCTCCTCAATTCAATCAGAGAGGAAAAAGTTCGCGGCGCCATTTACCTCACCATCCTAACCGTCATCGCAACCATAGCAATGGTACTACACATCTAACCTACGCTACCTCGGGCAGTTCGTGGGTAGAACGCCCGCAACCAGCATTCTGCTATCTCGCGCCGTTCTTTCTTTTGGTAAGCTGGCCCTTGTCGAGCGTGCGGCACTCTTCGAGTCGTTCCACCGCCCTTCTCAAGTGAGGGATTGTTATGGAGCCTCCGACCACCAGAGACACGTTGAACGCTTCGAAGAACTCCGCATCTGAAACACCTTCCTCGACGCAACGTACTATATGATATGTGATGCAATCGTCGCACCTCAGGACAAGGGAGGCCACTAACCCTAACAGTTCCTTGACCTTAGCTGAAAGAGCACGTCCCTCATAGGCGCGGGTGTCGAGATTGAAGAACCGTTGGATCTGAAGGTTTCCGGAAGCCAGAATCTTGCGGTTCATCTTCTCACGATACTTCCTGAACTCTTCGAGAGAACTACGACTTCTAGGCAAAGGAGACCAGTTGACACAAACCATCTTACTTATTCAAGAAATATCTTCTGGTGAACTACCGCGACCGGACCATTGACAACATCGGATGGAGTTACAGCAAGCATATCGCTCGCCAACCTTATGGACCATGATGTAGTCTGGCCTAGTTTAGCGTCCTCTTTCCGTAAAGTTTTAGCGAGTTCATGCCCTAGCGGACTATAGACCACGGTTCAATTTGGTTGCCCGCACCATAACGTACGCGCAAACAATCAAGACTGTTTTCTATGTACCCAAAATTACTCACTCGCTAACTCGGGGGATAAATCGAGTTACCTCTTGAGGCGGCTCAACTTTCCTGAAGAAAAACCACAGTGCTATGGATGATGCGAGATAGCTGATTACTGCAGCAACAAATGGGAGGGTAAGTAAACCTGCTCCAAGTAGTTCTCCACCAATCAAAGTACCCAGCGAGACGCCGACTCCCCAGGCAGTATAAGTGAACCCAACAATGGTCCCTCGTTGATTCTCGGTAACGACGCTCATCATGTACGATTGCACAACCGCCCAAGAAACACCTACGACCACACTACGGATCGCAAATAGAGAAGCTGCCGTCTCGAAGGTTGTCGCGAACACCATAAACCCTAGTATGAAGGCTCCGACAATCCCCGTCGCTGCTGCAGTGAATATATCTCCTCTTCTGCCAACGAGCCTTGGGATCAAAGGTATCGACACGATTGTTGCCAAGTTTGACATCGCCATCCAGAATCCGATAGCGGTCTCAGACGCCCCATATCGCAAGTTGAACCAAGTCGGAAGTAGCTGCACCAGTACACCTAAACCTAAGCCCGTGAAGGCGAAGATCAAGGAAAACTGCGCGATTCTAGACCGAGGCATCATGCCGAAACTGAACGCGCGCGATTGGTGCGTTAGCTCCTCTTGCGACTGCTGTTGGAGAACCGAGTTGCTTCCCAGTGGCGTGTTGGAATCGCCTCTGTTCGATTTTTCCCTCACAAACAAGATGGGGAGTACTGCCAGAGCGGCCACTCCAGACATGACGAAGTATGAATCGAAATGCGCCGATCTTTCGTTCAGAGCGAAAAAGAGGCTGAACAAGTTTGGAAGGAAACTCAAGGCTGAGCCTATTGTGAGGGCAAGAGCCCACGCGCCATACAATACGCCAAATAGGGTTGATCTCTTGTTTTCCGAGGTGGAACGGGCAAGCATGGGGAACAGCGATGGACTCGCGATCGCAGCACCCAAACCTCCGGCGAAGCCCACTCCTCCGATAACGCTCGCGATCGTTAGCAAGGACGAGTCGAGTGTCAGTCCGAAGATTAAGTATGACACGACCGGAAGGAATGTCCCTACAATCAGAAGTTTCTTTCTTCCATACCTATCTGCGAGAAGTCCTCCTGGAATCAGTCCAATCGTTGTGGCAATCGCGCTGGCTGAGTAAATGATTCCGATTGCAGAGGGGTCATAGCCGATCTCCGCTAGGTAGACTAGAGGCACTACATTGATGTAGCCGACGGGGATCGAGTTCAGGAAGGTGGAAATGAGCAAGAATTGGCCATCGCGCGTAAGGAGGCGCTCTTCCATCGATACCTACCTAGCCATCTCCGTTCCCTATGAAGAAATTGCTGCAAGTCGAGACAGTCGCGTGGTCTTCTTTCTCGGTTGAACTGATACTTTCTTAAACAGTTTTCAGCCGACTTTCATTTTGCAACTGTTGCTGAATGAAAAATACGGTTGAAGCTGTTTTCGACATAGAAACCATAAGCGAAGCCTGCCACTTTGCGGTTCTCACTTCGTTGGAGCCTCCTCGGCTGTATCGGTTTAGAGACGATAAGTTAACACAACCCTATTGCAAGTTTGGGATGAAGCTGGAGTCGAAGTATGGGGCAGAGAGGAGTACAGAGATGTCCGCAATGCGGCACCGCGATTCTTCGGCCCCAGTCGTTTTGCGGAGAATGCGGACAGCGACTGCTTCCATGCCCCGTCTGTAAGATAATCAACTTAGCTTCGTCGGATTACTGTCACAACTGCGGCAAAGCCCTAACACCCGCCGCTATGAGTCCTGAAACCGCTTCCGTACTCCCCCCAAGCAAGCCTGCAATGGGGGTGAGCGTACGCACGGTCGATACGGGGCAATATCGAGAGATGGATGAGCGTGTTTTGAAATACCTTGAGGCACATCAGAGCGGCATCTCGATAAGGCGTACGTCCCAGGACCTTAACGTCTCCACAGACCAGCTTATCGAATCCCTCACCCGTTTGCAGACTAAAGGCCGGATTCAGCGAGATGAGACTACTTTTGTCGAGCGAATGCGCAACTGCAAGTCCTGCGGCAAGGCCGTAGGCGCAGACGAGCCCTTCTGCCGGTACTGCGGAGCAAAGCAGATCCAGATCGAAGAAGCCGGACCGCAACCCATCCTCGACCCTCGAACCATGAAGGTCGCCTTGACAATGCTGAGCCGAGTAGTGAAGGCAAAGGATCATCCTGAATATTCCGAGATCGACGAGTTAACGACCACCATCGGAGCCGTCGCGCTCGGCCGGGAGAAGCCCCAAGATGCCCAAGAGCTCTCGTTCCAAGACCAGCTAAGGTTGCTTACACTCGTGTTTGAGTACGCACGCGATAAGGTAATCTACAAAGGGGAATCGTTCGGGGAACACGTCCGATGGCCCTGGGAGACCATAAAAACCGGCGGCGACTGCGACTGCAAAGTCGTCCTGCTAGGCTCAATGCTCGCCAGCCTAGGGTACCGGCGCATGCATTTTCTCATACTCCCACCAGGAACATACATGGACTCAGGGACGCGGGAGAAGCGGCAACTGGCGGGACATGCGTTGCTTGAAATCGAATTGCTGGATGGATTGAGGAGTGTGCCAGTTAGGTTGGATCCGTCCTGCGTCGACTGCGACGTCGACGACATTTCCAGCTCTATGAGGCCATTTCTATCAAACTTCTATCGCATACCCCTGATTCCGCCGCAGTGAAAGCTCTCTACCGTTTGGTATGCGTGTGTGCCGGGAAGTTTGATTGAAGTTCAGTCATTTTTTTCTGAGGCGCGAGGCTATTTCCGGCGGCAGAGATTGCCAGTCGATTTGCCAGATGTACCGCGACGACTCTTTAGGATTCTCGTTGAAGTCACGTGTAACTATGCCTTCCTCCTCCATCCTGTTCAGGTATTCGCTGATCACGCTTCTGCTGATACCTAGGTGATCGGCGAGTTTTTCGGTTCCAGATTTTCCGCCGAGCTCTGTCATACCAAGCAGGGTTCGGTACCATGCTATGCGGATCTTCGGTTGTTTGCTTTCCGCGATTGTTTCTTCGAGCCTTCCGATGCGTTGGTCGATCTTTGAGAATCTTGATTCAAGCCATTTCTTTAGCTCTTCATCGGCTACCATTCGTCTTCCTCCCCACTGATCATTTGTCTAAGTGTATGTGTGTCTAGGCGTGTTTAAAAACGTATCGTCATTCTCGAAAGACAATGAGCATTCGCATACCTAGGCGTTCTCTTTCAACGAGTGGCCGCACGATACGCAGAACGCTCGAGCGAATGGCGGGTTTACTTTGCCGCAGTCCCTACAGACCACACCCTTAGGCAGCCTGGAACGGGTCTTGGGTATGAGGAAGCTCGCGAGTGCACTCGCGACCAGGACCACTGCCAATGACTCTCCCCAGATATTGGCAAGTATTTGCGTAGTTTGCGTGGTCACTGAAGTTAGGGTCAGGGTGTTCGCTATGGTGAGCGTGGCAACGGCCGTGGAGATGAGAGTCGCGGTGGCTGTTGTTGAGGAGGGCAGAATCATTGTTTGTGTCCCTTGTATGGTTGAATTCATCGTCTCGGTCGTTGTAGTATAGGTGACCGTTTGACTCGTGATGGTGGTCAGCATCGTGTTTGTCTGATAGAGATTGGTTGTTAGTGTCGACGTCTCTGTCTGCGTGACCTGAGCCGTGGTCAAGGAGAATGTGGACAAGAGGGCTACAAGAACCACAGTTGCGATAACCGCAAGCCGAAGGATCGAGTGTTGAGGCATGAATCAAGCCGCCCCAAGTTTTTCGCCGCAGTTCGCACAGTAAACTCTGGCGGACGGGTTATTGAAACTGCAGTGGCCACATACAATGGCCCTTCCCCGACGAGATCGCCGTATTAGGTTCACGCCAATCAGTACAGTCGAGATGAGAATGATGAGAGCGAGAGCTAGTTCGAGTGGGGGATTTTCCAAGCTCGTGGTTACAGATATTGCATTTGCAGTCGAAGTCAGAAATTGAGTCGAGAGACTGGTCTCGGTTTGTGTAACGGAAAGGCCGGTGGTTGAGATTAGGGTGGAACTTGTTGTTTCGCCCATAGCCACAATAGATACTGTCGAACTTGTCACGGTCGACGTGCTCGTACTTTCGAGCACTATGCTGCGGGTGAAACTGGTGGTTATGGTCCAAGAAGATACGGCCGTGAGGGTTGTCTTCGCGATCATCGGAGTAAAAGTTACCTGGAATGAGACTGGGAAGTCGGGCATTGTGAAGCTGCAAGCATAGCCCGCTTCCGAACCGCAACTGACTCCGTTCGTCAATTGGTAGCCGGATAACATCCATCCCTGTGCGGGAGTGGCGGTTATTGAGATATGAGCTCCTATTGGTTCTGGGCAACCATTGGGACAATAAGGCGTGAGCTGCCCTAGCCCGGTATAGGTTGTATAGAGGGTCTGCTGGTACGGAACGAAATTCCCCGTAACCGACACCGGACCATTTGGCATACTGAAATCACAGGGGCTTGAGGCTAACCCGCTAATGCATGCGGCTCCTGTTACGTTCCAACCGGCGAAAGCCCAACCGGGGGCTGGGACTGCGGAGACGTTGATTGCCCCCCCAATCGGTTCCGAGCATCCGGAGGAGCATAAGGGATCGACCATTCCATTCCCTACGGTTGTGGTGGTCAGCGTGGCGCATGTTCCCTGAACGCAACCGATGGTGACCGTGAGCACTGGCGCATCCTTTACCAAGCCGCCCGCCGCGCCTGTAACTGTAACTTCGTATTGCCTACTCGGCGCGGCTCCAAGCGCGCTGACTACTAACGTGGTTACAAATGGTGGGTCTCCATAGGATTGGGGGGCGAACGAGGCCGACAATTGCCCATCCTGAGGCGACACGGCCGATGACAGCGTCACATTTTGCGCCGTCCCAGAAACCAAAGAGACCGCCACCTGAACGTAACCAGAATGGTTCGGAGCCACGGTCATCGAATAGCCGTTAAGGCTGATGCCAAAATCAAAAGCGCCTTGCGCGCTTGCAAGTCGAAGAGAATTATTGGCGAGTCCGCAAGCTGAAATAAGAATAACTGCAAACAACAAGAGGCGGGTCTCGTTCTTTGTCAAGAACATTTTCCACGCTCGAAGAGTCCCGCTACTAGATAGCTCTTTTTCGCACGGTCTAAGTGGGAACAATCAGGGCGTATTACACCCATGTTTTTTTGCAATGATCAGGGTGAAGCTTCACCCCAATTTTTGTTTCAAGACATGTGCCTCGAAGGACGTGTCGCACATAGTATTTGTGAAGACAGAAACTATGCAAAACGCGATTGCAACTCAAAGGGGCGGGTAATCTCAGTTGACAATTTTCGGACTATTGCGTTTGAGAAGGTTTTTAGGGACACCTTGAAAGGTGTCGATTGAATGGGCCGGTAGATCAGCCTGGTATGAGCATCGAACTTACTAGCGCGATGCGATCAAATCGTCCGCTTGGCATGCGGGAGGTCGCGGGTTCAAATCCCGCCCGGTCCATCACTAGCCTTATGGCCGTCGGAGAATTGTAGGTTTGTGCTTAGGGCTGATTGCTTCTGTACCCCTAAGAGGATGACGTTTAGGGGCTAAGACGTTAACTGGCGAAGAGGCGGTTCGTGGAAGTGCCGTCGAGGATTCAGATTGTAGAAATTCCAGTCAGAAACCGACATAGCGCCATTATCAAGTACTGTACGTTTCTGTCCTCGCGAGGATGCGGGGAGCTGCTCGACGATTTGAAGTCTCGGTCTCAGCCGCTGCACGTCGACTCGCCGGTGGTCACGGAGCAGGCGTTCAAGGCGGCTGAGGAGGCAGTTCATGCGGCGGGGATTCGGTGGCATGATCTTAGGGATTACTTCCACGCATCCTGCATGAAGGTAGGCGTTTCACAGCATGTGATTGATTTCATGCTTGGGCATGTGGCTCGGAAAGAGGATCATGCCAGGGAGATGTTGTCGCGAGAGATTGACTATCTGCGGAAGGAGTACCGAAAAGTCGACGAGCAGTTCTGAATTACAAAATCGTCGAATTTTGTCCGATCGTAAAGTGGAACCCGGATGGAACCCACGATATTGGTGGGTTCAAATCCCACTGACTCCTCGCGACAGAATTACTGAGATCCCCGGTCTTTTCCAAACGACATTTTGAACAACGGACTCCGCTCCAAGTAGAAGCGAAAGGGCAGACATGAAATCTGATTTCAGAAGGGGAAGCACGTCTGGGGCACACCAATAAAGGGCGACGTAAAAGTTAAGTCGTGTTATGATATATATCATAATAGGGCACTTTATGCCCGGTTGTGATATAAATGCCAATAAGTCACCTGCTAAGGAAGCTGTGGATTGACAAGAAGGAGTTTGTCACTGCAAGCGAGCTTAGGGTTTATTGCCGGTCATTCAGGCTAGCCTATCCAGCAGTAGTAGACTATTTCGTGAAGCGGAAGTACTTCGTCAGAATATTCCGAGGGATCTTCTATGTCAAATCGCTGGAGGAAGCAAAGCTGGCACGTAACAAGTACAATCATCTTGAGCTTGTGGCGAAAGGACTAGAACTCAAGAAGGTAACGAACTGGTATTTCGGCCTGCATACAGCGCTCAAACTCAACAACATGACCCATGAGACGTTCGCCATTGAGGACGTGATAAGCGACAAGATATTTCGTGCAAATCCTTTCACGATTGCAGGATACAAGTTCAAGTTTTCGAGGCTGTCGTCGTCGCTCCTAGGTTTTGGCGTAAGGAAGGCTGAGCACGGAGTCAGGTACTCAGATCCAGAGAAGACGATCCTCGATTTCGTCTACATATGGAGATACAACGGCATGCCTGAGGAGAAGATTGCCGTAGATGTCAGGATGTGGGCGAAGGGTGCGGCGAAGGAGAAGGTGAAGGAGTATGCGAAGAGGTATCCGAAGACAGTGGCGAAGATCGCGGAGAGGGTGGTAGCGAGATGAGCGGAGAGTTCGTCAACCAACTGGCAAGTGTTCTCAAAATTGACAGGAGAGACCTAGTCGAGAAAGACGTCATACTCCATCAAATGCTAACCGACCTCTCGCAGGACAGCTTCTTTTCCAAGAACTTCGTGTTCAAGGGAGGGACGTGTCTCATCAAGTGCTACTTCGGATACCTGCGCTTCTCGGAGGACATAGACTTCACCTGGAATGACCAGAGTGTGTTCAGGGGCAAGTCGCAGGGCAAGATCAGGAGCTACCTTTCAGGCGTTATCGACAAGACGGGGGCAATCTTCGAGCAAATCGCCAAGAAGAGGGGACTTGACTTCAAGTGCGTGAAGAGCAACGCCAACTATGTGGAGCTCGGCGGCAGCGACAAGACATGCACGTTTAAGGTGTGGTACGATGCTGCAATGCTTCGACGCCGAAAGCTTTCTGAAAGTCCAGATCAATTTTGTCGAACAGATGTACTTCGCTCCGAAGAACGGGCAGCTAGGCGGGCTGCTGACAGGCATGCAAGGCGAACTCGACTCGCTCTTTCCTGAGGAGGCCGCTGAGTATGCAAAAAAGATACCCTTCGCCGTTTACGACATCCGCGAGATACTCTGCGAGAAGGTGCGCGCGCTCCTCACACGGCAAGGGACTAAGGCGCGGGATTTCGTCGATGTGTATCTGATATGGAAGAAATTCGGGATCAGGCCTGAGGACGAAGAGAAATGTATACTTGGCAAGATAGATTTCTCGCTTAAGCTCTACTCAAAGCACAGAGCGCATCTGAAGCAGAAGGTGGCGCTGCTGAATTCCGGGAAGCTGTTTGACTGGGGCGCCGAAAAAGAGTTGCTGCTTTCAAATATTGACGAGGGAGAGTTTTACAGGTTCCTAAGGGGCCTTGAAACATTCCTCAAGAAGCTAGTTGCAGCGTTGGGATACTGAAAGCGACTGCGAATGCAATAACTAATGCGGCTGAAGGCCGATGGTCATTGCGAAAGAGAAAGCGAAGACGAAGGCCAAGATGATGATGGTGATGATGATGCTGATGATGAACACCGCAAGCAAGATACTGAAAGTAATAGGGTTCGAATCCCTCCGGGCCCTGCGCGTTGCAGCTTCACGGCTGCGGTTGACAATATCGTAAACTTAGATGGAACCCGCATGGAACCCACGATATTGGTGGGTTCGTATCCCACCGGCCCCCACCACTTTAGGCTTAGGTGCGTCTCGAACCCACAATATTCGTGACCTCGGAGGGATGCATTATGAGCAGTTGCGTTCCAAAGCGTGATCTCATAAGTTGGTTGTCCTTTGGAAGCGAAGTCTAGATACTTTGTAGTTTGGGCGCGTGAAACTCTCGTTTTCTGAAGCAGGTTGATTAGATCGAAACGACACTCCTAGAGCAAATTTCGATGGCGGACATTGACGAATAGAATGAGGGTCGGCATTTCCATAGCTGCTCTTCTACTTCTCTCCATGCTCCTCCGTCCCTCGCAGGCAGCTGGCTTTTCTAGTACTCAGCTTCCGGCAATACGGATTGGTGAACAGAACACCAGCAATTACGGAGTTCTCACTCCCTGGGGAGGACTCGCATTTAGCCCAGATGGAAACCTATGGGTGGCGGATTCGCAGAACAATCGCTTGCTCGAATTCACGCCACCATTCTACAATAGCATGAACGCTACGATCGTTATCGGCCAATCCAACTTCCAGAGAACTAAAGCAGGCACCGCCGCCAACCAACTGAATTATCCCATGTATGTGACATTCGATCACTCCGCAAACCTCTGGGTTTCAGACTCTAACAACAATCGACTGTTGAAGTTCCAACCACCATTCTACAACGACATGAATGCCTCCATCGTTCTAGGGCAACGGAACTTCACAGCTTCTCTCGACACCACGACTCAGAATAGTCTGTCTTACCCTGGACAAGTTGCGTTCGACTCATCGGGTAACCTGTGGGTTCCGGACGGAGGAAACGGCCGTATTCTCGAATACGAGCCACCCTTCACCATTGGAATGAATGCATCCCTCGTCCTCGGAGAGCCAGATTTCACGCACAGATACTGCGACCCACACTCTTTGGGAATTCAGTCGCATTGCAGTAACCACAGCAGTCTGACAGGCCCGACGGAAGTCGCGTTCGATCAACAAGGGAATCTTTGGGCTCCAGAGGCTTGGTCTTCGACCTTTGGCATTTCCGTATTCAAACCGCCGTTCAGTGATGGGATGCGCCCGTCGTTCCGCCTTGATTCCGTGAACGCTCAGAACCTGGCGTTCGATTCTGCCGGTGACCTCTGGATTGCGTGCTGGAACTGCGGACACGTAGCCGAATTCAAGCCGCCATTCAGTGAAAACAGCATCCTCTGGGATGTTGGAACACCATCGAACGCATCGATCGCAATGGGCGGATATTCTCCCTACTGCTGCAATGAGAATCCCCAGCAGATTCCGAACGTGATAACTCCAACTGGAGTGAGCTTTGATTCGGCCGGCAATCTATGGGTTGTAGATTCACGAGCAACTTGGCTAACGTACCTTCTCGGACGCATTGTCGGCTACGATGCTCAAGTTCACCCCGTGGAAACCAAAGAAGGAATTGCATACTTTGAGAATCATGAGGGCTTGCTCATGCCCTTGTTATATATTCCGACCAGTCAGGTGGGCTCACTGTCATTCATTGACGGCCTGTTCAACTTCACAATTCAAGGCTTGAATTCAACCGAATCAGTAACACTGATGATAAGCTTCCCTAATGTCCTGCCCCCGAATGCGGCGTGGTGGTTCAACGCAAGCGGAAGGTGGTTGCAGCTTCCCACAAATCAGCTTTCCATTGATGGTTCAAATCTTGTCGTGACGTTAACGGGGACATCGTCAAACGGTGTCATCTCGATGGTGGGAGGCCCTGCAGTGGGATTGGCTCCCGCCCAAGTTTCAACCACCATGAGTTCAGCAAACACCTCTACAGCCACAACGTCCGCCTCAACGAATATCGGCGGCTTTCCGGTTGAGTCAATCGCAGGCGGCATCATTGCGGGAGTTACCGCATTGATAATTGTGAGATACCGTAAACCTCTGAAGGGAATTTCGAAGCGCATTGTTGAAGCATATCGCTTCAAGACTCGAAGGTCCAAATTAGCGAATTTTGTTTAGTCGTAAATTGGAACCCTGATGGAACCCACGATATTGGTGGGCTCATATCCCACCGGCCCCACCACTAACTAGTAACAAATACTCCGAAAGCAAGAACAACTTTCGCCCTCCCGCTGATTGTCTTATAACGGAAAGCCCTGGATATGAGCGGATGTTGGTGGTATCAAATGCGTACAGGTTATCAGGTTATCAGGTTCCTCGTCATTCAACATACGAGCTGTTGAATGCCAAGAGCGAGGGGATTCATGTGCCAAAGTCAGAAGTTGAGAGGGGTGTAACTCACGCCACTAGACTTCAACTTCACTGAGGAGCAAGAACTGTTCAGACGGACTATCAAAGAAAGCTACGCGAAAACTGTCTCACCGAAGACCAAGGAGATAACAAACACTCGCATGATAACGCCCGATGTGCATAAGGCTCTGACAAGTGAAGGATTCTTCGGCCTGCTACTTCCTAAGGAGTTTGGCGGAAGCGAAGCAGAGTATGTCACCTTCAATATCGCCGTAGAGGAACTGATGAAAGCCGATACTACGGGAATTGCCGGGATTCCTGTCTGGTACGGCGCGGCGTGCGCTCGTATGATTGCCGTGTACGGAACCTCTGCGCTGAAAGATGAAGTTCTCCCAAAAGTCGTGAAGGAGGGGTGGATAACTCCGCTTCACAGTACGGAGCCTGGATGCGGCACCGACTTCACGGCCATCACTACCAATGCCAAGAAGGAGAATGGCGGATATATCATCAACGGGGAGAAACAGATCCTAAGCTGCGTTCCCGAGGCAATGAAGTATGGCGGCGGTTTCCTCACAAGCGTGAAGACGAAGCCTGAACTTGGACCGAAAGGGATGAGCCTCATCTACATCCCAGTCACCTCAAATGGGATCAGTACGGCGAATTTTGAGGGAATGGGAATTGACCTGGGTGGAGTCCGCTACGAGAACAGTAAAGTTCCAGAACACTGCCTCCTCGGACAAGAGGGAAAGGGACGTCAGTTAACGTACGAATCCTTCGTTCACTCTCGCGTTCCGACAGCGATGACGCTTGTGGCAACAGCAGAGAAGTGCCTTGAACTTGGGATCGATTATATGAAGCAGCGTCGTGCTTTCGGAAGGCCACTTGCATCCTTTGAAGGTATTCAGTTTGAACTCGCTGAGGACCACGCGAATGTCCTTGCAGCAAGATGGTTATGCTATCGCGCGGCATGGCTTGTGGATAGGCATCATGAAGGCAAAGCGTCATTCAACGAGGCGATGATGGCAGCCTCCTGTGCCAAGCTCGCGGCGTCAGAGAGCTGTATAAAATCCATCAGTGACGCAATAGAATGGTTCGGTGGAATAGGGACAACAACCGACTACGACCTACAGCAGGCATTCAGGATGGCAAGGCAACAAGCAATCGCCGAAGGAACGAGAAGCGCCCAGAAGATCGTGATCGCCCTTCAGTTGCTTGGCTCAGAATTTACGTCCTGGAGAAAGTGGGAAGCGAAGTAGTGTCGGACTATCTGCGTTTTAACGAGACGGACGAGCAGGGTTGGAAGAGTTGGCTCATTCTTACGGGCATGCCAACTTGAATGAGGTCGTATTCGTCGGCGCGGTGCGAACGCCTGTTGGAAGGCATTCGGGCGCTTTGTCAGATGTTCGGCCGGATGACTTGGCTTCAGTCGTCATCCGGGAGGTGATTCACCGTGCCCAAGTTGAACCGAGCATAGTTGAGGAAGTGTATATGGGCTGCGCCAACCAGGCGGGTGAGGATAATCGAAACGTCGCGCGAATGGCTACCTTACTGGCGGGGCTACCTCATCACGTGGGCGCTGTGACATTCAATCGCCTCTGCTCTAGTGGTTTGACGGCGGTGAACCATGCGGCCCGGGCGATCCGAGCGGGGGAAGGGGATTGTTACGTTGCCGGCGGCGTCGAGAGCATGTCCCGTGCTCCGTACTCCCTACCCAAGCATAGATCCGCCAAGGTTCCGTTAGGAAATGCGATTGCGTGGGACACAACCTTGGGTTGGCGTTACCCCAACCCCAAGATGGAAGCAATGTTCCCGTTGGAGGCTATGGGAGAAACCGCCGAAAACATCTATGAACTAAGTTGCAAGGGCGGCGTGCCCGGCGGGCCAATCAGTCGAGAGGAACAAGATAATTTCGCTCTGGAAAGCCACCGCAAAGCCTGTGCTGCGATTAATGCTGGCCATTTTGCTTCAGAAATAGTGCCGGTAACAGCTCCGCAACAACGCGGCGACCCAACAGTTGTAGATACAGACGAGCAGCCACGTATCAAGAAGACACTGAACGGTTACGTTCTTGACACTAGTCTGGATCAGTTAGCCAGGTTGCCGGCGGTTTTTCGTAAGGGGGGCACAGTGACAGCGGGCAACTCCAGCGGCCTGAACGATGGGGCAGCGGCCCTGATGCTAATGTCCAGCGACAAAGCGAAGGCCCTGGGCCTAAAACCGTTAGCACGCTGGATTGCTTCAGCCGCTGTAGGTATCGACCCTCGAATTATGGGTCTTGGACCGGTTGCCGCTACGAAGAAGGCCTTGCAGCGGGCTGACCTGCCCCTCAAGGAGGTGGATGTTGTTGAGCTAAATGAAGCGTTCGCGGTTCAATCTATAGCCGTCATGCGTGAACTGGGCTTGCGACACGAGATAACTAACGTGAATGGCGGAGCCATAGCTTTAGGTCATCCTCTTGGCTGTTCCGGAGCGCGTCTACTTACTACGTTGATACATGAGCTGCATCGCAGGAAACATGCCGGTGAGGACATCCGATATGGTCTTGCAACATTATGCGTCGGCGTCGGTCAGGGCGAAGCGACAATAATTGAAATCCTGTGATGTTAACATGAGAAGCCAGAAAGGTCTCTTCACTGCGTTCGTACTTATCGTACTTATCGCTGAGTGTCTGTCACGGTCGAAGCTAATTTTGCGGTAAAGCAGTTGGTTAGAATAGCATAGAAAGCCGAGGCTAGGGCCGGGGCGTTGGCATGAAATTCATTTCATATCCACTGGTGAACTGTTAGTTCGGTGTGAAGACCCTGAGACGAAACTAGTTCTTCGGTGTTGCCGCAGGCCTCGCTTAAAGCCAGTGACGTTGTTCAACGTCGGCGGTGACGTTGTTCAACGTCACGCGCCATAGTTTCTGATAATTAGTTGACGGAAGGGCCGGCGGTACGGTAGCTCGTCTCGCATCCAACACGACCAAGGACTCGGCCCGCAGCCCGACCTTCTCCCTAATACGTCTTGGAATCGTCGGCTGCCCGGCCGAACAACCCTCCATAGAAAACTATGCCCCCCAGGGGGGTCCCTGAACAGGCGGCGCGAGCGATTTGAAACGTCACAGCTGGATGAACACCGGACCTTGCAGGGCTGCGAGGTTTTCTCGTCAGACAATCTGATCTCATTCAAGCATAATGCGAGTCTAACACTCTTAGGTCAACAACTACGCCAAGTTCAAATGCCTTGCTCCCACTAGCATAACCACACACCAAGAACCATCAACGAACCACTCACTCGTTTTTCATCGTCGGGTCCAATCGTGCACACCACCACCGAATGGGTCCCCATAAGAGCCCTAAGCCGACAGCGCCTGTCTCTTCACGTAAAGCTATTTGTACTACCTTCTTCAAGGCGCGTAAGCTCTGAGAGACATCTAATGATCGTAGAAGAGATTCTGACGTACGTTGAAGTAATATTCGCAGCGTTCGTAGTCAATATAATACCAGCTTTCGCTCCGCCTACTTGGATCGTGCTTTGCATGATCAAAATCAATCGACCGGAGCTAGACAGTCTCTGGCTCGCGTTCTTCGGAGTAGTTGGCTCCGTAGCTGGAAGATTAGTTATGTATCGGTACTCAGCGGTGCTGGGACATCATGTTCCTCGAAAGCAGGCTGAAAACCTTCGCTACTTTAGAAAACTCGTCGAAGGAAGAAAACTGGGACCTTTTATTGGCACTTTCCTCTACTCTCTAGGTCCCTTTCCATCCAACTTCCTCTTCATCGGTTCAGGCATCTCAGGAGTGAATCTGCTACCAGTTATTGCAGGATTTGCTCTCGGAAGATTCATCTCTTACACTCTTTTGGTGTATGGTTCATCTCTGGCCTACACATATGCTGCAGGATTTGGCATACCGAATCTTAGGTACGTATCCGACGTCATCGGCCTACTGAGTGTAGCTTCGTTAATGTTCATAGACTGGAAAAAAAGAGCTCCACAAGAGGTAAGAGAATCGTCGTAGTTCAAGTTCTGTGGTGGTGTATCTCTTGGCGTGCACACACACGTTACGCCTGAATTCGGAGGTTCAAAGAGCCCTGCGTCTTTGTCAAGTTCATTCGGCTCGGAAGATTCATCATTTTGCTGGGAATGATGTTCCTCAGTGGCCATTATTGTTCGACCACTCCCTCTGCCTCAAGTTGCGGGCTTAGACGCCTCACCAGATTTAGCCCGGTTCACCACCGCCTAACCGAAATTCAAGAAGAAATGCTCGAAGAAATACTCGGCGACGTCTACTGCCGCAGAAATACTACTTAGAACGTCATTAATACTCACTTTGATGGGCAAAAAGTCCGGCGAAAGCAGAACAGCAGGCGAATCAACGGGGAAGTTTGATCACGCAAAATACATTGCGGCTAGGATGTCGATGTCCCTTGGCGCCGGGAGGTGGGGCTTGCACCCACCTCAACGCCCGCTCTGACTCATTCTACTTGAATATGTGCTGGGAGATTGACCTCAAAAATCCTTCGCTCCTAACGCTGACATAGACTCATGGGACTCACGCCTTATTGAGTTCAAACCTTCCCAAGTTATGACCCTAACTGAGTTCAAGCCCTGGATTGCTAGATGCATTATCCGTAGATGGGGGTTGAAACCTTCGGCATTTCTTCTGCTTTTTAGGTTGCAGTTTGTTCAAAGCAAATCGGACGGCGGGTCTGGCTTTGCGCATTTTGCCTCCTGAAAGATACTGCGCTTTCTTGATCGACCTCGGTAACTATGGCAGGAATAACATTACACCCAAATTGATTTTTGAAGAACTTCGAAAGACGCCAAGCAGTGACTTCACATTCACCCACTACCATTGGAGGCGTTCGGGCAATTTTGTTTTCCAAGTATATTCACCGACGCCCGCCTCCGTGATTGAAGCTAGGATTTCGAACGCGATAAACCGTGTCTCAAAGGTGAAAGTCAATCGATCGTTCGGTTCAATCTTCCGTGATTTTACTACACTTCAAGCTCTATTGCACTACGCGATGAACATAACCGGCGTAGCGCCGGGAAGCTCTGATATTGTCAAGAATGGGAAGCCGGTCAAAGTGGCCGCCGTGTTCGTCGAGTCAAATGGAAACATGAAAGTTCCTTGGCCCAGCGCGCTTGATACACGAGTCGAAGTCTTAGGTATGGCCGGAGAAGACCCAACCAGCCTCGTAGCTCTTTATCAACGCCCCCGAGAAGGGGGCGATTTTGGATACGTCTCCAATGCTGTAAGGGCTTTCTTTCGTCGATCCAACCTAACAGTGACCTCGACTGCTAGGGCGATAAGCGTGATAGATGACATAGCGGCAGAACGATTGAAACCGTGACGAAACTCGAACGGTATAGTTGAACAAGCTGGCGGCCCATGCACTTGCCCGCGAGTCGCCGGTGAATCGTCCGCGAACACCTTCACAGAGATCCATGTTGAGCTACAACTTCTCCTAGCCGATTGCCGACCTAAGCGCAGACCTTGGTGCCTGGTTAGGCGGCTATCCACTTACGCCTAATATAGTCGTGTGTCTGCTCGAGTGCCGTGCGAGGTGAATTGATTTGTCCTCCTTCGTGATAGAAGCGAATGAGCTCGTGAAGTATTATCGTAAGCAACGTGACCCTGCTCTCGATAACCTCAAGTTATCCATAAAGGAGGGACAAATATTCACCCTGCTCGGAAGAAATGGCGCGGGAAAGACAACATTCCTCAGAATCGCCACAACTCAACTTCTGCCAACGTCCGGTACGGTCCGCGTTTTTGGCCTTGACTCTAGAAAGGATGCGAAGCAAATCAGACGACGGATAGCGATCACCCCACAAGAGGCCAAGCCACTGTGGACGTTGAACGCGTACGACCATGTTATCCTCTCGCTGATGATGCGCGGGGACAGCATCGGAGACGCCTCCAGGAAAGCCAAGCGAGTACTTCAAACCTTAGAGCTTACAGAGTTCGCAAAAGTCCACTCGGAGGAACTCTCCGGAGGCCTGCGGCAGCGAATTCTGATAGCCATGACGATCGCCTGCGATGTAGACCTCATGTTCCTCGACGAACCCACCATCGGCCTTGATCCCGTCGGGCGAAGGAAAGTGTGGAACGAACTGATTCGGCTAAAGGAGGAGGAAGAAAAGTCGATAGTGCTCTCAACACATTACATGGACGAAGCGGAAGCGCTGTCTGATGAATTAGCCATAATAGACCACGGCCGTGCCCTCGCGACCGGCACACCCGCTGAAGTCTGTTCGAAACACCTTAGCTCCAGAATTCGAGTCGACGTCACCTCAGGCTTCAGCGAAGCGGAACTTCAAGAGTACGGGAAAGTGGCCAAGTTTGGTAACCTATCCAGAGTCTTCGTGGACGAACAAGCAGCCGAGAAGATCAGTAGAGAGGCGTTGAGTAGGAAAGCCTCAATCTCCATTTCCCCCGTAACCTTAGACGACGTCTTTGTCGAGATCGTAGGCTCGCGGATCGAAGAAGAGCAAGAAACGGAGGATATGGAAGATCAGGGTATGCGGACCAAGGAGGGCATCTAAGAGTGAGCGAATCATTCAGGGCGAGAGTAGCGAGGGATCTCAGAACTATCGGCGCTTTGAGCTACTACATCGGCATTCTACCGATGATCCGGATCCCGACGTTGCTCCCCTTCGTTTTCTCGACCCCGTTCACAATTCTCTTCATTCTCTTCGTAACGGGAAGAGGGGAGACAATCCTCTACGGCATAGCGGGCGCCGTAACCATGACCGTCTCCCAGCAGGGCCTATTCTTGGGAGCAGACTTGACGAACCTACGAATTGAGCACAAGTTCCAGTCGGTAGTAGTCGCCTCTCCCGTTTCTCCGCTCACCTACATGTTCTCTGTAGCCATGTCGGAACTCGCCTTCGCGGTACCAGCGCTCGTAATCCTATTCGCAATCATTCCGTACTTCACAGCCGGCGTCACATCCGCGACCGTCTTCCAAATCACGACGGCAGTATTACTCACATGGATAACGACCAGTTCAATCGGCTTCTTCCTATCCACCTACGTCCTGAACACGCGCACCGCATTCCTAACCGTCGCTTTCATCTCAATCATACTCTCGGTTCTGCCGCCGGTCTTCTACCCAATACAGATAATTCCAAACCGACTCCGATGGCTGGCCGAAATCGTCCCGACAACACATTCATCAGTCCTGATCCAAAACGCGATTGGCATATCTACGCCGCCCACTCAGACCACGCTGAGTTGGCTGGCGTTGCCCGCATTCGCCTTGGTCTTCCTTCTCCTCGCCCTCTTCAAAGCCAAATGGACAGAGACGTAATCGCCCACAAAACCAGACCCTTGTTCCTGCGAATTGGGGGTCTTATCTTCTATTCATAGCTCATGGAACTTGGCCTCATCTCTCGGCGTGAAAGGTTTCATCTTTGGATGAGAACCAAACATGGAATTCGGAATGCTCTCGGCTTTATCGATCAAGCGTCTCAGTGTTTCGTCCATGCTTTTGCAATGGTACTTCTTCAGTTGCTCGAGCATTCTCGCAGTGTTCCTTTTCAACTGTCGTAGTCGACATAACTATAGACCATGGCCCATAGCCAAGTAGGGCTGCCCACGAGCGTTTAAGTTGCCCCATTGGTAACAGCGGACTCACCTAATGACGCAGTGATTGCTTTGTCTCGTGATTACAGTAAGGAAATGGAGCTGTTAGTCTCGTTGGGCTTGTCGGCGAGCGAGTCGAAGGTCTATCTAAAGCTCCTCGCGGAGCCGCAGGGAGAGATGCTGGACCGGGTGGTCACGGCGTTTGGGATACCGACGCCGATCGCGGAGGATGCCCTCAAGTCCTTGAGCGATAAGGGGCTCGTTAAAGTCTCCAGCAATAGGGTGGAGGTTATTCAACCCAGGCTTGTTCTTAAGAGGATACTTGACCAACGAAAGCGAACGCTTGAGGGAGAATTGTCACGACAAAACGCCACTGCCTTAGACCTTGAGAAGTTACTTGAGCCCGTCTATTGGGAGAAGAGGCTTGGCATTAGGCCTGAGGATATTATCGAGCCCCTCCGGGACCTGCCCGACATGGAGCTGCGAACGGCACGAATTCTGAGTGGCGCAAGACGTGAGGTGTTCATCTTTGCCGAAACATTCGGATGGTATGAAAAGGTTCGAGAGTCAATATTCCAAGCACACGATCGCAGAGTGGCGATGAAGGTACTAATGATGGTAAAGGATGCGTCAACGGAGCAACGTGCCAAGGAGCTGGGCGGACTTGGGATTCAGGTCCGGCACTGTGCGGAGGAATGGTACCCGGTCCGAGGAACGCTCGTTGATGATCAAGAACTCGTCTTTGTCGTCTGGGCCACAAAGAAGAGCGAAGTACCTCGCCCGATCTACTTTCGACCTAACTATACCCAGAACCAAGGCCTAATCAGAATCTTTCGGGACGCGTTTCAGAAAAGATGGGAAGAAGGACAACCAATCTGAGCTACACGCTCAGAAGAAGACTCGTTCACGGTCAAACGAGAGTAGACCTTTGTCAGCCGTTTGAGCAACGCAGCCTTGCTTAATCGGAGTTCAGGTCCTAATAGGTGACCGTCACATTCGCAGTCGCTTGCTCCAATCCTCGGGAGCACAGGGTGAAGCTTCAATTCCCTAGCGATCAATCGATTGGCCTTGCACTCCAATCTCTTGCTAGAAACCACGTAAACTGCTCCAGTTACTTTACAACTGGGCCAAGAAGTAAGGTAGTCAATATGCCACCGTACGGTCTTCGACCGCGCAATATGCCTCTGCAGCCTTCGCTCCAATGAAGTGGAACCCGTCCCCATCGCCGACCCAGTGTACAGATAATTGCCTCTTCGTAGTCTTACCCTGCCAAGGCAACCAAAAACTCTGTGACCATTGGACCTACTCGTCACAATTATGGTGTAAGTACCTCTCATTTCGGTTTCATCCAAAGAACAAATAGAAGCGGTAACTTCCTAATGGCGAAACAAAAGGCGGTGGACGGATTTGAAGGCGGTGGTGCTTGCGGGGGGCTACGCGACTCGCCTTAGGCCCATCAGCTATGCATTGCCCAAGTTGTTGTTTCCGATTCTCGGCAAGCCAATGATCTACTGGACGCTGGACATGCTCGACTCCGCAGGAATAACCGATGTAGTACTTGGTGTGAATTATCTCGCGGATACGTTGCGAGCGAAGGTCGGATCGACGTACAAAGGAATGCGAATCAAGTATTCCCTTGAGAGTCGGGAACTTGGGACGGCCGGTCCCATAAAGCTCGCCTCAGCGGACACGGAGTTCAACGAAACATTCATCGCGATGAACGGCGATGTCATAGCTCAGATCGACCTGCAGGATATGTTGAAACATCACCGAGACTCTGAAGCCCTCATCACCGATGCCCTGCATCAAGTTGAAGACCCAAGCAGATTCGGCGTCGTTAAGATGGACACGCAGAACAGGATTGAGCTATTTGTTGAGAAACCTAAACCACGCGCAGCGCCCAGCCGTCTCGTAAACGCTGGGATTTATCTTATCGAACCGGAAGTCTTGCGTCGTATTCCCGATAATCGAAAAGTCTCCTTAGAACGGGAAATATTCCCAAATCTCGCGAAGGAAAGAAAGCTTTCCGGATTCGAGTTCTCGGGATATTGGTTTGACATAGGCAACTTATCCGAATTTCGAAAAGCCAACTTCGCGCTTTTGCGTTATTCGGTTCAGAAGTTGGAGCGAAAGGTCCCAAACACCAAAATTGCTGTCGACGCCATCATACGAATGCCAGTCTGGTTTGGTGATAATTCAAGTGTAGATAGTGGGGCGCGGGTCGGCCCGAAAGCGCTACTTGGAAATAACGTATCTGTTGGCAAAAACGCCGAAGTCAAACAATCAATACTCTTTGACGGAGTAACCGTCGGAGAACAATCAAAAATCTACGGGGCGATTATTTCGACAGGTGCTGGAGTCGGCAAAGGCGTCAAAATTGGCCGGGGGTGCATTATCTCCCCCTACGTGAAGGTCGCTGACCGAACAAAGATCGGTGATGGAGCAATAGTCCACCCGTACAAGGAGATTGACCGAAACGTCAGAGCAAAGGCACACATGATGTGAGCTGATTCTAATGTCGGAAGGAAGAAAACTCTTCGGAACAAACGGCGTCCGCGGAGTCGTCAACAAAGAGATGACGGGCGAGTTAGCTCTGAGGCTCGCGCAAGCAACGGGGACCTACTTTAAGTCCGCTGACGTAACGGTCGGTTGCGACGGCCGCCTCTCAAGCCCAATGTTCCTAGACATAGTGAGCGCCGGCCTGGCTAGCGTGGGATGCCAAGTGTGGAACTTGGGCATGATCACGACTCCCGGTTTGCAATTCTTGACAAAAGACTGGGGGTTGAAAGGCGGCATCATGATAACGGCAAGCCACAACCCGCCGGAGTACAACGGGTTAAAAGTGATGGGCGACCGCGGCGTGGAACTCCCACATGAAGAAGAACTGAAAATCGAACAGCTATATTTCAAGTCAAAATTCAGCTTGGCCGCTTGGGATAAGATCAAGCAGCCGCTTCCTGTGCCAGACAAATTCTCGAGCTACATCAGGTCAATCATTGAAAAAGTCGGCACACCACCGAGAAATAGAAGCTTGAAGGTGCTAGTGGACAGTGCAAACGCCGTCGGCGTTCTCTCCACCCCGGTCATCATCGAGAAGCTAGGGGGTAACGTGACACTCGTGAACGGCGAGATAGATGGAACATTCCCCGGCAGGATGCCAGAGCCCACACCGGAACACCTCCGGGAAACCTCACGAATCATGCGAAACACTCATGTTGATTTCGGTGTTGCTCATGACGGAGACGGGGATAGGGCAGTATTTCTTGACGAACACGGAAATGTTACCTGGGGCGACCACACCTTCGCTCTAGTGGTTCAAGATTTCTTGCAGAACCACCCAGGCCAAAAGATAGTCACGCCCATCAGCTCGTCTCAGATCATCGAAGAGATCGCCGAGAAGCACGGCGGAGAAGTGGTCTACACACCCGTTGGAAGCGTTTACGTCTCAAACTTGATGCTCAAGATAAATGCTCAACTGGGCGGCGAAGAGAACGGCGGAATATTCTATCTACCCCATGTCGCTGCAAGAGATGGCGGAATCACCGCGGCCTGGATTTACAAGATACTGGCCGAAGAACGCAAGCCCCTCTCTAAGCTCGTCTCTCAACTACCCAAATCCTACATCGTAAAAGACAGAATCCCGTGCCCAGATTCGATTAAGGAGAGAGTGACTACTGCGATTCGAAACCTTCCTCGCAAAGGCAAAGCTTTGGAGATCGATGGAATCAAGCTTTGGATTCCTCCGCGTTCGTGGATTCTAATTCGACCAAGCGGAACAGAACCTCTCTTCAGAATACTGGCAGAGGGACCGACCAAAGGGAAAGCAATGCGTATCGTCAATGATTACAAGACCAAACTGTCCAGGATAATCAAGGACTGCGGAAGGTATGCTTGACTCCTACTCGGCCCTGGGGGTCACATTCGCTGCAACTTTCGTCGCGACGTTTGCAGCGACTCCACTCGTTGCTAAGGTGATGAGAGCCCGAGGAATAGTTGGAGTAGACATTCACAAGGTATCGAAGATCGAAGTACCTGAAATGTGCGGTCTCGCCATTCTAATCGGGTTAGCGGTCGGTGTAGTGGCGTTTTCCATCACTGTGCCTTCGGCCGTACGTGAGGCAGCGGCATTTATCGGTGCTGTGTTAATTGCTGGTGCAATTGGAATTGTAGACGACCTTCACCCGTTGGGAGCACGGACGAAGCCCCTTCTAACTGCTTTCGCCTGCGTCCCAATCCTCATCCTAGGCACTTACATTCCTTATCCGGAGATTCCTCTGTACGGCCCTGTACGGCTCACAATAGTGTACCCGATCCTCATACCGATAGCGTTCGCAGTGACGTCCAATTCCATCAATATGATGGATGTTATGAACGGCGCAATGCCCGGTACCGTTGCGATTGTTGCCTTCGCAATGCTTGGAGTTCTCCTGTGGTCGGGCGAGGTAAGAACGGCGGCCTTGGCTGCCGGTTTACTTGCCGCTATGCTGGCATTCTTTTACTTCAACCGTTACCCTTCGAAAGTATTCGACGGAGACACCGGAAGCTTGGCCGTTGGCACTGCGCTTGGAGCCCTCGCAATCATTGGACGGATAGAGGCAGTGATGATAGTAGCTCTGATCCCTCACATAATGAACTCGTTTTACGGGTTATCATCGGTCCGCGGCTTGCGGGAGCATAGAGAGATTCATCAGAGGCCGACAGAACTCCTACCTAATGGATTGTTACGGGCAAGCAACCAGAAAGGCGCACCCGTCACCCTCGCACGTCTGATACTCGCTGCCGGGCCGTTAGGGGAAAAAGAGGTAGTTAGAGCAATGATGGCGCTGACAGCCGTATCATCTCTACTCGCAGTACTCACGTATTGGTTGACGGTGTTCGTGAGATGAAACGCATTCTACCGCTGGCGGCGATAGAGGTTTTCGTTTGGTTCCTCTTGCTGGCGATTACGTTTCTTATTTCCAAAGTAGCGATTGAAATTAACCTAGGAACTGGAACACTTCTGGCGCGAATTGCAACACAGATGATTAGGCTGTTAGTGTCCGGAGCGTTAGTGCTCGGATGGCTTCTGGCGTGGAGGAAAGTGGCTGATCTTTATCTATCAAAAATGCTTTCGCGCCGCTAGCGTTTGATCTTTCTAACTATCACTCGTATAGGATCCTCCATGCTCTCAACCAATCTCTTTGACTTTCGTTGACAGAACTCTCGAAACTCTTGGCTGACGCATATGGAATGAGTTCTTTGCGCGATTCGCCCCGAATCGAGAATTCTCTCCACTAGGCCGTAGTTTATGAGGAACTTCTCTACGAAGGTCGGTTCGCCTGGGTAGTAAGAGATTACGGGCACTCCAAGCAGTGCGGCCTCCGCCGTCATCGTCCCGCCTCCTCCGAGGAAGACAGAGGAGATACGCATCAACGTAATCGCGTCCACGACATGCTCTGGTACGATCACTCGGTTCCCAAACCTCTTCGCAAAACGCTCGCCCTGCCCTTCGTATCTCGGGAGGATAATGATCTGTGAGGCTGCGCCGTTGACTTCAACCAATTTCGCTACGGTGTCTGCTACGCTGCTTGCGATTGTCTCGTTTCTGTCGGATAGGTAGGAAGCGTATTCTTCCGGAGTCCTGACTAGGATGACCGGCTTGGACGGGTCGAGTTTTAGGGAGTCAAGGACCTTGGAGTCGCCCTTGTAGTGTGGAAGCCATGCCATTGGGTCTAGGGCTCGGTATCTCACCAGATCCCTAGGGTGAATTCCATACCTAGTCCATGCAGCAACGGGTATTATCCAAGGTGTGAACAGTTTTACTGAGAGCGGTACCGTGAGTTTGCTTACGGCCTCGGCATGAGGTGAATCGCTCACACAATAATGTGGCATCTTCAAGCCGAACGCTACTCTTGCCGCCTCAGGCGAGGCGAACGAAATTGCCTCGTCGATATCTTCCTCGCCGACAACCTTTGCGAGGGCAGAAACGCGGTTCGAACTCTCAACAAGCTTGTCTTCTAAATCTTTGCCGCCGTGGCGCCCTATCTGCGTCGCCTTCATTCCCTTAATCTGAATGAGTTCATTCACTTCACGGTACTCCCTCGTCGTCAGGAAAGTCTTCACTCCACTAGATTCAAGCCGCCTTTGTAGTTCTCCGAAGAAATTCGCTTGCTTCGGCGTAAGTATGTCTAACCAGACTTTCATCTTGAGATCCCTCTATTGGAGAGGCCGCCGCGCGAACCGGACCATCTGAATAGGAAAGACTCCCGGAAAATTCGGATCAAGCCTGGATTCTTGGTGTGGTTGGGGGTGTAAACGATTGGGCTCCAATGCCGTTCAGCTTCTTCGGCAGCCCAAATCACGAACACCAATTCCTTGTTATCGACTAGTGTCCCTCTAACCGGATGCCATGGGTCGAGAGTTTCCCTAAATTGCACACCCAACTTCGATAATTCACCGACGTGATTCTTGACTTGTGTATCTCTAAATTGCATCAGTACCTTAACCTCCACCCCTTTCCTGATGGCCTCTCTTAGCGATGTCTTAACCTTCGGCAACCACGAAAATAAGGCCGTTGAAATCAGAATCTCGTCCGTCGCCGCATTCACGTAATCGATAGTTCTCCTTTCCATTACGCGAAGATCAGAGAGCGGCTCTAGCAATTCCTCAGCTTTCACTTGAAGATGACTTTCGACGTAGATTGGTTCAAGCTGCCGTTGCAAATGTCTCAAGGTTTCATCGATAGTAAGCAGTTCAGTTTCGAAACTCTCGCGCAGATGAGTCACATATTCACGTTTCGCCTGTTCGGGAGAGACGGCATGAAAACGCTTAGGTCTTCCTTGCACGATCTTCGCGAACCCTTTCTGCATTAACTGCTCTAGAGTTCCATACACGCGGGTCACGGGAACCGAAGTCTTATCCGAGATCTCTTCCGCAGTCATTACCCTCTTCGAAAGCAAGGCCAAGTAAGCTTGAGACTCGTACGTCGTAAGCCCGGCCTGTTTAAGGTCCTCCATCAGGCGGTTTGACATAGTTAACTGGTGTAGAGTTAAAAACAGTTAAATATTTCCATAGACCTCGTCGAACATTGATCTTGATGCCCACACCCGCCAGCATTCATTCGGGGCCACTCTCGCTTGAGCCGGGCGAGATAGCGGTCAGAATTCGCAACGGCACTCTCACAATTGGCGTCGTGGGTCTAGGTTGGATGGGATTGCCAACCGCATGCCTCTACGCTGAAGCCGGCGCCAGAGTCATTGGAGCCGACATGAATCCGAGGGTAGTAGAACGTGTTAGCAAGGGAGATCCTCCGATCGATGAGACAGGCCTTCCTGCGATGTTGAAGAAAGCCATAAAGGCAGGCAAATTCTCGGCGATAACAAGCACTGAGGAAGCCGCCGAGAAATCCGACATTCTATTCATTGTCGTACCCACGATGATTGATCGACAAAAGCGCGCGGACTATTCAACGGTGGAAGACGCATGCGTGAGCGTCGGCAAGAGTCTAAAACCAGGCAGCCTCGTAATCTTCCAGAGTACATGTGGCCCGGGCGTAACCGAACGTGTTGTGAAGGCAACGCTCGAGAAATATTCCGGACTCACAGCAGGGGAAGGCTTCGGTCTGGCCTACAGCCCAATTCGGGCCATGGGGGGGAGAGCCCTACAAGATATTCAAACCTACAATAAAGTGGTCGGCGCCACGGACGCGAGAAGCCTTGAAGCCGCATGCGCCGCAATATCCGTAATCGTGAAAGGGGAACTCATTCGCGCCCATGACATCAAGACCGCAGAACTTTCCAAACTCTTCGAGACCATTTACCGAGACGTGAACATTGCCCTCGCCAACGAGTTCGCCCTCCTTTGCGAAGAAGTGGGTGTCGATTACCTTGAGACAGCAAAAGCAGCCAACAGCCAACCCTACTCTCATCTACATTCAACGGGCGCCGGGGTTGGCGGGCACTGCCTCCCGGTTTACCCGTATTTACTGCAGACGGAGGCTTACGCACTCGACGCGAAGTTTAGGTTGGTTTTGGATGGTAGAAAGATAAACGATCTGATGCCGCGACACGTGGTGAAGTTGGCTGCGGACGGGATGAGGGTGTGCGGTAGGTCTCTGAAGAGAGCGAAGGTTGTTGTGCTGGGCGTAAGTTATCGCCCTAACGTTAAGGAAACTCGCTTCTCTCCATCGCTTGAGTTGATCTCCATCCTGAAAAAACGCGGAGCGAGAGTAGTCGCTTACGACCCCCTGTTCAACGCATCGGATATGGAATCGATGGGGCTAGTCTCGGAGCCGACACTCAGGAAGGCTATGGAGAAAGCGGATTGCGCCATATTGACAGTCGCACACGACGAGTTCAAGAAGATGGATACAATCGAACTCGCCGCACACATGTCGAAGAAGGGCCTGATCGTAGATTGCACTGGCGTCATGAACCCTTCCAGCGTTGAAAAATCCGGCCTCGTATACAGAGGAATCGGTCGCGGCTTGTGGACCCGATGAAGAAACTTCGGGTAGCAGTCATCGGCGCTGGTTTTTGGGGAAAGAACCAGGCCCGCGTGCTATCCCAACTAGAACAAACCGAACTGGTATGCGTCTGTGACTTAGACGAGACAAGAGCGAAGGCCGTTAGCGCCGAATTTCATGTCCCCTACTTCACAAACAAAGCAGATGTATTCGCGCGAAATGACATCGACGCAGTCACAATATGCACCCCAACTATAACTCACAAGGACGTTGCCACCCAAGCCTTGCGGGCTGGAAAGCATGCACTCGTTGAGAAACCCATGACGAACACTGCAGCTGAAGCCCGCGAACTAGTCGCCTTAGCGAAGGAACGTGGGCTCAGGCTGATGCCGGGACACATTGAGCGGTTCAACCCTGCCGTTGATTACCTAAGGTCTTTGCTCGACGAGAAGAAGCTGGGGAGGGTGACACTCTTCCTCGCTAGACGCGTCGGGAGATGGCCTGAAAGAATAGGTGACGTCGGTGTCGTGAGGGACACCGCCATCCATGACATCGATTTGGCGCGATACATCTTCCGAGACGAGGCTCAATCGGTTCACGCCAAGACCGGGAGCATGCGCCACACGAAAGAGGACTACGCGGAGATCATGCTTGAATTCAAGAAGGGTGGTACGGCATTCATAGATGCCAATTGGCTGACCCCTAGAAAGACTCGCACGCTAATCGTAACAGGAAGCGAAGCAACCGTCCAACTTGACTACATATCTCAAGAGATCGTTATCGAAGATTCGAAGCAATCGACTAAGCCAAACCTTGAGAAACAAGAGCCGCTACGCCTAGAACTTGCGCACTTCGCGGATTCCACTCTGAACGGAAAGCCATTCAGGGTCAATGCGGAGGATGGTCTGAGAGCGGTTGAGATCTGCGAGGTAGTCCTTCAAGCAGGCGCAGCGGGACAGACTGTCCCGCTCACTCTTTCCTCCGCTCTATAGCGCGTTTCCAAGTTAAGAAATCACGAATGAAAGTTACCGCGAACAGATCGGCCCGTTTCTCAACCTGCCTGTCCTTCTCAACCCCTGACGCACGTAAGTGATGATAGAATTCATGCAATAAGACGAAAGGATTCGTCATGAAGCTGCTGTTGGAAAGGTAGATTCGCTTCTCCTTCTCTACGTAGACAGCCAAAACTTTCCGATGCCGTTTAACCGTCCCCACACGAAGCGTGGGTTCACGAATGCCATAATGTTTCGAGAGATGCTGGATGGCCTCCTCCGCCTTACCATCCAAAATCAAACGAACGATCCCGACTCTAAATTCGTGCATGGGATTCTGGCTTATGGGCACTTCTCATTCCCCCGCGAAAACGATTGCCCGTTAAACACGTAGCCATTTTGTAAAGTATCCATATTGGCAACCGTATCAAAACCTTGGTTGCCGACCGCTAACAACATGGCGCTAGTTGCCAGCAGTGCTGGGCATGAGCCATCCCTAACTAAGCCCGTTGCGTCCCGCAGGAAAACCGGGGCTTTCTTCGTCATGTTCACATATTCCGGCTGCAGCTTCTAGAGAACGGAGAAGTTGCTCTTGCCGACTGATCAACTAGATTGCGCTGAGTTTGCCATCGAACAATCGTAAGCATCTTTCTGCTGGCTCAACTTATACGGGCGGTGTTGGGCCTGGAAAAGGGCATTTTGTTAGCAACAAGCGCTCCAACATTTGATTAGAATTAGAGCCCAAAACGGTATATTTCAGTTGGCCGTTGGGGTTGAGGGGCGCTTCTGAATTGAAGAGGAAGTTAATGGATATACTCGCGTGCCCGATTGACAAGTTCTATCCTCTCGAGCTCTTAGTATTTGAAGAAGGCGAAGAGATCAGTTCGGGCGTGATTATCTGTCCAAAATGTGACCGGTGGTTTCCGATTATAGACGAGATTCCTCATATGTTACCGGACGAATTACGGGAGCAAAACGAGGACTTGCCGTTCTTGCAGAAGTGGAAGAGCAAGATTCCGGAGAAGATACTTGAGCAGGGCAAGCCTTTCAACCTCAAATCATCAACTTAGGGTCACGCAGGAACCGTTATGCCAAAACGTGTGATCAAGACGCTGAACGCTCCTCAGCCCATAGGTACATACTCCCAAGGAATTGGGGCCGATGGTTTCCTCTTCGTCTCTGGACAAGGGGCAATGGACCCGAAAACCGGACAGCTAACGGCGACCGACATTGAGTCTCAAACTAGACAAGTACTCAGTAATGTGAAGGGCATAGTTGAGGCTTCGGGGCTTTCTTTGGCCGATCTCGTGAAGGTAACCATCTATCTAAAGGACATGAACGACTTCAAAAAGATGAATGAAATCTACAAGTCATTCTTCTCGGAGGACCCGCCAGCTAGGACTACAATTCAAGCCGAGCTGCCTCTTCCGGGCATGCGGATTGAGATAGACGTCATCGCTCATCGACCCCAGCCGAGCCGTTAAGAATCGTTCGAATTTCAGACTGCCAAAGCAAATCCCTTTTCGATCCATCTACAAACGTAGGGAGGAGGTCGGCGTTGACTCAAGTTACAGTAATCGACTGCCAAACGGCAGGTATTTCCGGAGACATGTTACTCGGCGCTTTGATAGATGCAGGCGCTAAGGTAAGCGCAATTCAGCAAACATTGAACATGATTCCTGCTCACTTCCCGCGTTGTAAGAGCATTGAACTCAAAGCTGTAGAAGTAAAGAGACACGGTTTCAGGTCGTGCAAAGCGGAGTTAACGATTGCGGAAGAGGTTGAAGAGACAAAAGCCCACGAGCTCATCCGAGCGATCAAAGAGATCAATAATTCGACCAGTCTGAGCGACAGGGCGAAATCGTTTGCCAACAATGCAATACGGCTGCTTACGGAGGTGGAGAGCAGTCTTCACGGCGTCGAGATGTCAGGCACTGATTTGCATGAGACCGGGTCCGCCGACACGCTAGCCGACGTATTGGGAACAGCGACAGGATTCGACGCGCTCCACCTCTTCGAAGGGAAGATCTACTCGTGTCCCGTCGCCGTAGGGAGCGGAACTGTTACCTTCTCCCACGGTACAGTCTCTGTGCCCGCGCCGGCGGTTCTGGAAATCGCACGTCGACATCATATACCAATTTTCGGAGGGCCCGCGAATGGGGAGCTGGCGACCCCGACCGGCGTTTCCATACTAGCCAGTCTGGTCGACGAGTTTGTTACCGCGCCTCCACCGATAACCCCAGACACCGTCGGATACGGCACGGGTACACGAGAGTTAGCGAATGCACCGAACGTGCTTCGACTAATCATAGGCCAAAGCGACCAACACGAACAGCAGTTCGATCGCGACTCAGTGCAGATAGTTGAGACTAACCTCGACGATGTCTCGGGCGAGGTTGTGGGCATTTCAATGCAGCGCATTCTAGACGCCGGCGCGAAAGACGTGTGGGTCACTTCGGCCCAATTCAAGAAGAACCGGCCGGGTTACGTATTGCATGCACTTTGCAGCCTGGGAGATTTAGCGAAGATCTCGCGAGTCATCATGACAGAAACCGGTACTCTCGGGGTGAGGTATCAGCCTTGGGAACGGTTCATCTTGCGGAGAGAAATTGTCATCATCAAACTGGAACTCAACGGCGGATCTTTTGATGTAAGGGTTAAGGTCGCAAGGACACGCCTCGGAGAGTTAGTTCGAATCAAACCCGAATTTGAAGACGTAGATTCGATCTCACGTACAACTTCTCTCCCAGCAAGGGAGGTATCGAATTTAGTGTTAGAGAAGGCGAGGCGGGAACTGAAGTCAAACGACGATTAACGCGTCCGTTTGAATTCAGCGACGATTAGGGCGGGTAGAACACCCGCTGCGGTCGTGGTTGCTAAGGCTAGGCCGGCACTGGAGAGCATCATGAGGACAGGTAGAGTGAAGACCTCCGCGACAACGAATCCTGAGAGAAGCAACGCAAACATGCACAGAGTGGTTCTCTGTACTCTGGATTTCGCTGCCAAGCTGATTCTTCGCCTGAGCGGCCATAGGATGATGAAGATTGGTAGGGCTAGGTAGGTGAGACCGATTAGTGTTCCAGCTACCAATCCCGCGGCCAACGCGCCGATCTCGGTTGCGGGTCCGAACGCCACGAATGTAGACTCTGAAAGCCGAAGTATTCCCATGAGCGGGTAGAGTACAACTTTCGCAACACTTCGGGCTGCGGGAGTTTGTGTCTCATACTTTGCTACTGCGGGGCTGAAGGAATAGTACCAAGTATTGAAGGCGGTCATGAAGTTTGAACCTGCGAACGTATTCATGATTTCTTGGTCTCTGAAATCTCTCAGGAATTGCACCTGTGGAGCGAGTGCAGAGCCGTATGTGGCGGTTGCTATGAGGCACGGCGAGACCTGAATCGAGAATGTGATCGAATGCGTTCGCGACGGATCGCTGCTCGTTCCTGTGACTGTCAGCTGATAGTTTCCAACGGTGCTCTTGGGAGCCGTTACCTCCATCGTCGATTGAGCGATGGAACCGCCGGACTGAAGCCAGACAAGAGATGGAGTGAAGGTGACGGTAAGGCCGGAGGAAGGTGTGAACGTTCCACTTAGGGTCACGTTGCTGTTGAAGTAGCCGATTGACGTTACCGTTACGAGTACATTGCTCCTGGAACTCTGCACTAAGGTGATCTGGTTGGCTGCAGCGGAAAGGTTGAAGTCACGAGGTAACGCGACGATTGTTAAGACGGGTGTTTGTAGGGCGTTACGAGTTAGGCTGGTATTAGATGTTCCAGTAATGGTGATTGGGTATGAGCCCGCGGGTGTGTCAGTTGATGTGAAGATGTTGAGGGTCGAGTTGAACGTTGGGTTTCCAACGGATTGGGTGAATGAGTAGCTTACGCCCGTCGGAAAACCTGATGCGCTCAACGCAACAGTTTGTGGACTGCCACTTACTAGGCCGACAATGACGCCGAACGAGGCTGACCCGCCTTGATTTACGCTTGCGGTCGTGGGTGCGACTACGTTTACGTTAAAATTGAAAGCAGGGGGTGGAGGGAGTTTTACCGTTGCAATGTCAAGGATTATTGATGTGGTCACGGTTTCCCCTCCGCTTACTGCTTGAACAGTCATCGGGAAGTCGCCGGTCGGAGTTGAATTCGTTGTTGACAACGTTAGGGTCGCATGAAATGGCGGACTCTGTGACTGGGGGCTGAAGACTGGCGTAACCCCTGAGGGCACGTTGAGCAGACTCAGCTGGACGGTTTGAGGGCTACCGCTCGTGAGGGTGACATTGAGAGAATAGGTCGCGGTTTGTCCCGGGGTTATGCTTTGTGTCGCTGGAGATGCTGAGATCTGAAACAGGTATGGAATACTTAATCGTCCGATTCTATTGACGGTAACGTTATTCTCGGTGAACCAAACATTTCCTGCTGAATCGACGACCACATCGGTGGGCCTGGCGACTGCGTTCGGGAGGCCGTATTCGGTTACTCCATCCACTGGCCCCGAATGAATACCTACATTGCTCGATGCGACGGGGCTGACGAGGTTTGAAGTAGCCGCGGGGTTGCTCACGGTGCTTGTAATATTATTGGAAACCATTGTCGCGGGGGAACCGCACTTCGGTGATCCCGTGAGCGGTGCGATAGTGCAATACGCCGGAGTCAAAAGCTGCCCTGCAAGGGGAACGGTGGTGTTAAGGTTGGCGATGTTTCCGACGTTGTTCTCGGCAAACCAAGCCGCATTTCGCGGTGAATCATAAGTTATCCCGATTGGGCCCGCATTAATCGTCGGCAAAGCTGTGTCTTGGTATTCAGAACCTCCGCCGGTATCGTTGTTGAGTATCGAAATCTTGTTGTTCCCATTAGTGAAGATAGCAACTGGGAGGGTCTGGAATGTTCCTAATGTGATGTCGGTGGGTTCGTAGCTTCCCAATCCCAAAGAACCTAAGTTCCATAAGGTTAGGCGATTGCTGGTGACTTCTATCCTACCTATCTGGTTTCCGAGCATTTCAGTGAACCAGACAAAACGATTGCTATAGGAAGGAGTCGTTACGACTTGAACGAAGACACTCCAAGGCTTCAGAACGGGTGAACCTGATGCAGAAGCGCCGGGTAGAATCCACTCCGTCAGGTTACCGGTGCTCGGTACGAGGCGACCGATAATGTCTCTGCCGGATTCTGCAAACCAGACATCATTATTCTCGTCTACGTAGAGCCCAGCCGGGTTGCTCCCTGCCGAGAGAGGCCATTCAGTTAGTGTGTTTGTCGAGGTGTCAAACCGAGCAATCTTATTTGACGCAAACTCAGTGAAGAAAATCTGGGTAACCGTCGATGTGCCATTAGTGACTAATTTCACGAAAACGTTATGCGGATTACTGTTAGGCGTTGTTATCGTCCACTCGGTAAAGTTGTTGTTCGCGGGGTCGAACCTGGCGATCTTGTTCGTGTTATTCTCCGTAAACCAGACCTTTCCATTCGTATCGACTCCGATTCCGTAGGGACGTGATGCGGTGGTAGGGACCGCCCACTCTGTGAGGGAGAGAGTTTGGATGGGACTTACCTGTTCGGTCCGTACGCTAGTTGGAGAGGTAGCAGCCGCGGTTGGGATAGGGCTCACGGCTGAGAAGAGCATCAAACCCATGAATATGGCGACTAAGGCAAGATTGGTTCTAGACGTAATGTTTGAGGTGTATAGAGACATCTATCGCACTCAGAACCGGTGGGGGGGGCGGAATAAAGGCGTTTTCAACTAATTATACAGCAAAACATGTCCCGTGGCGAGCTGGAAGCATACTACCCTAAGACAAAAGATAGCAATCCAAGCACCGTCTTTTAGCATGCATGGGAGGCGAAATCTAGTCTGTTTGAGAGCGCTTCCTATCCTTCGCTTCAAGCGTCCGACCGCATTTCGCGCAGAACTTGGCTTCAGGGAGATTCTTGTGCTTGCAGACAGGGCATATGACTGAAGGAGCCGCGGCGAGGGCAGATTTGGCCTTTACGAACACGACATCGCCAATTCGCTCAATTTCGTTGAATGAGAGGAAAAACTCCTCGTCGTCGGTCTCAATAACCAAAGCCATTCTACCATCATCCGACCAAGCGAGGTCTTTGGTTACACCCAACTTTTTGGCGTCCCCATCAATCACATCTTTGCCGATAACTTCTTCCCGTCGCTTCCACTCAACCAATACAGAAACCGCCCGAACTTTTACAACATCCTTGACGTATTTAGCGTTGCTTAAGCAGGCATTGTTAACTTGACGGCTCATGCGTTTAGGGGCGGTAACTCTGAAAGGCTGTGAAGACCAGTCAACTTCGAGGCCCAAACAGAATGAGCCGACAAACTAACGGATCCGAGCCATTGCTGGGAATCTTCGTACCGGTGCGGGAAGCCCAGAGGGCGCTACAAATGCTCAGAAGGATGAAACTGAGACGTGAGGGGTTTCGGTTCTTGAGGGGTGGGGAGTTAGTTGGCATTCCTCTGGTCGGCCCACCGTCCGCGGCGAATGAGAAAAACCTCAGAACAGAGTTAGGAGAACTCTGCATTCGGGAAGCCTCATTCGAACCTGTCCTCGCTCGGCCAAGAAATCTGCGAGATGCAGTTCAGAGTACAGTTCCCTCGAATTTGCTATCTAAGTTACCGCGATCCCTCGATGTCGTGGGGGACATCGCAATCGTCGAGCTGTCACCTGAGCTAGAACCCTACTCGAATGTGGTTGGAAAAGGTGTGCTTCTGGTCAACCCGCACGTTCGACTGGTTTTGAAAAAAGCGAGTGATGTGACCGGAGTGTTTCGGACCCGCGGACTTCAAGTGCTGGCTGGCTCCGGTGGAACGGAGACCGTTCATCGAGAGTTTGGTTGCTTATACCGTCTCGATGTGACTTCGGTATACTTCAACCCGCGCCTCGGAAATGAACGTCGCCGAGTCGCCAAGATGGCGGAGGCTGGAGATGTTGTTGTAGACATGTTTGCTGGCGTCGGCCCTTACTCGATCCTGATCGCTAAACAACAGCCTCAATCAACAGTCTATGCTCTTGACATTAACCCGTCAGCGGGAAAGTATCTGAAAGAAAACGTACTAGCAAACGGAGTCACGGATCGCGTTATTCCGTTGCTCGGAGATGCTCGAGTGTTGGCGGAGAGTAGGCTTCAGGCAAAGGCAGATAGAGTGATCATGAACCTTCCTTCTGAGGCGGAGCGATTCCTAGACGCTGCCTGTCTAATCCTTAAGGGCATGGGAGGCATGATCCACTTTTACTGCTTCGCCGAAAGGGGGACAGATCTGAGTGCGGTCAAAGGACATTTCATATCCCTTGTATCATCGCAGGGGAGAACGGTCCAGACCTTCATCGGTTGCAGTGTTGTTAGGGAGATTTCTCCAACCCGAGTTCAGATCGCCATCGACGCATTCGTCAGGTAAACTAAACTTGGACAATTAATTCGACGTTCAACCTTGTTCTTGGGGACCTTAACGCCATCATTAACCGCCTATCAAGGTCAAAGGCGGCCTTGTCAGCGCCTACCATAACAGTTCTTTCCGACGTGTAGAATGACTTTCGTCCGACAATTTCTCTCGGATGACTGAAAGTGAGATTGCGATGCCCGGATCCTTGAATCGTTTCGATTATTCCTTCGGCCTTAAGATGCACAGTTATTTTGGCTTCTTCCCTTCTGCAAGCTTCTTTGAAGCCGGCTGAAAAGTCGTTGGGGCCCTTGTTCGCGCCCACGCCAATGACGCAATCTCCGCGTCTTGACAAATGAGAATCTCGTGTAATCTCAAATGTCATTCTGTGAGTGCCCAAAATGTTTGGGTGGCCGTGCGCTTGAATTTCTTCAATCAACAGCATATTCGAAGCGGGAAGAAGGTCAGTTACTTTGACTTCTTGAACATTTATTGTTCCCGTCCCGCGTCTATGATTGGGGCCAAAAATGAGAGACTACGTCGCCTGGAGAAGAGAGGCGGTGGGAGACCTCGTCAAAGAGGGGCTGCTGAAGAACCCAAACATAGTCAGGGCGATGGAGAAGGTGCCGCGCGAGGAATTTCTGCCCGCTGAGTCAAGGTCGTACGCCTATGTTGATTCCCCGATACCAATTGGTTACGGACAGACCACGAGTGCGCTGCACATGACCGCTCTCTTCTGTGAATACAGCGGCATGAGGTTGGGGCAGAGCGTTTTGGAAGTTGGGGGAGGGTGTGGCTACATGAGTTGTGTGTATGCCGAAGTAGTCGCGCCTTCTGATGAGAACCGGGCGTCGTGGGGTCACGTGTGGTCTGCTGAGATAGTGAAGGAGTTAGCTGAACTGGGAAGAGAAAACGTGGAACGACTGGGATACGCCGACCGTGTCACCTTTCTCGCCGCAGACGCTTCCGAGGGCCTAGATGTGACAGAGAAGTTTGACGTAATCATAGTGACAAGTGCCGCCCCGGAAATACCTTCTGAACTAACGCAGCAGTTGAAGACGGGAGGAGTGCTGCTCATTCCGATTGGAAGTGCGCGGTTCTATCAAGAATTGATTCTAGTGAAAAAGAATGATGATGAGACTACATCTACCAAGAACCTTGGGGGAGTAGCCTTTGTGCCAATGCGAGGTAAACGAGGCTGGCATAGCTAGAATGCCCCACCGCCACGCCTTCATTCGTCATCGTTTGCTTCGATCTACAGGTGCCTATCGGCGTGCGTATTACAATTTCGTCACGAAGAAGTTGAGCTGAATATGCTTTAGTGCGCGTTCTACTTGCATCAAAAGAAAGATTCGAGTGTGCTCTTCGCTTTCGGGGTTGTCTTCGCGGACATTCTGGAGACCGCCTTCCGTACGCGGTCTTCCGAGAAGTCGCGTTCTCTACACAAGAACTCTACCACGTTTTCGACGTTGGGTGTAGACCATTTCAGTGAGTAAGTTGACGTTACATCGGGTTTGAGGAAGATTTCCCGGACACGGTCCACATCGGGTAGGCCTTCTACCGTTGTCTCTTTCGCTTGTAAGGCCTCTAGGCTTCCGTATTCGTTGATTAACTTCACAGCGGTTTTGGGGCCGATGCCTTTTACGCCACCTGGATTGAAGTCGGTTCCAATCAGGATTCCCACATCGATCAGCTGTTCTCTGGTGAGCGACAGATCTGCTAGAACTCTTGCAAGTTCAATTAGTCTCGGTTCAACTTCGACGTAGGCATTTCTTCGCGGCAGTTTTCTTCGTCCTGTGATTGCCAAGTTCTTTACCATTCTTGGTGCTCCGAAGAGTAACGAGTCGTGGTCTTGCGAAGCAACACTCCACACATCCCCTCGCGCCGCAACGAAAGCTGCCTGGGCTTCTCCTTCTGAAGGCGCTTGGATCCACGCTGCGCCAAGCGCGTCGAGAAGCGTCTTTGAATCCTCGACCATTTGGTTCTTCAACGATGAAGTGGCTTGTGCATACGTTCGTGCTTCCTCAAGTTTACCTTCCTTTAGGGCTGCTTCGTAGTGGACCTTCGCCTCCTCCCTGATTTTTCGCCGCCTTCGAATCTCTAGAGCTTTCATTTCGGGGGGTTTCCCGTCGAACACAAAGGCTAGCCTAATCCCTTTTTCAGCTAAGTTCGCCGTCCTGTACAATAGCCCGCTTAAGTGGCTGGTTACCCTGCCCCGCCTGTCCTTGAGGGGTGTCCCGTCGGGTTGACGAATAATCGCAAGGAACTGATACAAGGCGTTGTAAGCGTCGACGGCTAAGGTTTTTCCGGAAAGGCTGTCGAGAGTGACTACCTCTTCCGGTATGACATCTGCTAAGTCAACACCCAAGCAGATCCGCACTCCGAACCTGAAGGCATAAGGCCTATTACAAAACTTGTCGGGGCGCCTCAATCTATCGACTGATCTTCTCGACGATTAACAACAATCTCAATGAGCTGACCCTTACAGTATACCTTAACGATTCTCCACTTGCCGTGAACGTAGCGCTTTTCCGTCACGTTGGGTCTTCGAACTTCCGATTCTAGTCGCAACTGGAAGTACCGACTAATGCCTCCGGCGGCGGGTTCTAGATTAGACCTTTAGACTCTCACGAGGCAAACTCTAGACGCCCACGAATGGGCGAAGCACAATGGCGCGGTAACGTGTCACGTGTCGGCGAAGGCTTCGTGAATGGTAGACGGCCTATGCTCTTCGGTTGGTTCTGTTTCAGATTCAGAATGGCGATCGGCAATAGCATATGATTCCGGGAGAGCCTCGGAAGCGAACAGATTGACCAACGTGTTAGGACTCGCTTCACCGCTAAGCCGACCAACCCTCCCTTTTAGGTGGCGCCATTTCAGCTGCGTACGTCCACTCTTTGAGTTGTAAATCACCCCAAGCACATTTGAAACTCGCGTGAACCGGATATCTCGGACTTGGTGGACGGTCTCCTTATCCTCAGCCTCCACATACATCGTACCATTCTCCGAAGAGCGCTCAGGGTAGATAGTTTCATCATTATCTAGCTCGAGGGGGATGTAAGACTGGCAAGTGCTCATGATCATGAAACGCCTGAACCTGTCCAAGTCGCATACCGAATCTATTTTGACCAATTTTCCAATCCTCCCCCTTCCATGCGGCGGTGGGAGGCTCTCCCCCATCTGATTCTAGGCGCTGTTTGAATTTGTCGGTTGCGGCAGACGGCCGGCTCTGTTTACGAAGCTCAACAATCAATTTATAACCTGCATCGACGTGGCTCTGGCCTCTACCGAGGGGCAGAGAGTTGAGCGTAACCACAGTGTCTGAAAAAATCATCCGTATGCCTACCTGCACTTGGTGTTCGCGCACGATCCTCCCCGGTGAAGGCGCCGTTAAGTTTCCGTGCCCAAATTGCGGCGAAGTCATGATATGGCGAGACGAAAAGTGCCGCATGTTCGGGCGACCGTATAGATGCGTAAAATGTGGCTTCACGGGGCCCTGACGCGTAGGAGTTGGACTGACTTGGCACGAGTGCTTGCGGCAATCAAAATATTTCCCAGCGACGCAAACATCGATCTCAATGCGCTCAAGGCAAGGATCCAGTCGTCGCTGCCTGCCGGTTCGACGGTGCAGAAATTCGACGAAGAACCGGTTGCCTTCGGTTTAGTGGCCTTGATAGCCTATGTGGTGATGCCCCAGGACGCAGCCGGCCAAATGGACCAAGTTGAGGACTCGATTCGCTCGGTCGACCAAGTGAGTCAGATCGAAGTTCTCAGAGTTGGTCGCGTATAGTTACTCCCGGTAACGCTTATATGCAACAATGTTACCCTAGGTAACATCAAGGGCGTAATACGAGGACGGATTCAGGCAATAAGGGCCTTGACGATTCACAGCAATGCAACCTTGCCTAAGAACAATCGAACGGAACTTTAATAGTACCTTTTGCCGACAGGAAGTCATCGGGGTACGCTTCTCTCAAAGTGATTCACCATGAGTAGTCGAGAATCATCCCTCCGAGTCGCCGACGCGAGGCAACGCGATGTCGGACATGGAAAAGTTCGCATAGATAACGAGACTATGCAGAAGCTAGGAATAACGGCGGGTGACTTTGTCGAGATACATGGCAAGAAGATGACGGTCGCGGTGGCTTGGCCCGCGTACGCGGAAGACCAGGGACAGGAGATAATTCGAATGGACGGCCTCATCCGCCGAAACGCAGGAGTCGCACTCAACGAATACGTCAGCGTGAGAAAAGCTGATGTGAAAGACGCACAAGCAATAGTCTTCGCACCCACCGACGTACGTCTCAGCGTCGATGAAGAGTTTGTGAGCTTTGTTAAACGCCGATTCATGGACATGCCCTTCATCGAAGGCGACATGACGCTTCTGTCGATCTTCGGAAGCGCTGTGCCACTCATCGTGACCAGGACAAGACCGCACGGACCCGTTAAGATAACAGAAACGGCCCACGTGCAAGTGCTCAGCGAGCCCACTCCAGAGAAGAAAGGCATACCCATCGTAACCTACGAAGATATCGGAGGCCTTCACGAGGAGATTCAGCGAATCCGTGAGATGGTTGAGCTACCATTACGGCATCCGGAACTGTTTCAACGTCTCGGCATCGAACCGCCAAGGGGCGTGTTTCTCTACGGACCTCCTGGCTGCGGAAAGACTCTGCTAGCGAAGGCAGTGGCGAATGAATCGGACGCAAACTTCTACGTGATTTCCGGTCCGGAGATCATGTCGAAATTTTACGGTGAATCCGAGGCCAGGCTACGAGAGATCTTCCAGAAAGCCCAAGAAACCTCACCCAGCATAATTTTCATCGACGAAATGGACGCCATCGCTCCGAAACGAGAGGAGGTAACGGGCGAGGTGGAACGCCGCGTCGTTGCACAACTTCTCTCACTCATGGATGGAATGGGATCTCGCGGAAACATCATAGTAATCGGAGCCACGAACCGACCGAACGCAATCGATCCGGCACTCCGTAGGCCTGGAAGGTTCGATCGTGAGGTCGAAATAGGAGTACCGGACAAAGCAGGAAGGTACGAGGTTCTACAAATTCATACCAGGAACATGCCGTTAGCCGAAGACAACGACTTGAAACGTTTGTCCGATGTCACACACGGCTACACGGGTGCAGACATCGCCTCCCTCTGCAGAGAAGCCGCGATGAAAGCGCTGAGACGCTACATACCGGAAATCAATCTCGAGGAAGAGAGAATTCCGCCCGAGACGCTCGAGAAGATGGTCGTCCGAATGGACGATTTCATGTCTGCTTACCGAGAAATCACCCCGACAGCCATGCGTGAGGTCTACGTCGAAGTCCCACAAGTTCACTGGAATGAGGTAGGCGGGCTGAAAGACGTGAAGCAGGAACTCATGGAATCCGTAGAATGGCCCCTGAAGAAACCAGAAGTCTTCAAGAAAATGGGCATCAAACCGCCCAGAGGCATACTTCTCTACGGACCGCCGGGATGCGGAAAAACAATGCTCGCACGGGCTGTTGCCACGGAGAGTGAAGCCAACTTTATCTCAATAAAGGGGCCAGAAATATTCTCTAAATGGGTCGGCGAATCCGAAAAAGCAATTCGCGAGGTATTTAGAAAAGGTAGGACCGCCGCGCCGGCCATAATATTCTTCGATGAACTAGATGCGATCGTGCCCAAGCGCGGGTTGGGATTCTCGGACTCAGGCGCGAGCGAGCGCGTAATCAGCCAACTCTTGACGGAGATTGATGGAATCGAAAGCCTCCAAAACGTTCTAGTGATCGCCGCTACGAATCGACCGGATATCCTCGACCCAGCAGTGCTTAGGCCTGGCAGATTTGACAGACTAATTTACGTACCATCCCCTGACGTCGAGTCCTTGACAGAGATATTCAAGTTACATTCGCGTGACATGCCGCTCTCAAGAGATGTCGATCTTGGCGCCTTGGCTAAGATGGCTGAAGGTTACTCGGGAGCCGACATCGAAGCGGTCTGCCGCGAGGCTGCCCTCATTGCTCTGCGAGAGAACATTGATGCAACTGAAGTATCGAGAGGCGACTTTGAAAGAGCGATGCAGAGAGTAAGTCCAAGCGTAGCACCCCAAGATGATATCGTATATCAGAACTTCTCGAAACGACTCAGGAGAGAACGGATGAGCGTGCCTACACCAGTGGCTTGAGCGATTCAATTTTGTGGTGCTCTTATTAGATGGACAAAGTCTGGGGACCACTCCCCTTGCAACTATTCGTACTGGAAATGGTTGGGCGAAAAGGCCCATTGACCGACGACGAACTTCTCCGTGAGCTTCGAAACGGTAAGGAAGACCTAAGCTTCCGCGAACTAAACCGAATCCTGTTAAAGTTGGAAGTCAACGGTCTAGTTAGAGTTTCAAGGCAGATGAAGGGCAAACGTCGCGTCGAGATCGCAGAAGAACGTCGCATACGATAGAGTAGAAAAAACACCGGTCTCCTCTCGTTCGACGTGTGAAAACTTGCCCGGCCACACGGTCGACGTTGCAATAGTAGGATGCGGTGTGAGCGGCGCCAGCGCGGCCCTCGCGTTGACACGGGCCGGCATATCCGTTTCAATATTCGAAGAACACGCTAAAGTCGGAATACCATCCCACTGCTCAGGACACGTTGGGATCACAGCTTTCAAGCAATTCAGCCCTAAAATCCCTCACCACATAATTGAAAATGAGATCGTCGGCGCGGTGTTACAGTCACCAGACGGAAAAACACTCACACTACGTCGTCCCAGACCCGTGACATGGGTTCTGAACCGGATCGAATTCGACCAATACCTAGCTTCTTTAGCCCAAAAAGAGGGCGCCCAACTTCATTTGAACTCCAGGGTCCTAGGGTACAGTCGTTCGGTCGACGGTTGGGCTAATCTTAGTCTCCGCGGTCTCCGCGAATCTCAAGTCAATTGCAAGATTCTGATCGACGCTAGTGGCTCTAGTGCTTCGATTTCGAGATATGCCGGGCTTAGAAGGCTTGGAAGTGGAATTCTTGTGAACTCAGCACAGTTTAGTGTCGATGACCTCGAGGACGTCGATACACGCTTCGTTGAGATATATTTTGGCCAGAAGTTTGCGCCAGGCTTCTTCGGTTGGATAATCCCTCGAAGGGACGGCACTGCGAAGGTGGGCATCGCTGCAGGCGCTCGCGCTAATGTGCGTCAATGCTTCGATCAATTCATACACAAACATCCCACAGTCTCTGCTAAACTAAGGCATGCGAAAAACCTGACACCGCCAACATTCCACCCAATACCAGTCGGCGGCGCGGTGAACCGAACTTATGCCGACAACATCATGGCCGTCGGCGATGCCGCTTCACAGGTTAAACCTACGACAGGCGGAGGCATCGTATTCGGATTGGCGTGTGGCCGAATTGCCGGAGAGACCGCTGCGAGTGCGATAAGTACGGGAGATTTCTCAGCTGAACGACTCGCAGAGTATGAAAGAACTTGGCGCCGACTAATTGGGTTCGACCTCAGAGCCATGTCCTATCTACGAAGGCTCATGTATAGGCTTCCGGACCGTAACCTCGACCACATTTTCAGCATCGCAAACGAGCTGAAAGCGGACCAGATCCTTAACAGAAGTTCAGACATCGACTTTCAAGGAAGAACTTTGCTTGGGCTTGCGCGCGACCCAAGGCTATTCATCACCCTTTTGTCGGCCTCCATTCTTTCTGTACCGTCGCTCGTTGGAAGTTAACGGACTAGTCCTTACTCACATGCGAGCCGTTACACATTTTTGCTGCAAACGGTTACGCTTTTCAGAGTTCGCTAGGTTTTCCGAAGTTGTCTTAGAGTGTCTGTCAGCGCCGGGACCATCTGATAAAGATCTGCCACGATGTTGTAGTCACTGAACTCAAAAATCGGCGCTTTGGGATCGTTGTTCACGGCAACTATTATTCTGCTATTTCTAATACCGGTTAGGTGCTGAATCTGCCCTGATATGCCCAATGCGAGATATAGCTTCGGGTTGACTTTCTGGCCCGATAGGCCAACGTATTGATCTTCAGGCAACCAATGCAAGTCTTCCGCGATCGGCCTGGAACAGCCCATTACTCCGCCTACGGCCTGCACTAACCGCTCAACCATGGCGATATCTTCCTTCTTTCTTACGCCTCGGCCGAAAGATACGATGACCGTTGCATCGGTCAGTTTGACGCCCTTCCCGGATTTTGGTTTCTTCTCAACGAGTCTCGTGTTAGGTGGTTTGAACTTCACTCCGGGTTTCACGATTTCCCCTTTTCTCGAGCCGTCCGCGGGTATGGGTGACGAGAGGCCCTTTGCCACGGTCGCGATTTGGGGTTTCGCTTTGGAGATATGAGTCTCTGTAAGATTCCCGCCGCAGGTCACTCGATCCATAAGGAGAGTTTTCTTATCGGCATCTAGTTCTAGGCGGGTCGCCTCAGTGACGCAACCTGTTTTGAGTCTCTCGGCTAGTCGCGGCGCGAATTCTAGGCCGTTGCGTGTGGCTCCAATCAAAAGAATGTCGGGTTTTTGTTCAGTGATTAGGCTCTCGAAAGCGTCGGTGTAGGTATCTACTTGAAATTGATTTAGTTCTGGTTGCGAAATTACTAGAACTTTGTCGGCTCCCTGTTGAATGAGGTTTTGGGCAACATTTTCTTCTGTTGTGATTGAAACTAGTTCCGTGCTTAGTTCGTCTGCGAATTTTCTGCCCTTGCCCAGCAATTCGACCATAATAGGGGTAGATTCGGAGAAGACCCAGACGCCTTTATGTTCCGTGGTAGCGCTCAAGATACAGCCAGCACTCCTTCCTCGACTAGTGACTTGATTATCTTCGGTGCAATGTCTTTGGGTTCGCCCTGCAGGGTGACTCGCTTTCGTTCACCGGCTGAGACCGTGCTTCTCAGCACTTCTATCAATGAGCCGTCGAATCCGACTTCCCCTGGTTCTAAGCTCAAGTCAGCAGCGTTCCATGTGTGCGTGGGCTTCTTGGAAGCACCCATAATCGCCATCAGCGTCGGAAGGCGAGGTTCATTGATCTCCCTGACAACGGTCACTAAACATGGAAGCTTGGCTTCCACAACTTGGCGTTCGTTCTCAAGGTCCCTCTCGGCGACTACCCGATCTCCGCTCAATGTTAGTTTAGCCGTGAAGGTAATCTGGGGTAGATTGCATATCTCCGCCAGACGGGGCCCCACTTGGAACGCATATTGGTCCTCCGAATATGCGCCGCATAGAATGAGATCATATTCGAGTATCTTTGTAATCGCGGCCGCTAGGATGTTTGCGGACGCGTGGGCGTCTGAGCCGTCGAATAGAGGGTCTGTGAGGAGATAGGCTTCGTCCACACCCATAGCGAGCGCTTCTCTCAACGCTTCCTTCGCCTCGGGTGGGCCTAGGCTGACTGCGGAAATTTTGCCGCCGTGCTTCTCTTTAATTCTTACAGCCTCTTCAATCGCATTCTTGTCAGTCTCGCTGATGACTCGAGGGACACCCTGTGTGACAAGCGTCTTGGTGCTTCGGTCCACTTTCAAGTCCGCTGTTTGAAACACTTGTTTCACGAGAACAATGATTTTGACCATCTTACTTCACGGCGTCATTCCTGACTACAAATGGAATTAATATGTTGTGAAAATTCAGAGTTGGGCTGCGACGAGTTCAGCGATGTCAAGAATCTGAACGTTCTCCTTTGCGTCTGCTGCAACGGAAGCATCTTCGAGCATTGATGTGCAGAACGGGCAAGCCGTTGCTAATACACTTGCTTGAGTGTCTCGAGCCTCTTCGAAGCGAATCGCGCTTATCTTTCTCTTCTGGTCGACCTTGTACCAGAAGTTCGCTCCGCCGGCGCCACAGCAGAAACTGTTCTCGCGGGAGCGTTTCATCTCCTCCACCGTTACGTTTCCCAATGATGACAGTACTCGCCTTGGTGGGTCGATGACATTGTTGTATCGGGCAAGGTAGCATGGGTCGTGAAGTGTTAGCGCTCTTTTGGCTCCTGGTGTCAACTTTATCCTTCCAGTGTCGATGAGCTGTTGGATGAATTGGGAATGGTGGGTCACGTGTGCGGTTGCGCCGAACTCAGGGTACTCGTTCTTGAAGGTGTTGAAACAGTGAGGGCATTGCGTTATGATCTCTTTTACGCCGTACTTCTTGAAAGTCTCAATCAATTCTAGGGCGCTCTGTTGGTAGCGTCCTTCTTCACCCAGTCGTCTCGCGGTTTCGCAGTTACATTTCTCTTCGGTTCCAAGCACAACGAAGTTAACGTGTGCGGCTTGGAGAATCTTCACGACGGCTCGCGAGACTCTTTGGTTTCGTGGGTCGTATGAACCCGAGCAGCCTACCCAGTATAGTATGTCGAATTCAGGTTGCTCCTTGGGCGTCTTTACATCTAATCCGTCCGCCCACTTCATTCGATCCGCTTGCGGAAGCCCGTAGGGATTGGAGGAGTTATTGAGGTTAGTCAGGAAATCCCTTTTGGCTCTATCGAATTTTCCTTCTCCAACCAAGTGTCGTCTCATGTCGACTATTGCGTCTACGTGATCAATTAGAACCGGGCATTCGTTTACGCAGGCTCTACAGGTTGTGCATGCCCAGAGTTCTTCAGGGTTCACAACATCTGCAATTACCGGGCTTCCACCATCCAGCCTACTCTGGGTCACCATTTGGTCGCGCAGCTTGAGTATCAGATGCATTGGGGAGAGGAGAGTGCCCGCAGCAGTGGCGGGACATGCATTAGTGCATCGACCGCACTGGGTGCAGGAATCGAAAGACAGTCTCTGTTGCCAAGAGAAGTCTGTGATCGCCGACGCGCCGACCCTCACGTCGAAGTTGCCGGAGGCCAATAGTTGCTTCAGGTCGAAAGGTGTGCTAAGCTGGCCTTTGGGACGCAGGTGAAGGAAGAGCGCGTTCAATGGGGATGTGAGTATATGAAAGAGTTTCGTGTACGGTATGCTTGCTACTGCCGTGAAGGCTAGGATGGCGTGAAACCACCATAAAGCATCGTAGAAGCGAACCAAAGACGGCGCAACCACGCCGCGTGCCTCCAAGAAGAGTGCGACGTGATACCCTACAAACGACCAAGGCGCCCAAGGTGGTTTATCAACTGCCAGCCGGATTCCTTCCAGTAAGTATCCGGTCGACAAAATCACGATGAGTATTGAGAAGATGAAAACGTCGTCGTTGGATGTTGGCAGGTTCGAAGGTTTGAGAAACAGGCGCCTGAAGATTGCTGCGGCAAGCCCCGCAATTGCAACAAGCCCAAAAGCGTCCAGAAAAGATTCGAAGGTTAGGTAGAAGTAACCGACAAGAATTTGCCTGTGGAATAGGGGCACCCATACATCGCTGTCAATCATCACGAGGGTGGTTCCTATGAACAGCACAATTATCCCGCTGTAAATGAGTATGTGCATCAGGCCCGGATACGGTTTCTTCACGACTTTCCTCTGCGCAAAAACATTCTTGACGGTTCTTGCGATGCGCTGTTGGAGATGATCTAACGCAGGAGGCGATGATCCCCTGACGTAAAGGCGGGCGCGTCTATACACGCCGTAAAGGAATACAACCGCGAAGCCTGATAGAATCGCGTACATGAACAGGTACGTCAGTGGGGGCAGAAGATCATACGTTATGCGATGCGGTTCGGTCAAATCCGGAACCTGCAATGGACCGATTGGCTTAGGCTAAAATGGCTTTTGCGCGTTTTCGCAGTTTGATTACATTGCTTTTTACGTAGGTGGTTCAGTCGGAAACATTCGGAGACACCGTGAGTATTGGATAAGATCAAAATGGTTCAATATGGTTTAGGTCCCATTGGATTGGGCATAGTTGAATTTCTCCTGACCAGGCCCTGGGTGCGATTGGTGGGAGCCGTTGACATTGACCGAGCCAAAGTAGGCAAGGATGTTGGCGAGCTATTAGCTTCCCCTCGCATCACAGGTGTGCGTGTCAGTGACAAAGGCGAAGATGTGTTGAAGAGTACAGCCCCTGACGTCGTCTCCCACGCTACCTCTTCCTTCATGAGGACAGTCCAACCTCAATTGCTGGAAATCCTTGACAATGGTGTCAGTATCGTATCAACCGCAGAGGAACTTACCTACCCATTTGCGAAGTATCCTGAACTCGCGAAAGAGTTGGATGTACACGCACAAAAGCACGGAGCTGTTGTGCTTGGGACAGGGATAAACCCTGGATTTCTGCTAGACACTTTAGCCGTGGTGCTTTCTGGCGTATGTCAGCAAGTTAACTCCATACGAGCCGAGCGAATTGTCGATTCATCAAATCGGAGACTGCAACTTCAGAAGAAGACTGGAGCGGGATTGTCGGTGTTTGATTTTGAGAAGAGAGTCACCGAAGGTGCGATAAAGCATGTCGGCCTCCCGGAATCTGTTGGCCTCATCTCCCTGGCTATGGGTTGGAAGGTTGGCGAGATCCAAGAACGGATTACTCCGGTTATCGCTGAGAAGCAGGTGGCTAGCGACCGGATCGCGGTTCAGGCAGGTGCCGTGGCGGGCGTGCGCCAGGTGGCAAAGGGCATCTTGGCCGGACATGAGTTGGTTGTGCTCGATCTCCGTATGTACATAAAGGCCCCGAACCCGCATGACTCCATTCTCATCGATGGATGCCCTCCTGTCGACATGACAATTCGCGGCGGAGTACATGGTGACGTAGCGACCCCAGCAGTCATAGTGAATGCGTTACCAAGGTTGAAGGTCCTGCAGCCGGGGTTAAGAACTATGGTGGACATGCCGCCATTATCTCCGCGGCTGAGCATACAAGGCGAAGACAGATCAGTCATGCTCAAGACTTTCTAGTCGATGCGCTGAGAACGCCCTCTACTTCGTGCTCTTCACGAATCGTTCAACCGATGTAACTAGTTCTTGAATGTCGGATTCCGTGTGTGCATAGCTGAGTGCGCCACGTTGCATTTCGGGAGCGAGCATTACTATGCCGTCCTTTAGAAGTTGATAGAAGATTCCCTTCGATTTATCTGGGTCAGCCTCTGCTAGGGTTCTGGCGTCTTTGATCGGTGCCTTCGAAGTTGTGTGGATACCTATGACCGACCCTATTCCAGTCGTCTGCGCTGGGAATCCGTTGTTCCGAAAAATTTCATTGAGTTCACTCCGTGCCTTTTCTCCGAGTTTGTCTATGTATTCATAGACCGGGGAGTGTTCGAGTACGTCGATTGTTGCTAGGCCTGCTGAGAGGGTTAAGGCGTTGCCTGCGAACGTGCCGCCGTGATAAGCGTACTCCGGACCATTGTATTTAGTGTGGTCCATTCTCTCCATAATTTCACGTAGGCCGCACACGGCTCCTATTGGAAGGCCTCCGCCTATGATCTTTCCCAACACCGTAACATCTGGTTTCACGTTGAAATATCCCTGCGCGCCACTCAAACCTATCCTGAAGCCGGTGATTACTTCATCGAAAATGAGTAAGGCTCCGGTGCGGTCGCAATATTCCCTGAGCCCTTGAAGGAAAACTCTGTCGGCCGGAATCATTCCAAGGGCGCCTAGAACGGGTTCGACGATGACCGCTGCCAATTTTTCGTCTTTAGTGCGTTCAAGAAAACCTTCAAGGTCGTTAAATGGGGCGACCACGGTATCCTCGCGTGATCCTCGTGTGATTCCGCCCGAGGGCAGTCTGTCGAATGGTGGGCGTACGGCTATGTGTATTGGGTCGTATGCTCCGTGCCAACAACCTTCGAGTTTCGCGATTCGATTTCGTCCCCTGAATGTTCTGGCCAAGCGGACCGCGAAGAGATTAGCTTCACTTCCGGAGCTTGTGTAGCGAACCATCTCAGCACTCGGCACATGTCTACTGATTGTTTCGGCATGTGCAATCTCTAATTCATGTTCGAATCCGAAATGCCAGCCATTCTCGGCTTGGGATTTGATGGCCTGAAGAACTGATGGATGGGCGTGGCCAAGTATCATCGCGAAGTGGGTTAACCAGTAGTCTGTGTACTCGTTCCCATCGATATCGATGACCTTGGCTCCGCGGGCCTTTCTTACGAAGAAAGGGTATGGGCGGAAGTACCGCATGCTGTAGGAAACGCCGGCGGGCTGAAACTGCCTCGCCTTTGCGAAAATTGCATTTGAGAGTGGCGTACGTTTCGCATAATCAGCTTCGTTGTTCTCGATCTGCGTCATTACTAGCCCAGTATGCGCAGGGGTACTTTCGTAGGTGATTTCAGGCTTTCCACACAGCGTCTCTTTGTTTGCTTGGACCCTGTAATTCTGTGGGCTCGACTTAGACGTACTTTTGCAAGTATAGAGATTAAATGTCAAATAGAATAGCCGAAGCGCTTGTGTGGGATGAAGAATTTTGCAGGCTGCTTCAGCGTACATTAGATGTGGCTACTGTGGTCAAACGATCGCTCGACAAAGCCCATCGTGCCCCTACTGCCAAAAGAAATTCTTGTTTAGAGGCTTAGGGCTCTGAATTTTCCTTAGACGCAGTTTCCCTCAAGGCAAAGAGTACCCTTCGGTCATTTGGGAGAACCTCAACGCATTTCTTTTCTCCAGTCGATTGAGCGCTTCCTCAATCTGTTGAAGTTTGAAGCCCTCATTGAGGGCTCGAGCAATCAATTCTCGCTTGTCGTAGGTGAGGTCAGGCACTTGAACGAGCTTGAGAATGTAGTCCTCGCAAGTTGCAAGCTTCTCTTCGTCAATGGGCATGCTGACCGGCTTCGCACGCCCATTCTCGGCTGAAAGTACATGTCCAAGAATACCGAGTCGTTTGGATAGGAGTTCGGCCAGTATTTTGCTTCCTCTACCTCGAAAAGTGAATACGGCCTTAGGCCTTGCCTCTTTCACAAACATCAGTAGCTGTTCCAAGTCGGCCTGCTCGCTTAAGGCAAAAACATCTCCTGAGGCTTTCTCAGCCTGAGTAGGCCAACCCGTTATATAGGCGACGCGAAATTCTCCGTACTGAGTAACAGTGAACCGCCGCGGAATTATCACCACACACTTTCCTTCCTCTATGAAAGTCTGTGCCTCCTCGGTCCCTGCGTCTACGTACCGCAACCCGACGCCATTATTCCAGTATACTTGATTGATCCTAGCAATTTTCGGATGAACTACAACTGTAAGCTCTGTCCATGTGTTGAATACTCTAACCAACTCTTGGGCGGTCCCGATGGGGTCGACTGCGAGGGTTGGAACTCTTCGTTCCCCAATACATTTTAAGGTCCACTTTACGATAGCCGAAGTGACCGATTCGCGCGGTGGGAGCCTTTGTGAGGCCGCCGGGAACGATGCCTCTAGGATTAACGTATCGCAGGGAGCAACCTCCGCCGCCTTGGAGATTAGCGTGTCAGCGAAATTCAGGTGACTTGCATAAACCAAGTTTTCGTTATGGGTTATGATCTCATATTGAACAGAGCCCAAGACGTGCCCCGCGTCGTGCGCCTCAACTTCGACGCTCCCCACCTGCACGCGACGGCCGACACGGATTTGTTCCCAATTTCCTGTCTTGTGGCCCGTGTCGATTTCGTAGAGTTCTCTAGTTTCCTTTGTGGAATGTTTCTTTTGAATTGGGAATTGAAATCCCTTTGAATGGTCGAAATGGGCATGGCTAATGAAGAGATCCGATATCATCGGATCGCTTTCTAGCGGATCGAATAATAGTCTAGTTTCACCTGATCGAATGGCCACTCCATTCGACCATCTAACAATAGCATTCAGTTCGTAGTCACACGCAAACTCTTTCGTGACGATTCATTATGCGACCGTCATCAATCGAGGCTAGCTCTCTTGTGGTGAGACGGTTACTTCTTTCTGCTCTTCTAGGTAGGCTAGTGCATCCATAGCCGCTCTGCATCCCTCACCTGCAGCCGTAACGGCTTGTCTATATTTGTAATCGTGCACGTCCCCCGCGACAAATACACCATCCACAGACGTCTTCGTGCCTTGAGAGAGAACATATCCTTTCTCATCTAATGCAATCTGCCTCTCGAATATTCCGGTGTTTGGTTGATGTCCGATGGCTACAAAGAGACCGTCGCATGCGGTTATCGTAGGTTTACCTGTCTTGACATCCTTCACCTTCACACCTTCAACATGGTTCTCACCGAGGACCTCTTCGACGATTGAGTTCCAGACGAATCTGATCTTGTCGTTGGATAATGCTCGCCTTTGCATAATCTTGCTTGCACGTAGCTCTTCCCGGCGATGAACAACGATAACTTCTGTCGCGTATTTTGTCAGGAAGAGCGCCTCCTCAATAGCTGTATCCCCTCCGCCTACAACAACGACGCGCTTTCCTCGAAAGAAGTATCCGTCACATGTAGCGCAGCCTGAAACGCCCTTCCCGCGGAGATTTGTTTCCGACGGCAATCCCAACCACTTCGCGGAAGAACCAGTAGCGATTATGACTGATTTTGCGGTGTGAACTTGATTGCCAACTTTCACCTTAAGCGGCATACTAGAGAAATCTACGGACTCCACGTCCTCATCAGTTATCTCCACACAGAATCTCTCGGCTTGTTTCCTCATCTCCGTCATGAGTGCAGGACCCTGAACAGCGTCCGCGAAGCCGGGGAAGTTCTCAACATCGCTTGTTAGCATGAGTTGTCCGCCCGTGGTTCTTCCGCCCACAACCAATGTCTTTACCAAAGCTCGCCCCGCATAAATTGCGGCCGTAAGCCCTGCCGGGCCTGAACCGATTATGACCACGTCGTATTCTGGCATTGTGTTTCGAGGCTTGGACCATTTGGATGAATTATAAGCTGAACCCTTGACATATTCAACGAGATATCAGACCGTTCAAGTTTTCATTCGCCAAAAAACTATGCTTCTTTGTCGTAGTCATCTTGTTTGATCGTTTGCTTTGGTTGGCCTACGTATACTACCAACGTGTTGGATAGTTTGTTGAAGAACCTCTGCCTAGTTTTCCGGCATGGCGGATAGGCCCATCCGATCAAACAGTCGACTGGAAGAACCGGAAAAACTATCGATTTTCCAATGCTTTGAATTGCGGATGCAGCAAGACTAACACCGTTTCCGCTCAAGTCAGTAAGGCGCAGGCTGAGAAGGAGCTGCCCTATTGACCGTCCGAAATACCACTCGGAGAGTGTCCAATAGAGAAAGAAAATCAGTATCGAGAGGGGCGACCAGAGCGATATATTGGAGCCTGGTAGCTGCGGCAACAGAAAAGCGGGGAGGATCCTAGTTTCGAAGTTCTCTAGCCCAACGTAAGCCAGCATGACGTTTATGAAAAGATAATCTATGAACCAGGCGATGAAGCGCCTCCCCCAATTCGCAAGAATGATGGGTTCTGAAGGAGGTTTGCTCATCCAGAACCCTGGGATCTCTGATATTGGTCACTTTTCTTTTCGCTTTGAAGCACGTCCGGCCATCACCATCGCCATGACGGCCTTCTGCACATGTAGTCGGTCCTCCGCTTCTTCGAAGTACAGCGAGTAGTTCTTGTTATCGATTACGTCGTCCGTTACCTCTTGCCCGCGGTCGGCAGGGCCACAGTGCAGGTATTTGGCTTTGTTAGTGAGATCCATCATCTCTTGTGTGCATTTCCAGTCCTTGTATTCGCCCTGGTACGCTGTGGCTCCAGCCTTGTCCAAGGCGGCGTTATGCGGCGGGAAGTAACTCTTAGGCGACCATGCCTTCGGGTACACGAAGTCTGCTCCTTCAAAACCTTCTTTCATATCGTTAACTATCCGGAAACTGCCGCCGTATTTGTCCGTATTCATTTTGCACGCTTCCAGTATCGAGTCTTCCAGTTCGAAGCCAGGGGGATGGGCTAGAACTACTTCCATTCCCATTTGTGTTCCTATGAGCGCCGTATTCTGAGGGACGGCTAGGGGTTTGAGGCCGCCCGAGTAGGCGTAGGATACGACCAGCTTCTTTCCGGCGAGCTTCGGAACAGCTGCTCTCATGGCCTGTACGTCTGCAAGCGATTGGAAGGGGTGGTGAACGTCGTCTTCCATGTTGAGAACCGGAATGGTTGCATGTTTCGCGAATTCCAGGATTATCTTATGACCTCGTCCAATGTCCCACTTCGCTGCATCACCGTAGATTCGTATTGCGATTGCGTCTCCATACCTACTTAGCACTCGTGCAACATCAGAGATTGCTTCCGTTTGGTATGGGACCATGTCTTCCGGCAACGCGGGGGTGTACACATCTTGTGGGCTCAGGAAGTGCGCGTGCCCGCCGAGCTGATACATACCTGCCTCGAAGGAGTTTCTTGTCCTAAGGGATCGGTTGTAGAACATCATGAAGAGTGTCTTTCCAGGTAAGTATTCGTGTTTCTTATGCGCGTGGAAGAGGCGTCTCAGAGAGTCCGCTGCATCTAGAATCTTCTTGATTTCCTGTTGTGAGAAGTCGTTCGTGTTTAGGAAGTCTTTTCCCGACCATAAGCCTACGAATGAAGGCATCAGTATTACCTCGAACCAACCGATTCCTCAATTCGACTTAAACTTTTGGCACTATAACCTGCGTCCCAGTCTTGTTGTCTAGACCCTCAATCAGATTGCCTAAGGAGGTGATTATTGCACGTTCCCCGCCGCTTTCTACGAATCTTATCGCCGCCTCGACTTTTGGCGCCATGCTTCCTTCCTTGAACTGCCCCTCCTTTGCGTAATTCCTGAGTTTACCAGAGGTAATTTCTCTGATTAGTTGCTGATTCGGCTTACCGTAGTCTATGTAGGCGCCTTCCACATCGGTCAAGATTACAAAAATGTGAGCTCCGATCAAGGTGGCGAGCCTCTGTCCACCGAGATCCTTGTCGATGACGGCTTCAACTCCCAGCGCCTCACCATTTTGCTCGATTATTGGTATCCCTCCTCCTCCGCATGCGACAACAACGAACCCAGCGTCTACAAGAGCTCTTATTGCATAGCGTTCAGCGATTATCTTTGGATCTGGTGATGGGACGACTCGCCGGTATCCTCGGCCTGCATCCTCCTTGATGACTAGTTCCGGCTTCTGCTCCTTTATCTTGTCAGCTTCCTCTTTGGAGTAAAATGGTCCGATGGGTTTGGTTGGGTGTTGGAACGCAGTATCATGCTTGTCTACAATCACTCTTGTAACCATACTGACAACGAACTTATCGACCCCTCTAGCCTTAAGTTCGTTTCTCAGGGCTTGTTGCATCATGTAACCGATGAACCCTTGCGTTTCCGCGCCACAAGCGTCGAGTGGGAAGGGTGGGACGATGTTCTTAGCGGCCTCATGCCTCAGCATGGTCGCGCCAACTTGAGGGCCATTTCCATGCGTCAGTACAACCTTGTAACCTCGCTCTATCAAATCTGCGATATTCGCACAGGTCTTCTTGACGTTCGCGTATTGTTCTTCAAACGTTCCCTTTTGCCCTCGTTGTAGTAGGGCGTTTCCTCCCAGCGCTATGACGATGAGATTGCCAGCCATTTTCCAGACCAAGGACAACAGAAGCGATGGAATCGGTGTGATATCAATCTTAGTGATGGCGTCACATAGTAAGTCCTATCTAGCTGGATACGTAGCAGACCGTTTTCAATCATAACTCGCGAGGCAACTAATGTGGCGAAAGTGGATTTAGCTGGACGAGACCTGATTACTACGCAAGATTGGTCTATGGAAGAGCTTGAGGCGACGCTCAAGCTCGCATGGGACCTCAAATCCAAGTATCATCGTGGCCGAGTTCCTCACTACTTAGCGAACAAGACTTTCTTCATGTTGTTCTACGCGCCATCTACGAGGACTAGGGCAGCTTTCGAGGCCGGGATGACCTACCTCGGCGGGCATGGAGAGTATATCGATGTATCGACAACACGCCTGGGATCCGGGGAAGCGGCGAAGGACGTAGCCAAGATGTATGAAATGTATGGCCACGGCCTCGGCGTGCGCATCTTGGACTCGGCAATTGACTATGTTTACGGCGCGGGAATATCCGTGGTTAGGGAATATGCGCGATATGCCAACATTCCTGTAATCAACATGGCCTGCTGCACGTACCATCCGACTCAAGGCCTTGCCGACCTGATGACTACACAAGAATACCTTGGCAGAGTGAGAAACAAGAAGTACGTCATAATGTGGGCCTACGCCAAGAGCTTTCGAGGCCGATGCAGCATCCAAGAGGAAGCGTTGATCCTGCCCAGATTTGGCATGGATGTCGTGCTCGCTCATCCGCCTGGATTCGAAATCGACCCGAAGATAGTCGAACAAGCAAAGACGAACGCCAAAGCCTCCGGCGCGGAATTCACCGAAACCGGTGACCTCAAGTCAGCGCTTGCTGGTGCGCACGCAGTCTTCCCAAGAAACTGGGCGTCCAACGAATTGCTCTCAATCGGGGCCAGCAAGTTCGGAAAAGATCGAGAGATAGAACTGCATGAGAAATATCGCGATTGGATGCTGGATACAGAACTTCTCAACACGATGGATAGAAAGGCCATAATAACCCACGTCCTGCCCGTCCTCAGAGGCGAAGAGGCCACAAACGAAGTTCTAGACGGACCTCACTCAGTCATATACCCTCAAGCAGAAAACGGCATGCACGCCAAGATGGCCGTGTTAGCGTTGACTATGGGCAAGAAACGAAAGTAACTCTGTCAAAGCATGGGTTTAGTCCTCTCTCGTCGGACGGCATCTAGAGTCGGCTCGATCAGCGGGGCTTTTCCAGTCGCCTTCATAGCTGAAGAGATGTCCTTGAGACCATTCCCAGTGACGACGACTATGATCCGTTCGCCTGGTTCAACCAAGTCCTCGCGGACCGCCTTAACTAACCCGGCATAGCCGGTCGCGCCGGCGGGTTCCGCGAAAACACCCTCCTCACGGGCAAGTTGGCGCATCGCGGCGAGTACTTCATCATCTGAGACTGTTACGTAAGCGCCGTCGGTCTCACGAACGGCTCGAACTGCTCGAGTACCATCGCGAGGGAGCCCGACGCAAATAGAATCTGAGATCGTATGGGCGTCCACGGGGGTAATGATATCGGTCCCGACTTTCCAAGCGTTATAGCAGGCTGCGGCTCCTTCTGCTTGGACACCCATGAGTTTGGGCATTTTCTCAATCCAACCAAGCGCTTTCAAGTCTCGAAGCCCCTTCCAGATTCCGGTTATAATGTTGCCATCTCCTACAGCAACGAAGATTCGGTCCGGAACACTCCACATCTTGCGGTCAGAGGCCGGCTGTAGATGTGTTAGTTGTTCGCACACTTCAAGTGCTGCAGTCTTCTTGCCTTCAGCCGTGAACGGGTTGTACCCTGTATTTCTAGAATACCAACCAAATTCCTTCGATGAAGCGAGAGATAGCTCAAAGGCTTGATCATAAGTTCCTTTGACCAAGAAAACTTGAGCGCCATAGATTAGCAGCTGCGCGACCTTAGCCTCCGGAGCAGTGTATGGAACAAAAACCACCGCAGGCATGTGTGCGCTCGCGGCCATTCCCGCCAGTGCCGCTCCAGCATTGCCGCTACTAGCGGCAGTGACAACATTTACTCCAAGTTCCTTCGCCTTAGCAACAACCACTGTGCTAGCACGGTCTTTGAGTGAGCCCGTCGGGTTTAGACCATCGTCTTTCAACCAAAGACTTCTGAGCCCTAAAGTACCGCCAAGCTGCTTTGCATCGTAGAGCGGTGTCCATCCAACACGAAGCGGCGGAACAGACGAGCGATTTTCTATCGGCAAGAGATCCCAGTATCTCCAGATAGAGAAATCATGGGAACTCAGAATATCGGCTGGCGTGAGATGGGATTTGATCTTCTCATAATCATAAATCACATCCAATAGTCCACTGTCCAAGTGCTTTGGGCAAACATATCGAACTTGCTCGACCGCGTATGCAGCGCCGCAGAGTGAGCATTTAAGATGGCTAATGTTCATGTGCTGATCCGATTTGCGGAGTACTGTAGGCGAGGTATTATGATTTTGATCGGCCAATATCTAACAATGGAACCTCAAGTTAAGGGCCCATCAGGAAGGGTTGAACGTAAAGGCTATGGACGTGCCCCTGACTACCCCTCCAAAAGACGAGACAGATCTAGTGGTTTAGGTCATTTGTGTTCGACATCAAATCCTCTTGTTGATCAGGCGACTTCTTTGTCTGCCGCTACGAGCCCTTTGTCAAGGGCAGCGACACCTTGGTCTATCTCCTCTGGCGTAACTATCAAAGGGGGGAGCAACTATCAGGCAGTTGGGCCACGACATCACGTAGGCCCCGGTAATTCCTTTGGCGGTGGTTAGGACGTCTGGTTTTACAAATGATCAAGGGCGAACCACTCACCAGTTCTGCCCTACCCCCTCATGACTTCGTCGCAGATCAACAAGAAGATAAGAATAAGAACTAACCAGTGAAGAACTGGCATAAGTGATCTTCATGTCAATCTACGCGGAGGAGAGATGGAGAAAACTCGGGATTCAAATGGTTGAGTCTTCCGGAGCTTCTTCGGAAGACGCGCGAACCATCACAGATATCCTAGTTACAGGTAGCCTGAGAGGGATTGACTCTCATGGCGTCCGGGCTCTGCCTCGCTTCACGGAGAGGCGAAAGAAGTCGGAGATGAAATTGTTGAAGGAGATGCCGGCCACCGCGTTGCTTGATGCCGGGGGTGCGTGGGGCCCTGTTTCAGCGAAGAGGGCTATGGAAATCGCAATAGAAAAAGCCAGAAAAGTTGGCACCGCGTCTTGTAGCGTTGTCAACGGCGAATGGATTACCAACCTTTTCTATTTTTCGATGATGGCGCAAGAAAATGATATGATAGGGATTGCATTGGCTCGCGAAGGCCCAGTTTGTGCACCTTGGGGTGGTACCGCGCCCGTGACCGGCACGAATCCAATGAGCATCGCGATCCCGGCCGGCAAGGGTTACCCAATAGTCTCGGATTTCGCTACCACCATAGCTGCCGTGGGACACGTGAAGTCACTACTCTTGGAAGGTAAACCAATCCCTGAGGACTGGCTGATCGACAGAAGAGGAAACGCGCTGAAACCAGGTGACCTGAATATGGGAAACATTGATGATTTACTTGAGAAACCATCATCACCGTACGCGTTGATGCCGTTCGGCACTTACAAGGGCTGGGGAATCAATGTGGCGATAGATGTGCTGGGGGGAGCATTGAATCTCTCAGGAACCGGGTCGAGAGCAAAGGGACAAGGAGTGCTGATGACGGCCATCGACGTGGAGGCTTTCGTACCCGTCGAAGAGTTCAAAGCGGAAGTTGACCGATTAATCGAAGAGATCAAATCATCACCACGACGAGCCGGGGTTCAGGAAGTGCTTCTCCCCGGCGAAAGAGAACATAGGACGATGATCAAGAGAAGAAAAGAGGGAATCCCCATAGACGAAAAATCCTGGAAGAACCTCTGCGATACCTGTTTCAAGTTAGGCATAGACGCAGCGACGATCATGAGTTGACATTGTTCAATATAGCGGACTCATTGCTCGTTGTCCCGCCAAGTTGCGTGACGTTATCACCCGGTATCGAATCGTTTCTGACAGATTCGGAACGATGCTTTCCTCGTTTCGAAATATGTGCCTACGCTTAATAAATCGTCGACCTCACATTTCGACGCCGGCTGAGCCAGATGGAAGGCCACACAAAACCGAAGATTGTAATTGAGCCTCCTGGACCGAAAGCGAGAGAAATCATCAAGCGTGATGAAAAACTGACGTCTCCTTCTCTAACTCGAACTGCACCGCTTGTCGGCGTAAGGTCTGAAGGAGTCTGGATTGAGGACATTGATGGAAATGTCTTCTTAGATTTCGGATCTGGAATTGCCGTCGCCAATATCGGTCATTCCAACAAGAAAGTTGTCGAAGCAATCAAAAGACAATCGGATACCTGCGATCACATCAATAGCTGTGACTACTACACTGTTCCTCAGGTCGAATACGGTGAAAAACTGCTCGCAAAGTTACCCGGGAACTTTGCAAAGCGAGTTTTCTTCGGAAATAGTGGGGCAGAAGCGGTAGAATGCGCAATCAAGATGGCCAAGTGGCATTCCGGTGGGAAACCGTACATAATCGGTTTCATCGGAGGATTCCACGGCCGAACGATGGGCGCGCTATCCCTAACTACCACGAATACTGCCGCTAGGAGATTCTTCTTTCCTATGATGCCCGGTGTCATGCACGTTCCCTACGCATACTGCTATCGGTGCGTGTTCAAGCAGAGCTACCCTGATTGCGGAATGTGGTGTCTTGGCTACATCGAAGAGGTCGTGTTCAAGAAACTTATTTCTCCAGACGAGGCTGCAGGACTAATCGTAGAACCAATCCAAGGCGCCGGTGGCTACATAGTTCCGCCGAATGAATTCATCCCGGGCTTAAGGAAAATATGTGATACGTACGGAATGACAATGATCGCGGACGAAATCCAAACAGGGTTTGGTAGGACCGGCAAAATGCTTTGTTGTGAGCACTGGAACGTCACGCCAGACATCATTGTGATGTCAAAGGCCATCGCAGGCGGGCTCCCTATGAGCGCGTGTATCTCGAAAGCCGAATTCATGGATTGGGCCCCCGGAGCCCACGAGAACACTTTGGGCGCGAATCCAATTGTCGTTGCTGCCGCCCTCGCCGTATTGGATGTCCTGACCGAAGAACGACTGATCGAAAACGCCGAGAAAGTCGGGGCCTACATGCTCAAGAGATTCAACGAGGTCATGGGTGAATGCGACCTAGTTGGGGACGTGAGGGGAAAGGGGATGATGTTAGGCATTGAACTGGTAAAGGACAGGGAGACGAAAGAGTACGCGACCAAAGAACGAGACGACCTCATCCTCAGGACGTTCAAAAGAGGACTTCTAATTCTGGGAGCAGGGCCGTCTAGCGTTCGCCTTGCACCGCCATTGATCACTACCATTGAACAAGCAGAGACTGGTATCGGGATATTCGAAGAAGAACTGAAAGCCGTCTCGAAGTAGGAAACAAAACGCGCCACCCAGCCGCTTCGAGGTTTGATATATAACTCATACCGCACCACACGACTTTGGTCATAGCCGCGGGCGCGGCGCGAGAAGCAATGCCACCTCGTGGAGAGGCGCCCGGGTTAGACGTTTCGTCACAGAAAGGAGGCCGCAATCGTGATAGACCTTACGGTAAATGAAACGAGACTTGAAAGAACCGTCCAGAGATGCCGCGATAGAGGAATCATAGTTCCCACCTTTTCTCAACTAAAAAACCCCGAAACTACGCCCAGCAAAGTGAAGGAACAACTCAGACAATCAGGACTGTGGGACATCGCTCCACAGAACCTGTTCAGAATCACATGGAAGAATGACCCCGTAGCCAAGGGAGGACTATTTCGGCCGATAGCCAACTACATGGAATTGCCAAGCGAATTGACAGGCGTTGAGGCACGCATAATCGCCCTTGTCGGGAAATGGTTCCCAACAGGGTCGCACAAAGTGGGCGCAACCTTTGGTTGCCTCGTCCCAGCCCTAGTAACTGGACAGTTTGACCCCACCGTCCACAAGGCGGTTTGGCCTAGCACGGGGAACTTCTCCAGGGGTGGAGCTTATGATGCGACGCTACTGGGCTGTGACAGCATAGCGATTTTACCGGAGCAAATGTCGCAGGAACGTTTCCAATGGCTCAAAACCGTCGCCGGCGAGATTATCGCCACGCCCGGGAGTGAAAGCAATGTAAAAGAGATCTACGACAAGGTTTGGGAACTAAAACGAACTCGAAAGGACATTTTCGTATTCAACCAATTCTCTGAGTTCGGGAACTACTTGTTCCACTATGAAGTCACTGGGCACGCAATTGAGGAACTGATCAAGAAACAGGTTGGAGGCAAACATTTTCGAGGCGTATGCTTCGCTACGGGCTCCGCTGGAACGATCGCATCCGGCGACTACCTCAAGCAGCTCTATCCGACTTCGAAAATCGCAGCGGGCGAGGCACTTCAATGTCCGACGCTACTGCTCAACGGGTACGGAGCTCACAGAATCGAAGGAATTGGAGATAAACACGTGCCGTGGATACACAATGTTCGAGACACCGACCTCGTCATTGCAATCGACGACGCTGACGCGATGAGCCTTCTCAGGCTTTTCAATGAACCCGCCGGCCGCAAGTATCTGATAGAGAAGATAGATGTCCCTGAACCAATAGCATCCAATCTCGACTTACTTGGTATATCGAGCATAGCGAACCTGCTCATGGCAGTCAAGTTCGCGAAATATTATGAATTGACACATGATGACTTGGTGTTCACCGTATTCACCGATTCGGCGGAACTGTACCAGTCGAGAATTACAGAAGCGCGGAGACTACATGGAGAATATAGCAAAGAAGACGCCGTTCGAGACTACGCCCGGCATTTGGCCGCTATCAAGACGGATTCAATGATGGAGCTCAAACAATGCGACCGGAAGAGGATACATAACCTGAAGTACTTCACCTGGATCGAACAACAAAAGTTCGACGTGGCGGAACTAAACCGTCAGTGGTACGATTATGAAAACTACTGGGGAAGCATACAGAAGCAAGCACCCAAGATAGATAAATTGATCACTCAATTCAACCGACGGGTAGGGCTCCTATGAGCTCGATCCAGAAACCTTAGCCGCGATCCAACGCAGGCTCTTCGAACACATTTGGCGGATTTCATTGCATGATCCATCTCGGAGTGATCTTAATCTCGGCTCGTTCGAGAAGTTTAGTTGCCCGCTCACTGGCGTTCTCGATTATGCTGCGCTCGTCGAGCGTTGTCACGTGTCTGTTCTCCATTACTATTTTGCCGTCGATTATTGTGGTGTCCACATCGGAGCCTAAGGCAGCGTACGTGATATGAGAGACCGGATTGAAAGTTGGAATCAGATGAGGCTTCTGCATCGTCACTACAATTACGTCGGCTCTCTTGCCAGGTTCGATTGAACCGATCTGATCATGTAGACCGAGCGCTTTCGCGCCGTTGAGCGTCGCCATTTCGAGGACAGTCTCAGCGTTCATGCTGAGCGGGTTCATGGTTCGCGCCTTTTGTAGGAGCGAAGCGGTTTTCATCTCTCGAATCATATCGTAGCTGTTGTTACTGGGGCCGCCATCACACCCAATACTGACATTTACTCCTGCGCTCATCATCTCGGGCACCTTTGCGATCCCTGAGGCGAGCTTCATGTTTGAGGATGGACAATGCGCTACGCTGGCTCCCTTGCTGGCTAATAGCCGCCATTCGTTCTCCGTCAGCCATACGCCGTGCGCGAAGACGACATTCGGTCCGACTAGACCGACCTGATCCATGAACTCCGCCGGCATCTTCCCGAACTCCTTCTTCGTATAACGCACGTCGTCCTCCACTTCGCTCAGATGCATCGTAACTCCAGTTCCGAGGCGCTTCGCGTTGCGTGCGATTTGCGCGTACAATTCAGGCGTGCAACCACCGAGCGACCGCGCGCCGTACCAAACCTTAATCCTATCATCAGCCCGTCCATTCCAACGTTTGAAATATGTTTCAACTTCGCGAAGACAAGTCTCGGCGTCCTCGATCATCCCAAGGTGCATGATGCTCTTCTCAGACCCATAACCTGGAAGACCCATTACCGTCTTCGATAGAATGCCTCGCATTCCCGAACGCTCAATTGTCTCGGCGATGCCGTCAAAACCGTACCGAGAGTGAAGAAGGCTTTCTAAGAATGTGGTGGTTCCAGATTCAATCATTTCAAGCATACAAAGTTCGGCGCTCACTTTACCATCCTCGCTGTCAAAATTCCCCTGCAACGGCCAAACGAACTTTTGAAGCCAATCAATTAGTGAGGTGTCGTCTGCGCAGCCTCGAATCAAGGCCTGAGCAAGATGAATATGCGTATCAATTAAGCCCGGTAGAACGACTTTGCCTTTCGCGTCTATTTCGAACTCTGCGCGGCCCTGTCGTTTGACTTCAGCCGATTTTCCGACCTGCACGATCGAGCCGTCTTTGATGAGAACTGCGCCGTCTTTGAGTACTCTGCGCTGGGCGTCCATCGTCAGGATCACGCCCCCTTCTATGAGGATGGAAGTCAACCTCTTCGCCTCACTCCGTCGTCTGATCTACTTGTCCTTGCGTACTACCACGAGGGTGAAATACGTTCCTCAAAGTTTCAAAGCGTCCAACATCACGCCCGAACAAGTTCGTCCACATCGCGGTACCATTTCCTCTTCTCACCGATTTGGGCTCTAATCTTCCAGCCGCGTGATTTTGGTTCATAATCAATGCATTTCAGTAAGGCGGTTATTTTCGGGTCGATGTCTTTGCGATCCTCGTCTGAGAGTTTCTGGTTGTTTTGAGCGGCGCCTTTCACGTTTTGTAGATTGGTTGTGATAGTCTTCCAGAGGCCCCAATCTCGAGAGGTTAATTTTGCAAGGCGGTCCGCGTTGACGGTCTCATCGTCTGAGCCGCCAATCTGATGCTCCCTCAGCAGCATCATAGTGTCGATAGCATCCTTTTCGTTTAGCTTGACTATCTGCATCTTCTCAAGCAGTAGCTCGACGAGCGGAATAGTAGGATAGTCGACTTCGAGTCTATCATGGAAATCGATATCATGACAGAACTCGAGCTTATCCAAGAAGACATCGCAGTGCCTACTCGTGCCGGTGGCATCATTGAAAACAAGCCTGGATCCGAAGAGGGCTCTAACTCGAACATCATACTGGTAGCCTAGTTCAACGAAGAGCTTGCTGATGCGTGAACTTTCCTGTCGATAGGATGCGAAGTCTATGTCTGTAAAGCTTCGGCCGAGCATCTCCTGCATGTAGGAGAATTTGGGGCAATGGATGTGAAATGCGAGTGCTCCAAGCAATCTCAATAGCACACCTTCGTGCTTGGCGGCGTCTAGGATTCTGTTTGCCTCTTCAAGAAAATCCGGACGCACGTCTCCGTACTTAGCCACACTAATCAACTCACAAGAACTGTTGAGTCATCGCCTAAATGAAACTTTACAGCCAAAATCTTCAGAGACTACGAAATACTCGGCCCAAAGATTGCTCTGGCTCATTGTCTACGGCTCTACTCTACCGAAATGGAGATACTTGCATAAACAAAACGCCATTTGGTGCAGATACTTAGCCAGTGGACCTCTCTTACGCGATCGCGAACGCTGAAAATAGTGGATAGCCATACGCAAGTGTTAAATTCATAATCTACGACAGCCTACCTCATGACAAGCCAACCTACTGCGTTCGTACGGAAGGCGTCTGGTCTACGTAGAGACGTCTCATTGTTAGACGTAGTCAGCCTCAACTTGAGCAACATGTCAGGTGGCGCAGCACTCGGGACTATTGGCTTCACTACCGTGCTCCTCACGTCGATGTCTGGTGTGAACCTGGTTTATGGTTCGATACTCGCATGGGCGCTTACGATCCCGGAAGTCATTGTTTACACTATGATGACCTCGCGTGTAAGTCGCACGGGAGGGGACTACGTATGGGTATCAAGAGTTTACGGCGGAGCTTTCGGCGGACCGCTCTCATTCATGGGATATACGATCGAGACGATGGCGTATATGGCGCTAATTGCCCTAGCCGCGGTCTCCGCAATTGGTTCCGTTGGAGTTTCCCTTGGATACTCAAACATGCTTCCGTTGGCCTTGCCGGGAAACATCCCAGGCGCCAACTTGGTTGGACAATTTGCTATAGCTGCGCTGGTCTTTATCGTTCTTATAGCCGTTAACATGGTCAAACCAAAATGGGGCTTCAAGATCGTTGCGATCACAGTGATGATTGCCATAATCGCAACCTTCGTCGGTATCTTTGCTCTGTTAGCGGGCGGAACATCCGGCGTACAGGGCTACATGAGCTTCCTTAACTCAATTGGCTCCAACACAACGTACACTGCTGTGGCCAGCTCGTACACTGGTCCGACGTTCGATTTTGGAGCAACTATCTTCATGCTGCCGTTCTTCGCCATCTTCGTTTACCCGTGGCTGAACGCCGGACCGGCAGTTGCCTCTGAAATCAAAGGTAAGTCTGCACTCAAGTACAATGTCGCAATTTCCTCCGTGGTAAGCCTCATAATCGTAACGGTCGCGTTCGGGGCTATGTACTACGCCGGCGGTTTCAACTTCATTAACGGCGCGTTATCCAACGCGAACCTAGTATACAACTGGTCCTTCAACTTCTGGACCCTGGCGATGGGAGTTTCTAGCGTGAATGGCATTACTCCCATCACGTGGTTTATCGGGTTGGGTTGGATATTGTGGAACGTTGCTATCATAGCATATGCGATCATCGTTTTGTCCCGGTATCTCTTCGCGCAATCCTTCGACCGCTTCTTACCGGAGAAAATTTCTTACATCAGCCCGAAGTATAACTCACCAACCGTCGCGTTCACGATTAACCTAATCGGAACCCTAGTACTAATTGCGTTGGCCTCATTCTTCTACGGAACCCTAGTGTCCCTATACGGAGCCGTCATTGCGTCAATGATTTACTTCTTCTTCATAGGAATAGCCGCCCTGCGTTACGCTCTCAAGAACGAGAAAGGTAGCGCGAAAGGAATCTTAGCAACAGCGGGACTCCTAATGGCGATCGTGTTCGCCTACATAACATACCAATTCCTCGCTTACGCATCCATCTGGGGAGGAACAACATTAGGGTATGCCTGGGCCTTCGGCAGCTTCGTGGTCGGAGTCATAATCTTCTTCGTCTCGAAATCCTACTACGGCAAACGCGGAATCGACATCACGTTAGCATACAAAGAACTACCGCCGCTGTAACACGCCAACAAACAGGCCACTATTCAAAAACCTGAGCGTGCAGCTAACCGTTAGCGTTAGCTGTGCTCAGGAGCGTGTCATGGCCATCTGCAGAATCAAGCTGACGGCAGATCTATTGAAAGAACGTTTTCCTGCGTAGACTTTGGCGACCGCGACTATCCGGAAGTGAGCTGGAAGCTCAGGATTTTCTTGTCTCCGATGTTGATTATAGCCCCTCTTAACATACCTTCTGGGTAATCACTACCCGGATTCACTATCAGCGTTTTTCCAATTCGAGTTGTGCCTCTGGATTCGTGGACGTGACCGCAGAGGTGTAGAAGCGGTTGATGTTTTTCGATTTCTTTGCGGATTGCCGTGCTACCCGCTCCGAACATGACCGCCTGACCCTTATCGAACACAGGTTTTGGAGGATACACTGAAGCGTCGAGCTTCGGGACGGTGTCTAGACCACAGTCAATTGGGGGCACGTGGATGTTGAAGACGCAGTTCTGCATGTCGCTCACGGAAGCGAGCATATTCTCCGTGGCAGTTTGGAGTTCTTCTTCGGTGTGGTCCCGCGGGCATTTCCACGGCGTAGGGTTGCTCCACCCTAAGTTCACCATATCATGAATTTCATCTATCTTGAGCACTTTGTCGTCTGCGTTCTTGACGTGGGGCGTATCTTTGATTGCGTCGATAATCTCTTGATAATCGTCGTTTCCTCCCGTTAGATAGCAGGTGACTCCTAAGTCGGCAAGAAACGGTTCTGCGCGGTCGATCCACTTTATCAGCGTGTTTTTCATAACTTGCATGAAGAGCTTGTCAACTTTCTCTTTTGAGGCGTTGAGGTCGTCCATCTCAGCTTTGCTGCAATGATATGGATAATAGCCGCTGTTCGTGATCTCCTGTTCCAAGGCTCTGACCTCGTCGGGTTCATTCAAGGTCTTCACGCCAATGTAGTCGGCTTTGTACGAGCCGTCGCCCATGTCTACTATTGGAACGAGCATCTTGCCCGTCAAGTCGCCTCCTAGAACAAGTACGTCCACCTTGTAGAACTTCGCAGCGCTTAACAGTTTATCATAGCAACGTGCCGACCCGTGCAGGTCTGTTGCGAAGAAGATCTTCGTGAATTTCTTGTCCGGCATACCGACTCAGCTTCTCTTTCGCATACATCCCTTGATAGTACTAGAGTTTATCCCCTACGGTTCGGCTATGGCAAGGAAGATTCAGCTTATCATTGATAAGTCTCGAAGGACGCTCTGACGCATAGGAAACTTCAGCATTGTTCGAGATCGAAAATAGATCCAAGCTGGCAGAAGTAACGCGCGTCCTTGTTGACACCGCCACGGGACGAACCAAAGCAGACTTGGTGGTTTGTAATGCTTCGCTCGTCAACGTGAATTCATGTGAAGTCTTGGAGCATCAAGACATTGCCGTTAAGGGCGATAGAATTGCAACTATTGGAAATGTTGAGCGGACCATCGGCCCTGAGACCCAGATACTCGACGCCAAACGAAAATGGGTTGCCCCAGGGCTTATCGACGGCCATGTCCATGTGGAAAGTGCCATGGTCACGGGAACGGAGTTCGCGAAAGCGGTGATGCCGCATGGCACAACGACAGTCTTCATGGATCCACATGAGATCACGAATGTTCTTGGGTTGGACGGGGTTCGCTTCTTCATACGCGAGGCAGCAACTCTTCCGCTGAAAATGCTGATTACTTTCCCTTCCTGCGTACCCGCAGCTCCCGGTTTCGAGACAACCGGAGGTTCGGTTGGCCCAAAGGAAATACAAGAAGTGATGAAGTGGAAAGGAGTCGTTGCCCTTGGAGAGATGATGAACTATCCAGGAGTACTAGCCTGTGACCCGAACGTCCACGGAGAAATCGCTGCAACACTAAGAGCGGGAAGGGTTGTTGAGGGACACGCGGTCGATCTTCTGGGTAGAGACTTGGCTGCGTATGCCGCAGCGGGAATAACCTCCTGCCATGAATCAACGAAGAAGATTCAGGCCATGCAGAAAATCCGCGAAGGCATGTACGCTATGCTGCGGGAAGCATCCGGCGCGAGAGATGTCGCGGATACGATAAAGGCAGTAACAGAAGCAAAACTCGATTCAAGACACGTCTGCCTAGTTACGGATGATCGGGAACCCTCCGCCCTACTTGAAGAGGGACATGTCGACCATGTCGTTCGCAGAGCCATTGAAGAAGGGGTAGCCCCTGTCGAGGCAATCCAGATGGCCACCCTGAACGTGGCAGAACACTTCGAATGCGCCAGGGAACTCGGCAGCATAGCGCCGGCACGCTATGCCGACCTTATCATACTCGACAACCTCGAGAAAATTTCCGTCAACACAGTTATTGCCGATGGGAAGATAGTAAGTCGAAACGGAAAGTTCACCGGGAACATCTCAACACCTAATTTCCCAGAATTCGTACGAAAATCGATGAACCTGAAACACACTCCAAACATCGAAGATGTTGTCATCAGAGCTAAGAAAAGCAACGGGTCGGTCAAGGTTCGCGTAATCAAAGTCATGCCGACAAGCATCTTCACCCAGCAGGTGGAAGCTACGGCACCTGCAAAAGATGGGAAAGTGTACGCGAATGCTGAGGATGATGTCGCGAAGATCGCGGTCTTCGAACGTCACCAAGCGTCCGGAAACGTCGGTTTGGGATTCATAACGGGACTTGGGCTTAAGGAAGGAGCAGTTGCCTCGACCGTAGGGCACGACAGTCACAACTTAGTGGTAGCTGGAATGGATGATGAGAGCATGCTCGAAGCTACAAAGTCATTAGTTCAAAGCGAAGGAGGATTAGTTGTCGCGAAGGAAGGAAGAATTCTCTCGCACCTTCCACTTCCCATAGCCGGCCTAATGTCCGATCAATCCGTTCAGACGGTTGCCAAACAGATGACAGAACTGAAGAATGCATGGTCCAACCTAGGCTCAACCCTACCATCGCCAACGATCACACTCGCGTTCACAACACTCTCAGTAATCCCGGAGCTGAGAATAACAGACAAAGGGCTCCTAGATACGGTTCAATTCAAATTCGTAAACCCCGTCATAGATTGACCGAGTGGGGTTTCTAATTGTAGAAGGGCGTACGCAGCCGTTCTCGTTTCATGACACGCTATGCAACGAGTGGTCCGGCGGACGGTGTTGCTTGGAATACGTCAATCATCTTTTGTACGTCATCTGCGAGGGGGTAGAGGATTGGACATGTGCACCCTGTGGCGTTGTACTCCTCAACTTTCCTCAAGCAATCGTCTGCGGTTCCGCTTGCCGTGATTAACCGAACCAACTTATCGTCTATTAGGAGCTCGGCTTTATCGAGCCCGCCTGGTTTTGCCGGCCAACCACCGAGCGCTGTCTTCACTTCTTCTATCAACGATTCCTTCACTCCACTAGCTTTGGCAATGTGTGGTTGTTGACCTAGGTACTGGGCGACCAACGGTCGGGCACTATTCAAAGCCTTGTCAGCGTCATCATCCAACGAGCATACAACCAGTTGAGGCCTGTCGATTAGTTCCATCTTTCGCCCAACTCGGGCGGCGCCTATTTTGAGGTGTTCGAGCGCTTTTCGGTTATAGTCAGGTGAGACCAAGTAATTTAGCAGTAGTCCGTCCGCTATTTCGCCCGTAAGCTCGATCATTTCCCAGCCTGTAGCGCCTATGTAGATGGGAATTTTGCGCGGCGTGTTTGGGTCGCCGTACACTACGTCGAGCCGAATATCTCGGACATTGACAAAATCGCCTTCGTATGTTACGTTCTCCATTTTAAACAGGCGCTGGAGGACGGTTACGTACTCTCGCATGGCCTTCAAAGGTTTCTTTCGCTCGATCCCAACCTTCCATGCAAGGGGATCCCACCAGGCGCCTATTCCAAGCAATGTGCGGCCGTTGGATAATTCATCCAAGGTCAGAAATGAGGCAGCCGTTAGTCCGACGTTCCGCGTCCAATTATTTATCACGCCAGTTCCGAGTTTGATTTTCTCAGTCACTGCCGCTATAGCCGCTAGGGGGACTAGTGCATCCCGCGCCAATCGCGATTCTGCATGCCAGACGGCTTCGAATCCCTTCAGTTCGGCGTACTTCGCCAGTTCCATCTCTTCACGAACTCTGTGCTTGTCTTGAAGGTAAATTGCTGCTCGTTTCATGCATTACGATTACTGACGGTTGAAGAAGAGTCTTTTGCGCCGTTACTGCTCGCTTACGACTTATTAAAGCGCAGAAGGTCACCGAAAACAAAACCTACGCTGCACTGTCTGTTCCCAAGACTACTTGAAATGGTTAATACCCTTATTCGGTCTAGATTTTCCCTCAAGAAGAGTCGGTTAGCTAGGAGGAGCGGTCTTGCGAATCGAGAAAACTGTGAGTTTCAAACTGAATGGCGAGCATGTAACGGTGAAGTGCCCGCCCGCTTATACGTTGCTTGAAGTCCTCCGCGAGGAACTTCACGTTACGGGTCCAAAGGAGGACTGCGCGAAAGGCGAGTGCGGCGCGTGCACGGTAATCAAGGACGGAGCGCCAGTATGCTCATGCCTCATACTTGTGTCGCAGGCAGAAGGGTCCGAGATCATCACTTCCGAGGGGCTGATCAAAGACGGAAAGTTGAATCCAGTGCAGGAAGCTTTCATCGAGAAAGGAGCAGTTCAGTGCGGGCATTGTATTCCAGGAATGATTGTGTCCGCCTCAGCGCTCTTGATGCGTAATCCGAACCCGTCGGTAAATGAGATCCGCACAGCTCTATCAGGCAACCTATGCAGATGCACCGGCTACTCCAAGATTATCACAGCAGTTCAGGAAGCGGCCAAGAGTTGGAAGCAGTAACATCATGATGCGTTCCGAAATTGACGTAATAACGCCACAAAATCTCGACGAGGCGCTTGCAATCCTCCATGGAACCCCAAACGGGTTAAGAATCGTCGCGGGCGGTTCAGATGTAATTGTCCAACTTAGAGACGGAGTCATTAGGCCTCAGAAGCTCTTGAACATACTATCCCTGAAAGAACTCCGCTTTGTCAGAAAGCGAGACGGCCGAATCCATATCGGAGCATTATCAACTTACCACGATATCACAACGTCTCCACTAACGCGAGACTATGCCTGGCCGCTCGTAGACGCCTCCAGTCAGATCGGCGCAGTGCAACTACAGAACACGGCTACACTCGGCGGCAACTTAGGAAACGCTTCCCCGGCAGGAGACACACTACCGCCACTATACGCGCTTGACGCCATAGTAGTCGCACGAAACAAATCAGAGGCAAGAGAGATACCAATTGAACAGTTCTATGTAAGCTACAGGAAAACGGCGCTCAAACCAGACGAATTGATCGCGGAAGTGCACTTCAAGGAGTTAGGCAATGATGATCGAGGAGCCTACAGGAAGCTTGGGCTTCGAGAGGCAAACGCGATTTCAATAGTCGATGTAGCAACCGTGCTCCGAGGACGAGATAGCGAGGGAGCCTTCCGGGAAGCGAGAGTCACGTTGGGGGCGGTCGCACCAACCATACGTCGATCAAGAGCGTGTGAACAAGCGCTCTCGCAGAAGCCGATTACGAGAGAGATTTTGAAGAGTGCGTCGAGGCTAGCAACTAACGACGCTGTCCCAATAGACGATATCCGCGGCTCAGCTAAATACAGGAAAGAAGTGGTGGCTTCTCTCGTATACGAAGCGCTAGAAGAAGCAGTTTTTGGATAGAATAGGCAGGTTCAGTGTGAATGAAAGTCAGAGTCAAACTCTTCGGCGCTCCATCTCTTGCTCTTGAAAAAAAGGAACTAACCGTCGAGTTAACCGAAACCGCCACGACGGAGGACCTGCTAAAATCACTCCCCGTCAAAGACAAGAATTACCTCTACGTCGTCCGAGCTGGAATCAGACTCGATTCCAGAGCCAAACTCAACGACGGTGACGAAATCCTAATCGTTCCGCCCATCGCTGGAGGTTAATGCAATGATCGAACCTATGGTCGCAAACGCGGAGAAGACAAAGTGGATTGGCGAGTCAGTTTCACGTAAGGATGCTCGCGGGAAGGTCACGGGCGAAACAAAATTCTTCTCCGACATGGCCCTGCCGAACATGCTGTACGCAAGGGTCGTGCGTAGTAAATACCCGCACGCGAACATTAGAAGGATCAATATCGAAAAGGCTAGGGCGGTCCCGGGCGTTGTCACAATCCTAACCCATAGAGATGTGCCTGGACTCAACGGTTTCGGTATCCTACTCCCTGACCAACCTGTCCTCTGTTTCGACAAGGTCAGATACCTCGGAGACGCCATCGCCGTCGTCGCCGCCGAAAACCTAGAAGCGGCTTCAAGAGGCGTTGAGGCAGTTGAAGTGGAGTACGAACCACTTCCGGTCGTCTCCGACCCGCTCGAGGCAATGAAGCCTGATGCCCCGAAAATTCACGAAAAAGGCAACATTCTCCGACATGCAACCGTAACGGTGGGAGATGTCGACAAGGCTTTCCGCGAATCCGCCGTTATTGTTGAGAATACGTACAGAACCGGACGACAAATGCATATGTACCTTGAGACCGAGGCCGGCGTAGCAATGCTCGACGACCGGGGAAGGCTGGTCCTCTACTCTGGGGGCCAATCCCCGTACAGAGACCAGATGCAAATTTCGAGAGCGCTCAACATGAAACCTGAGGTGATCAGAGTCATTTCCACCCCCGTAGGAGGAGCATTCGGAGGAAAAGAAGAGAACACTGTCCAAATCCATTTGGCGATGCTGGCGCTGAAGACCAAACGCCCCGTCAAGATGGTGTGGACCCGCGAAGAAGCAGGGATTGCAGGAATCAAACGTCACCCCATGATCGTTACGATGAAAACAGCAGCTGACAAGCACGGAAGGATAACTGCAAACCAAGTGAGAATAGTGGCCGACACAGGCGCCTACGCTTCGCTCGGCCCCACGGTCTTGGATGTATCTATCGAAACCTCATGCGGCCCCTACCGCATTCCGAACATCGCAATCGACGCCTACTCGGTATACACCAACAACTGCGTAGCCGGCGCCTTCCGCGGCTTCGGTTCTCCACAAGTGAATTTTGCGATTGAATCGAACATGGACATCATCGCAGAAAAACTCGGACACGACCGGTTGGAAATTCGCAAGATGAATGTGGTGCGCGAAGGCGACGTGGGGCCCTTTGGATACAAGATCAAAGGGAGCGTTGGCATTTATGAGACTCTCCAGAAAGCAGAACAATCAAACCTTTGGAAGAACCGGGACATCTACAAATCCAGACCTTCATCCCCTTGGGCTAGACGTGGAATCGCCGTCACGACGGGGGTCAAAGGGTTTGGCTTTGGCGCTCTCCCAGACTTCGCCGCCGTATCAATACAGATCACGCCAACCGGAAAATTCGTGGTCGGAGTCAGCTGCCCAGAAATCGGACAGGGAGGACTGCCTGCCTATTCACAGATAGCTGCGGAGGCACTTAGTTGCGATGTCTCAGACATCTACATAGCCTCTGCAGATTCAGATCTCTCACCCGACACCGGAACATCATCCTCGTCAATGGGCCTCGTCAGAGGTGGCAACGCAATTCTAGCTGCAGCGCCTAAAATGAAAGATATTCTATTTGAAGCCGCAAGCAAGATCACGGGAGAACAGAAGGCAGAACTCAGGCTAGGGAAATCCAAAATTACGTCCAAACGCGACCCCAAGAAATTCGTGACTTACATTGACATCGCCCAATATTTGCACGGTAAAGGAGAAGAGACGAAGGTCGTGGCGGGGTTTGAGGTGCCTAGAGTCGACAAACCGGTAGAAGGCAGCCTCGAGATTCCGCACCTGTCATACATGTACGCAACCGCCATTGTCCTGCTAGAAGTGGATAAGTTGACTGGAGGAACGAAAGTTCTCCAGTTCTATCTTTCAACGGATTCCGGGAGAATTATAAACCCTCAATCTTACACGGGTCAATGCGAAGGCGCAATCGTGCAGGGGTTAGGATTTGCGCTTACTGAAGATACACAGATGCATAACGGAGAAATAAAAACGAACAATTTCACCACGTACATTATTCCGACGATCTGCGACGTCCCGGAGATTCAAGTTGAGCCTGTAGAGACTCATGACACGTTCACCCCTCTGGGTGCCAAGGGATTAGGAGAAATCGGAATCATACCAGTCGGGTCGGCTGTCGCGAACGCAATATACGATGCCATTGGCGAAAGATTGTTCACATTGCCCGCGACCCCAGAGCGAGTTCACCAAGCCATTAACGAGAAAGAGGGCGCCAACCGCGGCTAAAGTAAAAGTTAGGCTCTTTCACGAATTGAGATCTAGTTTGGGCCAAAGTGAACTGGAACTCGAGGGTGAGACCCTAAGTGACGTTGTTGATTCGCTAATTTCCAGGGATCAAACTTTGAAATCGTTGTTTTTCGACCGGGATGGAAGACTGCGCAGCTACATTGGGTTCTATATCAACAATACGGCACAGAACCCCCCGGAATTAGCACGGAAACTAAATGACGGGGACCTAATTCTATTGGTTCCGGCAGCAGCCGGTGGATGAAGAAAATGCGCAGGTTTGACATGTTCGTCCCGGAAAAACTAGACGATGTCCTACAGTTCCTCGACTCTCATCCATCAGGAATCCATCTTATCGCGAATGGAACCGACCTGATCAACAGAATCCAGCGAAAGCAGATTGCCGCTAAGATGCTAGTTGACCTGAGTGGACTGCACGACCTCAAGTACGCAAGGAAAGAGGCCGAAACCATTCGAATTGGAGCCTTAACTACGATTTCAGAACTGATCAGTTCTCAATTCATCGACTCACAGTACGACGTATTCAAGGAGGTCGCCATGAAATTTGGCGGACCGTCCATAATCAATATGGCGACGATCGGAGGCAACATATGCGCCGCCTCATCATCGGAAGACCTATTGCCAGTATTTCTCGTCCTTAATGCAGAGGTTCAAGTTCGTAGCGTCAACGGAGAGCGAACAATCTCCCTCGAGGAATTCATAAAGGGAAAAAGAACCACCGGCTTGAAACCAAATGAGATATTGATTGAAGCAAGATTCCCAGCGCTCGGGAAAGAATCAACCTGTAGCTTTGAGAAAGTGGGCATGAGAAATTCACTCATAATAGCATTCGTCAACTGCGCAACCTTCTTGAAAATGGATACCAAGAGCAAGCTTGTCGACGACGTTCGAATCGCATTCAACAGGACTAAGGGAAAGATCCCGCAACGTGCAAAAGAAACGGAAAAAATGTTGAAGGGAAAGAAATTGACTGAACAATCCCTGGCGGACGCTACAGGAGTTCTCAGAGGAGAACTCAAGCTGACTTCGGACTTTAGAGTGTCGGAGGAGTATCGCGTGGAAGTAGCATGCGCGATCTTTAAGCGAACACTTCGTAGCTGCGACCAGAAACTGTCAGGTGAGACAATTCTTGTCTAAACATCTGCTGAAATTCACCGTTAACGGAAAACCCCACGCCCTCGTCGTTGAATCACACGAGCGACTCTTAGATGTCTTAAGGCATAGGTTGGGGCTGAAGGGTACGAAAGAAGGGTGCAGCACAGGCGACTGCGGAATATGCGCCGTATTAATGGATGGAAAACTCGTCAACTCATGCCTCATTTTCGCCATACAAGCTCGAAACAAACAGATAGTGACGATCGAAGGCATAGGGACGGCGGAAAAGCCTCACCCAATACAACGTGCCTTCATGAAATGGAACGCATCACAATGCGGTTACTGCATCCCAGCCATGATTCTGGCCGGCAAGGAACTACTGGACAGAAACCCGAATCCGACGACTCAAGATATAAGAAAAGCTACAAGCGGCATAATTTGCCGATGTACGGGATACGCGAAAATCTTCGAAGCCATTAAAACAGCCGCAGAGGAAATGAAGGTGTCAAACTAGTTGACTAGTCAAGCAACGAAGTCGCCGTCTCGCCAGCGGACGGTGGTAGTGGGGAAGAGTCTTGGAAGAGTCGACTCGCTGGACAAGGTTCTTGGTAAACCGATCTACACGATGGATATGGTCCCGGAAAATGCGCTTTACCTGAAGGTCGTCAGATCCAGCGTAGCCCACGCATTACTCAAGAAAGTGGACCTCTCAAGAGCACGCAACTATCCAGGCGTTGTCGCGGTCATCACTGCTGAGGATATACCGGGAATCAATGAATCAACCGCCCTCCTGCCAGACAAGCCACTATTGGCGACCGACAGAGTGCGCTTTGCAGGAGAACCAATTGCGGCGATTGCATCATTCGACCCTTCCGTCGCTGAGGAAGCACTTGATCTCGTAGACATAGAATACGAGCCACTGCCAGCAGTCTTCACTCCCACTGAAGCAATAGAACCAGATGCACCAAAGATCCATCCGAACGGTAACATCGCCAAATACCTCAAGGTTCGAAAGGGCGATGTGGCTAAAGGCTTCAAGGAAGCTGACATAATAGTCGAAGGCACTTACAAAACCCCGTTCCAAGAACCCGTACCGTTAGAGCCTGAAGCCGGTTTCGTAATACCTGAACCGGACGGCTCCATAATTTGCGTAGGCTCCATACAGAGTCCCTACCACGTGCAAACAGGCATCGCCAAAATCCTCGCCCTGCGACCGGATCAAGTTCGAGTCATTCAAGCAGCAACGGGCGGAGCGTTCGGACCAAAATCCGACGAGATCCCTGTAGACGTGCTAGGCATGGCGGCTCTGGTTGCGATTAGAACTCGAAAACCTGCAGCTTTAGCGTACACACGCGAGGAGTCGATGATCGGCCACACGAAGAGGCACCCATTCGTTATTTCATTGAAGGCAGGGGTGAAGAGAAATGGAAAACTGACGGCATGGGAGGCGAAGCTAATTGCCGACACCGGTGCCTACGCCTCACTTGGACCGTTGGTGGTCATCCGTGCATGTTTCCATGCTACGGGCCCCTACGTCATACCGAACGTGAAGACCGACGCCTATTGCGTGTACACGAACAACACGATGGCAGGTTCCTTCAGAGGTTTCGGCGGACCGCAAGCACACTTCGCCGCAGAATCCCACATGGACGAGATAGCAAAGAAGTTGGACATGGATCCATTGGACCTGCGACTTACTAACATCCTCAAACCGGGCACACTCACGGCCACTAACCAAATGGTGGATGAAGGATGCGGACTTGAAGAATGCATAACAAAAGCGATTAAGGAATCAGACTGGTACAATAAACGCCACCAATTCAAAAGGCTCGACGGCACTAAGAGGCGCGGGCTAGGAATCGCAATCATGTACCACGGCAATAGCCTCGGCCCCGAAGGCAACGACTTCGCAAACGTCCACATGCAAATAGACCGGGACGGTGCAGTCAGACTTAGAACCGCACTTACAGAATACGGCACGGGAGCACCATCTGGCCTGCTTCAAATTGCCGCCGAAACAATGCACCTCCCATTCGACTACTTCAGGTTGGACGCATCTGATACTGAATACTGCAGTGACTCAGGCCCAACCGTGGCATCTAGAACAATTACCATTGGAGGACGCGCAACACAAATGGTTGCAGGAAACCTCGGTCAGAAACTTAAACAGATCGCGGCGGACATGCTTCAGGCCGCCGCGGATGATGTGGAGGTTACGGAGGGCATCTACCGAAGAAAAACATCCGGAGACTCCGTTACATTCGTTGATGTTGTTACTTACTCCTATGCAAACGGAATCGCCCTAAATGAGGCGGGCACATTTACTGCACCAAAATGTGACTATAATCCAGACACGAGCCAAGGAACCGTGTATTTACAATACACCTACGCAGCAGTCACGGCGGAAGTCGAAGTCGATACAGAGACAGGAAGAGTGCAGGTTCTGAAGATGGTCTCAGCTTACGACGTAGGGAAAACCATCAACCCAATCTCCCTCGAGGGCCAGATCGAGGGAGGCACGATACAAGGCATGGGATACGCAATCATGGAAGAAATGATTCACAAGAACGGCATCGTAGTAAACCCGAACCTTGCAGATTACTACGTCCCCACGTCTTTGGATATACCTGAAATGAAATCAATAATTGTCGAATATCCCGGCGCTCTAGGTCCCTTTGGAGCGAAAGCGATAGGAGAACCACCAATAGTGTTACCAGCGCCAGCAATCGTAAACGCGATCGACAACGCCATCGGCGTCAGAATGAATGAGATACCCGCGACCCCCGATCGCATATTACTCGCAATGAGAAGAACATCTAAGAATACTACGTAGATGTAGAGGAGTGGATGATTCTGGTGCAGCACATCTCGGTCTCCGGCGAAGCGGCACTAATCGAAGAGGCACACAAACTTGTGCAAGCATCGCAACCGTTTGCATGGGTCACAATCATCGGCCAAGAAGGATCGAGCGCCCGCCACTTGGGCTCATCGATGATAGTTACGCTCGACGGCAAAGTCATCGGAACGGTTGGCGGAGCCATAGCGGAACTCCAACTGATTGAACAAGCAATTCAAGCGATAAAGGTAGGGAAACCATGCACCGTCAGGATGCCGCTGCCTGTGTGCGCTGGGGTGATAACGTGCTTCATCAACGTCTTCAAAGCTCCACCAACTCTCCTCCTTGTCGGAGCAGGCCATGTCGCCCAACCTATGTCTAAGCTCGCTAAAATGCTCGGATATCAAGTCGTAGTGATAGATGATAGGTCAGACTATGCCACAAAGGAACGATTCCCGGAAGCCGATAGGATCATTGTTGATGATTGGGAGAAAACGCTGAAGGAGTTACCAATCGACTCGAATACCTACATTGTCATCTTGACCTACGCGGGGGAATCCGACGAATTGGCCTTGAGGACCGTGGTTAGATCGAACGCTGCATATATCGGGATGATCTCCAGCCAATCGAAAGCTAAAGGCATCCTCTCGAAATTGAAGAGGGACGGAATCCCAGAACACCTGCTGCGAAGAGTAATAACGCCTATTGGCTTGGATATTGGCGCTGAGACACCCGCCGAAATCGCAGTCAGCACAATGGCGGAAATTATAATGCATCGAAACAAAAAGACAGGAGAACCACTCTCAATCGCAGAACGCGAAGTAACAAAAACCTAGCCGCTCCCCTAAGAGCTTGGAGGAGGAGAAATCCGGTAACGATTGAGGAAACTACAGTCGTAGTCGCTTTGGCGAAACAGCATGTCTCTAGGAGAACTTCAAGCCGATATTCTGGGAGTAGTCAAGAGGCTCGGCAAGGCTTCAGCTAGAGAGGTATTGCTCGAACTTGACGGAACGCGAAAAATCGCCTACACAACGGTTGGAACAGTTCTAGATCGCCTCTACCACAAGGGGCTATTGAGAAGAACAAAGATGATTGGCCGAGGCGGGACTAAATACATGTATTCTCCTACCTCCTCAGAAGACTTCCAGACCGAGCTAGTACAAAGGACATTGAAACAACTCGTAAAGGCATTCGGTCTATCCATAGTTCCAAAGATTTACGATAACCTTGAACGAATCTCCCAAGAAGAAGCGGACGACCTGAAAAGATCCGTGGAAAAAGCCAAAAAAGTAGACGCCACTCCGATTCGCTAGTACACTGAAGATTAACTAGAGTTCAATTGAACTTACTGCGTCTTTTCGTCTTTCTTTTGCTTCATCAAGTCCTGAATACTCGTGACACCTAATGGTGGAAAGCCCATGGAGACACCGGCTGTGGGGGTATTCGTCGGGACTAGCATCAACGTCCCTTTGCTTTGCAATCCTAGCTCGTAGAGAATGTTCATCCACCGCAGTTCCAGAGCCCGCAGGTTCTTCTCGTACATATTCGCTGCGTCAACCATTTTCTGCGCCGCTTCGAACTCTGCCATGGCTAACGTGACTCTTGCCCGTCGCTCGCGTTCAGCTTGAGCTTGCCTAGACATGGCCTCTTGTAGCATCTGAGGAATGGCGATATCCTTAATCTCGACCGAGGAGACCTTTATCCCCCAGTGCTCAGTTTTTTCATCAATTATGTTTCGCGCCTCAACTCCGACCTTCTCCCGCTCGGTTAATAGTTCGTCTAAGCTGACTTTGCCAATGACTTCCCGCAAAGTTGTCTGGGCGGCCCAGGTAGTCGCGTCTAAATATCTTTCGACGTTCAGAATGACTTTTTCCACGTCTACCGCTTGAAAGAACATTATTGCATCAACATTCACTGGTACATTATCCCTCGTGAGAGTCTGTTCCGTTCTGAATGGGATGGTCTGTACTCGCATCGAGACAATATTGGGTATCTTATCCACCACTGGAAAGATGTAGAAAAGCCCTGGTCCCTTCATACCCATGAAACGGCCTAACCTAAGAACTGGGGCGCGTTCCCACTCTCTTATGACTCTGATACCTGATAATACAAAAATCACAACGAAGAAAACTACAATGGCGCCCACTATGAATTCCGGGTTCAATAAATCTTCTAATGCCATCGGAGTCCTCTCAGGTTTGAGTTTGTCGCGGTTTCACCTTTAAAATTAGCCCGTCTCGTTTTACGACGTCCACCTCTTCTCCTTCTTTCGCTTCGCCTCCGATAGATTCTGCTCTCCAAATTTGACCCTCCACCCTGACTTCTCCGATAGGAGATAGGGGCAAGGTGACTCTACCAATCTTGCCTATCAACTGTTCAGGGCCGACCTTCACTTTCATCCTTCGCGCCTGTGCAACCTTGTAGACCACGATTGCGAAGATTCCGGACAGAACTAGCGAAACTGAGACCAGAGTCTCCCTTGCTGATTCCACAGCCTGCGGCGCAAGCAATTCCCATCCTGGTAACGGAAATTCTAGGAAGCTACCGAGTATGATTATTGCGATACCGGCTAGTGCGAAGATGCCATGCTGAGTCTTAATCTCCAGCAATGTCAGTGCAATTCCGGTGATGAAAAGCAGTAGCGCTGCTAAGTTGATCCCTATCACTCCAAAACCTATCATTGCGAGGATGACCATCAAGACGCCCGCGATCTCAACTCCGAAACCTGGTGACTTGAATCCGATTATGACTGCATAGCCACCAACCACCAGAAGAACGACGGAGAGTAGGGGGTTGGAGAGAAAGGTTAGGAACTGAACGCCGAAGCTGGGGGTGTAATTATATGTGGAGGCCTTGGATATTCCGGTGAAGTCATATCGTTTGGTGTAAGCAATGTTACTTGCTGCAGAGGTCTGGATGAGTTTCCACACCGAAGTTCCGGCGGATGTGGTGGTGAGAAGCAGACTGTAAGGGTCCAGTTGTGACAGCAGAGCATCCAAGCTGTCTGCGGCGAAGTCTATTAGGTGAAGCCTCAGGGCCTCTTCCGGGCCGAGGTTAATGTTCTGAGTAATGAATTGTTGCGCGGCCGTTTCGTTCCTATCATGCAGCCTAGCGTTATCTCGCATCAGCCCCGTTAGAGCGTTTATGATTTTAGTTTCATTAATTGGCTCGCCGGTTGCGGTAACCGGTTGTGCAGATCCGATCGTCGTTCCGGAGGCCATCACGGCGATATCAGCGGCCATCAGTATGTAGGTCCCTCCACTCCACGCAGCGGCACCTGACGGCGACACCCAAACAACGACCGGCACGGGTGACCCGTTGAACGCATTCATAATCGCCGTCACGGAGTCCAAGTCCCCGCCCGGCGTGTTGAGTTCATAGACTATTAGGCGGGCTCCGCCGACAGTCGCTTCCTCGATCGAACGGGTTACAAGCTCCACGGTAGGTTGGGCAATATCGGAGCTTATACTGACAATCAGCACGCTACCCTGGGCGTTTGTAAGCGGTTGCAATGTCATGAATACTAGGACTGCGAAAGCGACAACAAGCACGATGCCCTTCATACAGGCCCAGCGTCTAGCGACTGGATAGAAAACTAGTCGCCTTTAAACTATATTTGCGAAGAACCCAGCTCAATCATGGGGCTTGGGAACAGCATGCCAAATTCGAGAAGAAAAATGCAGTCCTTGATGGTTAGAGTAATCGGCCAGAGAATCCCGGTGAGGGTCTGGAAAGCCGGCGGCACTTTTGAGACGCTCGTACAAACCATACTATCGCAGAACACGAACGATCGCAATAGCGAGGCGGCGATGAGAAAGCTCAGAAAACGGTATAGGATCAATCCTCGAACGCTTTCTAAAGCTCGTGTGGGTGAACTTATTCCATACATTAGGCAAGCGGGCCTATACCGATCAAAGGCCCCGCACATCATAGAAGCATCCCGGATCATAGTGGAACAATACGGCGGCAGGCTCGGAAAGGTTCTCAATCAACCGTACCAGGAAGCCAAACAAGAGCTCATGGCTCTACCTGGGGTCGGCCCCAAGACCGCAGACATTTTGCTTGCATTCGTGGCGAAGAAACCCATAATCCCGGTCGACACTCACATAGCGAGAGTCACTAAGAGGCTAGGAATTGCTCGCTCAAATGCAAACTACGAAGAGATCCGCACTTCTCTAGAAGCTCTGATTCGACCTCAAAACCGGGTAAGAGTACATCTTTCCATCATCCGGTTTGGACGCGAAATCTGCAGAGCGCCAAGACCTCGTTGCGCAATCTGCCCTATCAACCAGCTATGCCCAAGCAGCACTGTCTAACCTGAAGTCAACAAAACTTCCTGTCAACAACTCTTTTTAGTCAACGCCCACTCCAATGGAGGCGATGACTCATTGTCGACGGAAACTACAAACGGTGACATACCGTTTTATGCTGAAGTTACAGCAGGCGGAAGAATAACGATCCCTGAGGAGATTCGAAAAATCTTCGAAATAAAGGATGGAGACGCAGTTTTCTGCAAATTAGTGATTATTCCAAGGAAGAAGAACAACTCTCCGCCGAAGTGAGAACGAGTTAGCCCGGCTGAATCGATAATAGCGTTCTTCCAAGCGGCGTCAATGTAACTCGAAGTCGACCTCGAGTTCCACGCTCGGTTTCGACAAGGCCTAAACTTTCTAATCCTTTACTGTCCTGCGACCCCCGAATATGATAGCTTAGAAGTGGTTTTCCATAGTTCACAATGCCGCTAAGTTTCTCCAGACTCTCAATGTACCCGCCCGAACGCTCGATCGCTCGCAGGATCTCGATCTTAGGCGCCGTCACAGCTTCAGCATAACTGAAATTCATGACCGGAAACATTACAGGTTCCTCACCGATTACGTCAAACGCCTTCACCCCATAAACGAACGCCGCCGTCACACCCGCGCACGCAAGAGTCCTCTCGGCTGACCCTACGTTAATGAGAAAGTCTTCGAAACCTTCCGTTTCCTTCCTGACCAATCGTCCAATGCTTTCCAGAATCGTTGGAATCGAACTATCCTTGATTTCAACATTGCTTACCGCAAGCTTGAGTGTGTCCGCAAGTTTTGCGGAAATTGCCGTTGATTGAGCTACTGCTTCGGGAGGAGTGACCAAAGCCAATTTGTGCGCAGCAAAGTTGCGCAGGCCAACGAAAATAGCCCCGTCATTCGCACCCATTATAGCAATTTGAAGCGTCTTCAAGGGCATAGGATCGGGTTCCATTTTGATTCTAATCTAATCCAGGCACTCACAAATCAACTTATACAGAGGCCCTCAGCTGAGCTGAGGAAAAGGCGGTAGCAATCACGGAGAGAAGAAGGACCGGCTTGAATTTACGATCACGCCCCAAGTTGACCGGCCCAATCCTCTTGCCCTCTCCACTGTATGTATCGGTTTTTCTGATGAGATTTAGTTTCGGGCTAGTTCTTTTCACTCTTCCGATCTTCCTTCCAAAACGCGAATTCTCTAACCTTGCGGTTGGCGTGATTGCCGCCGCCTACCCCGTCGCTGAAACAATCTGCGGCCCCCTCATCGGAGTACTTGTCGACAGGTTCGGCAGAAGGAGGTGGATATACCTAGGCTTGGCAATTTCAACCATCGCCTTACTCGCATTTCCAATGCGCACTGAGATCGCATATTTGGTGGCGGTGCACACGATTCAAGGTGTCGCGGCGGCCATGATTATCGTGAGTTCGCTCACAATGGTCACCGATGCGAGCAATGCGAAAAACCGCGGAAAAGAGATGGGCGTATACGATTTCGCGAATCTAGGCGGGTATATGGTGGGCATCCTAGCCGCGGGTTTACTGACGAAGCTAGGATCCAAGACAGCGCCGTTCTACTTCGCCGCCTCTCTCGCGGCGGTTGGAGCAATCTTCGCCTACATCAAAGTAAGAGAAACTGCGTCGGTGGATAGGCGGAGCGCACTTTCGCCGATAAAGACCCTACAGCTCTTGCTGAGCCATAGACGAGCGGCCGCAATGTTCCCAATTTGGTTAGCAATAACCACGTTCGTCGGTGTAGCTCTAACATTTGGACCGCGACTCGGCCCATCACCATTTTTGACAAGCCTCCTGTTCGGAGGCGCCGTATTGATTTTGGCGATCACACAGCCTCTGTTCGGCTATTTATCAGACAAGTATGGACGCGATAAACTTATGATGTTTGGCCTGCTATCAATCATTGGCCTATTCTATACAGCCATAACCATGCTACGCGGGAGGCTCGGCTTCTGGACGGGAGTACCGTTTCTCGCCGTGTTCGGGTTGGGCTGTTTCGCTTTTCCTCCCGCCGCTCTTGCTTCATTAGGTGACTTGGCCCCTCAACGTGGCCGTGGAACCACCATGGGCGCATACAGTGTAGTCATAAGCCTAGGAACGATCATCGGCCCACTACTGGGCGGTTATATGCTGGACAGATACGGTCCGTCGAGTCTCTTCTACGGTGGGCTAATCATATTGATTGGAGCCTTGGCCTTAGCAATTCTCATTGCTGGCAGCGGAAGCTTACCACCCAACAGGCCGCTCACTCTTCGGCGACACTCAAGCAGCTAGGTCTTCGAAGCACGTTTTCGTGATACTGCAAAGATGCCATCACACCCAGTTCGATATTCGACCAGTAATTTCCTACCTTACCGACACAATTGATAAATCGGTCGATTCTCAACTGCCAAACATGGAATCAGTGTTCTTGGTTCAACCGTGGGTGCAAGCTCGAACGGCGATGGATTGCTGCAAATTATGCTTCCAAGAAAGAGAAGGTAAGAACCATTTGGAATGCAAACGAGCTAACCTCGCCGCATATAATTCGCTCCTTGCTGTCCTCAAACTCGAAAGAGGAACTGAGTTCGAGCAGGCCCTGAAAAAGCTGGAAGAAGCGAAAGAAATGTGCCTTTCTAAGCGAACTCCCGACAGCGGATGCCACAGCAGATCTCAGGAAGCACTGAAACAAACTCTCGCAATCTACGACAGAATCCTAGACGACTACAGAAAAAGACTTCCGAATCGGCCGGCCCCAAGATTATAAAATGGAGCCTATGCAAATCATTAACACGAAGAATTGCAGCTTTCACCGTTTTAAGTGAAATCAGTTAACGCCTCGCTAGGAACTGAAGGTATAGAGCAAAATGACTGAGGAAGCCGAATCGTTGATTCGTTGGTTAGATTGGAGCGACGAAGCTTTTGATAGGGCAAGGAGAGAAAGCAAACCGATCTTGCTCGATATAGGCGCTGTTTGGTGCCACTGGTGCCACCGCTTGGATAGGGACACATACGCAGTCCCGGACATAGCCGAGTACATAGGAGCAAATTTCATCCCAATTCGCGTTGACACAGACGAACGTCCGGACATCAACAAACGGTATAACTTGGGCGGATGGCCGACCACAGCTTTCCTCTCTCCCGATGGCCGCCTAATCGGCGGAGGCACATATTTCCCACCGGAACAAATGCGGCAACTTCTGCGCGACGTCAAAGCATCTTGGCAGAAGTTACAAAATCAGGCTACTCCTGAACCCCTCTCTCAACCGGAAAACCCACCCAGCGAGCTATCACTCAGCATAGTAGACGAGATTCTTGGAGAGGTGGCGAACAACTTTGATCCTATCTACGGCGGCTTTGGTTCGCAACCCAAGTTTCCGCAAACCGAAGCCCAAGAATTAGCCCTCCTGAAGGCTCATTACACGGGCAATCGCGAAATTCTCAGCATCGCTCTGGTAACCCTAAACAAGGGAGGACGCAGCGGGACGTACGACAACGAGATGGGGGGCTTCTTTCGGTATTCCACAACTCGAGATTGGAGCATTCCCCACTTCGAAAAGATGACCGAGGATAACGCCAAATGGCTTCAACTATACCTACACGCCTACCAGGTTACCGGGGATCCGTTCTATGCAGAAATAGCGAACGGCATCCTAGAGTATGTGAATACCTCGCTCAGCGATCAGGACCAAGGCTGTTTCTACGGGAGCCAAGACGCCGACGAGGAATACTACAAATTATCAAGAACTGAACGCTTGAAACAGAAAGCGCCTTACGTGGACAAACACATCTACACGAACTGGAATGCGATGATGATCTCCGCATTCCTCGAAGCATCTTACGTACTAGGCAACTCGAACGCTCGGCAGTTCGCGGTGAAAAGTCTCGACCGATTGCTATCGCTTAATTTCAGTGGGACCGAGGGCATGTATCACTTCCACGACGGCCAACCTCAACTAAGAAACCAACTAATTGATCAGGTACAAACGGCAAAGACGCTGACCTATGCGTACGAGTGTACCGGAGAGAAACTCCATCTAGAGAGAGCCAAGAAACTACTGGATCTCACGTTGTCGCGTTTGCGTGACCCCGACGGTGGTGGGTTCTTTGACACGGTTGTGGACCAGGACGCGCCTGGCTTCCTAAGACAACCCGTCAAACCATTAGACGAGAACAGCGTGGCCGCCCGGGTCCTGACTAGAGTGTATCATCTCACGAGGAATGAAGCTTATCGCAAAGGGGCCGAGGAAGCCTTGAAATGCTTCTCAAACACGTATCTCAGCTTCGGGTTCACGTCCGCAGATTATGCGCTGGCCGTCGATGGCTTCCTTAACGAGCCGACCATGATTCGCATTGTTGGAGCAAGAGATAGACCCGAAACTCGTGACCTCATTATAGAATCGGTTCGGTTGTATGAACCTAGACGAATTATTCAGGTTCTGGACCCTGAAACGGATAGCGGGGAGATTGCCCGTAACGGTTTTTCTTACGATAAGTCGCCCACGGCCTATATTTGCGTCGGGACGGCATGCACGGCGCCAATAACCGAACCGAAACAAATTGGACCTGAAGTGCAGAATATAATCACGTCTCAAATTAGAAGGTAAGCTTAAGATCGTCGACCGCCAGTTTCTTTCTAATCTCTTCCATCTGTTCAGGACGTAGAAGTTTCCTGGCGTTGAAACCGGCACTATCTTGATGACTACGAGGGATTATGTGAACGTGTACGTGCGGGATTAGTTGGTTCGCGGCGGCGCCGTCATTTATTGAGATGTGAGAGGCGGTTGCGCCTAACCGCGAGGTGATGATTTGATTCAGGGCATAAACCCTCGAGTATAACTCGCAGAATGCCTTCGGCGACATGTCGTTCACACGTTCGAAATGTGGTTTCGGTAGAACGAGTGTATGGCCTATCGAGATTGGATACTTATCCAAGAACGCGATGTGGTCGTGGTCTTCAAATGTAACATACGCTTGAATTGACTTGTCTACTATACCGCAAAAAATGCAGGCCAAATCTCCGACTATCCTAGAGCTTCTCTATGCGCTCAGGGAAGAGCATGCGAAAGTTACATAAAATGACTCGTAGAGATAGGGAATCGGCATATTGGGGGACCAAAGAGCTGCCAGCAAAGAAAGGAAGACAACACAGAGTGCGAGCGACTCGTTCCAAGACGGCTAGGCGAAGACACGGTAAACCGCGAGCTAGGCAAAGACGACCGCAGAGGCCGCAACGAAGACGGCGCCGGCCTAAGGAAACGCACTTTAATCCGTTGATGGTTTTCATCATGTTCCTGTACATGCTTAAGCTCATGGATGAGAAGCAATTCAAGCGGTTGCAGAGAGACCTTTCTCCTCCCAAGAGGACCAAAGCGAAGCGTCGACGACGCAAATAGCACGTTCGGCTCCGTCCCTACGTTCCTTTGGCGAATAGCTTCACTCAACTCTCTTGCTTATCTTTGCAGGGTGTCTAATGTTCTTCTCGAGCAAAATTGCCGCTGAGACCATTACTTCTGAAAACGTTAGGAAGCGAAGCCCGCCTGAGGATACTACTGGTCCTTGCTCGAAACCGCGGTGAGGATTTAACGATATACAAGATAGCCAAGTTCAGCGGGCTAGATAGGAAAATAATACGGAAACATTTGGGAAAGTTAGTTGAAGCAGACCTTGTACATATCAAGAGCTATGGCCCAATATCTGTATACAGCATAAACAGCGACAACGGTCCAGTAAGACGCATAATAGACTTGTTCAATGAGGCACGCCTTTTGGCCCAAGCGCCCTTAGCAGCATTGCACATGTATGAAATACAGGCCTAATCGAGCAGCCGAGACCATGAGAAATGTGACTGTGCCTCATCCATAGACGCTGAGGCAAAACTTTACAGAAGCGTCCTGCTTCTCGAATAGAGTGTAACCGCATGAAGATTTGGAAACAACTCTACCTGATAGTCTGGCTAGCCTTTCTGCAGATAATCATCATCTTGATACCGCATCTAGGAAGGAGTCTTGTAGATCTTCACGCGCTCCTCGGCTTTATCATTCTAGGTTTGGCGCACTACGACAACGCAATGTTGAAGCGAACCGACGCACCAAATCGGCTCAAACGCATTGCAAAATCAACCGCGATATTAGCGACCTTCCAAGTAATCTTGGGTCTGATACTCTATGCGAACTTACGGTTAAACGCGAACATCCCACTAGTCTCGGTCATCACTTTCATACATCTCGTGATAGCACTAGCCATAATCACACAAGCGGCGTCCGTCGCAACCGCCTATGACATGTGGGAAGAGCACGAATACACACCCACGAAGCAATCAAACTGAGTGCGTAACCTAGAGACTGGAGGCCCACTGATGGGCGAACGAATCCGCCAAGCTACGCTGGGGAACATTCAAGAACTCCTGCATGGGGAGAAACCACTGGTCGTGGATTTCTGGGCCAACTGGTGCGGTCCTTGCCACATCATGACGCCAATCTTGAGAGCCTTGTCTGACAAGTTCAAGGACCGAGTCATTTTCGCAAAAGTAGACGTCCAGAACAACCGAGACTTGGCACAGCAATTCGGCGTCAAGAGCATTCCAACGCTTATTCTCTTCAGGAACGGTAAGGAGTGGGATCGACTTAACGGAATTCGAAGCCGCTCCGAACTGAACAAACTCTTTGAGAAGCTATCATCGGCATAGCCACTTACTTCTCGACGAAAAACTACGACTTCTTTCTGAGGACGAGCAATATCGAACCCAGAAACAGTAGAGAAAATGCCGTCAACTTCAGAATAAGGCCGCCTTCGGCCCGTGTGGTAAGTGCCGCCAGAGCAATTGGAGTGCGAGATAGTACACCAGGTTGAGAGTTGGGTGAGCTCGAGGATGGAATTGCAGAGAACGGTGGGGCTCCTTCTGGTAACTGCGGTGTGCCTGTTACGTTGCTCGTCAACGTGGTGAATTGTACAGTCACTATCGTATACAGAGTCGTATTAGTGGTGTATTGTACAGTGAGATATGTCACATACAAGTCCGAAGTAGCGACGGCGACAGTGAAGTAAGTGGCAGTGTTTATTTGCGTAAGCGTCGACGTTTCGATCACCTGGGACGATACCGGCTGGATCGCAGCGTTGCAAACTGCGAGCAACGCACCAAGAACTAGCACATAAGCAACCATCCGCGAAGAGCGGCGCTCTCTACGATTGGAATTCAATACTTCCCTGTCGCTCCGAACCCTCGCACCGGAAAAAAGGGCTTCGAAAATTTGAACAGTCTATCGTCGCTTGCGCAAGCTTCTACGGGGCAGGGATATGCTATTGACAACAGCATGCCTTTCCTACGCGGGCAGAAGACACCCAGGAGTCGTTTCGGAACTTGAGTCACAGAACCCGCTTAAGGAACGCCAATCCGCCGTGAGCCACTTAAAATACGTCAGGATCGCAAATCCGGCTCCTGTGGCTGCAGATATAGACTGAAACGGCTGAGTTTGGGATATTTGAGAGCAGACGAGTTTGCCATCCGGCTTGGAATAGCCATATTTAACAATCTGACATGAGGTTTCGACGAAAATTATGGCCGCTGTTACATCTCAAGAAGTCACGAAAATCCTCGAGCTAACAGACTCATTTAGCTTGCATCGCGAAGCTATTGTGATTCCACTGGCGACCGGAAACCTAGGGGGCATTGAGATGCTTCCAGATCAGCGCCTTCGTATCACGGTTCCTAGCAACCGCCCGTTTGAGGAATGGCTCATGGAATTGAGAGGGACGCTGACTAAGATGAACCTGTCACCGTATCGTCATTGAGCTGTCCGAGCCTTTGGATTAACCCAGCTAAGGATTGTCTCTTGCTGCGGGCCGAGATTCTCTAATCCTGATATCCTGACACCCACTAAGCGAATCTTGCGCGGAGAGGTCTCAAACTCTCTGAATAGCAGCTTCACATAATCTTCGATAACGGACCGTTCGTTGGTGTACTTAGTATGGGTTTTCGCTCGAGTAAAGGTTTCGAAGTCTTCGAGTCTTACTTTGATGCCCACAGTCCGAAAGACCATCTTCTGTGACTGGAGTCGGGTATGCACGTCTCCGATGATGGAGTCGAAGACCTCCATTACTTTTCCTTTGTCCTGTACATCCTCGTCGAATGTGCTTTCGGCGCTTATGGACTTCATGGGCCTCGAAGGAACCACCTCTTCTTCGTCGTTGCCGTTTGCTATCTGCCAAATGCGTATTCCGTACTTTCCAAAAGCGTCGCTCAGTTTGCTTGGATGAACAACAGCTAGTTGCCGTACGGTAGTAATGCCCATCTGCGCCAACATTTCCGAGCTCTTCTTGCCAACTCCACTAATCTTCGACACAGGCAAGTTGTCTAAGAATTCACGGGCCTTCTCTGGAGGAACGATAGTCAACCCGTCTGGCTTCTTGGCATCAGAAGCAATTTTCGCAATAGCTTTGTTGGGTCCGACCCCGATTGAAGATGATAGGTTCACCTTCTCCACCATCTGTCTCTTGATCTCTTGCGCGAGATTCACGACCGCTTCGAAACTCGAGACTCTTTCGGTTACGTCCAAGAAGACTTCGTCTATGCTGACTTGCTCAAGCTTTTCCGAAAAGTTCTGGAGCAGTTGCATAATCTCGTTCGAAACTTGCTCGTATAGGGTGAAGTTCGGCTTCAGGTATATGCCCGTTGGGCATAGGCGGTAGGCAACTGAGATAGGCATGGCTGAGCGTACTCCGAAGGCACGTGCTTCATATGAGCAACCCATTACGACGCCACGACTCTTCCCTTCCTTTGGGTCTGCCCCAACAATGACCGGTTTCCTTTTCAATTCGGGGTCTTCGCGTTGCTCAATCGAGGAGTAGAAAGCATCCATGTCGATGTGCATTATGATACGGCGCAAGGTGCTCATGACCTCGCATGTTTCGCTTAATCATTGTTGTGTGGTGTGTTATTCTGATAGGTGAATTCGAATAGTTTCATTATGTTTCATGGAGAAACCACTATTTTTCCCGATTACTCGAAGACAGGCCTATTCAGCAAAGAGCTTTTCAAGCAAACCAACGACGTAGGAGTGGTCTTTACCTTGGTAGATGATGTCACGGGTTCTAGGCCTCGAATTTCTCGGTCTAGGATCGAGTCGTTGTCGGACATCATTTTCGGACTTGCCTTGGCCATCAGCACTGTGCCTCTGATCTCAAGGCTTCCTGCAAAACCATTTGGAATGGTTGTTGATATTTCGGAATTCGGTTTCGGTTTCCTCATCCTGATGTCAGTTTGGATGGGGTATACTAACACTATGTCCGTTCTTCCGATCGAGGACAACACGGCCGTCACCCTCAACCTTCTGCTACTATTCCTTGTCTCAATTGAACCGTACCTTTTCTACCTGAACATAAATTACGATATGGCGTCTCATGAACTGTTTCTCAACCTTGCTTCGATTCTATACGCCTTGGACATGACCGGCCTAATGCTAATTCTTGGATTGTTTACTCATCAACTTACGCGTGAAGAGAGGGGCCTAGTTCCTAAGGGATCGATGGCTAGGCATAAGCGGGTTAGGAACATTCTTTTCGTATCTGCGGTGCTCTTCGCTATTACAATTTTGCCAGCGTTTTGGATTATCAGGTTGTATGGGCAACCGATACGATTCTTTTTCTGGTTTATCCCACTATTTCTTTCGTTTGGCATACGGATATCTGGCCTTGTTGCGCCAGAGGCTACTTCCAACGTCGCGGCATAACGCCTTATGCTTAACTCGGGCTAACACGGAAAGTGAAGGGCAAGGGTTGATGGTTTCTTGCCTCACCCTTGGTAAGGGTCTGTTTCGCAGGATTAAGCGTACGTCTTTACTATTGTCTCTAGTTTCTGACTGGCTTGATTGGTTACTGTTTTCTTGATATCGATTCCTTTATGGTCTTGCGTTACGAGTAGAGGTCCGAACTCTTTAACGTCCCATATCCAGACTAGCTCCGTCGGACCCAGCTCTTCCAGCAACCGCTTCTTCACGCGGACAATTTTGGAAACTGCGAGCGCAGAAGCACCACCGGTAAACTCACAATAGACAGCACCGAAAGTTGCCAATCCCTTTTTTCCTGCTTCCCCTAATCCTCCTTTCCCTATCACGATCTTTGTCTTGTACTTCTCAAGGATCGGAGCCGTTAGAGCATCCATCCTCGTACTCGTAGTCGGACCGCCCGCAACGATCTTCCATTCCTCACCGGTCTTGCGAGCGATAGGTCCGCAATGATAGATAGGGAGACCAACGAGGTCCGGCACAAATTTTTCCATGAGTTTCTTGTGTGCCTGATCTCTCGCTACCGCTATGTCGCCCGTGACATAGAGAACGTCTCCCGCACAAGCATCTGCGATGCGTGCGTTGTCGTCTGGTACTTTAAGTCTCATCTCAGTCATTTCTCTTTCACCTTATAATCTCGAAGCGGCCGCCTCTGAATTCGGCTTCAGAAACTCTGTTGGCCCAACATCCGAACGACATGGCGACTGGTAGACATGCGGTGTGGGTTCCGGCCGTTACAATGTGAGCGTCAAGGACAGTCGTGTCCCCTCCCAGGCCCATTGTACCAATTCCAAGCTCGTTTGCGGCCTTCAGGATAGAGATTTCAAACTCTGCCAAGTCTGGATCGGCATTACGCTCGCCCACCTTCCTGAGGAGCGCAAACTTGGAGTTGAACAAGGCCTGAATGGCTGATCCGCCTATCCCAATACCCAAGATGTTTGGCGGACAAGTTTTTCCTCCCGCATCTATGACTGTTTGTAGAATGAATCTTAGAATATCCTGCTTACTTGCCGTCGGAACCATCATCTTTAGGCTCGTGAAATTCTCAGACCCAGCGCCCTTCAAAATCATCTTCACAGTCGTCGCCTTTGTCCCCTTGTCCAACAGAACTTCGGGTTGGTTGAGGCCTGTGTTTGTGCCCGTGTTCTTTCTTGTGAGCGGATTAACCACGTTTGCTCTCATTCCACCTTTCATCGTAAGCTTCTCCACCGACGTCTTGAGGGCATCTTCGACTTCGTTGACGTGCGGAATCAGCTCTCCAGAAATGAATAACGTAACCAACCCAGTGTCCTGACAAAGTGGGAGATGACTTTCGAAGCTTAGATTTGCGCTGTTTAGAATGGCCTCAAGTTGCTTCTTTGCCAGTTGCTTTGTTTCGTGGACATGGGCTTCTTTTATTGCGTCTAGAACATCGGCCGGTATACCCGTTGTAGCATGTGCGAGCATTTCATCCAACACGGGACGTAATTCCTGTTCGAGGAACCCCATACTCATCATCTTTGAGGCATCGTCTGAAGTTGTTGACTTAGGGAACACGCTCTTACAGCCAATAGAGTATATTCAAGTCACGATTGTCAATAGCGGAAGAGCTATTGAGCCATTCCAACAATTTATTGAATAGAGGAACGCCGAAACGAGCTAGGTCAAGGTTTCCTATAGGGTTGACCCGTGAAGGCGAATGTCTTGAAGAGCTCATACACTTTATCCGGTATCCCTTCAACAACGTTCAAGCCTAGAGCCCGAGCGACGTCCAGAGTGATAGGTGTGGCGTGGGACATGTAGCCTCGCGCCAGAAAATCTGCAACGCGTTCCGCTTGTTCCTTGTCCATTTTCCCTTGCAAGAGCCAAATGACAAATGCTTTAGCATTTTCGATTTCGAGGTTCGCAACGTCGGACATAATGATCATTCGATCAGTAATATTCTGAATTGGTTTTGTTTTCACAAGCGTAGCAATTGAGCCAGCGGGATACATGCCGTCCGGTGTGGGTATCTGAGGATCCACCGGCCCCAGCACACTGTATTTCTCCATGCGGATCTCGCCCGCTGCCAAGCTCATCAGTGATCCGCCCGACATCGCGTAGAATGGCACCATGACAGTTACTTTCGAGGGATGGAACTTTATCGCCATCGCCATCATCTGTGCGGCGAGGGCATAGCCGCCGGGCGTGTGGATGATGAAATCGACAGGAGTCTCCGGAGAGATTTTGCGCATCTTCTGTAATGTTGTTTCCGTGTCTTCAATACCAATCTCAGGATCTTCGCCCGGCTTGGTCCAGAGTTCCTTCTTGTGGATCATTGTAATCACGCTGGTGCCGCGTTCTTTCTCAATTTCTTCGATGATACTTTGCCTCCAAGCGAGAATCCCAGCTTTCGTGGTCGGACGTTTCTGAGGTTCGGAGGCGTCGGCGGGAGGAATCGCCTGGTCGACCTCATCTATCGTTGATTTGCTCTCGTCATTCCCTTCTTTCTCTCGTGGCCGGAGTTTATGAACCGCGTATACTAGGACACCTGAGTTTACGGCAGTGACGCCGAGAAGCCCTAAACTAAGCGTCAGCTCGAAAAGGTCCATAATAGCTCGCTCACTGGTACTGCTTGCCCGGCCTCAATCCGCCCGTGAATTCGATGGTTTCGAACAGTTGATGCACCTTCTCCGGGACGCCTTCCACCACGTTCAGTCCTATGGCGCGTGCGACATCCAGCGTGATAGGTGTGGTACTGGCCATGAAGCCGCCTACTAGGAAATTGGCTACTTGCGTTGCCTGCTCCTCGTTCATCTTGTCGATCAAGAGCCATTTGACGAATTCCTTGGCGTTCTCCGTTTCCATCCGTGCTGATTCAGCGAGGAGAATTGTGCGGTCGGATATCATCTCGATTGGTTTTCTCTTTAGTATCGACATGACAGCATTAGCGGGCATATCATCGACTAGCGGCTCGACAGGGGCCAAGATGCTGCATCTCTCCATTCTTATCTCATCTGCAGCTAGCACAAGATAGGTGCCATCCGACATTGCGTAGAAGGGCACCATTACCGTGACTTTCGCCTTGTGGTACCTAAGTGCCATTGCCATCAAGTCTGCCGCGAAAGTTAAGCCGCCTTCAGTATGGACTATGAAATCTATCGGTTTATCTGGGGGAGTCTCCCTAACTAGCTGAAGGATGGCCTCGGAATCTTCAAGCACAATCTCGGGTTCATCATCGGATGTACTCCAAGGTTCTTTACGGTGAATAAGGTAGAGGACCCTACTCCCGCGTTCCTCCTCCAGCTCCTTCACTAACTGGGCACGCCTCGCCAGAATCTGTTCCTTCGTAGGCAGACCGGCTGATTCCTCATTTTCTCCTTCGCCGTCTTCTGCTTCCTCGGCTTCCTCAGACTCGTCATCTTGCGCATGAGCCTTGGTTCCTGCTGGAGTTGCAGCCTCGGACCGAGCCATGAAGTATCGGATAATGTAGAAATTCGTTATAGAACTCAGCAACAGAACTGCTACTATTGCCGCTGCCAATACGATGTCGATTGCTTCCAATCTCTAAGACCTGAACGGCCTCGGGAAGCCATTTCGTGCTACTGCCGTCTAAAAGTTTTCTCGCCCTGCAGAGAACGCCGGTCTAATCGCAAGAAGCCAAGTTTTGCTCAGGGAACCAGCTTGGGAATGTCAATGTGAGTAGGTTCATAGTCCACCAGTCGACCGTTGATAAAAGCATCGTATGCCTGAAGATCAAGTAGACCGTGCCCACAATTGTTGAAGGCGATCACTTTCTTCTGGCCACTCTTCTTACAGCGCATTGCTTCATCGATTGCGTACTTTAAGACGTGCGCGGATTCAGGAGCCGTTATCATGCCTTCCGTCTTAGCTAAGATGCATGCGGCTTCGAAGACTTCAGTCTGCGAGTAAGCTACAGGCTTGACGTAGCCTTTGTTTATGAGGTAACAGAGCGATGGTGCCTTACCGTGATATCGTAGTCCGCCGGCATGTATTGGCGGGGGCTGGTACTTGTGGCCGATTGTGTGCATCTTTAGTAATGGAGTCATTTCGGCGGTATCGCCGTAGTCATACGTGTAAACCCCGCGAGTAGTTGACGGCACGGCTTTCGGTTCACAAGCAACGAACTCCGTTGCGGACTTACCTTTCAGCTTGTCCGCCATGAACGGGTACGCGAAGCCGGCGAAGTTTGAGCCGCCTCCGATGCATCCACATATAATGTCCGGAGTGAGGTCAGCCATCTCTAGTTGTTTCTTCGCCTCGAGGCCGATGATGGTTTGGTGGAGAAGTACGTGATTAAGAACTGAACCTAGACAGTATTTGGTATCGTCGTGTGCTACGCAATCCTCGATTGCTTCACTTATCGCTATCCCTAGGGATCCAGTGTTATTAGGGTCGGATTCAAGGAGGCTTCGCCCGAAGGCCGTGTTCTCGCTTGGGGACGCCAATACAGTGGCTCCCATGGCCTCCATCATAGTCTTCCTGCCCGGTTTCTGATCATAGCTCGCGCGAACCATGTAGACGTTGCATTTCAATCCGAAAAGCGCAGAGGCCATCGCTAATGCTGATCCCCATTGTCCGGCACCGGTCTCAGTTACGACCCGGCGGTTTCCTTCCGCCATGTTGTAGTAGGCTTGGGCGATGGCCGTGTTGGGCTTGTGACTTCCGGTAGGATTCACGTACTCGCATTTGTAATAGATTTCAGCCGGCGTGTTGAGAAACTTCTCGAGGCGTCTAGCGCGAAGAATCGGTGTCGGTCTCGGAAGCCTCAGATACGCGTCATAGACTTCGTCCGGCATTTTGATGAAGCGTTCACTCGCCACTTCTTGCATAACAAGTTCCTTCGCGAAAAGCCTTAGCAAGGGCTCCGGAGACATGGGCTTCAGAGTGCGGGGATCCAAAGGCGGAGGCAGTTGCTCGGGTAAATCGGCGAGTATGTTGTACCAGTGATCTGGCGTCTCGTCTTGAGGGAGATAGATGGCGTAGTCTTTGTCAACACGATCAGAGTTGTTCATGGGTATGCTTTCCTGTGCTGTGATGTCTCATGAGCACCCTAACGCAGCATTTAAGACTTTGTGGCACAGATTTGTACGTCAAGGGATTTTCACTTTGTGGAGGCAAATCTCGGATCGCCTAACCGAATATCCGGCGAGACAGAAGGTGGCGCGAGCGTTGGTTGAGTTAGGATTGGCCATCAGGCAAGGAAACGCGATTTACTGTGGTGGCATCGAGCTTTCGGACGTCAAGATTGCCCGTTATCTAGGCGTTGATCGGCGAACCGTGAGGGACACGGCTGAACTAATAGCATCCGACCCAGAACTGAAACCTGTCTTCGAAAAACTGAAACCCGCCGGACCCCTCCTCGCCGATATCGCAAAGTTTCTGGGGTACAGCGTTATCGAAATTTACGCGGACCCGCACACCGTCGGAATCATAGCTCAAGCCGCTGCATTCATCGCGCAAGAAGAAATAGCAATTAGGCAAGCGGTTGCCGACGATCCGGACCTCACTCCGGATCCAAAACTCACCCTGGTCGTAGAGAAGGAACCGAGCGGGACGACCTTGCAGAAACTGTTGAAGATCCATGGTGTGGCTAAGATTTCAACTTACTAGGAGTGTCAAATTTCTCGTAGTGCACTATTTCGCTTATGGGCTTGCGAATTTTCTTGCGAGTTGTCTTCGGCTCTATAGGGTAGCCAAAAGGTAATACCGTAACCAGTTTCATTTTCTGTGGAACGCCGAGAAGGTCTTTGACTCCATCCTCGTAGAAGTTTACAACCCAACATGAACCCACCCCGAGCGACCACGCTGCCAGAATCATGTTCTGCCCTGCGCGCGCCCCGTCGACCTCCGGTAACTTCGCATCTTCCATGACGATAGCAATCGCGAGCGGCGCGTTAGCGATATGCTTCCCAGTTGGCGTCAATTCCGAGATTTTTCTTAGGGTCCCCTTATCTCTGATTACGATAAAATGCCAAGGTTGAGAGTTCTTCGAACTCGGTGCGAGGCGCCCCGCTTCCAAGATTTCGTCAATGCATTCCTGCGGGATTGGTTTGTCAAGGTAGTCTCTGATCTCGCGTCTTGTCCTTATGCAGTTGAGAGCGTCCACTAGAATTACCAGAGGCTAGGTGTTCTGCGAATCTTTCTCTATGATCGTCCATAGTTCCTCTTCTAAGGTTCCTCCGAACCTGGGCTTTTCAACGAACCTTCCGATTTCACGCCAAGCACGGTTGTGGACGATTACGGTAGGTATCCTCAAAACCTTGAGTTCGTCTGCTATGTCCCGGTTTTCATCAAAGTCTATTACTTTGATGTTCAATGCGGCGTTTTTTGCCGCCATGAAGACCTTAGCCAGGTTCGGGATCTGCGCCCTGCATTCTGCATTCCATTCTGTTGCGAAGACCACGAAGAAGTAACGGTCTGTGACGCTTGAGAATTTATCGATGATTCGCGCGTCCGGCTGATATTCCACTATTCGCTTCTTGACCGTTTGCTTTACGGTTGGATTCTTGATGCCGTTGATATAATCCCACAGATTGGGATGAGGGCCAATTACGTTTCGGAGCAGCGACAATAGTTCTTACCTGTAGCAGTCTTGTTCAAGAGAAGTAGAGATGAAGAGTCATGCCGGTTGCATTAACTCCTTTTCCGCATTAGTAGGATGATTATGCCTCAATTAGGAGTTATTAGAGTTTCGGCGAATCCCAGCCCAATGCTTCCATGTATGTCTATGGTGAACTGGCGAGCACGAACTTGTCCGCAATGAATTCAAGCTTACCGTTCTCCGATGAGGACCTTGCCGTCCCATGCACCTCGACTTCCTTTCCCCTCAGCTTCGATACTTGCTCTTCGCTAAGTTGAGATTCGGACAAATTGCTCTTGAGCAATTGATTCTCGATTGTTCTTCTTTCAAGAATAGATAGCTTGTCTGCATCGGCTTGAAGGGCGGTTACGTTTAGCACCCCCGTCCCATCATCTAAACGCAGTCGAATCGAGAGCGCAAGTTTGCCAGAGCGGGGCATATTGCATTTCTCACACCTGAATTGGTTTTCCGAAAATGCGATTTCTGAACCGCAGGTTTCACATACAAGACCGATTTTGTTCTCGCCGAGGAATTCAAGGATCACGCCCTTCACCCATGTGTTCAAACCTGGCTCGAGGGCGATTACGTGCCTGACATCCTCCCACGCCGGCCTATCCTTTTCGTGTTCCTCCAAGATTTCAAGTCGGGTGAGAGGAATAGAACTCAGCTCGAATTCGCCGCTTAGGCCTGTTCGCACCCTTACTCCGTAAATCTTAACGTGTGTACCGGGTGTAAGTTTGATGGCGCCTGCAGCCTGGTCCCTCCATAATGTAACCCTACACGCGGCCGTATCGTCCCTGAGCGTAAAGGAAGCAAGATCTACGTTTTCCCCTCTTTCCGTCATCACTTGTCGTGCGACCGGTGTGTCTGCAACTGCTCCCTCTACTATTACGAGGCTTTTTGATTGTTGCAGGGACTTAATCTTCGTAACTCCTTTCACGGATTCAATTTTGGCGTCAAGTTTCTGCAATTTTCCAGACTGGCCTAGGCTCAGCATGGTTTCTCCTTGTCTTTCGCGGGCCGATGCTCCCATTACTTCGATCGTGTCTCCTTCATGCAGACCAGCCGCAATCTCGGATTTGTTGTCCCACAGTGAAAGCGACACGATTCCAGTTTCATCTGATACAAGTAATCTGGCGACTTTGGTAATTTGACCGGAAGGCCTCTTGATTTCCTGAACCGCGCCGACGCCGAACACAGAAACGATTAGGTTTACTGACGCACTCTGACCAAGCTCTACGATCTTGCATGTCTTGGTCACTGGTAACTTGAGGTATGATGGTGCAGCCTTCAGTATCTGAACTTGGCTTCGACTCTCCACATGCAGTTCCGGTCCGCCGTTTCTATCTAGGCGAACCCTTGCGTTGAGTGCCTGGACGATAGCTTCGGTCTTTAGGTCCCGCAATTCCTCGGCGCGTTCGTTCCACGCGACTAATGGGATGCTTCCCGATTCGTCGGCGATAAAAGCTCGGAGAACGCTCCCCGTTCTTTCCTCCTTCGTAAAGTTGTAATAGCGTGGGTCGCTTCGGACGATACCTATAGCGTTTACTTGGTTGGCGCCAACGACCAGTTTCGCAAGGGGAGTAAATAGTTCGCCGAATTCGGGCAGGTCCGATTTGGGCATATCTTGAGGATCGAGCTCTATGCTGCTTCGTTCGCCAGCGTGAACTTCGGTGTCGCCGGCTAACCCCTGCCGAGTGTAGGCACGGCCGACGCGCATAACCCTACCCTGCAAGTCGCCGGCCCGTGAGAGAACATCTACGTGCCGGTCCCAAATGGCGCATCGTACTCGGTCCGACTTATCAACGAGTATAGCGCGCATCACTTTACCTGGCGTGCCGTCCTTTCTTTGAAAGTTCTGAGGAGGCCATGTCAGGAGAATTCGGCCGGAGATCGTGACATCGTTAAGCCCAGGCACCAGATCTTTGACTCGCATACGACCTAGCTCCGTCCCGCGAGTCTGGATCAGAAGTTCTTCAGCGACCAACCGCGCGGCCCCCTCATCTGAAAGAAGGCCGCGACCTTCGCGCTTCTTCTCCTCGATAAGCGCGACGACTTGATCTTGAGAGAGTTCCTTCCGTTTGGAGAGAATGTCCTCGACAATAGCCTCAACGACGGTCAGAGATCACTCGCCTCACTACCGTTCACTCCGATAAGCCTCCACAGGATGCTGAGCCTTCCCATAATTCGCGCATGGTTCATTGAATCCCACCTTTGCCTGCGAATAAATTAACGTGTTCATTCCCGAGCCTGCGGCACTACGGTGCAAACAGGCAGCACGTTTGAGAGATTGCGTTTGTTTCGACTGAATTCCAGATCCCTGCACCGACCACAAAACAATTCAAACCCGGCTTAGATAGGTTTGCTTGACGGTTATGGAGCCAGAATACGCGAAAGTCGGTAGAATCGAACATTTCTACTCAAAGGCCAGCGTCGCAGTAGTAGAGGTAACAGCCTTACTGAAGACTGGGGATAAGATCTTGATTCGAGGCAGTACAACGAACCTCACGCAGACGGTGGAGTCAATGGAAGTAGAGCATCAGCAGGTGAAGGAGGCGCAGGCCGGCCAGAGAGTCGGCCTTAAGGTCGCAGGACACGTGAGGGAGAATGATATTGTCTACAAAGTTGCGGAAGGTTAGAATACCCCTTTAACCGGTAGCCCGCAAAGAGTGCGAAAGAGATGGCAGATGTCGTTATTGATGGAACTGTTCTCGTTGTGACGCCCATACAATCGCCGCAATCGAGGCCCATGGTGCAAATAACACTCGGCGACCCTATCAAAGGCCCAGTCACAATGCCTTTGGATATGGATCGGGAAATGGCGGGAGTCACCATCGCTGTACAACGAGTGCTTACCCAACTACCAGGAGTTGGACAGCAACTGGGAACTCCGAGACTCATTGTCACTCTAACCGAAGAGGAATACCAAGAGTTAGGTCGCCCCAGGTACCCGGACCATCTCTCGGTAACGTTGAAAGTCAGCGCATAAACCCATTCTGCATAGCCTTAGTCCCAAAATAGCCTTGTCCTTGCATACTCTCTTTCTGCCCTTAGTATGTCCAGGTAGAGGTCTTCCTCCGTATGATGGAGTCGTCGAAGGATTCGCGTCGCTGTCGCTGGACCAACACCTCTCCCGCTCAGAACCACAACGGCCTCCCTTCCCTTCGTCTGGACGAGGCTGGCGCTCAGCCAGGCTTGACGCCATGTGTGCTCTTCGTCCGGCGTTAGCTTGGATTTTCGCTTCTTCTTTTTTACGATGCCAAACAGCTGATCGTTTCTCTGGTAGGTGGCAGCGACCAATGTTGAACCACATTTTGGACATCGAATCTTCGGCCCCAGTTGCCCGACAACCCTTATCGCATCCCAATCACCATTGAAGACGCAGACCAGTCGAACAGTGTCTGAAAGTAAGCGTTCTTTTACAATCTCGCTCAGGGACTTGGAGGGAACTAGAGGCCTCAGCAAATCATGTGGAATAATCTTGTCGATGATAGGGGTCGCGTAAGGAGAACACGCTCCGGCTCGTTGTGACGCAATGTCTACCGTGATTTCCCGTTGATTCAATCTTCGGACAATTTCTTTTGTAGTTGAAAGGTCGAACTTCTCTAAGAGGACCTCTCTCTGTGTTTCAACATTAAGGGGCGACGCCCGCATGGCACGCACAAGCATCCGAGAACGGTTAGATCGGTAGTCGGCTTTTCTTTCGATGACGCCAAAGCGACGCGCCACGTGCCAATGACGCCATGCAAACAGATCAGAATTCTGGAGCGATTCAACGAGAACGGTTTCAACGTCCTCTGGAGTAAATTTCGCAAGCTCCAGCCTCACGGTTTCCGGCTCAATCTTGAATGGACAGATTAGCGCTATTCGGTATGGGTCCGTTTGTGTCGCGACATTAACGCCGCACTTAGCGCTGAGCATGGATGCGAGGATCATTGCAATCGTGTCGTTTACCATGCTTCCGAAACAAGCATGGATTATGATGCAGTTCTCAAATTTCTCAAGCGTCAAATGATCGTCTGTGGGAAGTGGAAATGACTCAATTTGTGCCCTTATTGTATCGATAATCTTACCGAGACCATCATCGTTAATTTGCAACTCATCTTGTAAGTCCTTCAGTGCCTCTGGGTCGTCCAGTTTTGAGGCTACGAAACTTCTCAGCCTTCCGACTTCTTGGGCGGTTTCGTAGCTGACGGGGATCATTTCTCCTTCCCAGCTTGGGATGGCATCAAGTGTAGGCGAGGTCGGTTCCACCTCGACCGAGAGTTTCTCCTCATTTACGTTGATTATCTTCCAAGTCTGCCCGTGTATGATGAATATGGTTCCGGCTTTGCATTTCCTTGAGACGAAGTCCTGATCCAAAGTCCCTATTCGACGTTTTCTGAAGAAATCGAAAATATCAAACCTTTTCACATCGGGTATTACTGAGAGATTTTCATAGTAGTAGTGAAAAGTGCGCGGGAACCGGGCGGAAACAACGTCTTCCACGAGTCTTATGATTCCAATGGAACTGAGAAACTTCACAAAGTCATACAACTCTTCACCGTTGAAATCACGGAACGGTTGAGCGCCAGATACGATTTCGAGTATTTCGGCGAGTTTAGGCCGCTTCAAGTCTAGCGCAATACCGGCGATCTGGTGAGCGAGCACATCCAGCGCTCTATCATGGATCACCGTCTTCTCGATCTTGGAGTTCTTTGCGTTTGCTGCTAGAACCGCTGCCTCCAGAAGATCGTCGGCCCCTGACCCTACAATCGTGCCTTGCGCAAGCCCTCGTAAGGTATGGCCGCTTCGGCCGATTCTCTGGATTAGCCGTGTGGACATTCGAGGCGACATGTACTGGACGATATAGTCAACTCGGCCAATGTCCATTCCTAATTCAAGTGAAGAGGTACAGATGACGCCCTTCAACAAGCCTTCATGAAACGCCTTTTCGACTTCCTCTCGAATTTCCCGCGAGAGTGAGCCATGGTGAACCCGTACAAGCAGGTTAGGACTCAGCGCCCGCAGTTGGGAGCCGACTGCTTCGGCCTGTTCGCGGGTGTTTGTGAAGACAAGGGTAGATCGTTTCTCTGAGATAATTTCCGCTATCCGACTCGCCCTAGCTATCGTGGTTGGGGGCAACCCAAACTTATTCGCGGCTTTCGTATCTTGTGAAGATGGTGTCACGTACTGAATTTGAATTTGGATTTGCCTTAATTCAGACGATTTCACCACCGTAACTTCGCGGCCGGTCCCCACAAGAAACTGGCCCACTTTTTCTTGCTCTCCGACCGTCGCTGAAAGGCCGATCCTTTGAAACTTCCTGCCGACGAGGTGCTCCAAACGTTCTAAGGCTAACGATAACTGAACACCTCGTTCGTCGGTCGCCAATTCATGTATCTCATCAATCACTACCCATCTGACCGCTTTGAGGTGTTCACGCATTCTTCGACCCGGTAGGATTGCTTGCAGTGTCTCCGGCGTCGTAACTAGCATGTCTGGAGGAGATTTGGCTTGGCTCGCGCGAACGCTCGTTGGAGTGTCCCCATGCCTAACTTGCACCTTGATGTCCAACTCACGGCCTATGTCCGTGAGTCGGCGGAGGATGTCGCGGTTCAACGCTCTAAGCGGTGTGACGTAAAGGATTGAGATCCCTTTCATGCTGTGCGCAGAGCGTTCCTCGAGAAACATGTTGAAAATGGGCAGTACAGATGCCAGCGTCTTTCCCGTGCCTGTTGGCGCAATTACGAGTACATTTCGTCCCTGTAGAATTGGAGGTATAGCGATTTGTTGTATGTCGCTAGGTTCCTCTAGTCCAATCCTCTCGAGATGTTCTCGAATGGGCCTGTGAAGTTGTGCGAATGCGTTTTCTAGCAACTAAGACACATCAACCGAGCGGCACCGCCGCTCACTGGCGCTGTTTCCAGAAATCAAGATAGCCCTGAAGCGTCACATTACCCTGACCTAAGCCGAGGGCTTTTCATAGGCGAGGTACACGAAGATCACGATGACAGTTACGAAAGCTAGGAAAGTTAGTCCAATCTGGAAGAGGTCCCACACATCATCAGTCGTCAAGCCTTAACTGCCTCGCCGCCCTACAAAAAACTGAGTTCCCATTTAAACACTCCTCAGTCCTATCTTCAGTTAGCTTCCCTAGCCCTCCATCTTGCCGTTACGACTGAATATTGAGAATCTTTCTTCGCGATTTCCTCGAATTGATGTAGAGCGGCCGCAATGCGTTGTGCGATTAGATGGTAGCAGAAACCTCTCTTTCTATCCATCACTCGAAAATAGTAGTCATCACAATAACAGAAGGGTATGTCCGGCATAACCTGGTATTCGCTCTTTCTTCCCCGAACCGCCCACACAACCCTACCGCTCGGCGTAAATTCATATCGGCGAACCCCTTTTGAATTCGCCAATTCCCATCCATTGGTGAACCGATCTCCAAACAATTGATGCAGATCTTCTTTAAGACTGGGCGAGAGTTCCCCGCGAGATTCCAACTCGCCGCATGCCCTCTCGATTAACTCGTTCTCACTCAAGAAGGCACCCTGCACTCGTGTTTCACCGTTGCTGTGATGTCGCCCGGCTGCTTTCATTCTTTAACGTGTTGCTCCGGGAGTCTAATATTTATTGACGGAGTATCCATGGACCGTTCTTGCATAATCGAAATGTTCAAGAAACATTTTTAAGCCGTGATGCGTCGCTCTACAAACTAACGCTGGAAGCTTATTCGGCGTTACGCCTTGTGCTCCGAAGATCTTTCTCGGAGGAAAAGCAAGATCATGTATCAAGAACAGAAGAAGAATATACCGAAATACGTGCTAACCGGGACAACCACGATGGGGTTAGTATGCGGAGATGGCATCGTTCTCGGCACAGACACACGAGCAACACTCGGAACATTCGTTGCCCACAAAAGGGCTAAGAAGGTATACGCTATCGACGACCACATCGCCATGACGATTGCCGGCGGAGTTGCAGACGCCCAAACTGTAGTCGAGATGCTACGAGCAAATTCAAAGCTTTACAAATTCGAAAAGGGCCTACCAATCCCAATCAGTGCAGTTGCCCGCTTGGCGGCGAACATTCTCTTCTCTGCGCGATATTACCCTTTCATACTTCAATCCATTATTGGCGGAATGGACGATTCCGGAGCCCACATTTTCGCGCTTGATCCGCTAGGAAGCGTTACTGAAGAGAAGTTTGTGTCAACTGGGTCAGGCTCTCCGGTGGCTTATGGTGTGTTGGAACCCGGCTACAAGGAAGGCATGTCGGTGAACGAAGCCATTCCACTCGTCGTCCGTGCAGTGAGCTCTGCTATGAAGCGCGACTCCGCCAGCGGCGACAGCTTCGACGTTGCTGTAATCTCTAAAGATGGATATCGAGAATTGAGTGAGGACGAGAAGAAGAAAATGGTCGCCTGAGCGAGTCAATCACTTTTCTTCATGCGGATTCAGATTAGATAACGAATCTTCAAGGTGGCTTCAGCTGTGGCAAGGATAGTAGACGATACGCAGGCGCGAATACGCGAGACCATAATCACTCACATGCCGAAGGAAGCTGAAATAACGAGGATCGAGTTCGAAGGCCCGCGGCTTGCGATCTACGTTAAGAATGTTGGCTTGCTACTCGAACAAAGCCACATAGTTACTGAAATCGTCAACCTACTGCACAAGCGTGTTGTGATTCGTTCCGACCCTTCAATCCGGCTCAAGGAGATCGAATCTGAACGCTTAATCAAAGGCATAGTCCCGGCTGAGGCGGAGATTACTGAGATAAATTTCGATCCAAGCCTCGGAGAAGTCGTCATCGAGGCTAAGAAGCCTGGTTTGGCGATCGGGAAGGATGGTACAACCCTTCAAGAGATAATTAAGAAGACGAGTTGGCGTCCTCGTGTCCTACGTGCTCCCCCTCTTCCGTCTAAGATCATAGCAAGCAGCAGACACATCCTCCACTCAGAAAGTGAGGAGAGGAGCAGAATATTCCGGGACGTCGGTGAACGGATCTTTCGCACTAGGCTGGCCAATACCTCAAGCGTGTTCTTCACGCCGCTTGGCGGCTTTCACGAAGTCGGAAGATCCGCAATGCTAGTCAGGACGGAGGAGAGCTGCGTACTAATGGATTGCGGGATAAGTGCGGGCGCCGACCTGCCCATCTATGCCTATCCGAGACTGGATTCAGATGATTTTGATATCGAGAAGCTTGACGCGGTCATAATCTCACACGCACACTTAGACCATTGCGGCCTTGTACCGCTCCTCTTCAAGTATGGCTATGACGGCCCCATCTACTGTTCAGAGCCAACGGCCGTGTTGATGACACTGCTTCAACTCGATTACCTCGACATATTTGGAAAGGAAGGAGGACACCCCCCCTACGACCAGAAAGATGTCAGAGAAACCGTACTTCACACAATACCCGTCAAATACGGCGTCGTAACAGACGTAGCCCCAGACATCAAGCTGACACTCCACAACGCAGGCCACATAATCGGAAGCTCCATAGTCCACCTACACATCGGCGAAGGATTACACAACGTCGTCTACTCGGTCGACTGGGACACCCCCATAACCGTAATCGACCCGGACGGCTTTGTTCAGATCAAGAAGATCGGCGAGCTCATAGATACACTGATGCTCAAGCATAAACATTCAAAAGGGTTTGTGGAAAGGATACCAAACCTTGAAGGCTGGAAGACGTTTGCCTTCGATCCGGAGACACACGATACCAAAGTCGTCCCAATCACTAGCTTTCTACGGCACCCTATCTCCGAAGACCTTTACGAAGTAAAAACAAAAACGGGAAGAAAAGTTAGAGTCACCGGTTCCCATAGCGTTTTCGTAGCCAGAAACGGCCATGTGACCGCAGCCCCAGCCCGAGACCTGCACAAAGGAGATTACATTATCGCCGCGAAGAACGTGCCACACTTAGACATTATCCAACCATACGTCGAACTCGATGAAAGGGAATTTCACGTTTTCTGGAACAATCGCGCGGAGTTACGAACGATGCTTGTTCAACACGGGAAAAATGTTTCCGCGAACTTCCCAACCAAACAACATGAGATCATGCGTTGGGTTCGAGAACATTACGAACGAGGAGCTTACCGGAGCGAGATAGCTAGAAAATATCACGCAAAGAGTTCTAGGGTACGCGCAATATTTACTCAGCTCGGAATAATCGATTCTCCTCGGCTGAAAGCTAACCTGCCTAAACATTTCCACATAACTCCACTATTCGCTCGCTTCTTGGGCTACTTCGCCTCTGAGGGTAGCTCGCAGGGAAACACGGTTGTTGTTACGAACTACACGAAAGAAATCAGGGACAATTGCATAGACGCGATCCAGCCCGTATTTGATTGTAAATTGTTCGAGGATACGCGGGAGGTTAGACTCTATTCACGGTCCCTGAAGAAGCTTCTTGCCGTTCTTGGCGCATTAGGGACAGCGCGTACAAAACGAGTCCCGCCGGCGATACTCAGTGGGCCTGAAAGTAACGTATGCGAGTTTCTCAGAGGCTATTTCGTTGGGGACGGAAGCCTACGAATGAGGGCCAAGGGATGCTCCATCAGTGCCAATTCGAAGAGCGAAGGGCTTCTCCAAGACATTGCATTCCTACTTCTCCGAGTTGGCGTGCCTGTAACTTTTGATTACAACCGTACTGCAAGAATGTACGGTATCAATATCTACGGAATGGACGGCATCAAATGCTTCCTTGAGAAGGTCAAGATTGAAGACTGGTCGAGAGCATTCATAGCGGTAAATCCAAAGATGAGCAAGAGCGCTTTCTGGGACCGCACGCCGCTCACGGCATTGTCTCCAACTCTCCAGACACGATTGGCAAAGTCCGCCTACAGGGACGCGAAGAGCATCGGCAGTGGTCAGTTTGCTAGGTTGCTGCAATTTGCCGAACCCGATGATCTGCAGATAGCCTCTTCACCATTCATTTACGACGAGGTGAAGAGCGTGCGTAAGGTCAACCCAACGGAAGGCTTCGTTTACGACCTGTCCGTGTCAGGTTACGAGAATTTCCTTGGAGGTTCCGGCTTCTTGTTCCTACACAACACGGGCGATTTTAAGTTCGGCAGAACGATGTTGTTGGAGCCGGCGACGTGTTCTTTCCCGCGTGCTGAGACGTTGATCATGGAGAGCACATACGGTGCGCCTGACGATGTCATGTCTGATAGGGAGACGGTGGAAGGGCGGCTTGCGCAGATTGTGAATGAGACCGCCGAGAAAGGAGGCAGAGTGTTGATTCCTACTTTGGCGGTTGGCCGCGCTCAGGAGATCATGCTGGTCCTTGATGCCTACATGAAGAATAAGAGGATCAAGGAACTTCCGATTTTTCTTGAAGGAATGATTTCGGAAGCGACTGCGATTCACACGGCCTATCCTGAATATCTTTCGCGCGATCTACGTGAACAGATTCTTTACAAGGACATTAACCCGTTTCAGTCCGACTATTTCACGAACGTAGACCACCCCTCGGAGCGAGAGAAGATCGCCACTGGCCCGCCGTGCATAATACTCGCCACATCCGGGATGATGGAAGGCGGGCCGGCCATCGATTACTTCCGATACATGGCCGCGGATGAGAAGAACACACTGGTATTCGTCAGCTACCAAGTGGAGGGTACTTTGGGTAACAGGCTGAAGAATGGCGCACGCGAAGTCTCTCTGATGGGACGAAACGGGAAAGTGGAAGCCTTAAAGGTAAACCTGCGCGTGGACAGTGTGGAAGGATTCTCTGGCCATTCCGACCGGAACCAACTCTTGGGCTTTCTTAAACGCATTTCACCAAGGCCAACTAGAGTCATTATGGGCCATGGGGAGAGGCGCAAGACGGATCTCTTCGCCCACCAAGTCTCAAGAATTCTTAGGCTAAGAACGGTGGCACCTGACATTCTTGAAACGTTGCGGTTAAGGTAGTTTGAGTTAGCAGAGTCTGTCTAAGGCCGTTACACTTCCTCGTTCGCAGTAGCCCGGGCCGTCGGAGCCTCGCCCGATCCGTTTTCTCTACTCCGCCAGACCTTCACGGTTGGAGGAGACATTACAATTCGTTCTTCTCCGAGCCTAGCGATATCGCCTTGAATCGACTTTATGAACTCGACGAGTTCGTTTATCGCGGACTTTGTCTCCTCGACGCTTCGCTTGGCGATAGGGGTTATCTTAACAATCAGTATGTTTCCCTCGATGATCTCGGCTTTTATTCTCGGCACGTCGGCCGGTTCGCGAAGTGGAAAAGCTTTCACATAGATCGGGTGTTGAATGGAGGGGTTCACCAGAGGGAACTTTTCATCATTCACGTAATGGGAGCTTATCAATTGGAAGCCGCACCGGAACCAAGAAGGGCTTCGCCCGATAGTAGTTTAAGTGTTTGCACATACGGAGGGGGATTCTAACATGCTTGTGTAAAGACTAAGGGCTATAGGCCATGAGAAATATGCGAAGTTTGTCATCCACGCGTTCAAAGTCCTACGTTCAACCCTCAGACGAAATAGTTCCGTTTCCACTAGAGAAAGCAGGCCCCATTTATCACTTAGATGAGTGCTTCCACAATTCATCGCCCACATAATGCACCGTCTGAATGACCTTACCCTTACTAACACGCTTCATTTCCTCCGAATCGACCTGCGCAAGACCGAGCGCTATGGGTTTGCCAAACTTTTCATCCGCAACTACTATTAAATCGCCTTCGCCAAAATTGTCGCGAACCACCTTTACGCCTGGGCGCATGACATCGGCCCCATTCGCGATGTGGGCTACGGCGCCCATATCTACAACAACATGCGGCAACAAATCCATCGCTTTAGTGAATTTCAGCGATGGCAACAAATGGCTCTTCGTCCGAACAATCGACGGAACACCATCAACAAAATAGACGGCATCCTCACCGACCAAGACTTCATCAAAAGCCTCAGCAGACTCCAAGGCGGCCAGATTAGGATAAGTGCTCGCGAAGTCTCTGAGAAGCGCCTTAACCTCTCGATCCTTAAGCCGACGCACCGACGGCAGCTAATCCTCAGCTCCGTCGTCTCTTCTGAAGAAAGCGCTCATCATGTGGAATCAATCTAAATGACCTAGCCCAACCTTTAATTTGGAGCTTCCTACTCTACGACAAAACGCGTTCAAAAAGGTCAGAGAACAATGTCCGCAGTCGCCGACAAGATATTCCAGGAGAGCCTAAGCAAAATCGTTCTCGTGGAACTGAAAGGAAGCCGCACGCTCCGTGGAAAACTTTACAGCTACGATCAGCACATGAACCTAGTACTGGAAGACGCAGAGGACGTCTCCAATCCGGATAACACGCGGAATATCGGCACGATAATCGTCAGAGGCGACAATGTGGTTTTAGTTTCCCCTCCCCCGAAGAGGTAGCGAGGCAAATCACTGAATTCTAGGCGGACTGGTCTGCGATGACAAAAGGCACAACATCCTTTGGGAGACGCGGACGCTCAAAGACACATATTCGATGCAGACGATGCGGACGACATTCGTACCATGTAAGATGGAAACGGTGCTCGGCCTGCGGCTTTGGCGCGACTAAAAGATTAAGAAGCTACTCTTGGCAAACGCATAGCATTACTAGAGACCGTCGAATAAGGTAGCCTCATCAAATATCGATAGTGGATCCTTTCGGCGTCAGTCAAACCGCACATTATGATCGAATGAAAGAGTGCGGTCGGATTCGCACTCCCCTTAGTTGTTTAAAATAATCATGTAGTTTGAGTTGGCTGAACGGTTGGTGTTGCTGTCGACGCGGTAGGCGTTGCCGCTGGTGCGGCCTCGGCAGTCGCGGCCTTTGGTTTCTTGAACGTTTCCAGAAAGACTATCGTCTGGATGCTGGGCATGTATTTTTCGACGTCCGCTGTCGTTGTGCGTTTGGCGACCTGCACGCCTTCTAGGAAGAAAGCCTCTTCCGGGACTTCTATTTGCAATTTCGCGTTCTCGACTTTGATGTCGAATTTCTGCTGGTCTACGGAGGGGATGTGTTTGTGGATTAGATTGCGTATTTTTTCTTCGTCGGACTCGATCACTTTCTCGACTGTTACGTCGTAGATCAAGGTCTTACCCGCAAGTGGGTGATTGTAATCGACCTGAACTCTTCCCGCGCCGACAGAGCGAACTTGGGCGGTCTTACCATCCAAATTCACCTGCAGGCCTGGAACGGGCGTCATACCCTCCGCAGTGAATTTTCGTAGCGGAACGAGCCTGACCTTCTTGGGGTCTCGAACACCGTATGCCTTCTCGGGTGGGAGTTCGACAGTACTTGCTTTCCCTATTTCGAGACCGGTTAACGCTTCCTCCAGGCCTTTCGGCATCCATCCTTCTCCCACAATAATGAAGAATGGTTCGTAATGCTCTTCGCCACGATAGAGTTTCTTCTCTTTAGCGACACTTTCCAGCGTCGTCCCTACAGTCTCGCTCGTCTCCTTCACGCGCAGCGTGTAATTCGCGAGTATGAAGTCCCCGTTCTTGATTGGCAATCTGTCGCACCCTGAATTATCGCAGGTACACATTTGGCGGTTCTACATTAAGCTTTCAGGAAATGGGAGGCTCACAGAGATTAGAGTCGCAATTTCCTGAATACAACATACTTCGGGAAATCAGCGCCTAACATGAATGCCGCCGAAATGGCGAACACAACTACTACTTGAGATAGAGTCAGGGATGGTATGATGACTCCAAAGATGCCGAGCAAGAAGAAGGCGACGATGGTCCCCGAGATTGAAATGATCAGTTCTCGACAGGGTTTCGAGGACCAGAAATGGCGTCTCTCTCTTACGCTGAGAACTCTAAATTGGCTTGTAAATACCAAGGCTAAGAGCACGAAGCTTTGAAGACGACCCAAGCTCATACGGTAATAGAAAACGCCGAGGTACAGTACTATGGCCCCCTGAATGACCAATAGCAAACCCATCACGAGCGAGGCAGTGGTGATATTCTTTACATTCCAGACGTTTGGGCTGGCGGTACTTTCCACATTGTCTTTCGCCAGTGAAGTTGTTGTGAAATCATTTGCAAAGACCAATAGGACCATGCCGAGCACCGAGAGGACAACCTGGTTAAGCCAAAAGAAGCCGACAACGAGGACCCCGATGAATTGTATCACTTTCGTTACTTTGTTTATCACCCAGGTTAACATGCGCTGGTATATGCGCCTGCTCGCTACTATCGCATCTAAGATTACTTTAATCCCAGGCTCAGTGAGCACGATGCTTGCCGATGCCTTGGCCACGTCTGTTGCGTTGCTCACGGCCACCCCAACTTCTGCCTGCTTAAGGGCCGGAGAATCATTTACGCCATCCCCCGTCATGCCCACTAGGTGGCCCTTTGATTGTAGTAGTTTCACGACCTTGTACTTGTCTTCGGGATAGATTTCTGCGAGGCCGTCAGATTCCTCCAGAATTCGCGCTTCGTCGCTTATGGACTGCCACTGAAGCTCAGACATTGAACGAATTTGATCACCGATTCCTACCTGCCTTCCCACCTCCTTTGCTATGGCAACGCTATCGCCAGTAAGCATCTTTGGACTTACCCCCATTTCACGCAGGCCCTTTATCACCTGACTCGCGTCAGGCCTGGGTGGATCCATGAGTGGCAGAAGGCCGACGAATTGCAGATGCTTAGGGTCTGAGTCCATTGATTTTGCAACAGCCAGAGTCCTGTATCCCCTCTGCCCAAGCTCTTCTAGGCGACGGTCAATTTCGTCCTTGATCTTTGCGTCGAACGGTTGACAGAGGGGGAGCACAATTTGTGGTGCCCCTTTCATAACCAAGAACTGTTTGCCATTTTGTTCCACGACGGCTTCCGACCTCTTAGCTGATGGATCAAAGGGCGTAAACGATACTTGGCGGTATTGCACGTTGGCCGTTTCAAATTTTCCTGCGAACTCGATGACGGCGAGGTCAATTACGTCTCTCAGTTCTTCTTTCGAAGCCAACCGAGCGTTAACCGCGACATCCGTTGCCGTGAAATTCCCGAACGGGACAGGTTCGACTGCCGCCAAGTTGTTCTGAGTTATTGTACCAGTCTTGTCCAGGCATAGGATATCCATTGATGCGGCGTCCTCTATCGAGTCAAGCCTGGTGACTAAGGCGCCGCCCTTAGCGAGCTGCATGGCTCCCACCGCCAGCACTATTGCAAAAACCGCTGGAAGCGCGACCGGTACGGCGCCCATGAGAAATATCAGGGTGAAGTTCGCAATGTCCAGAAGACTCATGGTCCGAGTAAGTACGCCTTCAGTTACAACCAAGAGTAGGGCCGCGATCGCGACGTACATAGTGTACTTCACTATCGCCCCCATGATTTGTTGCTGATGCGACTTAGGATTCGCAACCTTAACGAGTTCGGCGGTTTTGCCGAAATAGGTGTTGACTCCGGTATTGAACACGAGCCCTTTCGCTTCACCCCTCTTCACGATTGAACTTGAGTAAACGATGCCGGACTGAGTTATGCTTGCGGTCAGCGACTCGCCCGTCATAGCGGATTGGTCAACGGATAACGCTCCGGCAATCACTTTGAGGTCGGCCGGAACCAAATCGCCTAGGCTAAGTTGGACGACATCTCCTGGAACGAGTTCGCGTGCATCTATTACGGACCATTGACCATCTCTGAGCACCTTAGCCTTCGGGGCAAGTCGCTTCTTCAAGAGAGCCAAAGCCCCTTTAGCGCTACGATCGTGCCTGAAACCGATTATGGAGTTGATGGTAAGAAGGGCGAATATGATTACGACTTCTAAATAATGCCCGATCAGGTATGAAAGAACGATCGTTAATTCCAAGAGCCAAGGCATGGGCCCCCAGTAACGGGAGAGAAAGTCGACTAGTGGGTTACTCTTCTTCTCAGGTATTTGATTCCATCCAAACCTCTGAATTCTCCGAGCTACCTCGGAGTTCGTGAGACCATTAATCGAAGAGTTGAGTAATGTGAATAGTTCGTCAACACTTAGCTTGGAGTAATCAGGACCCGTTGTACTCTCCACTTCCAAACAACCAATCTATCTAATTTGTTTGAACAGAAACTTACGCAAGCACGATCAACTAGTCAGGACAAGATAAACGCGGCAATGCCCATCGTAACCCAGCCAAGATACGCCCTCTCCTCGCTACGACCTGACACGTTACCATCTTCACGTCGAAAGTTCCTCAAACCTACATGGCGACCACCAGCATTTAACCCACAGGCCCAAGCATTCAACGCTAAAGTCATCCTTCCGTGGGAACATTGACCCCCGGATACGCCAACTGAAGGCAGTCCTCGTTTGAGATTTCGCCTGCATTCTTTTATCCTCGATAAAGAAGTCGTAGCCAACAAAGAGTTGTGAAGGCTCATGAAACTATTCACCGTCGGACCGGTCGCATGCTACCCCGAAGTCCTAGAAGTCATGGGGCATCAAATGTACAGCCACCGTAGCAAGGAGTACCTCACACTTCATTACGAGACCGTTAAGCTCCTGCAGGAGTTTATCTCGACGAAGAATGAGGTCTTCCTCTTTTCCAGTACCGGAACCGGTTTCATGGAGGCGTCGGTGAGGAATTGTGTAAGGAAGAAGATGCTTTGCTGCATAAACGGAAGTTTTGGAGAACGTTTCGCGGAGGTCGGGGAATCAAACGGGATAACATTGTTGAAGCTTGCTCCGCCTCTGGGTGAACCGATCTCAACCGTGGAGCTTGATCGAATGTTGAGGGAGAATCCCGATGTGGAAGCGGTTGCGCTGACTCATAATGAAACCAGCGTCGGCCTCATCAACCCGCTTAAGGATCTGGCCGCCGTTGTCAGGAAGCATGGGAAACTGCTTTTCGTCGACGCCGTCAGCTCGATGGGGGGCACTGAGATTAACGTGGACGAGTTAGGTATCGATGTGTGTTTCTCGAGCTCACAGAAATGCTTCGGCGTCCCACCTGGTTTGGGCATGGGCAGCGTTAGCGAACGCGCTTTGACGTTGTCCTCGGAGGCTACCAACAAGGGATGGTATTTTGACTTCAAAATATGGGAAGAGGATCAGAAGAAAGGTCACGGAACCCCAGTCACTTCCGTCATCCCCCAAATAGTGGGACTCAACACAGCATTGAAAATGATTCAGAGAAATGGAGGAAAGAAATGGTATTTTGACTTATACAAAGAAAGAAACATGAAGATCAGGCAAGGCGTCGAAAAAATCGGTTTATCGACATTCCCTAGGAAAGGCTCAGAGAGCCCGACTGTAAACTGCATTAACGCACCCGCAGACATGGAAGGAGGGGCCGTCTATGAGAAGATGCGCCAAAACGGATTCGAATTAGCCGAGGGTTACGGACCCCTGAAAAAGAAAACGTTCAGAATCGGAAACATGGGCTACATAGAGATGAATGACATCGATCAAATGCTGAAAACGCTGGGGAACGTCGCTTTATCTAAGCAATAAACGGGACCCTCCAGAAGCGGAAGTCGAGAATGAGAATCAGGAAACATTAAACTGAAAATTCCCTAACCTTAGAAGACTTTTCTGCCTCCTCGCCTCTATCAGCGCGAACCAGTAATGTCCGTCAAAATAGGAAAAATAATGGGCATACCGGTCCGCATACATTATACTCTCTGGCTAGTTTTCCTACTGATTGCTTGGACATTGGCTTACGGCTACATGCCGCAACAGTACCCTGGTCTGAGCACTCTGACCTATTGGGTGATAGGAATAGCGTCTGCCGTCGTTCTATTCGTGTCCGTGCTCATCCACGAACTCTCACATTCCTACATAGCGAAGAAAAATGGCTTGCCTATAGCCAGAATCACCCTGTTCTTCTTTGGCGGAGTATCTGAGATGACCGAAGAGCCTCAGAATCCAGGACTTGAGGTGCGCATGGCCGCCGCCGGGCCCTTGATGAGCTTCGTCATCGCAGGAGTTCTCGGCGGAATTTGGTACGTGGCTCAAGCCGCCCACTTCCCAATAATCATAACCGCCACGTTAGGTTACGGCGCACTCATCAACGCTGTACTGGGGGCATTCAACCTCCTTCCAGCTTTCCCGCTCGACGGAGGCCGAGTATTTCGCGGAACACTTTGGATGCATTCCAAGAATCTTATCGGCGCAACCAAGACCGCAACCCGCGTAAGCGAAGGTCTTTCATTGTTGATGATGCTGGGTGGTTTCGTTTCGATAATCGCCGGGTACTTCCTCAATGGAATTTGGCTCATCGTGCTAGGTTGGTTCATAAGATCCGGCGCCGAGACAAGCCTCAGGCAGACACTCGTCGGAGAAACTTTGAGTGGAGTCACTGTCAACGACATAATGACCCGCCAAATCTTAACCGTTCCACCCGACATCACGCTACAGCAACTCATTTCCGACTACTTCCTAGTACATCCGCACGGCGGATACCCAGTTGTCCAAGATGGAAGACTCCTGGGATTGATAACCTTGGATTCCGTTCGCGCGGTACCAAAAGAGGCGCGAAGTTATGAGGTAGTGTCGAAAGCAATGGTTCCACTCGAACGAACCCACGTGGTCCCACCTAACCTATCGGCACTAGACGCCTTACAAAGAATGGCACGCGAAAAAGCCGAGAGACTTCTAGTAACCCAAAACGGACAGCTAGTTGGTGTCGTAACTCAAGGCGACCTGCTGAGGTCAATCCGAACCAGACAAGACCTCGAATTGAAAACACCGTGGACCCCGTCCACAACCGGCCCCGTGCAACTCCAGTATTGTATTCAATGCGGCGCGCAGCTACCAATCGGAAGCAGAACGTGCCCCCACTGCAACGCGGCTCAGCCGCAGACTATCGATGCGAGCGTTTCCAGAACACCTTAGCCACCAGCCTCAGTAAGAGCTCAATAAAGCTAAGTAGCATTACCAACTACCGTCAGCCGGTTGGCGATGAATTTTCCTTGCAAGAATTAAGTTTTGAAGAAGCACCTAAGATCATGGTGAAACCGCCCGGACCCAAATCAAAGGAACTTCTCGCTAAACAGTCGGCACTTGAAACCAAGGCAGTGATTTACAGTAAAGCATTCCCGATAGGAATCGACTTGGCCAAAGGCTCCACGATTAAGGACGTTGACGGAAACCTATTCATCGACTGGATTGCTGGAATATGCGTGATTAACTTAGGCCACAACAACCCGTATGTTACCGCGGCCGTAAAGTCACAGATCGACCGAATTTGGCATGCTCTTGAGATTCCGACGGAAGCACGGATTCACTTCCTAGAAAAGATGCATTCAGTCCTGCCTGGGAAACTTCGCGGCAATGCAAAAGTACTCTTAACGGTGACCGGCGGGGACGCATGTGAGGCCGCGATCAGCCTTGCCAAACATGTTACCGGCAGGAATACTATCGTAGCATTTGGCGGCTCATATCATGGTATTCACCAAGGCATAGTCAGCCTCACTTCCAGCAGACAATATCTCGGATCAGCCCACGTAGCGCGGACCGGAGTTTTTCATCTACCCTACCCCTACTCGTACAGGTTCCCATTACCCGTCGAAGAGAAGGGAGACGAGGGAAAGGTCGTCCTAAGATACCTTGAATCGTTACTCGTGGACGAACACTCCGGCCTTGACCAACCCGCAGGAATACTCGTAGAACCCATCCAAGGAGAAGGCGGATACGTTGTTCCGCCGAACGACTTCCTGCCAGGACTCAGGGAAATCGCCGACAAGTTCCAAATCCCCCTGATAATTGACGAAGTTCAAACCGGGTTTGGTAGAACCGGCAAGTTCTGGGGGTGTGAAGTAACCAACACGTCTCCGGACATCATGTGCGTTTCAAAATCAGTTGGCGCGGGAATTCCGCTTGCCCTCATAGCCTACAAGAAGGAATACGATGAAACCGTTCCCGAAGCATTCCATTTGGGCACGTACCGCGGCAACCCACTGGCAATGGCCGCGGGCGCAGCCAGCGTCGACTATATCACAAAAGAAAACTTGCTCAGCCGCGTCACGACCCTCGGCGAGAAAGCAAAGACCGAGTTCGCCGAGATAGCAACAGCAACAAAGAACATAGGCGAGGTAAGAGGGGTCGGGTTTATGATCGGAAACGAAATCGTTGAGTCGAAACAAACAAAGACACCGTCCAAACAAATCGCCGTTCGCATGCGGAGAGACATGTTTGAGAACGGCCTCCTCATGCACACATGCGGCCACTACAGCAATGTACTACGATTCATGGCCCCCCTGACAATCACCGAAACCCTCCTCCATAGAGGACTGGAAATCTACGCGAAAGCCGCGAAAGCGTAACCCAAGGTATCCGAAGAAGATAAGGACCACAAACCAGCAGAGGCTCCGGTGACCAGCTTTGACGATTACAACCGTAAATCCCTACACCGAAAAAAAACTTCAGGAATACAAAGAAGACACCCTAGAGGAGATCAAAGGTAAGATTAGATCACTCAAAGGAGCCCAGCGAGATTGGAGAAAGAGCATAGACGCCAGAGTCGATCGCCTGAAAGGAATCAAGAAGCGAATGGAAGCGGAGCTGCCCACCCTATCGGCTCTAATGAGCACCGAGATGGGAAAACCCGTCGCCCAAAGCGAAGCTGAAGCGAAAAAATGCATAGGAGTGACCGATTACATAATTGAAAATGCAGCCTCGATGCTCAGCCCCGAAGATGTGAAGACTGAGGCGAAGAAAAGCTACATTCGATTCGACCCGCTGGGCACGGTTTTTCTAGTTATGCCCTGGAACTTTCCTGCTTGGCAAGTGATGCGAGCCGCAATTCCAGCGATGGCGGCCGGCAACACTGTGCTGCTGAAACACGCATCTATCGTCTCCGGAACCAGCCTAAAACTTGAGGAAATTCTGGGGCCGGACATTTTCAAATCTACGGTTTGTAGAGGAAGTGTCGCGTTGAGCGCCATCCAATACGTTGACGGCGTGTCTTTTACCGGCTCCACCGAGATTGGTGCGAAGATAGGTGAGGAGGCAGGACGGCAGATCAAGAAGGTCGTCTTAGAGTTGGGCGGTTCGGATCCTTACATCGTGTTGGGAAGCGCCGACGTTGATGAAGCGGTGAAGAACTGTGCGTTTGCTCGAATGCAAAATAACGGCCAATCGTGCATAGCTTCTAAGAGGTTTATAGTGGACGAGAAGATCTTCGACCGATTTAATGAAGGCATGAAGAACCAGTTCTCAAACGTCAAAATCGGCGACCCACTCGACAAGGACACTTTCCTTGGACCCTTATCGAGTAGCGAACAAAAACAAACCGTGGCGAAGCAAGTGGAAGAGCTAAGACCCCTTGGCCAAGTGGAAGTGCTACCGGGCAGAAGTGACGGTAACTTCATTCCGCCCACGATCGCGCGTACGAACGCGTTATACGACGGAGAGGTGTTCGGACCGGTCGCGATATTGAAGAAGTTCAAGACGTCGGCGGAAGCGGTCAAACTCGCCAACGAGACGCCGTTCGGGCTTGGAGCGTCGGTCTGGGGAGAGGCGAACGAGGCTGAGCAATTAGTTCCAAATATTGAGGCGGGAATGGTTTTCATAAACAAGATTGTCGCTTCGGATCCTCGACTACCGTTTGGCGGTGTCAAGAAGAGTGGGTTAGGAACCGAATTGTCCAGGTACGGGCTTTTGGAGTTTACAACTAAGCGAACCGTGTGGGTGAACTAGTCAGGCCGTTATCGTGAGCCCGAAGGAGACCTACCGATTTCAACCAGCCTCTCCTTCTGCCTCTCTTCCGCTTCAATACATCTCCTTTTTTCCTCGTCGCTCTCCGGAACCAAACCGGGTAGAACCATTGGCCTATGATCCTTTCCCAAGCCGACATATGTGAGGAAACAAGTTCCCGCATGCCGCACCTCGCCGGTCAACGGGTTCTCAGCCTCGACACGAACCCCAACTTCCATCGAGGTCGTGTGCACATAATTGACCGAAGCCTCTAGGCGCAGCATATCCCCAATATGGACCGGGGCTAGAAAGTCCATTCGATCAATTGACGCGGTCACTAAGTTGCAGCGAGCATGCTTTATTGCCGCAAGCCAGGCGGTCTCCTCGATTAACCCAAGGATGATTCCTCCGAACACATTACCCGATGCGTTCGCGTCCTTGGACATCATCATTCTCGTGACGGTGACGTAGGAATCCCTAGGGCGCTTACAAGCGACATTGGATGACATACCTAAATCAAACCCAATCAAGTGGACTAGCTTATGCCTGTAAAACTTTCGGAGACTCCGGCTACGCTAACCCGCTTCGTCTGCGGATTGATCCTGATTTTGATTGTGATAACTCAATCAAGTTCCCCCGTTATGTCTGTGCAGGCTCCCGTTTCGCAAACGCAGTATGGGGCACTTGGTCTAGATGCGACGGATTGGATAACGTCATTCCAAGTTACCCCACTCAACGATTCATGGGGTATCCCGTACTGGAATCAACGCGCGTGGGGGCTTGATCCGTACTATTTTGCGAATGGCACCATAACCGCCGGGACCGGAAACATCGGAGCTGGGGACAGACAAGAGTTAGCGTACCTGATCGGCGGTCACGATGCCGGGGAAGGAGCTTATGCTACGCTCCTCGCCTACCTGGAAACGGGAGATCAAAGGTACCTAGATGCATTCAACGTCTACTACGGTTACTTCCAGTCGGCCCAGATCCCGGGGCCAAGAACGTCAACCCCCGCCCGGGTTACGATTGAGGTTGGGGGAAAACCTCTCACGATCAATAATAGGGGTTTCTGGGCGGAACAAGCGAGCGTCTACGCCGGAGCCAATGGCACTTACGGCACTCGAACCGACACGACGACACTTGAAGCAGTTTACCCGGCTGCGGAGCACGGGAATCCTATCGCGTTGACCTTGATCGCTTACTATCGCCTCACCCACGACCAGTCCACTCTGACGATGCTGAATCGGTACGGCAATTGGCTTGTGGAGGAGCAGATACACGCGGGCAATTATTCGGGCGCCTTCCCAGTTACGCAGTACTACTACTATGCTTTGGGTTGGAAGCCTAGAATGTATGAGACGACGGAATCTGCGTGGGTTCTCGCCGAACTTTACCGGGTCACCGGAAATGAGACATATCTAAACGCCGCCGAAGCGGCCGGCCGATACATGTTGTCTAGGCAACTTGTCGGACCAAGATGGGTGGATACCCCTGTGTACGGCGCCCTCCCCTACGAGTGGAATGAAACACATTACACCTACTCGGTCTCAACGAACCACGCGGGCTATTCGATCTCAGCGTGGTCTGACCTCTATCAAATAACGGGGGATACCAGTTATCTTGAAGCCGCTCAGAGATACGCTAACTGGCTGTTGAGCTTCCAAGTCACCAGCCCTAACACCGTTTGGGGAAATCACACGTACGCTAACGATAGCATGGCGGTGGGAGGATTTTACTACGGCTACAACGTCGCGAAACATGAGTTTGGCTGGAGAGTGGCCGAGTCATTATGGAGCGCGTCTTACGCCATCCCAGCCCTGCTCATGCTATCACAAATCACAGGTAATGGCACATACCGAAGTGCAGCATTGCTCGCGGCTGACTGGCTTACTAGGATGCGGTTCCCAGATCAATCCGAAATCCCGCTTCAGGCCTTAGCGATTGTGAAATTCCCCGTCTCGAGTTGGTGGGGTCTCTTCCCTCAATATTACCAACCTGACATGAGACAGATCGAGGATGCGGGGATGACGGCGTTCGTGGATCAGGGCAGGATGAACATTTCATCAATAAAGGATCAGCATCCCACCTGGTTCGAGAGAACGTTCGCCGTAGATTTCAACCTCATCGATTATGAGATGGCAAGCCGGGGTCCAATCTACATGAAGATGATATGGAGCTGGTGGCCAGGTATTGGCTTCGAACCTAGGTACGGCGGCGACATAGCATTCGGTGCTTTCGCAACTGATGGCTACCTGACCTTCAATGCAACATTCCTCAGAGCCACGCAAATTCTCGCCCAGATCGACGGACTAACAGGAAGCGACATGAACCAACTCCCGGAGAACATCACATCAATTTACAACCAAGCTAAGGCACGCATTGCCGAGGCCGCTCAGGATTTCACGCTTGGCTGGTACTCGCTTGCGCGAGGGCAGGCTGACGAAGCCACTGCGCTGGCGGAGACTGCGTTAAGTTATGCTCTGGTCGTAGTGCCATACGAGCAGAATAACGAGATTCTTCTTGGCCTTGGCGCCGTTGCTTTAGTCGCCCTAGTGGCGTCCAACTTGTATTGGTACAGAAGGCGGACGCGGCGTGAAGTACGCAACCGGGCCAAACGAGTCCGTAAGCAGCGTTGAACAATATTTTGACGAGGCAAAGTCTTTTCAACCTGCGCATAGATTCACACATAGGACTGACGAATGCCTAAAGTCTCCAGACGCCAATTTATCTCAAGCACTGCGTTTGCCGTCGGTGGCTTTGTCTTAGGTTTCGCGACTAACGGCTTCATACTTTCAAACATACTCCCACCTTCCGAAGCGCCCGTTACGTCGCCCGACGACGCATTGAGCATGCTACTGGCAGGGAACCAACGCTACATGCAGGGCTCACCGATCCATCCAAACCAATCTGCAGAGCGACAAGCGGAAGTAGCTCAGGGCCAACACCCATGGGCCGCAGTTCTCGGATGCATCGACTCCCGCGTCCCACCCGAACTTGTATTCGATCAAGGATTAGGAGATCTGTTCGTGGCACGCACTGCGGGACAAGTAATCGACAACGCTGTACTGGGAAGCCTTGAGTTTGCCGTTGAAGAAGGCGTGAAACTTCTCATGGTACTAGGCCATCAAAACTGCGGCGCCGTAAAAGCAACAATCAGCACGATCCAAAACGGCGGCCACCCCGAAGGCAAAATTGCCACCCTCGTTGAAGCTATCACTCCCGCAGTACTCCAAGCCGAATCTCAACCGGGCGACCTAGTGGAGAATTCGGTGCGGGCAAACATCGCCTTAGAGGTCCAATATCTCACTTCATCCAGCGCGATAATCTCAAATGCAGTCCAAGAAGGCGCTATCAAGCTGGTCGGTGCGGAATACAACCTTCAAAGTGGAGCCGTTAACCTCCTACCTTAAGACAACCTAGCACATGAACAAAAAGAAATAAAAAAGATAGGAGCACTCACAAGCAAGGTTTGGTAGGTTTATGCTACCATTTCCTCTTGCCTAATGTTCTTGTCGTGCTCAGTACCCAGCTTCATCTTAACCTTACGTTTCTTCGCCATCCCCAACTCACCTCCACACTTCAACTGGGCTAGTCTCTCCTGTTCACGTATATAACACGGCTTGGAGAAAAACAGAAAAAGGACGAAAGTTCTACATTTCCACCGGGTAGACGAGGATACAGGTTACAGCTACTTCCCGCTCGCGGTTTCACCGTCAATGTTCGACCATGTACTGATCGGCGATTTTTCTAGCTTTTTCATACGCCTCGACCCAGCCCGTCCGGACGCCGCCGCACCCTACCCCAATTATCCTCCCCTTGGCATCGTCCCTCGCTAGGGGGTTAGCGTCTAGGGCGAGAACTGTGTAGCAGCCATCACCGCGCACTTCGAATATGTCAATCATTACGTAGCCGCCTCCGGCTTGTTTCTTCTCCCATAGGAATGGCTTGCCGTTCACTCCCCTCTCGACCACCCGCCAACGAGCATCATGTTTCACGTCTCCATCACCGCTGGTTGGGGAGGTATCTGTTTGCTGTTGTGCAGCGAGGTGCCTTGCTTTCGATTACCCTCTCTGGCGCGGTAAGAGTGCTTCACTCAGCGGTGGGGAGGAACTTGCGATTGTGCTTGTCGGGGGGATGACGATGAGGGTTTGATTCTGGCTCTGCAGGAGCGAGGAAAATGCGAAGCTGTTGCTTTCGGTGAGCCCATTTGAGTCAACTTCGAAGTTGGCGCTGGCGCTCCCTCCGGCAGGAGGGCCTAGGATCAGCCACTGGCTCTGGGTGTACGGTCCGAGATGATTCGGGGCCATGCTGTGGCCTAGGTAGGCGGGGTTGAGAGCGCCGTCTTCCGTGAAACTTATTCCCGAGCGCGCTGGAGTTCCTACGATAATGTGGTATGACTCACCCATCAACAAGCCCCCTACCGGCGGCCTGTAGTTCGGGGTGCTGCCGGAATTTGCGGAATACCAGTTGACGAAGTCAACCTCGGCCGTCCACCCGCCTTGATATTCAGACTTACCCATAATCCCGCTGTTCGGGAAGTAGGCGGTTGCATTCCAGTTAGGGCCCGGGTTAGCGTAGCAGTCGAGTTCAAACCCACAGGCGTTTGCCCTGACACCTCCGTTCTGGGCGTATGTTCTATGCGTGAACACGGGATCGCCGAAGTAGGGACCGCCCCAACCTGGCGGTTCTCCGTACGCGGTGTAGCCGCCTTTTGGCGCGCCGTATACCGCATCTTGTCCGAATGGAGGAACCTGCGGCAGGCCTGCGAGAAGTACCTGCAACGTTGTGATTCCCGCGGGCACGAAGTTGTAAGTGTTTAGCGGTTCCGGTGTCGGTTGAAGGGCTTGAAACGCAGAAGGGCCTGCCCCTTGGGTGACGGGCCCGAAGGGAAATTGGTCCGTCCCGTCTGCAGCGGTCGCGATTCCAGACGCGGACAGGTATACGCCTTCGCTCGACATCCACTCTGCCACTAGGTTTCCGAGGTCGTCGAACAATCTGACTCGCGCAGACATATTCGCGGGCGTTGGCGTGATGATGCTTTCTTTCTTGAAGAGAATCGTCAAGCTAACGTTGACGCCAATCACTAGGGCGATTCTAATGTTGGCAACTCCTGCCTCTTGCACACCCACGGCGGAAGGAATCTGCTGTGTGTATCCGTAGGTGTATGCGTGAAGATTGTAGACACCTCCGGGGAGAGCTGTTGGATATAGCCAAAGGGTTTGGTTGAAGGGAGCGAAGAATGACGTTGAGGTTTCGAATACGTAGAGGCCTGCCGTGAATCCTCCAACGAACCCCACGGCTCTCAGTTCTTGCCCAAAGTAGGCGCCATTTGCGCCTTGATATGCTGCCCCGACCGAACTTACCGGTTCCCAACCTCCACCGTCCGCCTGCACCGTCGCTGAATCAACTCCGGTGCATCCAGCGCTGACATCACCGCCTTGGTACAGGCAACTGGTTTGAAGTTGGTTCGCATCTGCTAATGCCGTGACTGAGTCTCCTAAGAAATCGACCAACGTGCCGTTCCTGTAGAACCCGACATCGATCTCTTGCCCGACGGAGTTGCCTTGGAAATCGAAACCGGTTGGGTTACCCCAAACCCACGGGCGGTTCACCGCCGGACGTTCCCAGTCCGTGCTGTAGATAGTCAGGTTAAACCCAGCCCCTCGGTAAAGATGAGTGCTTACCGCCGTGGGATTTCCACTGAGAGATATGGAGACGAAGGGCGGCGAACTCTCTTCCAAGTAACCTAAGACGAAGACGAGAGGCGTGTAAGTGCCCGCCGGAATTCCGTAGTTCTCCCCACTCCACGTATCGTTGATTCCCCAGAATTGAATGTCCGCCACACCCGACTCAACGGCGTGGGCATTCACTTTAGCGGGGTCAAGGTCTTGTCCCCAAACGCTTTGAGAAGTCGTGGGCGTGGTGAAGCCGCCGCTGTACGGACCCCAGAGTGGGTACAGCCCCTCGTACCCGAGGAGCGTCTGATTGTAAGACCACACCTGCCCATTCGCATCCACTAACGCGCCAGACATCATACCCGCTCCAGTGTCAATCGGATCGTTGACGATACCGTTGAGTAAGTCGTGAAAGTGAACGGTCTCATCTATCCAACTTGAGAGGCGAAGGTCGATCGGTAAGGACACGTCGCCAGCCCACTCATTCGGCGTGACATCGAAGTAGTATTCTTGGAAAGTTGAGCCATCCAACGCGGATTGAACATAATGGAAGACCCATGCCCGCACATAGTAGCGCCCCGGCGTCAAACCGTTCACCCAAGTGGCGTAAACTTGCGGAACCATGCCGCTCAAATCTCGCGGCGCACCGTAGTCATTCTTCTGCCCAAATTCGAAGTGGAACGGATCAACAATACCTCCAGGAACAAACCAATTCTGGGGAGGGCCTACGCCCATTGGGTCTTGCAGCGTGAGTCCTACGGCGTTCCCGGCCGACACTTGATAATAAGATGCTCCGGCCCCCCCGGTGGGGTAACCAAAACCGGCGGAAGGAGTGTATTCATGCCAAGGAAATGCAATCTCGCTCGCGGTTCGAGGATCCCCACACTCCCCCGCATGCCCCCAACCATAGAAAAAGTTCTGGCCACCCGCCACGCAAGGGAGAGGAGACCAAGAAACAAGCTGGGCTGCAGGATTCGGATCTTGGGTCAACGTTGGCCGATCATACAACTCGACCTTAACGTACATGCTGTCAGGCCAAGGTTCATCGCCGAACTGATGTTTAGAGTAAATAATCCCGTGAATGACCGGCCCAGGTTGGAGAATCCCAGTCACGTGCAGCGACTGGGCGCGTAAGACAGTCACATTTGCTTGAATCAAAGTTTCAGGGTAGCCCGCGGCGGAGGCATAGAAATCGTAGACGCCGGCCGCCAAACCGTCAATTTCAAAGTAACCATCGCTGGTCGCGTTGAAGTAGGCGACACCATCGACCGTCGGCAATTGAGGATTCGGCTTACCAGTCGCCGGATCTATGCGCGTCTGCATCTTCGCGTAAACCATACCGGCCTCCTGCACCGGTTCACCCACGAGTAGGGTATTGTAACCCCCGTACCTCAACGTACCAGTCACCAATGCCGGGTCGATGTCCCCCTCCACGACCATTTGCGGCCAATTCTGAGTCGGGATGAATTGAGTTGGCTCCTCAGGTGAAGGCAGAACAAAACAAGCGGACCCCTTTACGTAAAGGGCGCACGCGGAAGAAGCCGTACCCTCCGGGCCGCCTAAGTAACCGCTATCACCCCAGAGCAGGACCTTGAAGAAATAATCTCCCGCCACATTCGGCGCCGTCACACCATTGATCCTAATGTAATACCATTCACCCGCCGATGTGAACTGAATCGTTTGACGATCATAGTAAACGCTGCCCCCGCTCGTATCACGCCCATTCTCGGCAAGAACGGAGACTAACGTCCAACCGGGAATGTATCGATCCTCAGGCCCAACCTGGGAGACTGAGATACCCGCATAATCATTAGTGAAGGAAGCCACCACCTGAGACGAGTCCGGTACGAGGAAGCCCGGCGGAATCCCGATCATGATCCCAGTCCAACCCCTCGTCCCGGTTGTGGTAAATCCACCTATGGCGGTTACCGCAAAGATCAGATCGCCCGTAGATCCAGTGAGCACCGAAGTAGAATTGTTAGTAGCGTAGTATGATGCGGGCTCACCGCCGGGATAAACGTAGGCAACCACGCCCGGGACCGGGGTGAAGGAATAGGAAGGATGCGAATAACCCGAGGGCGAGGGTAGGTGTACCGGCGCATAGTAGGCAGAGAGATAGGCGGGTGAGAAGAGACTGAATGCTAGCAAGGCCGCCAAGATGAGAACGCTTAGTCCTGCAGGCTTCAAGTCGGCGCACACATCACTTAAGGTTGAAAGGTGTCCGTCCAGTTACCCGAGATAGGAACCGTCCCAGACTGGTTAAGCTGCTTCGCAGACAGACTCAGAGTGCCCTCGAATACACCAGACCCCCGAACTCCATTCGCGCCGTTCCCAGCCATCAAACCACTCCACGTACCATTCCCCGAAAAGTTGCCGGTCTGGCAAGAGAAGACAACGCATGCCTGTACCGTTCCGACCACGCCCGTTATCTCGCCGTTCAATGACTGAAAATTCGTCATTCCAACCCAAGTCCCGCTCCCGACAACCTGAACAGAACCGTACTGGTTCGTGATGGGTTCGTTGATCGACATGACCATACTAACCCTCCCACCATGGCTAATCACACCCTGACTCAGGGTACCGGTAACCGTGTAACCCTCGACCACGAAAGTAAAAGACCCGGCGGGAGATTCACCCGAAACCACGACGACCCCCGAAGCGGAGAGCGCGAGAATCAACCCCAATAGCAGAATTGCGGCAGGCCTGAAATCCGTCATACACGGTCAACCAACAAGTAAACATCGACAAGAAAGAAGCTTTCGCTTCCAAACCATCGAGTAAACCACCAGAACCTACACGTAGCTACGGATGCTGGAGAACGGGGAGTTCAGTTGTCGACACGTTGCAGAAAGCCACGTTCTAAAGTCGATTGAGGTTCCCCGCTAATGCGGCCTTAGTCAGCGATCGGACTGCTTAATGAGAGCGTCTAGGAGTTCGGCGGTTCTCTGAGCCTTAGCCATTCTTCTTAGCGATCGAAGATCAATTCGGGTATTGTTCAGTATTGACACAATATCTGCACGATCAGTCGCCGCTCTCTCTTGTTGGATCATCGCCTTGAGCATCCTGACGGTAGATAACGAGAAGATGAAAGCCATGCAACAACGAATCTCATAGCCTGAATTCGGGGGCATTCCGTTAGACAGAGGGCTGTCTAAAACAGCCAATGGTTTAGTGGAGGCCAGTAATCCCGCTAGGGGATATAATGGATGACGGATTTACACCGCCGATGGGGTATAACGGATAACGTAATGTGGATAACGGAGGATAAAGGAATGCTGCCAGAATCGATGCCCGTTCTAAAGGGAAAGGCAGCGGAGCAATTCTTGGAGTACGACGCTAAACCTCTTCCGAGCAAAGAGGTCGAGGTCCTCCAAGAAGCGGACAAGTATTTCGCTAAACATAAACCACTCTGACCTGCCCTACTCTTCTGTGTTCTGTTTGTCTAGTCCAGTTAACAGCATAAACTTCGACGAACTTGATTTCATCAAACTAGACGGTCAGGACTTGTCTCAGTTTGACTGTACAGAAAATGATAAAGATGAACAGGGACTTCAAACTTTCATTCAAAAGGAAGCACGGCCATTTCAATCGGAGAATCTAGGCGTAACATATCTCGCGGTCCTTCAGGGTAGAATAGTCCCATTCATAACGGTTCACTCTGAGGCTTGCAGTGTACTGTTCCATGTGCCCGCGACATGGAGTGGCGTGTTGAGTGGTATGTTTTGAATTTCGGAACTTGTGAAGATTAGGATGCAGTGGAACGTCCCCGCTGCCTGCGTGCTGTTGTTCGTGAGAGCGCCGCTCCAAGTGCCATAGCCTATGTAGCTCGCCGTAGGGCAGTAGAAAATGTAACAGAGCTTCACGGTTCCCGAGACGTTGTAGATTATCCCCTCAAGGGCCGTACGGTTGGCTCTGCCGTACCAATCGCCCGCGCCCGTTACAGATACTGGCCCTACACTTGTTTGCGTAATATAGTCTAGAGTCATACCCATCGTAACGGTCTTATCAGAGTAGAGACGCGAGTTAGACAGATTCCCGGAAATCGTATTTCCAGCAATTACGAATTCCAGCGTACCGACTCCAGCAGCGGACTGCGCTTCGACGATACCGGTTAAGCCTACGATGAGCATCAGAATTGTCGCAACGATGAACCATTTACTCCTCATCCGCTATCGCAACATAATTGCCCAAATTGAAACTTAAACGCTTCCACGAGCGCTCGCCTTAGGTTTCTACGTGAGAGCAAGTCGTGTCTCAAGGGACCGTTTCAAGCAAATGGGTCGGGCGACCCAGCGTGGTTGAAGATATGAGAAAGTCAAGAAACCATGATACCTCCTAGCCTCTCACCTTACTCTAACATAATGATCGTTACGAGGCTTGGTGGGCTCCATATGTCGGCGTGACTACATGCTCTGGCAGGTCTATATCCAGCGCGTCTTGAGACCGTGTAATGCTCTCAGGTGGTGGTCGTCTGTGAAGCAAACTAGTTTTCGAAGTGTAGCCGTTGCGCCGATTATTGCATCGACCAACGGGAAATCTGCTCCTCGCGACACTTTAATCTCAGCAGCCTCGGCGGCTATCTCCGCATCAACATCAATTATGTGAAAGTCCCTCTGTATTACGGTCTTGCGAACCTTTGAACCTCTCTGCCTTCGGTTTCTAGAGCAACGCGGTATACTTCGTGTATTGTGATCGCTGAAGCATACCGAGGTTTTTCGGCATCTAGTTCAACCTGTATTTTCCTAGTGAGAGCATGGTCCTTTGCCGCGTATTATTTTGCGAGGAAGAACCCGGTGTTATACAGTGTGTCAGGCATCCTCTCGCCTGATGGCATCAAGTCGCTTTCTTAGCTCTCTATAAGAAAACTTGCTACATCCGATGGGGTCAATGCTTGCCACAGCTTTCTTCACAGTGCACCGTCTCCGGAGTCGATAACGTCAAGCTTCGTTCCCTCCCGAATCCCATACTTGTCACTTAATCCCTCCGGAAAAGTGGTCTGGCCTTTCCTTGTGACTACAACAGTCGTCAAGCCGCATTAAGCGGAACTTTACGGATTTGTACTATTTATTCATCGCGATAGTACCTCGTACTTTAGTACTACCGACGGGCGGCTCTGTCAAGTTAGCGTTTGGTAGTTAGTGCTGTAAAGTTTCGTTTGATGAGATGCTTCCGGATCACCAAAAAGCGTGCCTTTTGTTGAACTCATCAAGTGATATGCTCTTGCCCTTCTGCATCTCCAATACCGCGTTATCGAGACTCTTCGCTTCGGTGTCCGTCAGCCTACCTTCTCGCATCCACCCTCCCAAACCACGTTCACGAGCGTATCACTCCTATAGCTTCCCAACGGGCAGATGACCAACTCAGTCCTGGCGGCAGCCGCGAACCTCGACTGAGTTCTCCCGAAACTCTTAGAGCATCAAACTACGACATACACAATACTTACGACTGCTTGACGGACGAGCGTTCAGCAGGCGGCTAAAGCCCGTCCTAGTCTTAGTTCCTAAGTTCTAGGATCTTCGGTTTTCGGGGGTTACTCTCTTCTGTTCTTTCGGCCCAGAGTCGCTATGATGCCCAGTGTGATTAGTACGGCTACTAGGATTACTGGGAGGTAGTTTGGATATTCTGGTGTAGTAGTAGGGACCGGCGGGGGACCGAGGGTTGCGTTCGTAGTGGTTGTGGCCGTTGTTTGCGCAGCCTGGGTTGGGGTTCCGGTGAAACTTAGGTTCAAGGTAACCGATGTTCCACTACCAAATGTCGTGGTTTGGCTTGAGGTCAACTGATCCAGTTGGAAGCTTATCGTATCACCACCACTACAGGTCTGGCCTGCCGTCCCGCAGACTTCGACAGTGTAATTTCCCCCGCTTATCGTCGTGGCCCCGACAAGCTGACTGCCGTCCCAGGCAGTCACATTCAACCCGTCCGGAGCAGGACTGCCATTAAGCGTCACCGTCCCCGACACGACCATTGGAATCCCCGGCGGTGCCTGAGCAAATGCAGCGCTCGAAACCAACGCGATAGGCGCGAGTACCCCAACCAGTAGAAGGAATGCGAAATATCGTGACAACTGCGTACCGGTCAACTTATCCACACCCCTCAGCGACAACGCTCAGCTCTACTTAACTATTTATTTCCCCACGAAAAAAATGTGACTTCGGAGCACAAAAACAGAGACATAAAAATGGGTCACATATGGCCACAGAGGGCCACATGCGCCGGAATTGGGGTTTATTTTATGGGGTTAGGGTTGCTGTGGTGGCGGTGACGAAGACCCACATTCCATTTGCAACCGGAATCATGTCGCCGCTGGTAGGGGTGGAGCCGATTGTTAGGAGCAGCCAACCCGATGGACTCGGGTTCTGCCAGGCGTATACGTGGGCAGGGTCGTAGCTACCGGTTAGGCTTGAGAAGTAGGCACTGGCGTATTCTGATGCGATTGTTGGTTGTGGTTTGAAGCCGACTAGGTTCCAGCCTTTGTACAGAGTATAGCTGGGTGGTACCATTTGTGGCACAATGACCCATCCGCCGACCATCAAAGTGACCGGACTTGTCGTGAGGACCCAGTAGGCCGCTCCGTCAACCATCGTCTTCAATGTTGATGATGCTGAGCAATCCGTCGTCGCTGTTAATGTGCAAAATAGCCATGTTGCTGTTTTGGCGTTGTACGTCCACACTGCCACAGTTGGCGAGTGCGCGAGTTCCGGTAGACCTTCTTTAGTGAATAGATTGCCGATTGTGTTGGCGGCCCCCGCAAAGTACTGAACGTAGGCTTTGTTTTTCAGCTGGGCTGCGGTTATGACTGTCGAGTTGGGGACGACTGGTAGCGAAATCAGGTTCCAACCTGAAACGAGCGTTATCGTGCAATAATTGAATGAACCAGTGTAGTAGCTGACAGTGCTGTTACAGGTGTAGGGTAGGCCAACGGGTGTGGTGGCTCGAACGGGGAGCATTGCTGAGAGTGAGATGAATGAGAAGAGCATAATTGCGGTGACTATCGTTGCGAAGAATTTGTTTTTACTTTCCAAGTTAACATCGTTTCGGGAATGGGTTTGACCCCATATATAGCAGTTGTGATGCTTTAGGACACACCGAGAGCTCGTAAATCCGCAGGCGTTGCATGTTAACGGTTTGTTTTTCATCTATGTGCTGACGCTGGAGTGATCGCCATGCGAAATTCTCTATCCGCTACACTGTGCTACACTATTTCCTTAAGCAAGGCTTGCGGTCTTGATCAAGCAGAAAATAACTTGTCACGTTAACTACTACGAAAGCCATGCGTCTGCCCTCATTCATTTGGTGCTGTTAAGGTCATTTGCACCCCAGAACATCTTCGCTCTCCAGTCTCGCTAGATGCGATCCAACTGTTTTGCACCTTTGCTGCTGGTGTCCTGTGTCAATATCAGCCTGTTTGTATTTGTCGGGAACAGTGGGGCGCTCCTGATCGGGGTGGTGCTTGCCGCGAGTATAATTGCGAGCAGAATCAAGATTGTGGGCGACTCTTTTAGACTGTTCCAGACTCTTCATCAGCTGAACTGCGATATCTTAAGCTACGAGTTTCGGAATTCGATCTGCATGAATTCTGTAGCCTTTTCGTTTTCAGTTTGTGTGCCTCTCAGAGACAAACTCTGTTCGTTAGGAATGCAATCGCCCACTTTTTCGCAGGTAAGAGGCTCAATGGTTTTTGGATTGATTGAGACTGAGAGTTATTTGCGGTTTTGCAGGTGTGATCGCAGCTTTTGGGCCTGACCGGTTCTGGGGCAGCCTGAGCGAAGAGTTCTGAGACCGATCGGGAGAGGATTGGAAGCAAATCGCTCTCTATTGGTAACTATGCTGGCAGTAGCATCAAGAGAGAAGAAGCGCTCGAAGCAAACGACGCTTTACGCCTGATTGAGCGCTCGCTCCAAGATCTGAATGTTAGCCTATCCAATCTTTGGTTTCCGGGGTTACTCTCTTCTGTTCCTTCGGCCTAGGGTAGCTATGACGCCTAGTGCGATTAGCATTGCTACTAGGATTACTGGGAGGTAGTTCGGATATTCTGGTGTAGTAGTAGACACTACTGGGGTCGGGGGTGGACCGATGGTTGTGGTCGGTGTGGCCGTTGTTTGCGCCGCCGAGCCTGGGGCTCCGGTGAAACTTAGGTTCAACGTAACGTTGGCTCCATTACTGAACGACGTGGTTTGATTTGTCGTCAACTGATCCAGATGGAAGCTTATCGTATCACCACCATTACAGGTCATGCCTGTCTGCCCGCAGACTTCAACCGAGTAATTTCCCCCGGACGTCGACGTAGACCCGACAAGCTGACCACCGTCCCAAGCACTTAGGACCAACGCGTCCGGAGCAGGGTAACCATTAAGCGTCACGGTCCCCGACACATTCATTTGAATCCCCGGCGCCTGAGCAAATGCTGCGCTAGAAACCAATGCGATAGGCG
>CAZHKA010000016.1:0-10820 GCA_964533505.1 uncultured Candidatus Bathyarchaeia archaeon | reverse complement strand
GTCAACACGGGGTCATGGGTCAAAGATTCTAACCCATACGACACTTACGTAGAACTTACCGACGGTAAACCTCGTCTCTTCACCTACGGTCCCCCGAGACAGGAAATCACGGAAAGGAAGGACTGGTAAGCCGCCTCAAGTTGCGACTCCACAAATCTTAGAGGAGGGTAACGTTGCCTCTAGGGTTGACGGGGTAGTTTTCTTGTTGCGTACCTAATCGGTTGATTTTGGCGCTGTCAGCGAAGTCACGGGTTCTGTTGTGTTCGCGGCTCACACCTGAGAAAAATTGCGTCTAGTTTGACTAACCCTTAAGTTAGACCTACGAGTATCTACTATCGTTGGCGCTCTAGATGTGGGTTAAATGCCCAGATGGGAGCTACCGGCTTGACTGTGTTCTTGCGAATGGAATTCCGAAGGATAAAGCTACGGTCAAACCTCGTGCTTCGATGTATCGGCTCAGCATCGAAGGTTTCGGTACTTTCTGGAATCCTAAGACGCTGAAAGAAGTCAACGTAATCTTAGCTCATCACGGGCTGTGGCCGTTCCAAGAAACAGACGAACAATGCCCTAGCTGTTTAACATGTCCACGGAAAGCCACGGTTCAAGTGAGCCAGCAACTCACTGTTTAACGGTAGATGGCCCAAGGCATATCTGAAATTTCCTGAACGAATCCACCGTCCTTTCGTATTCCTACTGACTCGTGGGGACAAGAGAGAAAAGAGTCCTTCATAGCCACGAGCCGAACTTTCGCGGGCCCATACGTGGTCTTCTTCAGGCTGCAAACCTTGCTTTTACTGCGCTTCGCTGTAGGATTTGTTCTCAGATGTGGGAGCAAGCGGCTCAGTTGAATTAGCGGCTTGGTTTGAGTCTTGGCGGTTCATTTGTCGCGGCAGGAGATTCTCTATCTTTCTCGCGAGGACGTCGAAGAACTAGGTTTCAGAATGGATGAGATCGTACGGGCCGTTGAAGAAGCGTTCGGTGACAAGGGTAGGGGTGATGTGGAGATGCCGCCGAAGCCGGGAATCCATCCCGCCGGTGACGCTTTCATTCACGCAATGCCGGCGTATCTCCCAAAGATGTCGGCCGCCGGGATCAAGTGGGTCAGCGGTTATCCCGAGAACTTCAAACGCAACCTGCCGTACATCTCGGGCCTCATAATTCTGAACGATCCATCCACGGGCGTGCCAATATCGGTAATGGATGCGGCATGGATAACTGCCATGCGAACCGGCGCGGCCACTGCGGTCGCGGCGAAGTACCTCGCGAGGCCGGATTCTAAGATGCTTGGAATCATTGGTTGCGGCGTTCAAGGGCGAAGCAACCTAGAGGCTCTTCACACTGTCATGAGGGATATAGAAGAAGTTAGGGCCTACGACATCTCTTCCACGAACCTGCAACGGTACGTTGAAGAGATGGCCGCAAAATTCGGTGTAACCGTCAAATCCGCCAGCGGACCGCGGAATGCGGTTGAAGGTTCGGATATTGTCGTTAGCACCGGCCCCATCCTTAAGCACCCATCGCCCATCATAGAAAAGTCCTGGGTCAAGAAAGGCGTATTCGCATGCCCCGTCGATTTCGACTCCTACTGGAAACCCGAATCCATGCACATCATGAGTAAATTCTGTGCCGACGACGTTACACAACTAAACTACTACAAATCCCAAGGATACTTCCAAGACATTCCAGAGGTTTACGGCGACTTGGGAGAATTAGTGGCAGGGAAGAAACTCGGACGAGAAGATGATTCGGAGCAAATTATGTCCATGAACCTAGGCGTGGCTATCGAAGACATTGCCGTGGCGACTAGGGTTTACGATGCCGCCAGAAGAAAAGGGTTAGGGAAGACGTTGGCTCTCTAGATCAAGCAGTTTCATGATTTCCCTATTCCACTGACCAAGAATCTATGTGCTCTAGACTTTTCGAGATTTTCTCATAGGGACGCTTGCTCTTCTTTCTTTGACGAGGTCGAGTATTTTTTTGAATTCTTCTGTTCCCGCTTTCTCTGCTAATTCGTAGATGATTGCTTCGGAGCTGGTGATTTCCGCCCCGGACGCTTGCATTCTCTGTAAGGCTGTGTCTCGGTCGAGAGGGGAATGGGAAGATGTGGCGTCTCTTACGGCTAGGATCCGGTGGCGGCCAGCGAGTAAGTCTAGAACTGTCTGTATGACGCATATGTGCGTCTCAATACCACATATGATCACAGTTCTCCTCCCTGTCGCGTTCAGTTTGGTCATGAACTCTGGGCTATCGCATGAACTGAAGGACAGTTTTCGGATCGAAGGTTCAGGTAGAAGGGATTTGAGTTCAGTTACGGCGTCACCAAGCTTCTCCTGCTCTGTCGCCAAGATTGGCATTTGCAACGCAACAGCCGCCTTGATCAATGCCTTGATGTTCTGGATTACGGATTCATGTTCAGCTATCGTGTCGATTAACCGCTCTTGAACGTCCACAACCACCAGAACACACTCCCCGCGCCTAACCCTCATTCTCATTGAACTCACAACCCACCCTACACTGAAGTTGCCTCCGAACTTCCAAAAACACATTGCGATTTCTTCAAAATGGCTCAGTCTCAGAGGTCACACTGAGCATTCAAGCCCCTCTTCAAGAGGGCTCAGTGAATCAGGTTTCTTCTTGGATTGCTCAATGCGCAGCAGAAGCGTCTGGTAGAACCAAGATTACACGTTCTTTATCGAGTCGAATTACAAAATCATCTGGGTTAATTCACGTTTTGTTTGGTGCGGTTTGTCAAGATGCAGGAACGGGTTTGGTGAGTGGGGTTGGGTTGTTTAGGGTTGCGAGAGCCTCTTTCAGTTTCCTTGATTCCTCTTCGTTGAGTGGCAGGAGTGGGCTTCTGGGGAGGCCGCAGGGATGGCCCTGCAGGTTTAGCGCCGTTTTTGTTGCTTGAACGAATTTCGGTGAGTCTATGGCTTTGATGATGGGGAGTAGGGAGTAGAAGAGGTCCCTCGCCTCAGTGAACCGCTCGTTTGAGGCTAGGGTGACCAATTTCACGCATTCTCTTGGAATGACGTTTGATACGGTTGCTATCCAGCTCTTGATTCCGTGGCATAGGAAGTCGTAGATCAACGTATCCCATCCACAGATCACCTCGATTCGGTTTCCGAGCTGCTTGATTTCGTTTACCCGGTTAATGTCGCCGGTGCTTTCCTTTACGTACTGAATGTTATCGTACTCGGTAGCGAGCTTGGTTATGAGTTCGGGGCTCATGTCTGTCTTCGTCGTGGAGGGATTGTTGTAGAGAATTATGGGGATGTCGACTTTCGCGATTTTCCCGAAATATTCCTCCAACTCATCTTCCTGAAGCTTGTAGTAATATGACGGCGCAGCCAAGACCGCCGCTAGACCAAGCTGTTTGGCATGTTCGGCAAGTTCCACAGCCTCATTCACACTAACCGCCGTGACGCCCTCGATCACGGGTATCTTGCCGTCAACTTCACGGTTAACTATCTCCGTCACCCGCTTTCGCTCAGCCATGGTCATCAGCGCAAATTCTCCCGTACTTCCACACGGCGCCAATCCGTGGACGTTTGCGTCAAGTAGATGGCGCGTGAGTTTTCGTAGCCCCTCTTCATCAACCTTGGATTGCTGATCGAATGGGGTTACTATCGGAGGAATAACGCCAATGATTCTCGCCTTCATGAGAAATCAACTGGTCTATGATTCGGGCAGCAATGAATGTTCCGAAAATCGAACACTTAGCTCAAGGAAAACCATCAAGAAACCGGGATAAGGATGGAGGGCGAGCACGTTAAAATAACTTCATCGCGAGGCTTGGGAATAGGACTGAAGGATGATGTCCTCGAGTAAATCGAAATCAAAACAAGCCACTCAGGATCACAGAGCGGGATATAGTCAAGATCTCAAGGATCGCAAGGCGGGCGGTCTTCAAAGAAGAGTACGGATGAATCCCGGGCTAGCTTTTCTGCATAGCTCTTCGGTTGTCTTTTAGCTCGTTACTAGACCTGTAACAGTTCTTCGGCGTTCAGTCCGAATTCGGAGCATGTTTTGGTGAGGTCTTTCCAAGTGGTTTCGGGGATTTTGATGCCTTGTTGTTGGCGTTTCTTTTCTTCCCTGAATTCTGGTTCGCCTGGGATGAGTATCTCGTTGAAGCCAACCGCCCTGGGTGTGTTCTTTATGGTTGTGAGGAGTTTCTGAGCGTGGCTTCTAAACGCCTCAAGGGGAATGAATTGTTCGATTTTCAGGACGATGATCAAAACCCCGTTTGTCAAACCCGAGGTTTGCTCTTCACTGCATCCGGTTCCGGTGAGTGCGCCGGCTAGAAGCTCGATAACCAGTGCTAGGCCGTAGCCCTTGTGTCCTCCGGCGGAGAGGATTGCGCCGGCGAGTTTGATGTGTTCGGGCGGAAGGGGCGGTTCGTATAGGTCCGCGGGGTTGGTTGAAGGGCGGCCTTCCGAGTCGACAATACATCCAGGGGGAAGTCTCTCTCCCTTGTATAGGGCCGCCCTGGCCTTTCCTTCCGCGAGAGTGCTGGTGGCGAAGTCGACGACCACCGGATGGTCACCGCCCGTAGGTATCGCATAACTCAAGGGGGCCGTGGACAGGACGGCTTTTCGTCCGCCGTAAGGCGCGACGGCCGAGTCACTGTTGACGGTAATGAAGCCGATCATATTCTTCTCGGCGGCCATCATACTGTAATCCGCTAACCGGCCGATATGATTGCAATTGAATATCCCCACAATCCCAACGCCAGTTGCTTGCGCCTTCTCGATTGCCATTTGCGTAGCCTTGTAGCAGGCAACTTGCCCGAAACCCCAGTTGGCGTTCAGAAGGGCGGTTGACGGTGATTCCTTTGCGATCTCCACTTTGGCGCCGGAGTTGATTATTCCGTCGTGTAGGCCTTGAATGTACCCGACTAGGTTTGGAAGAACTCCGTGTGAGTCTACCCCGGCCAAGTTCGATTTTACAAGCAGCCGGGTCACGATCGTGGATTCTTCTTCAGATGCACCCGCGGCTTTCAAGAGGCTCTGAGAGACGTTCGTTAACTGTTTCGCAGTGAGGACAGGCATAGGTTTAGCCAGCACTCACGGCAGCGGCTCACCGCTTATAATTCAATCTGCCCATTGGCGAAAAAGCAAACAGAACCTTGACCCATCTTGGAAGCATTTGGGTGCCGCAGAATGGCGTTCAGTTATGAATGATTCATCCCTTCTGGTTATATACAACTACAAGGCGTAGTGAAGTTCAGTTGACTTTAGGTGAACTTTCTCTGTAGGCGAACCGGAGTTTCCGTACTGGTTGTGACGGTTTGCTTACTAGTGTTATTGCCGCTTGCTCCAGCGAGTTCGACGTCGCCTATGAGTTCGAATTCTCATTCTTGGAGGTGGAGTTCGAATTCTCATTCGTGGGGTTCTCATTCGTGGAGTTCAGGTTGGAACCCGAGTTTCACGTATTCGCATTGGGATTCGAGTTGGCATCCTAGTTTCTCTTATTCGAATACGTGGCATGGATCTTGGACTGGCACGTGGCAGCCATCCTGGTCTCACACTTGGTCTAATACGTGGAGTCACACGTGGTGGTCCAATACGTGGTCCAATACTTGGAGTCGCACATGGTCCAATACGTGGTCTCACACATGGAATTCGCAGTATTATCCGTCCTACACCTGGTATCCGCCTTGGACTCAGTATGCGCCTCCTCCGGGGCCGGTGCCAGGCTGTTATCCATATTCTCCCTACTGCAACGGATATTATTCATCCGGTTACGCTCAAATCACGTTGAGCCCCATACCCGGCCAGCCCGGGGGGCAGGTTTCGTTTCAAGGCTACGGGTTTCTGCCGACCGACACAAACTGCAGCCTCTCCAGCCCGTACACTCCTAACCTCATCTTGACGGGAACCGCCGCATGCGTAATACAGAGTGGAACCGGCATAGCGAACGGGGGCTTCATCATCGGAAACGTTCCCCCCGGCCAGTACGTGGTTCAAGTTACCGGAAACCAAGGCGATTTCGCGCAAGTCATATTCCTCGTCGCGTAACGCGAAGATAGAATAAGCAGTGCAAGAACCTTAAGCTCCCTTCACAAAGAAGTAACCTTTGGCCGCTGATGGTTCAATGTAAACATTAAACTATTAGTTAATGGCCTCTTTTGTGTGGGTTGTGGTCTTGAATACGACGGTTACGATTGATGACGAGACTAGGCGCCGCTTGAAGCGGTTGGCCGCAGTTCTTGACGAGACACAGGGGAGTATTGTGCGGAACGCGCTTGCATTGTACGAGTCACGAGTGAAGGCGCAAGAGAAAGAGAGGAAGGTGCCACGAAGAGCCGCAGAGGAACTACAGAAAGCCTCGACAGCGATCAGAAAGAAAGACGCCAAGTGGGCCGCAGTTTCAGACATCGTGGAACAAGCAATCACTCCGATTGAGGAGTTCTACCCCGCAGTGTGGGGTCACGGAACGTGAAACTTGCACTCGACAGCGGGGTTTTCAGAAACCGGCGTTTCCTCGAATGGCTCCGGTATACAAACAAACACGAGCTAGAAATATCAATCATAACTTATACGGAGACTCTTCTTTGGTACAAGGCGCTAGGTCTCAAGAGACAAGACTTTGACCAAGAACTTGAGAATCTGGCGATCAGCGTCCTAGAACTCTCTCAAGACCTAGCAGATCGAACGACCGCCAACGCGTTAAGATATCGGAAGGATTTTCCATTCAAACATCACGCGAGGGATTACGTCATTGGAACATCGGCCTTGGGGACCAAGGCCACATTAATTACTTACAATCCCGGCGATTTCGGCTGGGTCAGCGAGGAAGGCGGAACCGTTCATACTCCCGAGAGTTTCCTAGCCGTGGAAATTAAGTGAAAGCCACCTCTAGCCGTCTCATTGCATAATGTTTCGAAACCGGTTTTAGACGTGTTTCTTTCATATCTGGAGTGCACAAGGTGTGGGAAGAGGCATGCTCCGTGCCTTGTGCAGACCGTTTGCATGGATTGTAAGGGTGTTCTTTTCGCACGCTATGATCTGGACCAAGCGGCGCAACGTTTCTCAAAACATGCCCTAGTTTCACGCGTGAGGAACATGTGGCGTTACCGTGAACTTTTGCCGGTCAGGGACGAGTCGAACATTGTCACTCTGGGCGAAGGCTACACAAGCATTCTTCCTCTTACTAGGGTCGGTGGAAAAGTTGGCTTGAAAGAGCTTTTCATGAAGGATGATGGTTTAATCCCTACGGGTACGTTCAAAGCTCGCGGAATGGCCGCCGCAATCTCCAGATGCGTAGAATTGGGTGTCGGTAAAGTTGCTGTAGCGACTGCGGGGAATGCGGGTGCGGCCATGGCCGCCTACGCCTCCCGAGCCGGCATCGAATCATATGTGTACATGCCTAAGGACACGCCAGAACCGATTAGGCGTGAATGCGAAGTGTACGGGGCCAGGGTAACGCTGGTTGATGGTACGATTGCGGATGCCGGAAAGAGGGTTGATGAACTCAGCTTGAGAAACAATTGGATGACGCTGTCCACAATGAATGAGCCCTACCGCGTCGAGGGGAAGAAGACGATGGGTTTCGAGATTGCAGAGCAGTTCGAATGGCGTACTCCCGACGTGGTCGTGTATCCGACGGGCGGCGGAACGGGCATTGTGGGTATGTGGAAAGCGTTCGAGGAATTGGAGAAGATCGGTTGGATAAACCAGAAGCGCCCCCGGTTTGTGGCGGTGCAATCTTCCGGATGTGCACCGGTCGTCAAAGCATTCCAAGAAGGGAAGGAAAGTTGTGAATTTTGGCACGACGCCAGCACAGTTGCAGCAGGACTGCGGGTCCCGAAAGCTTACGGAGATTACCTAATCCTCAGAGCTATTCGAGAAAGCCACGGAACTGCAATCGCCGTTTCCGACAAGGAAATACTAAACGCCATGAAAGAGTTAGCGCGCACGGAAGGGGTCTGCGTGTGCCCCGAGGGCGCCGCAACATACGCCTGCCTACCCAAACTGCAGGATGACGGATTCTTAGACAAAGACGAGCAAGTTCTCTTATATAACACGGGCATCGGAATCCTCTACCCAGATTTGATCAAGTGACCCGTTCTCATCCATAAGCGACCTAAGTCTCACAGACACTCATAGGCCCGGTGATGACTCACGCAGTTTGTAGGAGTGAAAGTTGAGGAATCAAAGATGGGGATGCAAACGTACCACGTCGCTCTGGAAGAGGAGGGCGGCTGGTACGTGGTTCAATGCGTCGAACTGCCCGAGGCTGTAAGTCAAGGACGAACGCGTCAGTAGGCCCTCACCAGTATCAAGGAAGCAATCGAGCTTCTGCTGGAGCATCGAGCCAGCAAGTTTCGCGGCCAGAGAGTAGAAGAGGTTGTCGTCTCAGCCTAGGCTCCCGCACCCACGAATCAACGTGGAATTGGACATTCGCTTCTTCTCTGAGAGAATCTAGTCCGAAGCGCGAAAGCTTTTAATCGATATCTTATCATATTCTAAGATATGGCTCAGATATTAGTCAGAGTCGATGACGACTTGGCGAAACAGGTCAGGGCAATAGTGAGAGAGAAGTATGGAGGGAGAAGAGGCGCGCTAAGCCTAGTCGTCGAGGAAGCGCTGAGACAAGCTGTCTCTCCAGCCGCAGAGATCTCTGCGTCGACACTGCTGGAGGTCATTGATTATATCTCCAAGGCGTCAAAGGAACATCAACCCAAAGAGCAAATCTTGACCAATGTTTTCCTGATGCTCGACAGAGAATTCGAGCAGAGTATCTTGAGAGGTATGGAAGACATGAAGACAGGTAGGTATCGGGTAGTTCCGAACAGGGCAGATCCGATCGAGTTTCTTAGGAAGTTGACCGAGAAGGACTAGTGTTTGCACTGGCAGGTAAGATATACTAACGAGTTTGTCGAAAAGTGGCGACAACTTACCTACGGACAACAGCGCTTGGTCGAAGATTCGATAAGAACGATTCTCGCGGCTGACGACCCAACACTCTTGGCCCACCATTTGGAACGGCGGACGTATTTTTGCGCTTGGAGCCACAGGGTGAGGCAGAATTTACTCATAGTTTTCAGAGCCTCAAAGAGAAGTATCACATTTCTCTCAACCGGAACTCACTCGCAGGCCTACAGGCCGAAGCCGTGAGGAGGTAACCCCGCAATCAGGGAAAAAAGATCGACTGTGTTCAAGCGTTTAGCGACGCAAAAGCATATGCGCTTAAGTCCGAATTACGTCTTGATGAAGTGGGTTGAGGGCAATTGTCGGACCAGTCAAAGTTGATCAAAATTAGGCCGAGCCTCGTTCCCTATGTTTGGAAAGCGTTTACGCTAATGGTTCTGGGCGTTGTGATTTATGCGGCTGCGTCTGCGATGCCCCTGCCGCTCTCGCTTCCATCCTCAGCCTTTGGGACCTTGGTCAGTAATGCCGCCCTCGCATTCATCGCCCTGGGCCTGCTGGGCATTTTGGTTGGCTTGGTTCGGAGGAACATGTTCACCTACCTGATCAGTGACCGGGACGTGGTTATGCAGAAACTGTTGCTGCGGCGCAGTGTCCGCCGGATCCCCTTCTCATCCATAAGCGACCTCCAAGTCTCACAGACACTCATGGGCCGATTAGCGGGGTACGGGAACATTGCCCCAGTAACGAAAAGCGGATACGGACTAGTGCATGGCATGGATAGGGCAGAGAACGTGGTCCAGGAAATGATCAACGTACCAAAACCAGACAAAGTCGCAGACTTGATCATGTCAAAGGTCTCAACCGGGACCGAGGCGCAAACCGGCGCGTAACCCTTCCAAAACCTGTTCTAGGCCTGCAGAAAGAAAACGGAGTCTCCGTTTGAGGATTACGCTTCAAAGGAAGGGGGTGAGCCGACCTTTGAGAACTACTTGAGTTTTCCCTCATGCTTCATCGATTCCATGCTGACCTGCTCCATTTCTTGGCTCAAGGCCTACTGGAGCGAGAACTTGTTTGTTTGCGGGCCGCTCCTAAGCGGTGCGTAAATTTTCTTGTCTAAACTTGAGGACTGACGAAATGCGCACGAGCTGAGCCATTTAGTGGCTTTTGTCAAAAAGAAAGGTCACTGTTCCCGCCGTCTTGCTCTAGGTAGGGAAACGTGAATCCTCCAGAACCAATTCACGTCTTCATCAGCTCAGACGAGGACGAGTTTGGACCATTTCGTGAACGGCTCAAGACTATTCTGGAAAAAGCCCAAGTCGTAAACCTAGAGAAGTCTGGAGAACAAACCAGTGGTCCAGCCGCTTCTAAATATCTACACCCTGTGATTCCCGAGGTAGCTGAATATTGGCGCGGAGGAAATATCGACAGGAAAATGAGAACCATCATGAACAGAAGCCACCTGTACGTAGGCTTGTTCGGTAATGAATTCTCGAAACGGACTACAAAGGAATTCTTGGACGCTATCGACCGAGGGATGACAACTATTGTATATTATTTTGCAGGGTCCAAGCAAACACTGAAATGTGTTTCGAACTCCAGGGACAAAGTGTACGAGTTTCTAATGAGCGAAGTCTATCCCAAGACGTTCATACGAGGCAACTACAAGGCGATTCGAATAAAATCTTACACCGAGCTTGAGGATGAAATTGTGCTTGGCATTCTTGCGGAATTGACAAGCATGGTACGTCAATTTCACGCAGTGCGGAGAGCACTAAGCGGATTTCAGTCCGAATCATAACGGACTCCAGAGATTCCTATCGAATCCGACAAAAAAGACATGGCGGTTCTAATCAATAGGTTAAACGTACTTCAGAGACTAGCGTTTCTATTTTTCATTCCTCAAGTCTTAGCGTAGTTGTCAAGAGTTTTCGTGACGACGTGAAGTTT
>CAZHKA010000015.1:0-49169 GCA_964533505.1 uncultured Candidatus Bathyarchaeia archaeon | reverse complement strand
GATATTCGTGGGCTCGTATCCCTTCGAACCATTCTATGTCCATTCGACGACCATTCTATGTCAGCCAAACGGTTTAGAGCTAGATACGCATTAGATCAGTTCATGAGCGAAATGCCGGACGAGAAAACTCCAAGCCCTGAGGAGGGGCGGGTGTTCGTCCAGCCCCGCACAGGAACTACGGGGGGTTCGAAAAGGCCTCCTGTATTATTTGAGTGACCCCGTGTACTCGTTTCCACTGGAGCCCTCCCGTAGTTTGAATCGCGGGTCTTTCTAATTTTTCTCGACAGGTCTGTTAGTTTTCTGACTTGGTGTAGTCCCAGCTGATCGTCTTGGTTGGCTTCATTCGGAGTATGATTCGGTTGGCCTCCAGACCGCTTAGCGTTTCGTCGACCTTGTCTGGCGGCCAGTATCTTGCAACGATCCTACTAACTAGAGCATGGTCCGTGTCATCCAGGATGTCGGCGGTGCCGGAAAAGAGAATTACTTTGTGAGCGTTCTCGTTTCGGATGGAGACGGCGCGCCCGCGGACGTGCGCATAGAAAGCGATGGTCAGACGTTTATGTCTCTCTTCCGAAATCCTAACCACGAACTGTTCAACGAGCTGGAAAGACAACGTAAGATTAGAATCACTTCGCTTACGAAAAAGGGGAAGGACGCGGAAGGATACATCCGCAGATATTTTGCCGGATAAGCTTACAAAGGAGACTCAACTCTTAAAACCCAAAAACTCCTCTTAAGACCCAAAAGTCTTAAAACCCAAAATCTCTACTACTTTGGTGATTTGTTTTGTCCAAGAATATGCAGAAGTCTAATTGGGTAAGAGCTCTGAGGGTCATCGTAGGTTTTCTCGCAATTTTGGCCGCAGTTTTCGTCCTCGCTTATCCAGGCCTTGGAGTATTGACCCTGTTCTTCCTCCTTTCATTCACGCTGTTCTTCTTGGGTATCGCTAGAATTGCTCATGGTTACGAAGCCAAACTGTGGTCGAAATCGCATCGTGCGCTTTACGCAGTTGCCGGTGTTCTGGCAGTTATCATAGGCGTACTCGTCCTTGCATTTCCTGTGCTTGGCATGGGTACGATGATCTTCTTACTCGCATTTGCGCTAATGGTCTATGGAATTGTAAGCTTGATCGTAGGCGGATCCGCAGCCGCCGGTCTCGTATCAAAATGGTGGCGGGCGGTGCTGATCATAGTTGGTGTGCTCAGCGTCATATTCTCGCTCTTAGTAATCGTGTTCCCGGCCATCGGACTCATAACACTGGTGGTATGGCTTTCGGTTTCATTCCTCCTGAACGGCATTGAAAGCATTATTTCAGGAGTAGAATGAAAAGGGTCAGAAACACCCACTCCTCATTCAAGTAACCTCAGAGATGAGGCGGGGGATTCTGACCCCAATTTACCGGTACATATAAGCGGAGACTCACGCGGCAATAGCGTGAGCCGAGCGTCCATGGATACTCCACTGGAGTGAGAGAACTCAACCTGGGTGGAACCCACGATATTGGTGGGTTCGTATCCCAAGGGCCCCTTTGCCATTTCCTATCCTGACTTGGAAATTCCAATAGGGCGATGATTTGTACCAAGCAAGAGTGTACGTAATAGTTCAGGTCTAACTTCGTATTGTGCTCACACGGGTGGCAAATTATGATAATAAATGAGTAAGCGAGCCATAGTATTCTGAAAACAAATGAAGAACAAAGTCGCCTATAGAAGTCCGTCAGGACTGAAAATCGACTTTGCAGACATGGCAGGCTGCCCCGTACGGGAGGGCCTTGGAACTCTAGGCCGAAAGTGGGCTCTCCTAGTACTGAGGAACATCGGCTTCTACAGGATACAGAGATTCAACGATATGCTGAACTCCACCCCCGGTATGACACAAAGGGCCCTTGCCATGAGACTGAAAGAGCTGAAGCTCGAATCCCTCCGGGCCCACCATATCGTCGGGTTCGATGCCCTTTTTTTGCCAGCTTACTCACAGTTTTGAGCTAGTTTTGGTCGATTTTGAGCATTTATCCTGGCACCGCTTTAGCCGTTGTCTTGTGAATAGTGGGCGAAAGTGGCCCTTCCGTTTCTCCTGCGAGCTTAAGGAAACTGGCGGTGGCAGCATCACCATACGAAAACGTATGGGGATGAAGCAACTTCCGAGCATTTCGTCAACGTCGGCGCTTCGTTTTATTCGTGTTTGTGGGGGATTTTGGGTTAGTTTCCACCACCGACAGAAATCGCGGTTTCAGGGAAGACTAACCTAGCAATATCATTCAATGCTTCAGTTTTCAAACATTGTTTCTGGTATTTCGCTTTGATCTCATCGATTTTGATTTTCCGAGAATCGCCATTCGTGTTACGAAGTCGTCTGGCGTTGATTTCTTTGAAGAACCTCCAAAAACTTGGTAGGTCTGTCGGACTTACAGGGTAGCGTTCAACGACCCTTCTAACCCTGCTATAGTTGTAGTCCTCTTGAGACATTCGCACCTGCTTCGAACGCTTCATTTTTCCTTCCGTTCTCTATATCAGTTCAAGCCCATATAAGACCAGAACTTGACGCAGGCATGAAAGCGGGGCAGCTTGCCCTGTACCACCCGAAATACTCCCTCAGCATGCCACTCCGCATAGTCCCCGTTTAGGGAAAACGTTGATTCAGAACGCAAGCCAAGAACGAAAGGAAGAAAGAAAAGAATGGAGATTCGGATGGCGCTCATCGCGAATTCCGACCGTTTTCCTTTTGGAATCAGACAACCCATAGATCGCGGATGGTGCATCCCGGCGAGTATTGAGGTCGTAACTAAGTATCACATGCCTAGTTCAACGGTAACTCAGCAGCATATCGTGGATGAGTTCGTGAGGCAAACAAAGCTAGCTATTGACAGCATAGGACTAAAGACAATCACAGAAGTTCTAAAGAATGATTCCGAGTTTTCTTGGGCCGACAAGCGATACTTCGAGGACTTCGAGTTTCACGGCTCGTTTGATGAGTTGGCGAATTTTGCAGCAGTATGTGTCGATAAAAGCCAACCGCTCATCATTTCAATACCTGTACTGAAAGCACCGCTTCACGAGGGAAAGTGGAATGGTTGGCATATGTACGTTATAGTTGGCTATGGTTCGAATTTCTTTCGTGTATACGACCCGTCTCCAGTACCAGTAAACCCTTTGCCTTGGCATGACATACTTAAGTTTACGATTCGAACCAACTTACTTTCAAAGAAGAAAACAGATGCCACGGATGCCCTTCTCTTGACCCCTCATCAGACCTAATTCGCAAGATTAAAGACGTTGGGGGCTCCGAATTTTGGGTGGTTGTAGGCCTTCTGTAGTCTATTTTACAATAGCCGTAGATCTTCCTTGACCGTCGTTAGGACCACGTGCGTGTTGCTTCGATCGACGAAGGGCATGCTCAGCAGATTCTTCGTGAACCGGCTTAGCTCTTCGCGGTTTCTGAACTTCGCTAATACCACAGCGTCAGTTAGGCCGGTAACGTCATAGACCGCACAAGCGTTCGGCAGTTTACTAATTGCCTGCTCCATCTCCAGAAGCCTACCTTTGGACGCTGTGATTTCGGTGAGAGCCGTCAGCTGATAACCCAGCTTCTCATGATCAAGCACCGCCGAGTAACCCTTGATGACTCCAGCCGTTTCCATTCTTCGAACTCGTGTCAGGACGGTTCCTACCGAAACGCCCGCGCGCCTTGCGATTGATCTATACGACCTGCGAGAGTCTCGTAATAATTCGTTGAGAATCTTTCTGTCAACTTCGTCTGTGTGCAATTGTTCAGTGGGCGCCAAACTTACGCACTATTTCCTGAACAAATGGCCAGTAGCATGACGTATAAAGTATACGATCGTTTGGCTATTGCGGCAGTACGGTTATATGTGTTCAGAGAATTGAGTGCGGCTTCATTAAGTGTTATAGTCATGGAGCGCTGAATTGCCTGGACAAAACTGAGGTTGCCCTTAAGCCTCCTATCACAGTTAGCCGGGTGGCGACAAGCTATCAACGTTATTCCGTCCATTCGGAAAATGCTCCGCCGCGGCGCAAACTTCCTCACCCGTTCAACCCAAGGGTTAGCAAGATTGGGTTAGCGAGAATGATCCTGAGCGAAGCGCTGCGGTACGGCCCGAAACTCAAAGGAAAGGAGTACAGAAACGCCTTACTGAGCCGCCCCTGCATTTACGGGACGTTCAGCGGGCGATTTGGCGGTTTTAATCCAATCAAGGAGAGGTGCACCGGATGCATGAGGTGCGTTCAAGAGTACCCCGATATATGTACGGTCGACCGCAATCCCGAATTCTATGCTTTCGCTGACTCCTACTGGGCTTCGGAACGTGAAGCAACTACCGCTGGTTCGCCTGCCGCTACGGTTGCGTATGAAGCTGAGACAGGAAATATTCCGATCAAGGGGATGGGCTACAAGGGGCCGTTCGTGGGACCGGGCTGGGATTCGATATGGACAGATATGTCCGAGATAGTGAGACCCACGCGGGATGGTGTTTATGGCAGAGAATTCATCTCAACCGCAGTCGATGTAGGAAGTAAAAGAGAATTCCTGCAATTCGAGAACGGGAAGCACACTGATTTTTCGAGAACCGTCGAGGTCTCATTGCCCATAGTCTTCGATTACCTCCCTCCGAGTTTGAATAGTCGGAGCATATTGCGGTCAGTTGCGGGGGCTGCGGACAGAGCTGAAACATTTTTCATCGCTTCCCCGGCACAGGCAAACCAACTACCGGAAGCGCAGAGACACCGCCTCATTCCCCTAATCTCCACTAGCGACATAGAAGATAATATTGACTTGATTCGTCAAGCGCGCTTAGTCGAACTGGAAGCAGTTGATCCAACTCTTTTTGCCGAAATTCAGGACGAACTCCTGAAGATCAACCAGGAAGTTGTGATCTCAGTCCGCCTGCCCTTAACTCAGCATGCGCCAGACCAGGTTAGCAGATTCGCTCAGGCAGGAGCGGATGTGATACATCTGACCGCGAATTATCATGGAGAAGAGTTGAACACTAAGGCTCCGCGGTTCATCAAGGACCTGATTCGTGAAGTTCAGCGGAAACTTGTCCTTGAATCAAGACGCGATTCGGTCACGCTCATTGCCAGCGGCGGAATCACAAGAGCGGAGCATGTCCCTAAAGCGATCATTTGTGGCACAGATCTCGTTGGGATCGACACGACCGTTCTCGTAGCCTTGCAGGCCCGTTTCGAAGGTGAATGTGTCTCCCCGGAAACCGGAAGGATCGCCCCCGAACAATTCGATTCAAGTTGGGGTGAACAGCGTCTCGTTAACCTCCTCGCTTCTTGGCACGACCAACTCATCGAGATTCTCAGCGCGATGGGAATCAGAGATGTGAGAAGGTTACGTGGCGACGTTGGCAGGGCCATGTTCAATGAAGACTTAGAGACGGAGGCGTTCAGAGACATTGCACGCAGAAACTGAATCAGTTCTAAAACATCGGGAACTCATCCATCGCGGTCTTGAAGTGCTTCCAACTCTAAAACATGGGATCGCGGAGGGATTCGGCAACAAGCGGTGGACACCAGAACTACTGTTCGCGACCTACGAGCAAGGAACCACAGGTAGACCACCAACCTCACTTGAATACAAAGTCGGGAATTCAGGCGGAGGATTCGATCGTCTCGATTTCAAAAACCCTCAACCTGGCGCGGAAATCGACGATAGCGAGATCGACTTATCGCTCGACCTGAACCGAAGAAAGCTCGGCCCAAGAATCTCGATCCCATTACCGGTCTACGGGGCGGGAATGTCTTTCGGTTCTATCAGCCTTAATTTCATGCTCGCACGCGCGATAGCTGCCAAACGGTTGAACACATTCACATCGACCGGCGAAGGCGGTTACCCGCCACCCCTCCTTGACTACAAAGACTACGTGATCACCCAAGTGGCTACGGGCATGTTCGGTGTCCGTGAGGATACTATTCAGGCCGCCAGGGTTGTGGAGTTCAAATATGCTCAGGGAGCGAAACCTGGGCTTGGCGGACATCTTCTCGCGGACAAGGTGACGTCGGAAGTTGCTAACATGCGGGAGTCTCTTCCCTTCACTTCCCTCTACTCCCCATTTCCCTTCCACAGCGTCTACTCGGTTGAAGACCACAGGAAACATGTTGACTGGATTCGAGCCATAAATCCATCCTGCCTAGTCTCGGTAAAGGTGTCGACTCCTGTAGATGTTGATATGGTTGCGATTGGCAGCTATTACGCGAACGCGACCATACTCCACATCGACGGCGGATACGGCGGAACCGGTGCCGCCCCCGAAATTGCGAAGAAGAACATCGCGATGCCGATTGAATATGCTATCCCGAGAGTTCACCGGTATCTGGTAGCCGAAGGCGTCAGGGATGATATCATAGTCATGGCTAGCGGTGGAATAAGAACGGCGTACGATGTCGCGAAGGCCATTGCTCTGGGCGCCGACGGTTGCGTAATCGGGTCGGCCGAGGCCGTGGCTGTGGGTTGCACGCAATGCGGAAACTGCGAACGTGGTAGAGGCTGCCAAGTCGGAATCACAACAACCGACCCTGAACTCAGCCAACTTATGACACCGGAATGGGGCGCACAAAGAATCGTTAATCTGTACTCATCGTGGGCGAAGCAGTGGCGGGGTCTCCTTGGAAGTTTGGGTTTGAAATCAATCCGTGAGCTCAGAGGTAGAACGGACCTACTCGTCTACGGGTGAAGAAATTGGATACAGCCGCCAAGATTGTTGATTCAAGAAAACATGTTGTGCAAGGCCTGAGTCTCGGTCGAAAGGTTGAGGCGGAGGGCGGATGTGGAGTCGTTGGTGCCGCATGCTCTATTCCAATCGCCGGGAAACACTTCCTCACTTCGCTTGTGCAGATGAAGAATCGTGGGAATGGCAAGGGTGGGGGAATTGCTGCTCTCGGCCTGAACCCTAAGCAGTTGGGAGTTTCGAAGAGGATATTGCATGACGATTATTTGCTTCAAATCGCCTACTTAGACCGCTCGTCCTGCGCGGCGGTCGAAGAAGAATTCATCCATCCAAACCTAGATGTGGAATCGTCGGCGTGGGTGGAAACCATTGACGACTACCGAAGAGTTTCGGGTTTAGAGGTCAAGCCGCCTGACGTCCGCCGCTATTTCTGCAGAGTGAAAGAAACCGTTCTTGGCCGGTTCATGGCGGAAAACGGTTTAGCCGACCGACGAATAGCTGAGGACGAGTTCATCTATCAAAACAGCTACGCACTGAACAAAAAATACTACGCCTCATTCGGCGATAAGAAAGCTTTCGTCCTTTCACATGGAAAGGACATGATTGTTCTGAAGATTGTTGGATGGGGTGACCAGGTTATACGGTATTACAGACTCGAAGACTTCGAGGCACATGTATGGATAGGGCATCACCGTTATCCAACGAAAGGAAAGGTTTGGCACCCCGGAGGCGCTCACCCGTTCGTTGGGCTGCACGAAGCCTTGGTCCACAACGGTGACTTCTCAAACTACTACTCAATCTCCGAGTACTTGGCTCAGCGAAACATATACCCGCTATTCCTAACCGACACGGAAGTCGCCGTCTATCTATTCGATCTGTGGAAACGGGTTTACGGTTACCCGATGGAGTACTTGATTGAAGCGATGGCGCCAACAACCGAACGAGACTTCTTCATGCTACCGGAAGAGAAGCAGCGAATCTACCGTGAGATCCAAACGACCCATATTCACGGCTCACCCGACGGGCCGTGGTTCTTCATAGTCGGCTTAAGCGAAAGCGGCGGCGACCAACTTCACCTATTAGGCATAACCGACACGTCGATGCTCAGGCCACAGGTCTTCGCACTTCAAGGCGAGGGAGACGCAAAGATTGGGTTGATCGCCTCTGAACGTCAAGCAATCGACGCATGCCTCAGAAGTCTAGCCGCAGACGACCCTAGGTTCGCCGGCAAAGCCGACATATACTGGAACGCCAGGGGCGGAAGCTACACGGACGGAGGAGCATTCCGGTTCACGGTCGACCGCTCGTCCGACACGCCCCAGATGAAGTGCGTTGACAAGTTCGACCGAGAAATCTCAATTCCTGAACATTCGATGGACCATTTCCTGACCTCCCTTAAGCAAATAGCCCCGAAAGAGCTAGCCAACAAACTCCTCAGCCTCAGCGGTTCAGGTTCGGACCAGAAATTTCTCGCCGCGTTACAAGATGAGCCCAGGACGAGTATTAATCAGAAAATTGAGACGTTCAAACATTTGACCTGGCTCCTCGACAACCTGCATCGAATCCCTTCAGGCCAGAAGGGCTGGATCAAGGCGGAGGTTGAATCGGCATTGTTCTCCGTTCTCCGCGAATTCCCAGGCATTTCCCGGGACGGCGACTCGAAATGGGTCTTGATAGACCTAGAGACCAAACAGGCCTTGCGAGCGCCGAAAAAAGGCGAGGAAGCGTTGCTGCTGGATGTCTCAGGATTTGCCGCCGAAGGCAACGACTCCGCCTCGTTGGTTATTGTCCAAGCGTACAGAGAGGGGTGGAAATACGTGATATCCTTCGACTGGCGAGGGCAAAGATTCTGCGGTGCCGGGTTGGGCGAGCACAGCGGAGGATTCAGGCTGGATGTTTTCGGAAACCCCGGCGATTACTTAGGATCTGGCCTTGACGGGGCAGAAATCTACGTGCACGGAGCGGCGCAAGATCAAGTAGCCCAGATAATGAAGAGCGGCAAGATCGTCATTTACGGTGACGTAGGACAGACGTTCATGTACGCCGCGAAGGGTGGGGAGGTGTATGTTCTTGGCAATGCGGCCGGTCGACCATTGATTAACGCGGTTGGCCGTCCCCGCGTCGTGATCAATGGAACATGCCTTGATTATCTAGCCGAATCCTTCATGGCCGGCGACCCCTTGAACGGGGGAGGATTTGTGGTCATCAATGGGATACAGTTACATGACGGGCAGATCCACGAACTTGAGACACCTTATCCAGGCGGTAATCTCTTCTCACTCGCCTCCGGAGGGGCCGTCTACATCCGAGATCCCTCAAGTAAGGTTGGCGAGGATCAACTCAACGGAGGTCGACTGATCCGCATGGCGGAAGCCGACTGGCAGCTAATCCTGCCTTACCTTCAGGAGAACGAACAACTGTTCGGAGTCAGGATACAACACCTTTTAACAAGAGGTTCGCAGCTTACCGATCCCTCAAGCGCGTACCGCAAAGTCCAGGCGACTCGTCTGACCACGCTCGTAACCCAACCCCACAGCTGATTATTAGCCTGCCTAAGCCCAGCGGGAGGGAATTACCATGAGCTATGGCAAGTCACATTTGCGATAACCTTTGCCAAACAGTGATAGCAAACGCGTAACTCCATCTCAATCGTTAGAACCTGAAGGTTGATGGAAATTGATTGAACGCATATATATGCGCATACACATATGGATGCTCATGACGAAAATAATCTCGCTGTCTGAAAGAGCGTACGGCACCCTGAAGAAATTCAAGAGGCCAAATGAATCATTTTCAGACGTAGTCTTAAGGATGACCGGACAGGAGGGCAGTAAGTCCATTCTTCAGTTCGCCGGGGCATGGAAGGGAAGCGATATTGATGAAATATTCTCGCAGATTATGAAAGATCGAGAACGCTCATCTTCCAGAAAGATTGAGATTTGATATGGCAGCCCTTGATACCGACATACTAGTCTCCCTGCTGAAGGGCGTGCCCGATGCTGTGGAAAAGGTAAGGGAACTGCAGGAAAGTGGAAGCCCTATTTCCACTACAATGATCACAGCGTATGAACTACTGAAAGGCGCATACATCTCCTCAAGACCACAAGAGAATCTGTCGAAGGTCAGCGACATAATCTCGAATTTGAAAGTCCTAGAACTTTCATTCGGAGCGGCTGAAGAAGCCGCAAGGACACACAAAGATCTCAGAGATAGAGGCAGACTGATCGGTGAATTTGACGTACTCATCGCGGCAATCGTCATGTTCTACGACGAAGCGCTTGTAACTCGTGACGCGCATTTCAAAACCATAAGGGGCATAAAACTAATCAAATGGTAATGAAGAACGTAGATTTCCTGCTCATCCTGCTAACGTCAGCGAGTTAGGCTTGACGGAGGATCGGAGATGGTTTACGGACCAAAAGGCGAAAGAAGCAAAGCAGCCTTCAGCCTCAGCCATCCTTAGACTTCATCGAAACCAAAACTTCGGCGGAAGTCTACCACGCGAAACTTCTTGGATCGACGGTATCGATGAGTGCTTAAACTGTCGATGAGTGCACTCACAGATTCAAGCTACCGCAACCCTGGACCGCTGTAGGCCAAGATGGCGGAATTCGAATTTGTTCCCCGGAGTACAGGCGTCCTCTAGCTTCAATGCGTTGACGTTGCGTAGAATAATCGTGGGAATTGTGGAAAAAAAGTTGGTGTGGCGGCACGGTTTTACTTCGCCACGACCGGTGTGGGTGCTACATCCTTCCCACATTTATCACAGAAGGTCGCGTAGCCTGGGATTTGTGTCTTGCAATTTGGACATGCTTTGAGTCTGAGGCCCTTAGTTCGAATGTATTGGTGCATACTCTTTGTTAGTTCAGTGTAACTCAGAAGAGCTCCCTTTGGTTGACCTGTTAACATCGAGAGTGTATCGTCTGTCATAATCGACTTCTGTGTAAGCATACTCTCTCTAGCCATCAAATCACCTCCACGCATCAATGCGACCCTTTATGCGGAGCCCAAACGGTTTGTCCGTCGGAGCTTCGTTGCTCTCAGGGAGTGCGGTGCGAATTTTTCGGTTGGACACTAGCACATGCACACCGCAAGGGCATTTTAGCTCCGAATTTCACATGTTTGAGGGGTGATTAAGCATGAATAGAGCCGTATTTTGGCTTAAATTCAGCCTACCACGGGTCGAATGCCTCGGACCATATAAGATACAGACGCTCTCAGAGAGGCCAAAGTTCACTCCTTACTGACGCCTCAGCTTATAGTTGAGACGGCTCAAAATGAGGCGTTCTGAAACGCTTCCTTGTCCCCCCGGATACCATCTCAAGCGAGCGGTACATTCGAGATTGTCTAAGCCCGGAAACCGCACACAACTCCAAGAGTTCAGAAAACTAGATTATTCCTAATCGCATCTTCCTGAACGATGTTCTTTGTCCAAGGCGAACGCTCTAGATTTTCTTTTGAATATTAGGTCACTCATGACCGTTGGGCGGTTTAGCGTATACAAGTGCCATTTTCGTGAGGACGTAGCTCAGCACTCGTACTTTACAACATTGTACGCCATGGTTCTGGCAGACCTAGAACGAAGACTGGGTACGGAAGTAGATGTTGAGAGGCTCATGAGAATGGCGGTCCTCCATGACGCCGAAGAGGCCAGGACAGGCGATGTGCATCATCCATTCAAGCATCAGGATGTTGCTTTCGCTGAGGAGATGGATAACCGCGCCTTTGACTGGTTTGGAAAGCTATTGGGCGGGCTACCTGGTGATGTGGCTCAGGAGTATCTGAGTCTACGGAAAGCCGTCAGAGACACCTCATCAACGGAGGCTAATCTCCTGAAAGCCGCGGATAAGATCGAGGCGCTCCTTTGGGCGTACGAGGAATACCTGCTCGGAAATGTGCAAGTACGTAAGGCGCTCATAGTCGAAGACATAATGTCGAAGCTAGAGCAAATCCAGCTCCCTTCGGTCAAGGCGTTAGTTGAAGAGATAAGGGCTAGGTTGGGTGCAACGACTTAGTTCCAAGTTCACATGTGAGGGGCGTTGACGAGGCGTAAACAGATTCTGGTCATCGGCTCAGACAAGGATCACTGCTCTGAAACCGCGTATCGCACGGCCTATCAGGTTGGGGCGGAGGTCGCGAAGCGCGGCGCCGTGCTTCTGAGCGGTGGGCTTGGAGGGGTAATGGAAGCCGCTAGCCGGGGCGCTAAGGAAGCCGGCGGCTTTGTAATCGGCATCATTCCACAAGACGAAAAGAAGGCGGCCAACGCGTACTGTGACGTTGTAATTGCGACGGGAATCGGCCACGCACGAGATTTTCTGACGGCGTACTCCGCAGATGCTATCATCGTCGTGGAGGGCGGGTCGGGAACGATGATTGAGATATCGGCGGCGTACCAGAAAATGATCCCCATCATCGCAATAAGAGGAAGCGGCGGCATTGCGGACAAAATGGTCGACAGCTATGTGGACGATCGCCGACTTGAGATTGTTTTCGGGGAGGCTTCTGCGGAGAAGGCGGTGGACACGGCCTTACGCCTCGTGGAGTCGGCGAGGGCAGGGACCTGTAGTTAGCGGATGGATGCGCTCAACGGAATCGTATTTTAGACGCCTACAAACCCCTCTTTACCATGCAGTTCCGTTATGAGCGTGCACCCGACGTTTCGGAGCTTCTCTTTAGAATAGTCGATAAGTTAGGCTTCGCGCATGTGCCGAAGCACCGTGTCTACTGCTACCGGAGTTACGGTTCAAAATCAAGCAACACCATAGCGAGAGTGCATTCACTCCCCAGGATATGGCAACAAGCCCTCAGTGAACCAGCTTACTATGCGGTGGAGGTGTTGGCTGAGCAGTACGATCCTCTTCCAACGGTCGAGAAAGAGAAGACTCTGATTCACGAGCTCTTGCATATACCCAGAAGTTTCGGAGGGGGATTTCGTCATCACAAAGACTGGGTGACTCAGCGAAGGGTGGAAGAGCTCCATAGAGCTTGGAGAAGGCCCTAGCCTAGCGGCCCGGTGTTCTTTTCAGCGGCCGTTTTCTGCGTAGATTTACGGTAAGTATTGTTGTTGCGAGAGCCGTCAACAGCAGTAGATTTTGATAGGCTGTTTCGGGGATTGGGGATACGCTCGGGGTCTGCAATACTGTCCCTTGGCCGCCAGGGGCGGAGGGTGCGCCTACGATCAACCCGAAACCGTTCGAGACAGTGAAGACTGAGTTTAGGTCGGGAGTTCCTGAGAGTGGGGGCGTAGGCGTGTATTGGTTCCAGCTGGTTCCTGTCCATTGTAGAATCGTTCCCGAGTCACCTACGGCCCAAGCCAGTTGTGAGTTGACTTGGGTTACCGAGTTCAGGTTCGTTGAAGCGAAGTTTGTGACGCTGGTCCATACAGTACCATCGTAATGAAGAATTGTACCGGACGCTCCTACCGCCCATCCGTTTGAGTCGTCGGTCAGATACAATGAGTTCAATTGTGAGGTAGTCGTGCTGGGGTAAGTGATCCATGTACCGCCTTCGTATCGAAGAATGACGCCTGAATTGCCCGCCGCCCATCCGTCCGAGGCTCCAAGCATGAAAACGGCTCGTAGGGTAGCGGATGTAGGCGAAGAGACGACGCCCCACGAACCGCCTGCATACTGAAGGATCGCTCCATTATCGCCTACAGCCCAGCCGCTGACTGAATCAATCATGAACACAGATCGCAGCACTCCTCCTATCGAAGGCGAAGACACTTGCGTCCATGACCCGCCCGTGTAATGTAGAATGACGGAAGTCGTGCCGATTCCGCCCACGGCCCAGCCTTCGGATGGGTTTAGCATGAAGACAGAGAGGAGATCGGAAGTTGTAGCTGAAGATGTGCCACGCGTGAAGCTCGCTCCGTTCCAGTGTACGAGTACGGGTTCGCCTGCTCCAGAGCCGCATCCTCCTGTCGAGCATCCGACTATCCAACCGTCGCCGGAACTTGAGAGGTAGACGGAAGTGAGAGTGGCGGAAGGAAGTCCAGACGGAGTTGGCGTTGTCACCGTTAAGAATGTGCCAACGTTGCCCACTGCCCAACCGGTGCTGCCGGCGAAGGAAACTGAATTCAAGTCCTGGCTTGTTCCGGATTGGTTCTGGACCAAGGTCCAGGCACCGTTAAGGTAATGCAAGATAGTTCCTGATGCGCCGACCGCCCAACCCTCTAACGTGCTCAGCATGAAGACTGAATTCAGGTTCTGGTTTGTCGGTGCAGGGCTGATTGGGCCGGACCACACCCCGGAAGAGTAGTAGTACAATACACCGCCTACGCCGACGGCCCACCCCTCAGTCGCATCAATCATGAAGATGGAGCTAAGCGTCTGCCCAACGCTTGTGTATAGGGTCCAGCTTCCGCCCTGAAATCTGTAAATGATTCCGCCGTTTCCGACCGCCCACCCGTCCGTAGGACCCGTCATAAAGACCGAGTTCAGTCCCGCAGAGGCGGTGGCGACGTTGTTCCATCCTCCGCCCGACCCGGCGGTACCGGACCAGTGCCAGAACGCTCCTGACATAGAATCCACAGCCCACGCGTCCGTCGGGCTTAGCTCGAAAACCGAGGAGAGACTTTGTGCAGCCGAGCCCGACAGCCCTGTACTAATCGAGAACCATGACGCACCTCCCCAGTAAAGGGCAGTTGCAACGCCTCCGCTTCCGCCAACTGCGAAGCCCGAGCCGCTATTGGGGCTTGTAGGGGGGCCGAAAGACACTCCGAAGAGGTCAGACGTGGTACCTGATGAAATCAGGGTCCAAGATGATCCATCAAAATGCTGAATTGTACCTGAATTTCCAACCGCCCAGCCATCACTTGCGCTAACCAAATAGACTCCGTTCAAATTATCCGTCGTCGACTGAGTCGGTCCGACTGCGGTTACCGAGCCGACACAGATAGCTAGGATAAGCGAAAACGCAACGAGTGTAAGTAAGGATGCACGCATTTAGGCGAACCTCTCCTTTGAGGCTCGAAACAGGTCAGATTTAGTAGCTTCTTGCACTTACAAGGCATTATGGCTCGGGTAAAGCGAGAATACTACACAAAGGAGTTAACAAAAGAGACTCTGCCCGATTTCGAGCGGTTGTTTAGGCACATCCGGCAACCGGCGCCTACGCCTGCTGGTGCATGCACAACCATCGACCTTACCCCTTGCCGGAGAGAATGAAACCTCTGCGATCCGGAAACAGAAGAGCGGCGAGAAACCGAAGGCAAAAGAGGAGACTCGTACAGAATGGCAAATCACATGGTATACTGGTCTACTTGGAAGGGAAACCCGTTGGATGGTGCCAATACGGACCGAAGGAGGAACTCCCTCGAATTGAGAACGACCTTCGACCAGTATCGAAGGGTTGCGCCGGACGTTGGCAGGAGACTGTGGAGGATAACCTGTTTCATTGTTGATAGAAAGTACCGCAAACGTGGAGTCGCAAAGACGGCACTCAAAGCCGCACTGGAAGCCATAAAGAAAGAACAATGCTGTGGTGCGCAGGAGAATTTGACTTGTTCGTCACCAGACCTCGCTTATGCTGTTCGTTGCTGAATTTTGGCCGCAATAGTTGATATCCGGCTTTCTTTTTGCATTGGCTGATTAGAAATGGTTCGCACGCGGAAAATAACTCGAGTAATCGGACGTGAAATTCTCGATTCAAGGGGAAACCCGACCGTCGAATGCACCGTCTCCGCAGGAGATATGTCAGCGACCGCGGCGGTGCCTTCGGGTGCCTCGACCGGAATACATGAAGCGCTTGAGCTTAGGGATCAAGATTCGAAGCGTTACAACGGGTTAGGGGTACGGAAAGCGGTCGGTAATATCGGTAAGGTGATTGGGCCGAAAATCAAGAACATGGATCCGCGTTCACAGCGGAAGATAGACGACCTAATGATTCGTCTTGACGCCACGCCTAATAAATCGAGATTGGGCGCGAACGCGATCTTGGCGGTTTCACTTGCCGTGGCCAAGCTGTCCGCTCAGCTGGGGGATGTTTCCCTCTACGAGTATCTGAGCAAAGGAAGGGGACGCACCCTCCCCGTTCCCGTAATGAATGTTATCAACGGCGGGAAACATGCCGGGACAGGCCTGAAAATGCAGGAGTTCATGGTCATACCGACGGCGGCCGAGTCATTCAGCGATTCTCTCCGCATGGGCGCAGAGATTTATCACAAGCTCAAGGCCGTAATCCAATCGAAGCATGGGAAACTTGCCGTGAACGTGGGCGACGAAGGTGGATTCGCCCCGCCGATCGACAAGACCGAAGATGCACTTGAACTAGCGCTACAAGCGATTTCTGAGGCAGGGTACTCGCCTGGAAAGGATGTCTTTGTCGGATTTGATGCCGCCTCCTCCGAATTCTACGAAAATGGGCTGTATACACTCGATGGGAGAAGCAAGACACCGGAAGAACTTACGGACTTCTATCTAGAGCTAACACAGAAGTTCCCAATACTATACATCGAGGATCCATTTGAGCAAGAGGATTTTGGGCACACGACTCAGCTGACCAAGAAGATCGGAAATAGTGTCGAGGTGGTCGGCGACGATCTCTTTGTTACTAACATGATCAGATTGAAAAAGGGAATAGATGCGGGAGCCGCTAATGCGCTTCTGATGAAGGTGAATCAGATAGGTTCACTCACGGAAGCGATTGATGCAGCAAAATTCGCGTCAAGCAATTACTACGGGGTAGTGACAAGCCACAGGTCAGGTGAGACGGAGGATACAACGATTGCGGATTTAGCGGTGGCGTTGAACTGTGGGCAGATTAAGACCGGCGCTCCGTGCCGAGGTGAGCGCACCGCCAAATACAATCGCTTGCTTCGCATCGAAGAAGAGCTGGGAGCCAAAGCTAGGTTCGATGGAGTCGATGCATTTCATATTTCAAAATAGGGAAGTGACCGCGAATTACGGTCTGAATTCCGACCCGTCTACTCAGGCGGGATGCTGCTGTAAATGTATTTTAGTTCTAAGCCTTCCTTGGTACGCAGTGTCTTCGCAACGTAGAATATTACGACACCTGCAATGACCACGCTTAAGAACAGTTCAATCACACCTGCGGTTACATATCCGCCGACGGCCGGGAAGAGGAAACTCGCAACGACCATCCATATGAGGTAACCGAAAGTTACGCACCCTATTAATGTGATTGTGGGAATCGGTCCGATTTTCTTGTTGACCAGCGACGGGGCTTGTTGGAATGCCTGTTTGTTCTTCCAGGGCAGGATGATCGCGCTAATGACGGGGATCATCATGGTAATCACTGCGAATAATGTGAAATTGAGCTGAACGAATATTGTAGTGTATTGACTCAGGGCCAAGCCTATTTCCGCTAGAACGGTGATTAGCAGAACGGAAATCCAGGGCGCTCCGTTCGGCCTAACTTCCGCCAGCTTGGCTGGGGCGAGCCTGTCGAACGACCATGCGAAAATGCTCCTGCTAACGTAATAGAAGTATGTGACGCAGAGGCCGATTAGCGAAAGTAGGAATCCTACGAAAACGATTGCTCCGAGTATGAGGTTGGGTTGAGCTACGGCGGCATAGAATGAGATGAAGGGCATCGCCGTCATTGCGCTTGGCGCCGCGTAGAATATGTAGCCTTCCGCACCGAGCCACGCCGTTGGCGTGAGTCTAGTCAACAACTCCGCGCCGAATGCGAAGAGCGCCCACATGAAGACGAGGGAACCAACGCTGCCCAGAATTAGAGTTCTTGGAGCACGTTTCACCTCTCCCGCGAAAAATGTTGGTATGTAATAGCCATAGTAAATCCAAAAGGCCATGATAAGTCCGGCGAGCGAAGCTGTACCCGTATCGTAATGGTAGGTTAGACCATTCTTCTCTGCCACTGATATGACCGTTTGATAGTTGTTTGGACCCATGAAGGTGTTCCAGTTAGTTATGAAGGTGCTCGAGTTTATAGAAGCTAAGGAGACAAGAATAATGACCCAGGAAATCATGGCGAGATAAAATGAGTACTTGAGGTATGCAACCGTCTTCGACGGAGAGACCAACATCAACCCGAGAGTGATTAGAGTGGCGACGCTTCCTATGATGAAAACCCAGATTCCGGAAGTCAGCATGCCCGACCAAGTCAGTAGGTAAGATTGCCCGGTAACGGTTCCCACTTCAAAGAGGTAGCTCGACATCAACGTGCTCGGTATCCAAGCGATTAACGAGCCTGCCACCAGACCGCTGAAGATAGCTAACGTGAAACTTGATGCGAAAGCCCCAACTGGGGTCAACGTTCTGCTGGCAAAAACATAGTCGGCACCGCTTCGCGGATAAACACTGCCAATTTGGCTGTACGTAACGGCGTGGATTAACGAGAAAAACATCCCAATAGTCAAAATCAGAACAATGTCTGAGCCAGGCCATAGATACGGAAGCCAAGCATAAGTAATGAACCCTGACGAGGGCGGACTGATGCATTGAGCGCCGAACAGGAAAGCGGCAAAAGGCCCAATTGCCTTAACCAGCCCGGTTGCGTCTCGAACAAAAACTGATTTGCTTGCCAAACCTTACCCCACTTCTTGCGCGTATGCTGCACATTTAACGCTTTCCACCGCTTTACATACACTCTGTTGTCACAGGACACAGTCGCTTAGTTGACGGCGGTTCCTTCTGTCGATTTCTTAATGGATTCTTTGAATCTTCCGAGTATTCTAGAAAAGATCGGGCCTGGTTTTTCTTCACCTATCTTTCTTCCACTGATCTTTACAATTGGGACTAACTCAGCCGCGGTTCCCGTCACGAAAACTTCGTCCGCGTTGTATAACTCATGAACTGTCATCGGCCGCTCTTCGACAGTGTACCCGAGTTCCTTGGCCACGTTTATGACGGCATCACGGGTAATACCTCTCAGGAGGCCTTGTGATGGATGAGGCGTTATTACGGTCCCGCTTTTTACAATAAATATGTTCTCTGTCGAGGTTTCGGCAACGCAACCCTCCTCGTTAAGCATGATAGCTTCTTCGACCCCTGCCTCAATGGCTTCAATCTTGGCCATGATGTTGTTCAGGTAGTTTAGCGTCTTAATTCTCGGATCGAGGGACCACGACGGTGTCCGCCTCATCGATGCCACAATGGCCGAAATGCCCTTCACGTTTCCACCAAAGAGAGGTTCTCGTGGCTCAACCATTATCACTATCGTCGGTTTCGTGCAGTTTCTAGGGTCGACACCCATTCGGCCGCGCCCTCGCGATATGACGATTCGAATGTAACTGTTCGTTAATCCGTTCTTGCGGAGAACATCGATCACTAATCGGCTGAACTCCTCCCTGGAGAACGGAATGTCGATCTTGATTGATTTCGCTGACTCGTAGAGGCGATCGATATGTTCGCGAAGTTTGAATACGTTTCCATCATAAGCGCGAATTGCTTCGAATATGCCGTCGCCGTAGAGGAATCCATGATCGTAAATGGAAATTGAAGCCTCATCTTTTGGAACGTACTTTCCATCCACGTAGGCGTAGAGGGTCTTATTCTCCGGTGACGTAGCCGTCATTTCAAACACGTCGCTGCGGTTTGCGAGTCCGATTCAAATTCTTTTGTCACGTGTTCCATCCTCGGGAGCGTGCGACGGCTCTTCTCCAACCCGTCCGTAAGAGTTCGCGTTCACGAGGCAGCATCTTGGGCTTGTAAATGGTCTTTCGGGCTGAAGCGATGAGATCGGCAGCGTCGTCCCACAAGTCTATGCCCAACCCTGCAAGCATAGCCGTGCCTTTCGTCGTCACTTCAGTGAACTCTGGAACCTCTACCGGAATTCCCGCGACATCGGCTTGAAACTGCATTAGGAATCGATTTCCAGTCGGCCCACCGTCAACCATCAACCTTGGCACCGCCGAACTTGAATCGGCCTTCATACAACGAAGAACGTCGTCAACCTGATAGGCAATGGCCTCAAGTGTAGCTCGCACGATGTTTGCACGATTCGTTCTGTCGGTGATACCGACGATAGTGCCTGTAGCTTCAGAGTCCCAGTAGGGTGCGGCAAGGCCGACAAACGCCGGAACAAAGAAGACCCCTTCGTTACTGGTGACCGACGACGCCAGTGTGTTCGACTCGGCAGGGCTCTTTACTATTCCGAGGTTGTTGACCAGCCAATCAATTGCTGAGCCCGCCGTGTAAACTCCGCCGTCCAGCGCGTATGTTCTGGCCCCATCGAGGACCCAAGCGACGGTTGTGAGTAGGCCGTGGTGAGAAAGTTTGGGGGTGCCGCCTGTGTTCATCAGCATGAAGCACCCCGTCCCGTATGTGTTCTTCAAATTACCTTTCTTGAAGCAACCATGGCCGAAAAGTGCCGCCTGCTGATCCACAATCAGCCCTGAAATCGGGGCGTCGATGCCAAGAAATGCTTCAGGATTCGTGTAGGCGAGTTGGCCGGAATTTTGAACGACCTTCGGCAAACCGTCTTCGGGAAGCTTGAAGATATCAAGGAGATCGGTGTCCCATTCCATTCTGTGAATGTTGAACAGCATTGTCCTAGATGCCGTAGCTGGGTCCGTAATCATGTAACGCCCCCCGGTCATTTTCCAAAGGAGCCAGCTATCAGATGTCCCAAACAGTAAAGTCCGTGATCTTGCGAACCTACGAGCTTTGCTGACATTGTCAATTAACCATCGAAGTTTCGTCGCTGAGAAGTAAGGGTCGATGATTAAGCCGGTTTTTCTTCGGATCTCATTACTGAGGCCTGGCATGGTTTTCAATTGCTGGCATATTTTGCTGGTTCGCCGGCATTGCCAGACGATTGCATTGTACACGGGTTGGCTTGTTACTTTATTCCATCCAATGATCGTCTCCCCTTGATTATCCAATCCGACGCCGATGATTTGTCTTGGTCGGCATCGAGCTTTCCGCATCGCAGCCTGCGTAGTAGCCAGCACCGACTTCCATAGCTGGAAAGGATTTTCCTCAACCCACCCCGACCTTGGGTATGACTTTCGTACTTCGGCCGAACCGAAGCCGCGGAGTTTCCCGTGTTCATCAAAGAGCGCAGACTTAGTGCGAGTCGTACCCTGGTCTATTGCGAGAACAAATCTCTTCATGAGTGTAGCCTTCTAACAGTCGTTGGCACTTTTGAGTTTGCCTGGAGCTGATTTCAACAATACCTCCGACGATGAAATCGATGAATTCATTTTCGTTCGAGACATTTCCTTAGATTTTCTGAGCTCAGATTATGCATGCCCATGTGGCACATCAACTGAGATTGTATGAGAGACGTTAAATATGGAAACTAAAGTGAAAGGCGCATGGCTAATACTCGAATCTTCTTCACGTCGGACGTTCACGGATCCGATGTTTGCTTCATGAAATTCTTGAACGCGGCCAAGTTCTATCAGGCTAACGTGTTGATCCTCGGCGGAGATATCACTGGGAAAATGATTGTTCCGATAGTGGATCAAGGAGACGGCACGTCCGTCGGAGACTTCCTTGGAACACGAGAGGTCATAAAAACCCCAGAAGACAAACAGGCGCTGGAAAAAAGAATCAGAAATAGCGGTTACTACCCCTACCCCACTGACCTTGCCGAATTCGAGAAACTCCAAGAGGATAAGAGTTTAGTCGACAAGCTTTTCTCGAAAGTGATGGCGGACGGTGTCAAGAGGTGGGTTGGCATCGCAGAGGAACGCCTGAAAGGCACGGGCGTTAAATGCTACGTCAGCCCAGGGAATGATGATCGCTTCGATATTGACCCCGTTCTGAAGGCGTCCCCCATCGTCATCTATCCAGAGGACCAAGTCGTTTCCGTCGACGACAACCATGAGATGATCACAAGCGCGTGGTGCAGCACGACCCCATGGAAGAGCCCACGCGAAGTACCAGACCCGGAGCTAATCAATAAGTTTCAACCTATGATTGATAAGGTTCAGAACATGGACAATGCAATCTTCAACATCCACAACCCTCCGTACGAAACACCGATCGACCTTGCGCCCGAACTTGACCCAAACCTCAAGCCCGTCATAAAAGGCGGATCGATAAGCATGATTCACGTAGGCAGCATCTCCGTCCGGCAAGTGATTGAGAAGTACAAGCCTATGTTGGGCATTCACGGCCATATTCATGAATCGCGAGGGTTCGTGAAAATCGGCCGTACATTATGCATAAACCCTGGAAGCGAATACGGAGAAGGCATACTCCGAGGCGCGATCATCAACCTCGATCAGAAAGGCGTAAAGAACTACATGCTAACGCAGGGCTAAGGACAACCGGAAACCACAAGACGACGCTTGACGGGCCGTACACACTTGGTCAGTATACACGAAGTTTAACCGCGCTGAATACCCAGTTAGGTTTAGGTGCCGTAATGGACGCCTACGATGCAGTTGTCTCGAAGCTGGACGTCGCCGAGTTCGCCGATAAACCGGTGTCGTCGGATATTAAACTGAAGGTCATTGAGGCCGCCCGGCTCACAGGGAGCGGGATGAACAATCAACACTGGAAGTTCATTCTCGTTCAAGGACGCGATCGTCTCAAAACCCTTGCCAACGATAGCACGACGGGTCAGTGGGTCAAAGGCGCTAACTTCGCAGTGATAATCCTCACAAACCCCAGGTACCCGTTCCATTTGATTGATGCAGGCAGGGCGGTAGAGAGTATGCAGATCGCTGCGTGGAATTTCGGCGTAGTCTCCAGAATCTATACGGGAGTCGATCGAGAAGGACTGGAGCGCGACTTCGGTATCAAGAAGGAGTTGAACCCAAGCGCGGTCGTCGGTTTCGGGTATCCGACTAGGAAAATTATTGGGAAGAAGAATAGAAAACCTCTCAATGAGGTTGCGTATCTCGACCGTTTCGGTACACCGTTGACTGTGGGACAACTTTGAATATCCTAGACGAATAACAAAGAGCATTTGCAGACGCTTGAAGTGAACTTATACGCCACTAACGAAATCGGAACTCACGACGTTTCTCAGCGAGCAGAGGTTGGCTCACCTTGCAACTGTCTCGGCGGATGGAAACCCTCGCGTCAGTCCAATCTGGTACGTTTACGAGGACGGCTGCTTTTACTTCACGACGAGGCGAGGGCGAGTTAAGAGTAATCATATCAAATCGAACTCGCATGTCGCCTTAAGCATCGCATCCGACGATCGCCCCTACCGTGCCGTTTGTGCCTTTGGAATAGTTCAGCTCGTTCACACGAACCGGGATATTTGGTTAGAACGAATCTCGACCAGATACGGAGAACGGGAAGGAAGGGAATGGCTCCGCGAAGCAGTAAAGCAGGAGGGTCGGGTCGTATTCAAACTTCAGCCCGAACGCATTATGTCTTGGCATTACGGACGAGACGATGGCGAACGGCAAGACCGCGGGGAATCCATGGCCACGAATATTTCTTAGCCCACTAGCCTTTTGCGCTGAAAGATCGCTTCCTTTTTTCGACTAGCTGCTCCCTCGTGTTCTTGAAGTAACGATCATTTTCCTTGATCTTTCGCTCGAAAAAGTCAGTCGCATTTTTGCATTGAATCGGATTCGTCACTGCGTACTTTGCGAGGAATGGGATTAGGAGGTTATACGCGTGCTCTCTAATGTTGGGTTCTAGGCGACCTTTCTTAACGCTCTGCTCAACAAGTTGGGAGATGTCTGCTTGGATTCTTTGCAATTCGGCTTCATCGAAATCGACTTTAGGATGTGGGGTATCTTTTGTAAATGTGAAGATGAAATCTCCCACAATGGCACCGATCTGCATTGCGTGAAAAGTGGTCGCGTATGGTCTGATGGGCGCTTGATATTTGGCGCCGTCGGCAAGAAACCTGAATCCAGCCATAGACGCAGCCAGTACGAAACTTGCTACGATTCGAGAGTCTTTGCTATTGAACGTCGAAACAAAGTAACCACCGTGCTTCAAGACACGGTAGCATTCTCTGAATACTGAGTCGAGTTGCCTCTGGTAATCTTCAATCGATTTCTCTTGAGTTCTGTTAATCACAACCTCGCTTTGCTTGTCGATGGTCCGTCCATCCATCCAGACGTTCCAAAAATCAGACAACTCGGCGTAGTTCACGTTTCCACCATACGGCGGGTCGGTAATCACTGCGTCTACACTGTTGTCTGGGAAAGGAAGTTTGGCCGAGTCTCTATTCAGTAAGAGGCATGTCGCGTCTCCATGTGCTATTATCTCAAAATCATCTGTGAGCTTACAGAAGGTTCCTATGTGCTTGTTGCTGTACTCTTTGCCAAGTGAAATAGCTTGGTACCGTCGTTTGTATACTTTCCACACGTTCATCTCGAGGCTTTTCGGGTAGATCCAATAGGCGTGCAAAGCCCATCCTTCAACTATCCGTCCGCGAAGGTGTGATTGTCGGCTTGCCCATTTCAGAGAGCCACTAAACCCAAACATCAGAAGCTCTCGGGCGGACCTAGTCTTTGATTTCAGTATCCCCTTACGCAGGATGGCCAACGCTAACAGATTCCTCTTTGTAAAAAGTTCGTCGAAAGACACGAGACTTCGTGCCAGCAACGAATCCGTTTTGTCCCCTTTCGGAATCTTTGTCTTGGGAAACCAGAGGCCGGACTCTTTGATTCGCTGGTCGAAGTCTTGCTCAATCTCCTCCGGCAGTCTCCGGTCTTCGTTATCGGCTTGTTTCTCAGTCGATCCGCAGTGTGGGCAGTCTAGTTTTACGCGAAGGATTTGTTTTGTTTTCTCATCCCACTCAAACCAATCTCCAACAGCATCCAGCCCACACTCAGCGCATTGCGTCCGGTAGAGTGCTTGCAGCTCGTTCTCGACACTGGCACGCAGCTCATCGAAACCTGCCGTAAATTGAACCAGGTTGGCGGGCGCACATTCCATGGATGTGACGTATACAGCAATAGGGTTGGCATCGACGCCGATAGCCTTTCTTCGAAGCTTCAATGCCTCGACCACGGTTGCCCCTCCGCCGCAGAAAGGATCCAAGACTATGTCCCCTTCCGAAGAATACCGGCTCACAAGCGACGAGAATACGTTCCACGGGCGTCGAGCAAAGTACTTGTGCATTCTGTAAACTGCTGTATGGGGTTTGGCTTCTAATGTCTCGTGATTAGCAGCCATCAACCGTGCAGCCGTCCCCTCAAAAGCCCAATCCTATTCACATTCGAGAGTTAAGCGCCTTTGGTTTTCGGTTGACGGGGTTTCCTCGCGGTCAGTCGCCAAATTCGACTCGGCGCATTATGGGTTTCTGTAATTCGAACGGAATTGTAAGGTGTTGAATGCATGTGTTATGGTGGGCGTAGATTCCTAACGAAGGAAGAGAGAGTGGAATGGCTTGAAGACTACAAGAGCGAATTGGAGAATGAGTTGAAGGGCGTGACCGAGCGGATCGCAGAGCTGAAGCAGCAATAGCGCTAGCTGCATTCAATCCGCTTCTCTCCAACTTTGTAAGTTGATATTGCACAGGGCGATACCAACTGGGTACTTGAGAAGTGCGGTAGATGTCGACGCTCCGGCGTACCGTGAATTTGCTGATTTATCTGTCCGCTGCCATGGGTGTTGCCCTGTTGCCTCAACTCTATCTTCTCGTTCCGTCGTGGTTGTTCTACTCGGTCTTCGTTGGATGGATTGCGTATGTCGTTGTCGCGATATTGGCTGCGAAGGGCCGAACCATCGCGTACCCTTTGGCCTTTTTCCTCGCAGCGCTTACGCTGGCTGTTTCCTTGCCTCAGCCGGAACATTACTCGTTCGGCGCTTCATTGGCCTCAGCTACGTTCTTCGTTGGTTCTGTCTTGCAAATTGCGTTACTAATCTTCATTGCCGCCTACTGGAGTAGAAGCAGGTTAGGTAAGGCCTAATCACGTGGGACGATATCAGCGAACGCGAAACCGTCACGCATCACCCGTCCTCCTACTTCAACCCCTATCGGCTTACTGAATAATGGCCCATCATACACAAACGTGTGAAACTCTCCATTTTCACCGCAAGGGTCGACGCCCGCGGGTAAATCTCTTAGCAGAGAAGTATCGAACTCTCGGCCCGTGAAGCTCTGGTCTAGTTGTCTCGGATCCACGCAGGAAAGAATCGCACGGAACCCCGTCGCAATTATCTCCTTCGCCAACCCAGCCGTATCCTTACCCCAGACGGGGAAAACGGATGTAAGATTGACCAGCGCCAGCTGCTTCTCGCGGTATCTCCGAATGTCTTCTAGGAATAGGTCGCCGAATATGACGTGCGTTACTCCTCTCGCTTTCCAAACCTCAAGAACTTCACGCATCTCCTTTTCATACACATCGTTCGGACAGGGATAGGGAATCAGTATTTTCTGTAATTGAATGCCCAACACTTCAGCCTGTCTCTCAAGCAATTCCTCTCGCACTCCGTGCATCGACACTCGATGAAATCGATCGCTTATTGTCGTTAGGAGGCAAGCGATTTCAAATTGGCCGGAAGTTACCGTTCTTTGGAGCGCCATGGCGCTGTCCTTTCCGGAGGACCACGAAACGATAGCCCTCGGTTTACGCGAAGATGATGTATGGGGCATGAGTGTCATTCCCTATGATGCCAGAGGGACCTCGGTAGATGGAAGATTGGCAAAGCCTTTAATCTCGTTACGGGTGATGGTGCGATTGGAGTTGTTTTGTTGTACCGTTTTGGATTTTGTGCCGTCTGTGGGACTACGAATCCGGCAGGATGCAGGTATTGTTTGATCTGTGGTACGCCTCTATCGCAACCACCCAAGTGGACTGCAACAGGGGTATGCCCGGTGTGCGGCTCCAGAAATCCTGCGTTCGCGCGTCGTTGTGGTAGGTGTGGGGCCGTTCTCTAGGGTTCAAGGTTACCACGTGTTCTAGGCACCGTGAACCACCTAGAGTGGTACCTTCGCTCCAGGGTTCATGATGTTGTATGGGTCAAACATGCGTTTCATGTTTCGCATGATTTCAATCTCCTTTCCGTCGAGATATTTTTCAATCTTTTTGATCCTAGTTCTTCCAATCCCATGTTCACCGGTTATGACTCCGCCAACTGCAACCGTGGCTTTGTAGATCCTATCGGACAAGTCGTCCAAGTACATTGATGCTTCGACTCCTTCTTTTCGCATAATGTGCACATGCAAGTTACCGTCACCCGCATGCCCGTACACTGGAAGCAGGATTCCCGATTTCTGAGCGATGTCTTGAATAGTTGATACAATTGTCTCTAGTTCGGCGATCGGTACGACAATATCCAATATGTCGAGAACGTTTGGTTTGAGGACCTCGTATAGATTGCTTCTCATCGACAAGATGTTTTCTTGATCTCTTGCGGATTCGGCAGCGAAAATCTCCAGGGGCGTAAATTCCTTGCATATCTCGGATATCTTGAGGCTTTTCGCCAGAACCTCATCTCTGGTTTCTTCTGCGAGGATGATGATTAGGTAATATTGACCGTCTGCTACGGGCCAGTGGCTTCCGAGATGTTTAGCTGACTGTACCATTAGGTCTTTCTCAACGTACTCAACTGCTTGAGGAGGACCGGCCTCCTGAAGAATCTTAGGGACCGTGGCAATCGCGGCGGTGCGGCTTGCGTATGGAACAACGAGAGTGATAGTGGCGTTTTCGCTGCCATACAGCTGGAGTGTTGCTCTTGTTATAACCCCTAGCGTTCCCTCGCTTCCAATGATGAGCTGCATCAGGTCGTAGCCAACGTTGTCCTTATGGACCTTTCCACCAAGGTTAACCACTTCCCCCGTTGCCAGAACGACTTGGACGGCCCGTATGTTATTTCGCATCACCCCGTGCTTGACGGCTCTTGAACCTCCGGCGTTCGTTGCAACCAGTCCTCCAACTTGAGCATTCTCATCGCCAGGATGAGGCGGGAAAGATAGTCCTGTCATCCTCGCAGCCGCGGTTAACTCACCCAACGTGACTCCGGCCGCCGCGTCTGCCATCAGATTCTCCTTGTCTACATGAATGTCATTCATTCGTTCGAAGGACAAAACAATGCCATCGGAGGTCGGAACCGCACCACCGACGAGGCCAGTGCCGCCGCCGCGAGGAAACAGCGGAATTTTACCTTGGTTTGCAAACCTAACTACCCTCGACACTTCTTCAAGGTTTCCAGGCTTCACGACCACGACGTCGCTCGCAGGCTTAGGCTCCATCGCGGCTGGAGTCTCATCGGACAGATAACTAAGCATACGTTCCCTTACCGTGATTACATTATCCTTTCCAACAATCGATTCGAGTTCTCTCAGGGAGATTGTGTCCAATAGCGTTCACGCTAAGGACAATAGGAAAAGGTAGATAACTTTGCGGTCGCTCGGTGCTCACCTGTCATTTGACTGATTTCAGGTCTTGGTAAGGAGCGACGGAATTTGGGAACCTCTCAGGCCATTGTTTGCAATCATCTTACCAAGATCTACGAGAAGAGCACTGAAAGGGCCCTCGATGACCTGACTCTCTCTTTCCCTACCCAGGGCATATTCGCGCTTATTGGAAGAAATGGGTCCGGAAAGACAACGCTTGTTCGAATCTTGGCGACGGAGCTCGAACCTACTTCCGGTAGCGCTTCGATAAATGGGATAGATGTCATGCGAGAGGCGCGGAAGTTAAGGGAGCGCATAGCGATCGTGCCGCAGGAAGCGCGGCCAATTCCATGGATGACCCCGATGCAGACTACACAATCGTACCTTCTCTGGAGAGGGTTTGGGTATACTGAATCTAAGGAGAAGGCGCTTCATACGCTCCAACGGCTTGGGCTTGGTGAATATTGCCATGACCTCAATCGGAAGCTATCCGGGGGAATGAGAAGGAAAGTCATGGTCGCCACGGTTCTCGCATCGGAAGCGGAAGTGATATTCCTTGACGAACCAACAACAGGCCTCGACCCGATCTCGAGAAGAGAGTTTTGGGATACGCTGAGGGAGGTAGGGAAAGAACGATTCACTTTCCTCACCACACATTACCTGGAAGAAGCCGAGGAGTTGGGAGATCACATCGGCATACTAAACCGAGGCAGGCTCATCAGGTTTGGGACACTGAAGGTCTTGCGAGAGAGTGTGAGCCACAACTACAGTGTCCGTGTATTCTCTACGGATAAAGATCAGGTGCCTAAGCCAATAGATGGAGAGACAGTGATAGGAGTCGGTGGGAATGTAATAATCTTCACGACTGAAGAGGAAGCATACAGAATATCTCGAGAACTCGCGAGGCGAGGTTTGAAGTTCGCGGTTACCCCCATCTCACTGGACGACATCTTTCTGTATCTTGTGGGAGCGAGGAGCGAGTGAGTGAATCTCCGACTAGAACGAGTACAAGTCCGCGGAGCGTTCCCAGCGAGATTCTGGCTGGTATACTGGTCAACTCGGTTTACGAGATGCGCAACTTTCCCATCGTGCTCATCAACACGGTTCTCTCTCCTCTTTCCTTTTTGCTCGTCATCGTGTTTGTGAGCCACGGCGGCCTGCTTGGCGATGCCATCCTAGGCGGTTTCATAATGAGCATGTTCTCCGCGGGTGTGGGGCTGCAGGGAGATCTTTCGCATTTGAAGAACGATTTCAAACTCCAGGATATGGTAGTTAGTTCGCCAACGAGTTGGCAGGTTTATATGTTCGGCATGGCGCTCTCGGAAGTCGTCTACGCTCTCCCAGCCCTGGTCGTTCTAGTACTCCTCGCCTATTACTTCATGAATCTGACGGCATCAGGCGTTTTCGCGTTCATCTGCGTACTGATTCTAATGTTCTTGACTTCAATCGCTATTGGCTTCACTCTCTCAACTTTCTCAACTGACATCGTTCAAAGCTTCGCTTTCTCGCGGTTGATCTCGACGCTCTTCTCGACAATCCCGCCTGTCTACTACCCCATAACATACATTCCGCTACCCTACCGGTACATCGCCTATCTCTCCCCGACAACCTACGCCGCTGAACTCGCGCAGAACGCAGCCGGTTACTTACCGCTAACGTTCACCCTAATCGTCTTGGATTGGGCAGTGCTTGTCGCGGTTACCGTTGTGCTATTTCTTCTAGCTGGGACGAAAGCCAGATGGAGAGAGGTCTAATTCAGGAAGAGTAGGTTCTCAGAGTTTGCGTTGAACGAAATTTTGTAATTCCCCGAACCATGCGGAAGGCGCTGAAAGGTCTTTCATCGTCATTAAGCCTGGCCGGGAATTCAAGACGCGAGGTATACTGTTGACGATTACAGAGGCCGTGGCTATGTCGCCGTGAACGCCGCCTTTGACAGTAAGGTCGATTTTGGGTCGCCCCTCAATCACGATCCATTCTCTTGGGTCGGGGCAACCTAGATATGCTTGGAGATTAAGAACGATCAAGGGTTCTCCACCAACGATTCCTATGCCGCGTTGATTTACCCCCGCCACCTGTCCCGCTTCAACTCTCAGATACTCGCTGGCCACTGGATTCTCAGCCAATTTAGGCTCCACCGTCTCATCAATTCTATCCAGTTTCCAACCTAGCCCGGAAGCGATCATGGCGATTGATTCTTGAAAGCCTACGTGTTTTATAGTGCCATCAGCAACTTTCAATCTGAACTCCTCCGGTGTCAAGCCCGCTCCGATTTTCTTCTGAAAGGGAAGCCTGCGGCAGGAGGCGTCCTGAATTCTGCTTGACTTGACGCTCCTAACCTCTTGGCACACCCCTGTAGCGGTGAGCACAAGCACGTCCATCACGAATCCTGGATTAACCCCTGTTCCAAGAAGCGTGACTTTGTTTCGTCCAGCGGCGCGGTCAAGCTCTTTCGCTATCGCCGGGTTCTTGAGGAATGGGTACGACAACTCTTCACAGGTCGAGATGACATCGGCGCCCGACTTCATAATCTCAAGTAACTGAGGTTTGACGTCCTTCAGATAGGAACCCGTCGAGTGCAGAACGAGGTCAGGCTCAGTTTTGGCCAGCAGTTGCTTAGCATCATTGGTGATTGATACTCCAATCTTGGGTCCGCCGACTGCTTCTCCAAAGTCTTTACCGACTTTCTTTGGGTCAATATCAACGGCGCCGACAAATTGAAGCCCGGATTTTTTCAAAGCATATCTGGCAACTTCCGCGCCAATAGGGCCGACGCCATACTGGACGATTTTGACTCTTCTCAACTTCTTTTCCGGCAGGCCACGCGCCCGCGCGCTCTTCTTGTATTTTTGCGTCGGTTCTCGGGCTTGGTTGTATTCCTGTTTTCAACAAGTGTGATCGAAATCAATCGTCATCCTGCCAAGCGTGTTCAATGTAAGAGAAGGCATATCGAAGGTGACTGCTTGAAGGAATTTGAAATGACTCAGGTGAGAGCTTGTCCGTAACTTCATTAGTTGTCACGTGAGGGAATAGCCTGAGCAGGGTTCCGTTCAAGTCGAAAATATCGTCAATCGTTGCAGACTCTGATAGAATCCCAATTTGCGGAGCCAGTTTTTCCGAACTATTCCGGAATTCTTCTTGCGGGTCCCGCGGCGAAACAGTTAGTTATTTCAATGTGGGGGAAGGTTACATTGGCCCATGGAAGAGCTAGAGACGACGTCAGTTGACTCTTTAATTCAAGAGTATGCAATCCGAGTTGATTCTACTAGGCCAGTCTCTCTCGGGACCATTCACGTCGACAAAGAGACGCGCGTGTTTGAGGCAGAGTACGCCTCTATTAGGGCGTACCTGATCGACACTCCGGCAACGCGAAAAATCGCGTGCCACCCATATGTTGTCGGAACGGAACTCGAAGGATTGGCATATGCGGCCGCCGAAAAGAGCCTGCCTGTGATCTTAGGGCTTTCCGGCATCTATAACCGTCATGAAGGGGAGATCGTGTTTGAACAGATTTTACGAGCGGCCCCTGGCTACCAGCTCCATCGGGCAGCAAGGAGGTTGATACCGAGAAATTTCAGAACCGTCTACACGCGGCCCAGGTACACCCACACCTCCTATCGAGATCACGACGGCGTTGTTCAACGTCAAATAAACGTGATCTACGAGGATTTCTCAGAACTTCCCAGCGGGAAGGATGTCTTCATCATCATGCAGGACACAGTCGCAAGCGGGCGCTCGGCGGAAATCAGCTTCGACGAAGCACTCAGACACTGCGAGGAGGTGGGTTCCCGAATTAAGAAATGGATCGTTTACGGTTTCATATCTCTTGAAGGACTCGAGATCCTTCAAAGATTAGCTGAAAGCCATGGCGTCCCTCTGATAGCATTCGCCATGGGTAACTTGACGGCTCTCTGCGCAAACAAATACGACATGCCGCTATACGGAGTGGACGAGTGGCGGTGGAGGAAGGATCATCAAGTCCATAAACTCGGTGCGCTTGTCGACAGGAGAACTTTTCTAGACTACGTTCGAGAACTCATTCCTGGTGCAGACCAGCCAGGAGATTGGTCCGCGCGTCAAACCAGACTTTACACTGGGCTCGGTTATGAACAGGGTGACGTTCCGGGACACCTTGAGAATAGTATCCGCCTAATCAAAAGTCTACTCGAGATCGGGACACTAACTGAATGGCAGAGGCAACTCGCGTTCAAGGAACTTGGAATCTTACAAGCGGAGTTATCTGAGTTACGCCCGCAATCTAAACAGGATTAGTTAGTCGATTAAGCCGCCCTATGCGATTGCTACACCACGTGAAATTTGCCCTTTTTTCGGGAAAAGGAACGTTACCTAAAATGCGCCGACAACCTACAAACAGGGCACAAGACCCCGCTACGCATATGCTGGGGCACCACACAGCGCTGTCACTCCTTAGCCTGAAACCGAATGTTTGGCGTCGCATTCCATACCTCAGAGAAAATGATGGCCACGCGCCTCCAATAGTGCTCGCAGTCGGGGATCGGCGAAGAGTATATGCGATCGCCCGTAGGCTGCGGAACCCGGTACTTCTCCCTGAAATCGCTGCGAAAATGTCGAATCCACGGCTCCTCTCTAAGCACTTACCTTCAACCTCCGAGTTCGGACGGGTAGCTATGGCGATCGGTACGGTTGCATCTACACCTGTGCTAGTCGTCGAGACGCAGATGGGTTCTCCTGCAACTCAGATCGTAATGAATGAGATACTCTCGAACCAGCTAACCAGCCATGAGTATCGAATTGGGAGAGGAAGGATCAGTCTGCCGCACAAAATCGTGATTCGAGTGGGCACCGCGGGGGGAATCAACTGCGAAAACTCACCGCTAATTAGAGTTGGCGATGTTGTCAATGCAACTCATTCAATCGGTGCGACGGGTGCAATCATTCAAGAACTCTCGCGATTGGATTTCTGGCATCCAGAAGTGTACGGGGATTTCCGCTCCAAATGGCGCAACCTAGGGTCGGGCTTCACGATAACCCGTGGAGGCCATCCACGAGTCGAATGCAGTAAGAATGTAGTTGAAGCTATAGAGGCCGCAGGCACACGACTAACTAGGGACGCTTATCAGAAAGGCGGAAACGTCACGAAAGATTCGCTGTACGCTGAACTTAGCGACGATATTTTCCTTGACCTGTGTCGAACTGAGAATTGCCGAACTACAGAAATGGAGCTGATGGCAATCGCCGTAGCCGCACACGAGCATCAAGCCTCCTTCGGAATGGTCTCCGCTATCGTCGGTGTCCTGCCCGGTTCATCCTTCGCGCAGAATGATAAAATGAGGAGAGTGGCGGAGGAAAGAGCTCTTCGAGTCGCTCTGGGAGCATTACCTCTCCTGTCATGAACTAAAGCGAGCCAAAAGGCTGACGAGAGTTTTTCTGGGGCGAGCTGTACAGTTGTCGATTTACTGCACCGCAGAGGAAAATCTTGTACAGTGTGCTAAGTGCGCTGCATTAATTCTGACAATGTTGAAAGAAATTTTGCCTGTTGAAAACTCCTCGGTTAATGACTGAAACAGCCTGCTTAAGGTAAACAGCACGAGCCTCGCGCTTTGCAAAGTCTAATATATTTGGATGAAACCTTCCTGATATTCAGATTTTAGTTGACTACCAAACCTGCAGTTTTCACCCGAGAAGCAACAGGCCTTGTGAAATCGATTAGTCCTTGGGTTATGCTCTGGGCAAGCATAGGCGAGATCGGTCTCGGTAGCGAGCTTCTTCTCATGAATGACGCCGACTCATACCTGCCTAACGGAAATCCTGGAGGTAACGTTGTCGTTGCGACGCTTCTGTTTCTTATCATAACGCTCTTGGAAGCCTACATTTACTACAGATTGATTCCAGCCGTCGGTCGGACCGGAGGCGACTACGTATGGATGAGCAGAAACATTGGCGCATGGATCTCAACCATACTAATTTACGGTTTTCTCTTCACTGGCTTTCCGTTCATCGCAATCTCACTGAATTGGATGTTCACGTTGGCGTTATCGCCGTCGATCTCAACGATCGGAGTGGTCACGGGCAACATGGGCCTCGCGTCAGCGGCCAGTTCGCTCACAACCCCCGTCTTCTTGGCCACCGTTTCCATAGTGATAATGATAGTGCTGACCATTGTTAACATCGTGTCGCCGGCAAGATCCTACTGGCTCATCGCCGTTTTCGCCGCCATCGGCACAATCGGAATGATCGTCGTCGGTCTCGTTTTCGTAGTAAGTGGTCCGGGTGGAGTTCAATCGAGTGTTTCGGCCGTTTTGCAGCAGAACAATGCTACGTACACTGGCATAGCGTCTCAATACACTGGCTCAGGACTTGACTTCGGTGCTGTGGCTCTTCTCTTTCCGTACCTGATGTTTGCATTACCTTACTTTAACAACACGGCGGCGTTTGGCGGGGAATTGAAGAACATCAAGAAATCGGCTCTGTATGGGACTGTGCTCGCAGTCATTTTTGGTGGCGCGCTGTTGATGATCTTCCTGCAAATGTACTACAGTTACTTAGGTTTCAATTTCGCGATGCAGGCGCCAGTGTCGTGGCCGTCTGCCCTTTCGAATCTCGGCGTGTATCCGAACATGCTAACCATAGCGACTATCGCGGCTAGCGGTAACCCGGCGCTCATGTGGATAATGAACATCTTCTTCGCGGTCTGGTATTTGGCGGCTGCTCAGCAGACCGTGCTTGCGGATTCCAGATACATCCTGGCCATGTCCTTTGACGGTATCCTTCCTCGTAGACTCGCAGGCGTCAGCGACAGGTTCCACACTCCAACCACATCAATCCTCATCGTATTCGTCATAACGGTTGCGATGATTCTCTTCTCGTCCTTCACGAGCTGGCTGGCCATCTTCGTCACTTCGGCTGAAGGCTCACTTTGGTTCGCATTCATCGGCATAACCGCAATCGTCTATGGGTGGAAGAAGAAAGCCGAGTTGAAGAATGCGTCCACATGGTTGCTCTTATGTGGCTTGATCGTCACCGTATTCTTCGCCTACATCACATACCAATATCTTGTCTTACCATACTACGGCCTTAACTGGGCTTCGCCTTCACTGACATTGTGGGCATCGCTCGCGTTGATCCTAGGCATTTGGATAGCAGGAGCGATAGCCTATCCAGTCGCAAAATGGTACTTCAAGAAACAAGGGCTCGACTTTAGCCTCGTATTCAAGGAACTCCCACCAGAATAACAAAATCTCCACGCACTACATAGAGTTCCCGCTCGAGCGGAGCAAGGCTCCGCTTCCTAGTTGATGATAACTCACTTGCACTCCTGACAGAAGACGAAGCAACTCAGTAGGTTGGTGTTGTGGAATAGGGCTGAGTTTTACTCTCGGATGAATTCATTTTCCTCAGGCTAGCGGGTACACGGTTCGTCTTTCGATTGTGCGTTTCTTTCCTTCAGGCCATAGAGCTAAAGGCAAGTAGATTGCTGACGAACGCCCGTAGTGTGTGATGTTGTCCGAGGCGCACATGCCGCAACTTGTTGCCATCCCAGTAACGATCTGATTGCAGTTCCTACAGAATGAGTAGATTCTGGAATATGCGAGGAACCTTATCCTGTTTCTAGTTGCGCGTGATGTCAGATTAACCAAATCCTCCGAAGTGGCGTTGGAGTCTACTGAGATGGTAGCCAAGTGGCCCCCACGGGTCAGCCCCTGTAGCAATCCTTCCACAGCCAGCCTCTCGTCTAGGGGAATCTTAGAGGTTAGCGGGACGCTAGGTAAGTCCGTGTAGTACGGATAGCTCCTACCGCCGTGTGCAGAGACTAAAGTATTGCCATATTGCTCCAAGTCGAGCTCAGCCAACCTAGACGCAGCATCATCGCTTGGTCTTTCCGCTATAACGAAGCGCATCCCAAAGCGCTCTGAAGCGCTCGCGCTTTGCTTACCCATATCCTGAAGAATCTTCTCCCCAAACGCCAGTGAATCCTTCCTCAACTCACTCCCCGTATGCGCCAAACAAGCCTCATTGAGTCCTAGAGGCGCAATGGCATAGGTTGCCGACTTTTCATGGAAGTAAGGAGCAGCCTGGCCAGAGCCATAAAGCAACGGCAAAATGGGTTGCTTCAACCTTTCCATGATGAGTTTCTTCTTGATCTTGAAGGCCTCGACAGTTTGGTCAAAGAGCTCGGTCAAAGCAGTGAAGAATCGGCCGTCGTCTTTCCGTGCTTCGTAAGCAAGCCTGGGTATGTTGAGGAAGATCGTCGCCATGCAACCTGTTCTATAGCAGTCTGATTCCCACTGCTTGCTCCAATCATCTGAGAGTCTGAGTCCCGTGGCCGTGTAGCATTCTCGTGCATCATCCCGCAGAAGTGCTACATACGGTAAGGAACGTGAAGCAGCCAGCTCATGGGTCTTGACCACGCGAGCATGAAACTCGTTGCTTCGGACCATTGAATCTCGGAGCTTGAAGATCAGCCTTGGATTGACAAGCGGCCTGATCAGCGATTGTCGCTTCGTTGCTTCAATCAGTCCATCAAGAAGCCGTTCTACTTCTTCACGGTAATCTCCATAAATTCCCATCACTTTCCCGCCCGGGCCAATTGCCTCGACCTTCTCCAAGAAGTCGGGTACGGCATATTCAATTCCAATTGACAGTCCTGACTGGCCTGCGGCGGTTGGAAAGTCTTGGCCCACCGATGCGAGGAATAGCTCTAGTGATTCTCTGACGGAATCAGACGAGACGCCTTTCACGAAGGGAGCCAAGAAGACATTGAAAAGGTCGAAGTTTTGTTCGCCCGAGATTTCTGCATCTCCTAGTCTGTAGATGTCCTGAATCATGAGTAGGGCCATATTGAGTGTCTGCGGTTGTCTGAAGCCTACTAGGCCATTTTTGAGAAAGTATCTCAGGTCATGCTGCACCTCGGCTGGTTTGAGAGGCCAGCTCTCTATGTCGTCGATGTGGATTCGACCCGATATGTGTGCGTCCGCGATCTGTCGTGGCAGAGATTCTAAGAGAACATACTCGCCGAGCACAGAGGCTCCGGCCGCTTTCTGAACGTAATCCGCTGCTAGGCCCCGCTCTCCAGTTGAGTGCAGAAGCTGAGTAACATCATAAACGGGCATGCCTAGTCTCGTCAGTTTATGTCTGTATTCCAACAGTTTCTTCTCGATGAGCAGGGAGTTCACGAATTCTCGGATCAAAGCCGAGCTCAGGTTCGATGTTCTCAGCTTGATAAGGCGGTCCTCGGCCTCGGCGGCAATCTCGTCTGCGAGCTCTTGAGGGACACCTGCCTCAACGACGAGTGATTTTGCGATCTTGTTTCTGTGAAAATCCTCTACGGCGAGGCGGGACGTTCTTACGAACATTTTTCCGCGTTTAACGCTAACGTATTCTTCGAGATCCCGCGCAAAATGAACAACCATCTCTCCGAGTTCAGTCGTCTCATACTTCTTCGACCGCTTGTCTAGACTGACTAGCCCCGCGTCGGTGAGGCTGCGAAGGTGGTACACGAATTTTCCTGCATCGCGGACTGGGTCCAACTTGAGAGATGACATTATTTCAGTGTAAGGAAGGGCACCTTTCGTGGAAAGAAGCCTGAGGACTTGCATTCGTAAAGGCGCGGAGGCAGCGTCGAAGATACCGGCTCCCATTCTCTCAATGGAACGAATCATAGCGGGTGCTATCCTTAAATCAATTTAAAAAATTGTAGTAAACGCCCTTTTTTCCTATTAATAGACCGAAGAAAATTGGATTATGTCGTCGTCAATTCATGCACTTTTTCCTACCAAGGATGGAATTGGCTCTGTATGGTACCTACCTCGGGGAATCCGCCGCGTCAGCTCCCCGTTGATGACTTCGCTTTGTTTATTGCCTCGACGGCCAGCTCGGTTGCCCTTTCTATGTTAGTATGAGATGCGATTCAGAACGCATTTAAGACTTTTCCAAGGAGTGGAATGAATTCCAGAACCTATGTCACGGTTGCATTTCGTTGAGTATGGAGGGACTAGAACTAGTCCCTATTCTATTTGCTCCAGCCTCAATCATTTGAACCGCCTGTTCGGTCGTTTTGATCCCGCCCGCAGCTTTCACTCCGACTGTCAACGGAACCGTCTGTCTCAACAAACGTACGTCTTCCACCGTAGCTCCGGCGGAGCCGAACCCTGTGGATGTTTTCACGAAGTCAGCTCCGCCCTTCACCGCCAACAGGCAGGCTTGTCTCTTTTGGCTTTCATTTAGGTAGCAGGTTTCAAGGATCACCTTAACAATCACTTTCCTTCCATCGCGTTTCGCGAGCGCAACTATACTGGAGATCTCGTTCAGCACATAGTCTTCTCTGCCAGAGCGGAGTGCGCTGAAATTCATTACAACATCAATTTCTTCTGCTCCTTTCGCAAGAACGTCCCTTGCCTCAGCAAGCTTAGTCTCCGTTCCGGCGAGTCCGAATGGAAATGAGATTACGCTACATGGCTTTACTCTTGAGCCTTTGAGATTAGCTACGGTTAACGGGATGTGGTAAGAGTTGACCACGACGGCCGCTAAACCAAGCTGAACTGCGAGTTTGCACGCTTGCTTAACATCATTTTCAGTCGACTCCGGGCGCAGCACTGAATGGTCAATTATGCTGGCGAGTTGCGTCCGAGTTATCAAGCTTGGATAGCTCCTTTTGCATCCTTAATGGTTTGAAGAGCAAGCTTCTCGGCTCTTGCGAGAAGCACACGTGCATCATCGACGCTCTTTCCTTCGGCGCTGCATCTCAAGAGTGGCTCTGTACCCGAGGCTCTGACAAGAAACCACGTCAAGTCAGGGTATTCAACCTTCAGGCCTTCTAGTGTTGATATGTGTGCTTTGTCCTCGTTTTTCCAAGTCTCGACCATTAACCTCATCACGTTCGCTTTGAGATCGTCGGGGCAATCCATTGTGGATTTCAGCTGATAGAGTTTCGGAATCGTGTCGACTAGCTGAGCTAGGCTCAACCTCGTCTCATCCATTATTTGGAGAAGTTTTCCAGAAGCCAACGCCGCGTCGCCGTATAGTATGATTTCAGGCCAGATATGTTTCCCTGATTCCTCGGTTGCGAATATGGCATCGGGTGTGGAGCGGAGTGCTTCGGCTATGGCCGGCGGCCCCACTTTCGTAACTATGACTCGTCCTCCATGTTCCTGGCAGACGATCTTCACTAAGCTTGATGTGTTGATGGTTGTGATCACTGTCCCTCTGCCGCGCTTTTCGAGTTCATTTTTCGCGAATACGGTCCCGGTCAAGTCGCCCCACAAGACACATCCGTCCGCCGTCGCGAACAAGGCTCGGTCCCCGTCGCTATCGGTCCCTACTCCAAAGTCCGCTCCGCTCTCTCTGACGCTCTTAGCAAGGTTGGTCAGCGTGGAGGGCTGCGGGTTTGGGGGCCTGGAAGGGAACCGACCGTCTGGTTCTCCGTTTATGGTTGTGACCGTACAACCAAATGATTCCAATGCCCTGCTGAGCGTTGCGCAAGTAGCGCCGTTTCCAGGGTCGACAACTACCTTGTGCCTTCCCACATTGCCAATGTGTTTAGCGATTTTTCGCAGATAGGGTTCGATGGGGTCGATTGATTGAATAGAACCTTTCGGCTGCGAGGGAGATTGAAGCCAAGGTTTAGCGGCGTAGAGACGTTCGAAGTCGTCTTCGCCGTGAGAATCCATCTCACCGGTGTCCGCTAGGAAGAAGAGCAAGCCGGCAATGTCGGGTGGCGTATGACTGCCGGATACCATAATCCCCGCCATGGCTTTACTCTCTTTCATGGCGAATAGCATGGCTGGCGTAGGTGCGAGTCCGCAATCCAGGACATCTACGCCTCCTTTGATGAGTCCGCCCATGAGCGCCATTTGGATCGATTTCGACTGCAGCCGAACGTCGCGGCCAACAAAAACCGTACCATGCCCTCTAAGATGAGCAGCAAACGTCCGACCCAGCCTTTCCGTGTAGCCCGGAACCAGAAAATCATTGGCGGGCCCTCTGATGCCGGAAGTTCCAAAGAGTCTCTTGGGTATGTTTTGTCTGATGCCTCATCACCAACTTAAGCGTAGTCGCTTCTGTTTACTAACCCCGAGATCTGCTCTCCTTTGAGGAATCGTTTCACGTTCTCGGCTGCGTAGGTGACGGCGACTGACATGATTTCCGGGACATTGCCTGAGTCGTGTGGGGAACCTAGCACGTTCGGCAGTTTTAGGAAGGGGTAACGCTGGTGAAATCGTCCCCCGCCGAATGGTTCCGCCCACCAGGTGTCGATGGCGGCGTTGAAACCTCGATAAGTCTTGAGTTTTTCGTAGAGTGCTTTCTCATTGATAATATCGCCGCGAGCCACATTCACTATTGTGGCATTATCTTTCATCCAGCCTAATTCTGTACTCCCTATGAGGTTACGAGTAGTTTTGGTCAATGGGATGGAAACTATGACAATATCGGCGAGTCGAAGAACGTACTCCAGATCCTTGATCGTTCCGACGAATTCAACGGGATCGTTCGTCTTCCCGGAGGTGTTTAGGGCGAATATCTTAACGCCAAGGCAGTGCAAACGTCGGGCACAAGCCTTTCCAATGCCTCCGAAACCTAGGATTGCGCATGAGCATCCTTCTAACCGTCGGTTCTGGCTCTGGTCGAATACGCCTTTGACCAATTTGTTGTGGCGGTCAAGCAAGTTCTTGTAAATAGCTAAGATCATTGCAACCACGTGTTCGGCCATCGGCTCCCCATAAGCGCCCGCGTTACTCGCGATCGTCACGGACAGGGGTATTTTGGAGATTGGTAGATGATCCACTCCGGCTGAAAGAACCTGCAATAATCTTGCGTTAGAGATCAAAGGCAATTCTGAGGGTTTCAGCTCACGCTTCAGATTCCAAGCCATCAACACATCCGCAGCAGAGATTTCCGATGTTCGCCTCTCCTTCGGAATGTCAGTAAGGAAGGTCACATCTCCGCTCGCGACTAGGGTATCGATGAGGTAGTTACGAATTTTCTTGTCGACGGGGTAAGTGACTAAGATCTCCGGCAAGCTACAACACCGGAGCTAGATTAGATTGAACATATTTGAAGCTGCAAACTGTGAGGTTTATTTCGCTCATTCTGGCTCACTTAATGAGTTGACGGGACGACAGTTTATCTGGGTGCGGTAAGGCAGTCGTGAGGGCGGGTTGATTCGGCTTGGCATTCAATCTGTCGGACGTGAAGGAGTTTGAGAGTGAGATAATCAAAATCCGACGAAAGATCCATTCCTATCCGGAATTGTCGTATAAGGAGTATGAGACTTCTGCGTTCGTCGCCCGGAAGTTGCGGGCGTTGGGAATGCCCGTGAGAACGAGGGTAGGCGGAACCGGCGTTGTAGGGTTACTCAAGGGCACGCGACCCGGTAATGTGGTGGCACTAAGGGCGGATATGGATGCGTTGCCCGTTACTGAAAACGTGGATGTCCCATTCAAATCTACTCGGCCTGGAATCATGCACGCCTGCGGGCATGACACCCACATTTCCATGCTACTCGGCGCCGCGATGATACTTGCAAAGCATCGTCAGGACTTGTCCGGTCAGGTGAAGTTCCTCTTTCAGCCCGCGGAAGAGGCCGGTGGTAGAGGCGGAGCTAAGCCGATGATTGAAGACGGAGCCATGAATAACCCGAAAGTTGATTACGTGTTTGGATTACACATCACCGGAACTGAACCCTCAAAGGTGTTTTCAGTTCGGCCTGGTCCTTTGATGGCCGCACCAGACACGTTTCGAATAAGGATCATGGGGAAGGGCGGGCACGGCTCGGAACCTCATACGGCGGTCGACCCCATCTTCGCGGCCGCTCAGGTTGTGACGGCACTTCAGGGTGTGACTAGTCGACTGATCGATCAGCGTGAACCTTTCGTTGTTTCGGTCTGTAGCATCCATTCCGGCACTAAGGACAACGTAATTCCCGACGAGGCCATGCTAGAGGGTACTATCCGCACATTCAACGAGAAAACCAGGACCAAAGCGAAAAACTATGTTAGGCATGTTGCAGAATGCGTTAGCAAGGCATTCAAGGCTCGAGCTCTCGTCGAGTTCAAACAAGATGAATACCCCGTCACGGTTAATGATCCGGCGGTAACTTCAAGGGTCGTATCGATATTGAGAAAGATCCGTGGCACGAGAACGATTGAGAGCAAACAGATAATGGGTGCGGAAGATTTTTCCCGGTTCCTACAAAAAGCGCCGGGTACATTCTACTTCCTCGGAACCAAGAACCCGAAGAAAGGATGCCTGAGCACAAACCACAGTTCGGAATTCAAAGTTGACGAGGATGTCTTGAAATACGGCTCGCTGTCGCTAGCAGATTTAGCGTACGAATTCGGAAAACCGAATTAGATTGAGTTTTGGGCTGGTGTCGAGTCACAACACAGCATGTGTCAGGCATTAGATTAGAATGCAGGCGCTAGACTGGTTTAAGGGCGGATTAGCCGCGCTACTGGCGCTAATTCTTACGTACTTTATTCTTGAACCGGCTCCCACAGCGTTGAGCTACGGATCTCTCCTCGGCTGGAGTGGGTTAATTGGTATTCTGGCTGTTCTGGTTCAAGGATTTCGAAAAATCGATAAACAATCTCGGTCTTTGGATCGTGGCGGTACGGCTGCGCGTTATGAGCTAGGGCTTAAGCGCTGGGGTGGAATCCACACTGCGCTCTCCATAGCCGTGACAGTGCTCATACTCGTTCACGCGGTATTCTTTTTCTCAAGTCTCTGGGCCGTTAGTATTGCGATCTGGTTTGGAGTCGTGGGGTTCATGGCTTTACTCGTATTGAACGCTTCCGGCCTTCTAACAGAGTCTAAGAGAAAAGCCCGAGAGTTCGGCGCACTGAAGAGATTTCATGTGATCTTGATGCTTTTCGTTCTTGCTTTATCGATTCTTCACATTGAATTGGTCATCGGGCCGATGTTTGTCCATTCAGTTCTCGGCGGAGCAGTCATTATCTTGGCTGTGATCTTCGTTGTATTTGTCAGTGTTCCGATAGCGGTTCCAACGGTTGGTCGGAGACATACGAATTCGAGTTAGAGTAATATGGCCTGCGCGTTATCATGTGTTACTAATCGAAGTTCATTATCCGTTAGCCCGGCCATTTTCACTCTCTGTAACTCCACGGAGGTGTGGTGGAATGGGATGTCCGACCCGTAGACCACTCTTCTTTCGCCGACTGTTCTGACCGCTTCTTTGATCTTTGTGTGCATGGGCATCCCGGAGGTTTCCAGGATAATGTTGTCGTACCTTTTCGCAGTGTTGATGGCGGCTTGAATGTACACGCCGTGGCCATGCCCCATATGTAACATAACTATTCGAACGTCGGGGTAGACCTCTGCGAGTTCTCCGATACTCCAAGGGAGGGAAAAGGGAGGGTGGCCGGAGTGAATCGCGACGGGAACCCTTGCTTTCTTTGCTTCTTCCATGATCGGATATACAATTTCGTCGTTGGGAAGGAATGCGTTCAAGAGAGGGTGCAGTTTGACGCCTCGAAAGCCCCAATCGCCCAAGGCTTGCTTAACCAATGAGACAGCGTTCGGTTCATGGGGATTGGGCCAAACATATCCCGTGAGCCTCTTCGAATATTTCGTGACGGTATCATGCACTAGGAGGTTGTCGGGGGAAAATACTATTGCTCTTTCCACAGTGAATTGGTCCATCTCCGCGATCAGGGACTCGCCGGTGCTAGAAACCTGCGCCCAGCTGCCGAAATGTCCCACATGGGCGTGGGCGTCGATGATTGGCAGGGTCACGATCGCTCATTCCGGTGGCAGTTGGGACATCACTTTGCCTAGGTCTAAGCCCCGTGATCTATTGTAGTAATAGGATGCAGTGTAGAGAAGGATGGGAAGTATCATTACGATTAGTATCGTTACCTGTGCAGCATAGGTGAATGGTCCAATGGCAGGGTTCGTCACAGAATTGTAGGCTAGAAAGGCGAAGAGGGCTGCGCCGAAGATTCCAAGGATACTGAGTACTGGCACGCCGTTCAATTGCGGCTTCCATGAGGCGGCCTCGAAGATACCTTTCCTTCTGAAGGGTAGCAATATTGCGCTCACAGCGGTTAGGAACCATACGACTGCGAATAGAAAGACTCCATTTACTTGAGTCGTGATGAACGTAACGAAAAAGTAAAGGTACATTGGGATTATTGAGAAAGCGGCCGCTAATGCGATAGCGACGTCGGGAGTGTGGTACCGGTCGCTTACTCGTGCTAATGCAGTTGGAAGTGTTCTGTCGAAGGCCCATGACATGAATAATCTGCTGATGAACACAATGCCTAACCATCCCCAACCAATGTTTCCGATAAACAGTCCGATTACGATGACCCAAAGGAGTAGGCCATTTGGGTTAAGTAACGTAACGAATACGGTCGGCACGGTCGACGATCCGCCGCCAACGGTCAGGGTCCATGCCTCAAGAAATGAAATTCCGACAAGATGATCAAAGAGGTATGTGAGGCCGAACCACACGAATATAGATACAAACTCCGCAAAGACCAAGCCATAGAGAAGAGCACGTCGAGGGTTCTTGATCTCTCCGGCCACCATCTGCATTACAGGATAAGGGCCTATGCTTACGAAAAGCAACGGTACAATGGCCGCAAGATTGGCCAGATTCGAACCTGGAATATACCCCTTCGCCTCGGCGGCTGAAAAGACCTTAGCAACTCCTCCCGGAAAATATTGGGCGTACGCAGCCGCAAAATCCATCGGCGTATGGCTGAGGAAGACTACGACGCTGATTAGCATCACCAAGAATCCGTAGATGAAGAACGAGTAAACAATTGTACGAAAAACTCTGCTCCCAATTATAATCACGACCGCCCCCACCGTCTGGATCACCACACCCGCCGCAAAAAGAGTCAACGGCGACGATGTGGTCCAAGGAGTCATGTAAGTGCCGAGGTTACTGATGCTCGGGTTGGATAGCACTTGGCCCGCGAACGAGAGTTGAGTCCCCGATTCAGCGAAGGCCCAGTATGAGTTGGAACCGGCGGATGTCAGGACGGCGATGAAAAAGAGGAAGCTAGCTACGAACCCGACGGGGCCCGCAATCGATCTCGATATGAAAACGTAGTCACCGCCAGAACGCGGCATAACAACGGTAATCTGCCAATATAATAAAACTATCACGACCGCAATGACCGCCCAGACTGCTAACCCAGCATAGTAGTTCACATTTTGATAGTAAGATGGGGTAACCCAAAAGATGCCCGCCCAGCTGGTTAACCACGGAAAATAGATGATGCTCCAAACAAAAATATCAAGTGATGATAGCTCGCGAACTAGCCCAGTTGCCTCGCGGACAAAAAGGCTCTTGGGCATATTCTTCGCCAAGACCGCCACCGAATTGTGTTGCAGGATTTGCCGGTAATAAGTGGTGCCTTCGCAGCCACAGCATTTGCTTTAAGTGCCATTTTCGGGCGATTAATTTCATCTGCGCATATGGTGCAACGTGAGTAGTCTTGGAATACCGCGAATTAGGCCGTACGGGAATGAAGGTGTCTGCAGTCAGCTTTGGGGCTTGGCCTATTGGAAGCGATTGGGGTCAGGTTGATGATAAGGAATCGATGGCTGCGTTGAATCGCGCCGTGGATCTCGGCGTTAATTTCATAGATACCGCTGATGTGTACGGAGACGGCCGCAGTGAGAAACTGATTGGCAGGCTGCTTAAGGAACGTAAGGAAGAGATTTTCGTTGCTACCAAAGCCGGGCAGCGCCTCGAGCCTCATGTTGCCGAGGGCTACACACTTGAGAATCTTGACTCATTCGTTGACCGAAGCATGAAGAATCTACAAGTAGATTCACTGGACCTACTACAGCTTCACTGCCCGCCCACTATCGTTTACTCACGACCGGAGGTTTTCGCGGCGCTCGACCACTTGAAATCGAAAGGCAAGATTCGAAATTATGGAGTCAGCGTTGAGAGGCATTGAAATCTTTTGAATACCCTGAGGTTCAAAGTGTCCAAATCATCTTCAACATGTTCCGCTTCAGGCCGATCGAAGAATTCTTTCCGAAAGCGAAGGAAAAGAGAGTTGGAATACTGGCCCGTGTTCCGCTCGCCAGCGGCCTGCTGACCGGCAAGATGACTAGCAGCACTATTTTCCCCCGCGAAGATCATCGAAACTACAACCTCCACGGAGAGGCGTTTGATAGGGGCGAAACCTTCTCCGGCGTTGACTTGGATAAAGGCCTTCCCGCGGTGGAGGAGCTGAAACATATCGTGCCGAAAGGTATGGATTTAACACAAATGGCTCTGAGGTGGATACTCATGTTCGACGTGGTTACCTGCGCTATCCCCGGAGCAAAGCGAATCGCACAAGTGGAGGACAATGTGAAAGCGGCGGATCTACCGCCGTTGGACACTGGAACCATGGCGCGTATTCAAGCGGTGTATGAACGGTGGGTCAAGCCGCAAATTCACAACTTGTATTAGGGCAAATGCAACAGGCGTACAATGGGTGCTTTCGACGAGCCTCGTGTGGCACTCGGGTGGCACCATCATCCGTAATTCTTGATGATTCGTGGACCGGGGGGTTGCGTGTATTACCCAGTATGACACTTATCGTGTGAATGTGTATCCCGGTCAACACATTCGAGCCAAATTAGTTTGCCTGATTATTGTTAGGTGGGTACGTGACGGGGTGGACTCCACCCTCCATGCCTTATGATCGAACGCCTGTCTCAGTTCACTTTAGCCGACTTAGCAGCGTCTCGGTGTCAATTACGGTAGCAAATTCCTCTTTCAGGCTTGCAAGGTTGATGGCGTGGATGTCCTCCGCCTTGTAGCTTCTCCCGTCCGGCCCTGTTCGATCGAAAGTTGCGGTTGCGTCGGAAACCACGTACGTATCAAACCCCAGGTTACCAGCCATGCGTGCCGTGGTCGAGACGCAATGGTCCGTTGTTAGGCCAGCCAGAACCACCGTCTTGAAACCATTTTTCTTTAGGCGAGCTTCAAGGTCCGTTCCGATGAATGCGCTGTTGACGTTCTTCTGGATTACTGGTTCGCCGGCCTGTGGCCTCGCGGCGGCCTTAATCTCAAACCCAGGGGAATTTGGGCGGAGGAGCGAACCAGGCATACGAGAACTATGCTGGATGTGAAATAGTGGCCGATGAGTATGCCGCCACGCATCAAGCAATTTCGCTATGTTCGACTCCGCCTCTGGGTTGTTTCTTCTACCCCAGCTCGGGTCGTCGAAGCCGTTCTGGACGTCGATTATGATCAGAGCCGCATCATTAGGGATTGGTTCAGTCTCGGTTTTTTTCAAGCCCTTTCCTGCTCATTCCCTATTTCGTTCGCTTTGTGGGCGACGTCAATGAAAGAACCTTAACCTGCATTTCCAAGTCATCAGTTCGTGCTCCTTAGCGCGGTCGTCGTCTTTGCTTTATTTTGTTGATCTTGGCGCGGCGGAGTTTTCTTCTGTACCTGGCTGTTCGTTCTCTTGAGGACTGACGGTATCGTTTTCTATGCCTCTTCTTCCAGGCTTCAGTCCTAATCCGTTGGGCCTTGGAGCCGCAGGAACGGCAGAGATGGCGATGTTGTCGTTGTTGATACATAGGCCAGTTCTTCGAGTTTAACCGAACGCCGCATGCCGTGCACCGATACGTGGATCCATGTTGTCGCATACCCGCTCGCCGTGCGTTTGACAACCCGACCCGGTTATTTTAGCTATTGATTACTCCGCAACTTAAATGACTGTTAGCGAAGGAATTTCTCCATGGATAACGGCCAAAAGGTCCTTCTTGTGACGGTGTTGATTGCTATCTTAGGCGGCTACGGCTGGGGTTGGCTAGTCAGACCACACCTCAGGTATGAATTGCTGACCCAGACTAACTACGACTTTTGCGGCTTCGGTCCACCAACGCCGCCTTTGACGGTCCTAGTGTCAGTCGACAATGTGGGGGGTACGACGCTCGTAACGGACGTAACATTGTCAGCAATTAATGCAACAATCTCGACCAGTCAATATGGGCCATTCGGCACGTCAGCCACAGCACAACTGCTAATCCGCCCAAAGGATTCGTTCGCCTGGTGGTTCTATGTTATCCCTGACAACCGAACGAACTCATTCAAAGTGTCAGTCGATGGCGTTCAGAGTGCCTATGGTTTAGACCCATTGTCCGACATAATCTACTTCGTATATTCGACTTCGATCTATCAACCTCTCAACGTTCGACCGCTAACATACGTCGGGTCCGGCTGCAATTTCAATCTGCAATCCAGTTGACCTGAAAAAACATGGAAGCGAAAGGGGGACTTTCAACTCCAATTTAACGCTACATGTTAAATGGTTTGGGTTCAGGGAATCGAGATCGTCACATTGGCCCCAACCGGAGCTACCACCAAGGCTGTGATCGTTATTGGAGAACCAGATACACCTTGTCCGCTCGTGGCGCCAGTGCCGCCGCTTATCGACACCATAATGCCGGCACTCGGGGCAGCATTATTCCCTGGACTGATAGGTATCGCAGGGTTACCTAGCGGGTCATTCACGGTCATGCCTTTGAATGTCGTGCCGCAGGCTGCGACCAACGCTACGTAGAGCGAGGCAGGGGATTGAGGCAAACATGCAACTCCGCTGTTCGAGACCCCAGTATATCCTGATCCACTATTGAATTCCCAGTAGGATGTTACCATAGGAGGGCTGTTGTAGTTAGCGTTGTAGAAAGCCATCTGCAGCTGCTCAATGTAGGCAGGGCCAAGAGTGCTGTTAACATTGATCGTGAACGTCAAGCCCGGAGGAGTGGAGAGGTCAAGCACAACTCGCGTGACACCGTAGTACATCGAGAAGGGCACCACTTGGCATTGACTCGCATAACAAACGGCTTGAGCCCCGCTAAACCTTACGTGGAAAGTTGCATTTGTGACGGAATCAGCTGGGGCAGCGATGCGTGCTACATTTGCAGCCGATACCGCTGGTTGAGTCCCCAAACTATGAACCCCCAGCAAGATGACCATTGAAACAAGCAGAGTCACACCCGCAAACCGGGTCCTCCCGACGAAGACCTTCAAGACACTACGACCTGACTCCGCCATGCAGTCATGTAGTAATAAACACTAATTTGGAGTCTTGGGCGGGATATTAAGCAGTAGCTCAACTCTCTTGCATGCACCTTAGCGGGAGAGATCGAATCGGACGAAATCCTAAAATCCGTACCGGTAAAATGGTGTCGACATGAAAATTCTCGACGCCACGAAGCGTTCTTGTAGCTAATTTCTCGAAAATGAATGTGTGGCCGGCCAAGCCCGCTTCCCCGCTGAGTCAAGGAAGACTCGTGTGGTGAATGGGCTACGACTGAGCGACCA
>CAZHKA010000014.1:0-3964 GCA_964533505.1 uncultured Candidatus Bathyarchaeia archaeon | reverse complement strand
CAAGGGCGTAAGCCCTACTCGTCTAGTTGACGCCGCCGCCGGGTAATCACGGGAAGCCTCCGCGTCGGAAGGACGCGTTGACAAATTATCGATACGGCCTCGGCGTTAATATAAGCATATCGAAGTTAAAGAAAGAACAATACATTCCAATTAATTCAAACGCACCACGCCACATGGATGCAAACGCATCAAGACCTCGGCGTCGGCTACCTGCCTGCCAAAATCATTACCGTTCCCAAAATCACATCACCAAAGGTGATCGTGAGACCCAAGCTGATCAGAATGAAGACTAGCATTGGAAGCCCGGGAGTTACCCACACCTTGCTACCATATCCCAACCGAGTAGCTGCCTCTGCGAATTGTTGAACCTCTCGATCCCTCTCAGTTTCAGCATTCACGAACAATTTGAAAGTTCGGTGTGATCCAATCTTGTCTTCAACAATTTGCTCCATTGGATACAGGTAGAAAGTTGAGCGCAGTTTGGATAGTTCTGTACGATAACCAGGAACCATCGCAAACATTTTACGTGATATCGCTTCATGCTCCAAACCTTCAAACATCCTCTTGCCCTCACATAAGCCCCCGCATTCCGAAAACCAAGCCAAACCACCGCAAGGACGGCGCAAACGAAAGCCTGGATTATCACGGACCGTACAGTAGCCAAACCCAGTCATCGACTTCACGCGTCTTTAAATCGAAATATGAGCCCACTCCAAGAAACACGACACTTACGATGCAATCAGGTCGGTGGTTTCTATCGCATCCAAGCACCGCCCCCGTCTTCCTACGTCGCGCTCCCGATATTCATTGTTCACCAATTCCCGAGGGTGATGCAGGAGCGTTAGGTTCGATAGCGGCGGGAGTTTTCCGACCTGTAGAAATGAGAACACGTTTTCACTAGTTGAATCCGAGCATAGAGTATAGATGTGATTCCAACACCAAACAGAGCCCGTATCTCCCTTGCCCGGCAAACCCAGTGACATCATTGTCTATAACGCGAAACAAGTTGTGACCGCGAGCGGATTTACTGAAAACCCAGCGGCGGGATCCGAAATGCAGCATCTGTGCACAATTGAAGATGGCGCGGTCGCAATCTCCGAGGGCAAAATCGTTGCGGTGTCCAGGTCGAATGACATTCTTGCCAACTATGATACCGCCGAGAAGATTGACGCAACGGGTAAGATCATCACGCCAGGTCTTATCGACGCGCACACGCACTTCGTCTCCGCCGGTTCGCGTGAGAACGAATTGGAGATGAAAATCCAAGGTGCGAAATATCTCGAGATATTAGAGAAGGGCGGAGGCATTCTCCGAACGGTTCGCGACACCCGCGCGGCGTCCAAAGACGAGTTGATGACCATCTGCCGTAAGAGAGCCAATCGACTTCTTCAGCACGGGACAACAACCATTGAAGCAAAGAGCGGATACGGCCTAGACCTGGCAACTGAGATCAAGTCCCTTGAAGTCATTAATCAACTAAATCGAGAAGGGCCGCTATCACTGGTTCCCACATTTCTCGGCGCGCACGCCATACCGACCGAATTCGAAGGAAGAGTAAACGAATACGTGGACTTGGTGTGTGAAGAGTGTATCCCTCGAATCCGGGAGCTGAATCTTGCAACCTTCTGCGATGTTTTCTGCGAGAAAGGAGTATTCGAAATCGAAGAATCAAAAAAGATCCTGTTAGCCGGTAAACGTCACGGCCTCCTTCCAAGAATCCATGCAGATGAGCTCTATCCTCTCGGCGGCGCCGAACTAGCTGCTGATGTCGGCGCCGTATCCGCAGACCACCTTCTCTACACTTCTCCGGGTGGAATGGAAAGGATGAGGCAAGCTGGAGTTGTGGCTACGCTAATGCCAGCCGCGCCTTTGACTTTGATGCTGGGTCGATATGCTGATGCAAGAAAGTTCATTTCTATCGGAACCCCAATCGCTCTTGGCAGTGACCTGAGCCCAAGCTGCCTGCTAGAAAACTATCAACTAGTCCTGTCCCTCGCTTGTTATGAAATGAAGATGACCCCGGCTGAAGCACTCATTGCCGCCACGATCAACGCCGCGCATTCAATTCGGAAGGCAGCTGAGATAGGGAGTCTGGAAGTAGGAAAGAAGGCGGATCTTGTGATCTTCGATGTGCCGGACTATCGCTTTCTGGGCTACGAACTCGGGACCAATGCCGCGGACACGGTCATTAAGAACGGTAAAGTAGTGGTTCGCGGAGGTCAGCTGGAATAGACTAGTTGGGTAAAATGGGAAGTGGGTTGGCCGACGGGGGGTTGTTTTAGGCGTTTCAGGCTTGGACGGGGCCGGTCTGGGGTGTTTTGTGGAAATTTTCTTTTAGTTCGAGTTCGGCCTGAAGTCCATTCGACCTGCAGGCTGGAGTCCACCCATATCGCCGTTTCACATGTTATATCCGTAAGTTACAGAATAGCCGACTGGCTTTTGCTGAGACGAGAAGACGAGCCCAAGCACTATACCGCTGATTAGGCCGAACAGGTGGGCGAAGATGTTGACGCCCGGCAAGAAGCTACTTTGAACAAAGATTAGCAGAGCATACAAGAGAGCGGCGCCCATGTGCGAGGCTCGCCTCGCTATTGCCACATAGGAGCCTACCAGGCCGAAGATTGCCCCGGAGGCGCCTCCGGAGAGCGTTGCAGAAGGCATCAGAATCAGCGTCATCACGCTTCCAAGTAAGCCTGAGACGAAGTAGATCGCATAAAATTTCGGAGCCGCGAATACGTTTTCGTTCAGACGGCCAAAATAGTACAAACCGACCATGTTAAAGATCAAATGCAGCGGCCCAAAGTGGACAAACATCGAAGTGAACAGCTGCCAATAGGCTCCAGAGAGTACTAGGCTATTCTGTTGAGCCAAAAGTTGGCAGGTCAGAGAGCTACAATCCCCCACATCGCCACTAAACAACATTACGAGGAATACGATTACGTTCGCGACAATCAACACGTATGTAGGCGACGACCAGAACGATCGGTTTCTATCCCAGCTAGGCCCAAACCCCGCGCACAATCTCATCCACCGAATTCACTCACAACGAAATCTCATTTAAATGATAGGCATGCAGTCAGTACGCGTGCAGAAAGGATTAGCAATTCGCCACTGTCGTCCCCTACAAACCGTTTTGCCCCAGACGAAAAGAGGAAACAGAACTGGTTGATGTTAGTTGACGGATGAAATTATGTATTGGTACAAACGATTTCGAACGACCGCGTGCGTGAACGCAGTGATCTGGCTCGTATGGACCGTAGTCATAATCCTTCCCTTTCAACCCTTTTCGTACCTGCAGCCGATAATGGTTGGAGGCGGAGCGGGAACTTGGTTTTTGTTGGCATATCTTTTGTTCGTCACCGTCGCCGTCATGGGTTTCGCCGCTATCTCGTCGTTTGTGTTCGCCATGGAGACACATGAACGACGCAGGCTAAGTGCACGTCTCATGCTCAGCGGCATAGGCTTATTGTATGTTGGAACTGTCGGCGGTCTCATTCTACTCGGTCTTGCGGGCGCTATCGGCGGTTATGCGTCGGTAATTGCACACTCCACGGTCAACGCCACTCAGAATTTGCTTTCGCCGTATGTGAATTTGGTTACCACTGCCTCGTTAGTCGCGGTTGCCGGAGCCGGGTGCGTATTGTACGGAATGGCCACGGCGAAGAAAATTGAGCCATGAAGGACCTCGATGGGATGAGTCGCCGCGCGAACGAAAATTGATCTGGATACGTAACGCGTTAGTCGTTCTGCTCTTCTTGTTGCTATTGGTTATATCAGCACGCACATCGTTAGCAGTTACAAACCCCATCCCTATGCAGGAGTATTCCCCGGGAGCGTGGGGCTTGGGTGTCGTGATTCCTGACAACTCAAGATTCCCGGACGGAAGTTATCCCGCGTGGGCAAAAGTAATCCAAGTATCTGTGCAGGTAACGCTACCAAACATGACCTTCTCTGGCTAGCCGAC
>CAZHKA010000013.1:0-23123 GCA_964533505.1 uncultured Candidatus Bathyarchaeia archaeon | reverse complement strand
ACCGCAGTCGGAGCATTTGACTTGCGTCATTTGCCTCGGGGCACCATAGCGTCGATTCTCATAACCCATCTCGTTTTCCACCGTCCTATTTTGTAGTTATACGAAAGATAATACTCGCCGCGATAATCGGCACGGGCCTGACGACCCTCCCGTCATCCACGCAGGTAATATCCCCAGCATACTGTCCACGCAACTGGCAAGACTACTATAAAAGGCGACCCAATACTCATGGAAATCATCGATAGCTTAGATGTTCTTCGGATTTCTCCGAGCTGCGTCCACGTGCTGCCACGAAAGAGGAAGGGTGTGAGATGAAGAAGGCTTGCAATCTGATCCAAGAGGTCGCCGCTTAGTCCTTCTTCGCGAGCTTGATCTCGATCGTGGAGACGTTTCTTTTTTGACCTTCCTCGCCCAGTATTTCTGTTCCGATCTTGATTTCAGCGATGTTGAGGTTGCCTGCGAAGAACCGTCTCCGGCATACCTCGACTACGTCAACAGCCTGGGATATCATTCGGCCTCGAGCCTTCACGGCGAGTTCCTTACTGCCGCTGTTAAATTGCATCACGATGGCTGTTACGTAACTCATCAACGGTTTCTGTCCGATGAAGATTGTGTTGGATGCAATGCCGCTTCGGGTGGGAGGGACCTTTTGAGCGTTTGTCTGTTCGGTCACGTGTTGTTCACCTCTGTCTCGAAACGATTTGAGAGGACTTAGTTACGTGCGATTTCCTGTAGGCGTTTCTGCCAACCGTTGCTGCTAAAGAAGGTGGTACCCTGATCGAAGTCCAACATTCTGATAAAATCGCTTTCAGCTTGGCGAGGAGTGCTTAAGGAGAGTCTGCAATCGGTAGGTTGTTCAGATAGATTCGGAGGCAGCTCGGGTAAATCGACAATCGCGAACGCATGGTCTGTCCTCTCGTTAATTCTCAAGAAAAGGAGTTTGTATCGTTTCTTGAGCCAACTCTCAACGGCAACGGGATCAGACTTTACCATGAACATCGATCGCGATCCAATAGCTGACTGCACGTGAGTTTCACATAGCAGGCCGCAACTCTTAGGCGTTTGCTATTCCGATACACTTCACCAAATTGCCGGTTACTGCAGCTCCGTTCGTTAGTTGACCTGTTAAGCGATGTGGAGTTCGTCGGATCAGGAGATTTGCGGCGTTAATTGCAGGCGGTTACGAGATCGTGGTATTCATTTTCTTGTGGAGATACCAGTCGAGGTCTCTCTCATACGCCGCGTCAGGAGCCATCTTTCGCCAAAGATTAGCAATCTTCGCGTCCAGCTTGCGGTAGTATTCGTCTCCGTTCCAAAGGAGTTGGCGGATGTGTTCCAGGTCGCACGTGGGGTTCCAGGATTGGTACGCTGTTAGGGTTTGGTTGACCACTGAACCTCGGGCGTTGTATCGATCTGACATCAACCTTCTCACCCCTGCCTCCGTGCATTGTCGAAGGCCACCATCAAGGCCGATTTCGGTCACGTAGGGTAGCATTGGTGCAATGAACACCCACGTCGACACCCCCGCATCAGCAATTTTCCTCGCCGCCTCCACTCTTTCTTTCACTGGAGTCGCGTGGGGTTCGAAGATCCGTTGAGCTTCCTCGTCGAAGGTGGTGATCGAGAAGCCTACGTCCACTCTATCCGAGATGGGTTTGAGGAGATCTAGATCACGTAGCACGAGTGCGTTCTTCGTGAGGATGGAGATTGTGAACTTTGGATATTTGGATAGGAGCCGGATTGTCTCTCGGGTCAGTTGATACTTGGCTTCCGGTTGCTGGTAGGGGTCACATACGCTGCTGAGCCAAACGCTACCGCCGGGACGTTTTGAAGCCTCTTTGGCTAACACCTCGATCAGGTTTACCTTCACGTCTACGAAGGTACCCCACGGATCCTTCAGATGACCCGAGAAGCGGCGCATGAAGGTCGCATAACAGTAAACGCAGGCATGAAGGCAGCCCGTGTATGGGTTGACGGTGTAATCGTAACTCAACCCACTCTTCGAAAGAGCAGTTTTGCAACGCTTTTCCGCAACTCTCGGAACCAACTAATTCACGGTTATGTCTCTGCTCCGACACCTACAAAAAAGAACCTTAGTAGTGGCTCTGGCGAGAGGTCTGAAGGCAGAATCAGACTAGGCGGACAGTCAACCCAGTTCTGTGGGAATTGTTTCCGACAAAGTTCACATCTCGACGTTCACACAATGCATGTGATGAGGTATGAACGTACGGGGTTTCAAATTTCGTAATGGCAACCCGGCCAGTCCGGGCACTTGTAACCGTCATAGTGACGGCAAGAATTGCAAGCGCCGCATTCCGCGCACTCATACATTCGAATGCTGAACTCGTTCACTCCCGCTACGTCTAATCTTTCAATTGAACCGCAGCACGTGCACTCGACAGGTTCTATCCGCACGGTCTCTCCCTCGAAACCGAAACTACTATCGTTGAACGTTGGTAGTATGAGTTTGCAGTGCTTACCGGGAGCGATAAACACCAATATCTAACTCACGGTTTTTGGGTGAGATCGCGCAACATTTGATCGAACTGATCTTTGGTTATCTCTCGGCGTGCGTATCTCTGACGAATGATCCGGCCTGGTTCGTTTTTCTTAAACCGTTCACGCCAATACTTCCTTCTCGACCTCCAGTACAGGCTTCGGACGACGAACAACCCGAGGAATATGACCACAAAAATTAGAAGGAGTTCTCCCGGAAAGTATCCTCTCCTAAAAGCAAGAAGGTAAAACAGCAGAAGAACCACGATGATGAGCCCGATCGGCAGCATAAGCAACGTACCGATCATGCTGCGTCGGGGAGGACCACTATCAGATTCACTTGCCGTCGAAACTTGTTTGATCATATTCGATCGCATCTTCAATTCTACACATAGTTCACGGCGGGTGAAGAAAATCTATCGGAAAAAGGGCGTGTGCACGTGAGAAATCGTACCCACGATATTCGGGTGCCTTTTGGGAGAGAATTTGGCAAATCACTAAAAATTAGCTACGCCTCCGGCTGTTAGGATAACTTATGGCAACCGAATTCGTTGGAACCTACATTTGTCCAGCGTGCAAACAGTTTTTCAAAACAAAGGATGAACTTGAACTACACGCGAAATCAGTCCATCCTCAGTTACCTAGCAATCAACAAGAAATAAATCAAGGCCAAACTTCACCGGGAGCGTTTTCCAGGCACGTATTGACACAAACTTGCGAATGGAGTCTGTGAGGCTGTTCGCAGCTTATGATGAGAGGGAGGGGAGAATGTAGGGTAAAAAAAACTCGAACTAGTCGCGTGAGCGCCTGCCGCCTATCCAGAGTCCCACGAGGAGACCTATGAGAAGGGCTCCAACAAGTTTCCTATTCTCGCCTATAGGGATGAATTTGGTCTCTTCCTTGGTGATTTCCAGAACTCCTAGGGGCTTGATGTGGATGCCCCCTCCTCCTCGGCCCGCTTCTTTTTGTTCTCCTCCATCAGTTTTGTGTAGCGGGCGAATTCCTGCATGGAAACCGTACGCGACTCTTGCGACTGGGATAATCGTCTTCCCTTCAGCTGTTATGGCATCGCCATAGACTGCCTTAACATTGGCACTCGTCTGCAATCGATCCAGGATCGACTGGAAATATTGTTGAAGACTCACCATCGATCACCAAACATACCTTTTAGAAATTAAATGCGTGCCTTGCTATTGGGCTTTGCTGGAGGCTTTAATTGAACTAGAACTTGCAGGAATTAAGGTGCGTTTTGGCGGTAATCTTGGTTAACGAATTTTACGAGGCCGAAACGATTGATACGCGTGTTCGCTAGCTGGCGATTAACGTGCCCTGCGTTGTCTGAAGCATGGGGAAGAGGACGCTGTAAAAGACCAGCTCATCCTCCCGAAAGAACGCTGCTTCATCACAGACGACATTGTTCGCGGCGAACCCGCGGAGAAGGTTCGGGCTGTTCGGCAAGGCGACGATCTGTGAGCCGTTCTTGAACCAGATAACCGTCCGCTGAATCCTAGCCAGCATTTTTCGTCGCACCCTCCTGTTCATCGCCATGAGGAATGAATGGATACGGTCCATGGCGATCATACTCTGCCGCATCCGGGGGCAACGATGAGGCTGGTCGTTCGCGGATGCTCGGCGGTATACCAGATCATACGCACCGCGAGCGTAGTCATCTTTCCCGATTGTCTGGGGTAGATGATGAAGCGAGCCACTAGTTTCCCCAGCCTCAACTATTATCGAGGCGTCTGAAATGAGCGCCATGGTTCTGTTGCGAATCACAAAGTTCTTTGGCTCAGTTGGATATCCAACGGGAAATTGCGAAATCGCCCAGTAATCATGCATTATTCTTTTCTGAAGTTCATAGTTCCTTATTGGATAGGTTTTGTCCAAAGGAGTTCCGAGAACAGCAACCGTTGACCCACCTTTTCTGATTACTGTTTCATGAGCTGCCGTATCGATGCCCTCCGCAAGTCCGCTTACCACGATGACGGTTTTTTTCGCGAGAAACGACGCGATTTCTTGCGCTAAGAGGATGCCTTGAGATGAGGCTTTGCGAGAACCTACAACCGCCACCCTAGGTCCTGCAGGTGGGATCCTTTTCCCACTACCCAGGAATAGCTTGGAAGCAGCGAATTTCTGTTCGATTTCGTTGAGAGGTCTGCCCAGCAATTCTTCCGGAGTGACAGATATGAAAAGAGGGCGAGCAGCCTGTTCCAATGCAGCTCCCTACATTTTAGTATCTTTAGGTCTTAATATGAATTTGAGTTTTGAGTTTTCATCTGTCGTCTACTGGGTTGACTTCTACCATGGGTTCTGTTAGGCGAACTCGATCGTACATTTAAATGCGGACTGCAGGTGTGTCTTTGAGGCATTTATAAATGAACTTTCAGTCACTCCCTTTGAACGTCACTCCCGTGTCTTTGCTTGGCTCCTAAATCCATCTTGAGATACGCGCCTTGGTGTAGGGAATGAGCGAGGCTCTTACAGGCAGGCATGTGTACATGCACTCGACCTCGCCATAACTAAGCCGAGTACGACGGGTTTCACCTATCTTCGGTGATGCATTCCAAACTCTATCATCATCACAGAACAACCCGAATGCTTGTTTTGCGACGGCACCAAGCAGACAGATTCTGGAGGGTGCGCGAAGAGATACCTCTTCCTTCAGGTAGTTTGGAACGCATAGTGAGAGCGCAACACGGGTATGGCGTCTCCCGGATTGAAGTTTTCCGGGTTGTTTGGTGGCGCATTTTAGTGCGTGAACCAAAAAGAAGCCTTTGGAAAGAAACTCGTCAATCCCCATCACCTTTAGGATATCTAGAAGAGAGCCTCGAAGATTGTCGCGGTCGTTCCAGAAGTTCTTAGAGTCTGGTCTTGGCGGATTCCACGATACAAACAGGCACGATATGTTCCTTGGTGGCGGAGGAATTCCAATAGACCTTCGCGGGCAAGCTATCTCAGTAAGACCCCTGACCTGATTGGGCTTCCGCGGGCCAGGTTATCGTACCAACGCTTTACGTCATTATCTTGCAGAAGGGCTTCGCGTTTCGTCGTTTAGGGTACCGGCAAAATGAGCCTAAAATGAGCCCCTTTAGTGAAGACCCGGATAAAATTTTTGGCGGGTCCGGAGGGATTTGAACCCTGTCGGCCACTTCGTTTCCTAGCTGGCTCTCGACCTTCGGGTATCCCCAATCCAGTTAAGAGCTTCGGCCATTGTGACGTTCTGTCCGCCGCTCTACCTGGCTGAGCTACGGACCCGCTAAAGGAGTCCGAAAGTTCCCTCGCAAATTAAAGTTAACTTGTCGGCTGTGGTTTAGGGCGGTCAGTGACGAACGGTTGGGAGAGCTAATTTTCATTGGCTTAGGTCTCTATGATGAGCTGGGGATGTCACTTCGCGGCCAAGCAGAAGCGAGAACCTGTGATTTTGTATTCGCTGAGTTCTACACTAGCGCTATGCCTGGGTTGAATCTTGAGAACCTTACGCGGACAATAAGGAAACCCGTGACGGTTCTATCCCGTCGCGATCTCGAAGAGGATGCGGAGAACAAGATTCTATCCAAAGCCATGTCAGGGAAAGTTGCAATCCTCGTGGCCGGCGATCCTATGGTCGCAACCACGCACGTCGACCTTCGGCTGCGCGCCAAGAAGTCGGGAGTTACCACAAGGATCGTTCATGGAGCGTCGGTGGCATCCGCGGCTGCGGGTGCGACGGGTTTGCAGTCTTACAAGTTTGGCAGAACCGTAACGGTTCCCGCTTCACCGAGTAAGGATCTGCCGGAAAGTGTTTACGCCGCGTTGAAGGTCAACTTCGAAGCGGGCCTACACTCACTAATTCTTCTTGAGATCGATGCGGAGGGAGGTCGCCAAGTCACAATTAGGCAAGCGATTGAGCGACTTCTAGCCTATTCCGCGCGAACTGCTGGCCGATTAATCACGCGGGAGACGTTGCTTGTTGGTTTGGCGAGGTTAGAAGCACCCGATATGATCGTTCGGGCCTCGATAGCGGTGGACCTTATGGGTATAGATTTTGGCCGGCCGCCCCACTGCTTAATTCTTCCAAGCAGATTACACTTTGTTGAAGCTGAAGCCTTACAGGCCTTCTGCGGTGCGCCCAGGGGTTTGGTTGGTGCAAACGAATTGAATGGATTCGATGAAGACGCGGCTTCTAGAGCACGAAAATACATCACGGCTCTTAGAAGCGCCTTGCTGAAATCGAAGCCGCGACCGGTTGACACAAGTGTAACCGCGGCCGGCATCCAGAGGGTCGACGACGCCATTGAGCGGTATCTGCGGGACGCAGAGCACTTCCTAAACGCAGGACGCCCGGCAACTTCGTTAGCATCAGTCGCATACGCGGAAGGCCTGCTCGACGCTCTAACATTCTTAGAATTGACAACAAATGAGGTTTCGCAGTAAGCCCTTTAGTGAGGAACGAAGCACAGGACCAAAGCATCGGGGCAGCTCGAGATGAGTGAAGAACTACGGCTTATCAAAGCCGCCTACATCACCCAGCTTAGACACGGCCCCTTCACTGAGAACGAATTCTCAGCCAACGCTGGTCCAGAGGAGTTAGGCGGACTAGTAAGCGGGAAGAGTTTGGAAGAAGAACGAAAAGACTGTGAGAAATGCTACTCCCTGACGGAAACGGGCCGTAAGATGATTAGAGTCGTCTTGGCCGGGGGCGTGTACGACGTGATTCATGTGGGTCATCTAGCGGCGTTGACGGAGGCGAAGAAACTTGGTGATGTTTTAGTTGTTGTGGTTGCGACGGACACGACTGTTGAGACGTTGAAAGGGCGTAAGCCGCTGTTTCCCGAGGAAGATAGGCGAGCTTTAATCGAAGGGTTGAAGCCGGTTGACGTGGCAATCCTAGGCTATGAGGATGTGGGGTTCGGGTTTGAACAGGTTCTGTCCGAGGTCAAGCCGGACGTTGTTGCTTTCGGTTACGATCAGGAGAAGTTTGAAAAGATCGTGGCTGAAATTATTCATCGTCACGACCTGAAGATTAGGATGACGAGGCTTCCGAAGTTCGATCATGAAAGGTACGTTAGCTCTAGCTTACTGAGGCAGAGGCTCTCTGGGGAACTGAGCTGAATGCCCTAACTTTTACTACGTCTCCGTCTTTCGCACGAAGTGCTTTCCGCAAGTATTCGCTTGAGATTATTTCCACTACGTCTCCTTCGTAATGTGTGCGGACCGGGGAGATTAGGGCGCAGGTGTATTTGTCCGCGATCTTGCCCTGGAAACATTTGGCGGGCCCGAAGCTTCTGTTTCCGTTTGTGAACCCTTCTATGAGGATAAAGGGTGAAGCTTCTAGCAGGCGGACGTCTTCCTGATCTTCCTTTCGCACTCTGAGGTTGAACGTTCCTGGGTAAGGGGTGAAGCCAAGTTTTTCGACGAACTGACGTCGATATCCTTCTTGGCTTATGTAGTAGGCTCCTTCGCCTAGGCCCGAGAATACCGAGCCTTCAAACAAGAGTTCGGCCTTCTTCATTTCGAAAGCTCGTTTCAATGTGCGAAACATACCATCCAGTTGCTTCGCGCCGGGCGGTGTGATCTTGATGGATTCGCGACGGCCCAGACGGACCCTATGAATCAATCCCATCTTTTCCAGTTCGATCAGGTGACGTGATGCTGTTTGCTGCGACGTGCCGAGAAGCTTAGCGAGTTCGGTGGTTGTGAAGATCACCTCGTCCGGGTACGCTCCAACTTCGATGAGTTTGTAGAGCGTTATGAGTAGGCTTGGTTTGATTTCTTGAGTTCCCATTTTCTCTTCGTCACCGCTTCGTGAGCCAACCTAATGGGCAGTGGGCCCTGAGGCGTTAGGCAACGCCTCACAACTTCAACGGCGTGGTTCAAAGATATTTTGTGCCCCACACTCACGTAGATTGTCTTCCCACTGTTGGGCAGCGTGATAAGTTCAGCGATTGTGGTACCGTGGTCGTCAACAACTCGACCGTCCTTAACCGAGCCGTACAGGATACTCTTTGCGACGCCGATGGTAGGATGATCAAGGACAAGCCCAACAAAACATGCTAAACCGAATGCTCGCGGGTGAGCTAGCCCATGACCGTCGACCATGCAAACGTAAGACGTAGGGCGTAGGCCCCGAACGGCTTGGATCACCGCGGGGCCTTCCCTGAAGGCGAGAAGCCCGGGAATATAGGGGAAAGTTGTCCGTCCCGTAATCACCTTAGTGCTTTGGAGGCTAAGATTATTGTAACTCACGGATACTCCGGCAGCAACCGTCTTACCATGAATGTAGGTTGCGTCGCATCCAACTAGTGTCGAAAGGTTTCTCGGGAGCGCACTGATTTCTTCTACTAGTGGTGCGAGCCGTCGCTGGAGCGATACGGCTTCCTGCGGTGTAATTCCGGTTGGGATGTTAATTCGCATCAGGGCCGCGTGAGGTTTCGTATTGGAGTTGTGGAAGAATATGTGTATGGGGAATCTATGTGATGGTCAGAAGTTCACAGCTACTTGTCGCGACGTTGTTGTTCAAGTCTCCGCTGTAGAATGCGACGAAGCTGTATGTACCGGGCGTCGCGGTGTCCGATCCTTGGAATGTGCCTGAAGTGGCCACACCGGAACCGTACCCGGACACTGTGCTTGTAGCTATGGTGGTACCTGAGCAACTACCACCAGAGTACATGGTGAACGTCACGAGACCCGTGGGACTGAAGGCGCCGAAGAGAGTCGATGTATCGGTAACTGAGCCTCCGTGAATTATCGTGGTTGCTGATAGGAGAGTTGAGATGGTTGGGGAGTTGCGGTTCACCGTAAGGATCTCGCAGGGGCTCGTGGCTGGACTGTTTTCCTTCGTCGGGTCGGTGTAAACCGCTTGGAAGCTGTAGGTACCTGAAGAGCTGAAATAGAAGGGTGCATAAGCGGAGGTGGGTGGAACGAGGCCGTTTGTGACGGTTTCCGTGTCTGTGTGGGGGTACGCCGTGCCGGAACATGAGCCGCCGTTGAAATAGGAGTAGGTGACAGATCCGCCGGCGTTCGATGTAGCCCCGGTCAGTGTTGCAGAGTCGGTGACCCCATTTTCCCATGCGGCAGAGATCGTGATGGTTGTGGCTGAAAGCTGCGTTGTGATTGTTACTTGCGCGATTACGGTTAATGATTCACACGGGCTGGTCGCTCGGATGTTAAAGTTGTCTCCGCTGTAAACCGCCCATAGGGGATAGGTTCCGGCGGTGTGGAAATCGTTGAAAGCCTTAGAGTTGGGTACCTTGCCGCCGATTACGGTGGCAATGCTCGTGTCTATGGGCGCGCCGGTGCATGTGCCCCCTACGGCAAAAACTTCGTACGTCACCGTACCGGACGCCGTGGGAGTGACGCCTGACATGGTCGCCGAATCTTTGGCGGTCTGACCGACCGTTATGGAACCAGGCAGAAGCGTGGTGGAAATCGTGTTAGCCGATTGGACGGTTACTGTTTCGCATGGGGCCTTTGCTCCTAAATTGTTAGAGTCCCCCGAGTACACGGCGAGGATGCTGTAGGGTCCCCCGGCGACGAAAACCGGAGTAACGTACGGCGAACTTTCAACACCGCCCGACACCCCGATCGGAGGAGAGCTGTTCAGGAATGCCCCTGAGCAACTGGACCCGCTGTAAAGAGTGAAGGTGATTGAGCCACCCGCGCCGATCGCAAAGCCTGACAGAGTTGCTGTGTCCGTTACCGTACCAAGCGGGGTGCTCGGCGGGGTAATTACAGTGGATAGGGACACGACGGCGGCTGTCACGGTCAGTTTCTCACATGCCGCGTTCTCAGCGTTGTTGTTTGCATCCCCCGAGTACATCGCCAGGAAGCTGTAGGTTCCAGGTCCAGGTGCGGTGAAGGCGCCGGACGTTGCCATGTTATTGGAAACCGTCGGAACGGAAGCTGAGCCTACTGCTGTTCCGCTGCATGTTCCTCCAGTATACATGGTGATGGAAACCGTACCAGCGGCATTGCTACCGGATGAACCGGCTAATGTGGCCGTGTCGGTGACGGAACCGGTCATGGTTATCGAGCTTGCGGATAGGTGAGTGGAAACGGTTGGATTGGCTTTATTGACGTTTATGGGCTGTTCGCAAGGACCAGTGAGCCCTGCATTATTGGCGTCTCCGCTGTAAATGGCTTGGATGCCGTATGTGTAGGATGTGCCGCTTATGATGAACGCTTTGGAATTAGGAACGATGCCGCCACTTACGGTAACCATGCTCGTATCGAGCGGGCTACCGCTACAAGCGGTGTTTGTGAAGAGCTGGTATGTCACTGTGCCGCCGGCGGTCGGGCTTGCGCCCTTCAGAATAGCAGAGTCTGTGATCGACTGACCGGCTACAATAGTGGACGCCGATAAGGTTGTCATGAGGGTTGGGGTCCAATCTGTGACCGTTACGGTTTCACAAGCGGCAGTGATGCCAGCATTATTGCTGTCGCCGCTGTAAATGGCCTTGAAGAAGTAATTACCCACTTTAGTGAGAACGAATAACCGCGAGGGGGAAACTACACGATTGACTACCTCTTCATAGTCTACGGTAGCGGCCGGCGTTCCAGAGCAGACGCCGAAGTAGAGGACGTACTCTACCTGGCCGCCGGCGTTACTGGTCACTCCACTCAACGTCGCCGTGTCGGAGACTGCAGTACCGCCAGAAACGGTCGCTGATGAAGGCGTAGTAGAGATCGTTAAGGTTGTTTCCTTCGTGACGGTTATAGGGGATTCGCAGGGGCTTGTCGAGGGCTGGTTCACAGAGTCGCCTGAGTATGTCGCAGCCATACTATAGGTGCCCGCGGCGTTGATCGTGATTGGGCCTGACGGGGGCACGATTCCGGCAGTTAAGATCGTTATCGGACCTGAGGTCGCGACTACAGATCCAGTGCAGACGGTTCCGATGTGATAGACTAAGTACGTTATGGTTCCCATTGCGGACGCCGCGTTCGCTCCTGACAACGTTGCACTGTCAGCTATACTTCCGCCAACCGTGAACGTAGTAGGCGTTGTGAACGATGTCATGAGGGTTGTTGGCGTTTTTGTTACTTTCAGTTGCAGGCAGGCGCTTAGGGATGGGGAATTGGAGCCGTCTCCACTGTACTGAGCGTTAACGCTGAACGTGCCGGCCTGATTGGGCTTTAGGTTGAGGGCGGGTGAGACAGTTCCCTTCGAAACCGTAAAGGTGAATAGGGGTTTGGTTTGGCCCGGAACCGGGAGCCCAGAGCATGCCCCATTTTGGTATAGGCTATAGGTGACTGTGCCACCGGCGGTCGCGGCGGTAGCTCCAACCAGCTTGACGGAAACCGTAAAGGGCTGTCCAAAAGCAATGGCTGTGGGAGAGAGGTAGATCGCAAGGAAAGTGCTATTCAGCCCGTAAACCACTGCGCTATTAAGCGTGAGTGCTGCCGGGAGAAAGATTAAACAAATAATTAGAACTGCGCGAGTACCGCTATGGATTTCCCTCAAAATAGTTCGGTGTATTTGCCTTCTCGGATTCAATATAAGACCTGTGAATTATTGCCTTCGACGTGCACATTATCATGGCCCGGGGCGCGTTATTTTTACATGATTATTGACAACGAAATAGGCTGATGTTGCACATAAAAAACGGCTAATTATCCACAATACCCTGACGGATGAGTGAAGAGAGCGATTTGACCCAAAAACAAAGTGCCAAGTATGCCAAGTGACATATTTTGCAAAAGGAGCTAAAACTCGTTATACGTTTTCACAGAGTCTAGCTTTTCTTTGATCGTCTGGATTCGAGTTTGCGATCCACACTCCTCAATGCATTCTCCAGCGAGACTCTACGAAGGTCGGTGGCGACGTCGCCTCGTGTCGTTTCTAGGATTCTTCTTGCCGCGTCCAGTTTGTGTCGGAAATTTGGAAGAATAGACGTTCGGTCCAACGACATGAGGTCTTCGTAGAGAGATTCCATCGTCGTCAAAAGTTTCTGCGCTTCCTCGGCGTTCTCGCCGCGGAGAGAGTCTAGTATCATTCTTCGCATCTCGCCCACGAAGTCTAGCATGCCAAGTAGGTAGGCTGTGCTGCCAGTTCCGACTTCTTTGAGCGTCGCCACTTTCCCGGACTTTTTCAGTTGGTAGAGTAGTCTTGCTTCTGCGTATTCTTGGAAAGCGACGAGAACCTGTCCAAATTGTGGAAGCTCTGAATGGGTGGAGAGGAGGGTTTGAAGGTCGTCGAGTGAGTCTTTCGCTTCTGATATCGTCTTGTTTGCTTGGATTAAGTTACCGCGGTGGACTTGGATGATTGCCCAGCTGCACAGCCTAGTGACGGAACGAGTGAGTGTTTGAAGCTGCTCTCTAGCTTTGTCGTATGATAGGAGCTCTGCTTGAATCTGGTGTATGTCGTTTTTTGAGAGCATGCACGCCTGACCTCGGGCGCGGTTTTCGTGCGTGAGGGGTTGGTGGCTTACTTCAGGGTTGGTTCGTGTTCTTCTTGGATGCCGCCGTTTGTTATGATTAGCATGTCGAGACCTTCTCCGCTGCCGATATCTCTCGCGGAAGCCGCCTTCACGGCTTTGCGTGCGAGTCCTTTCGCGTCCTCAACGGATATCCCGTCTTTAAAGTCGGTCTCCAGTAGTCCCATAGCAATCTCGGACCCGGACCCAACGGCGGTGAATTTATCTTCGATGACTGACCCCAACGGATCCAATACGTACAGTTTTGGTCCCGTCTCATCAACCCCGCCAACAATGGTTTGGGCGAGATAAGGGAAGTAGCGGCGTTCGAAAAGCATGCTTCCCATCAACTTGGCTGCGGTTCGTACGGTGGCACTTTGCTCGCGCTCGTAAGAGTAAAGGTTCAGGTATGCGCCTACCTCGCGAGTAAGAATCTGCATATCCGCCACGATTCCCGCGCACGCCGCGCCGATCTTGTCCGCGATCTTGAAGACTTTCTTTCCATGCTTGCTCATAATGAAGTAACCGTACGTGACACGGCGTTCCGATGCTAGAACGACGCCGTCTTTGCATACGATGCCGACGGTTGTGGCACCGGGCAAGTAGTATTCGCTCAATTAGAACACCTGATTCGTCAAACCCCGTGCAGGCGCACTAATAAGGGCTTGGTAACGAAAAACTCAGTCACAGCCAATAGCTGATGAACAATCATTGGTGCATCCTCTCAAGAATATTCTCAACAGGCTTCGATGGGACAGTAAGGAGAAGCCTAATGATTATTTGATAACTTACAGCCACAGGGGAGCGCCGGGAGACATAAGACAGATCCGCGCCTCTAGCATCAAGAGCCTAGGAAAGTCATATTTCACGCTTCAGAGCGCACCAGATGAGGAAGAAACTCTAATCCCATTCCACCGAATCCTTGAGATTCGAAACACGAAGGACGACTCGATAATATGGATAAGTCGGAAGCCCTGACTCCCGAGACTCGAAGAATTCATAACGGTCTTCAGGCCGTAGATTTGCAATATCATGCTATCCGGCACATACTGCGGGTTCTGCGGCCGTCCCTTGGATGGGCCGCTGAAGACATGCTGTAATTGTGGAAACACAATGTGTGAAGCCTGCTTCATGGAGCACCAGCAATCATGCCGTACTCCGAATCAGTAGCAGTTGATTAGTTTCAGACGAAACTAGAAATAGCGGTCTTGGCCGATGCAGACTTGCGGGTTACCGTGAAAAGCAATTTCGATTTTGCGAAGAGTTCTATGGATACGTACCGTGGTAAGGCGCGGTACTACAATCTCGGAAAGATGAGTGAGTTTGGTTGCGATATTGGTCAGCTGCCTTACTCGATTAGAGTGCTGCTTGAAAACCTGGTTCGTTCCGCCAATAACGTGCCAGGTGCGAGCGATGCCGCTTACAAGCTTTCACAATGGCCGAAGACTATTGGCGAAGATATGCCTTTCATGCCTTACCGTGTCCTTCTACAGGATTACACCGGAGTTCCGTTGATCGTAGATTTGGCTGCAATGCGTAATGCGTTCGCACGAAGGAAGTTGGATCCGAAGTTAGTGAACTCGAAGGTGCCAGTGGATCTGATCATCGACCATTCAGTTCAGGTTGACAGTTGGAGTCTTCCCAATGCGCTCCATGTTAATTTGGAGAAGGAGTATGAGAGAAATTCGGAGCGGTATGCACTGCTGAAGTGGGCAAACGGTTCGTTCAGCGGCACGCGGGTTTTCCCACCTGGAAAGGGAATCTGCCATCAGGTAAACCTGGAGTACCTAGCGAAAGTTGTTGAAGTAGCGGAGCGAATGGATGGTCTAACCGCATTCCCCGACACGCTGATTGGAACGGATTCACATACTACGATGGTTAACGGGCTCGGGGTTGTTGGCTGGGGTGTTGGGGGAATTGAAGCCGAAGCGGTGATGCTTGGCGAGCCGTACTACATGCCCATTCCTCGCGTCATAGGAGTGAAACTCACGGGTCAACTTCAGGAAGGGACAACTCCCACAGACCTCGTTTTGACCGTAACCGAGGCGCTTCGTAAGGAGGATCTGGTGGGTGCGTTCGTCGAATATTTTGGAGATGCCTACGCAGAATTAAGCGTCCCAGACCGGGCGACGTTAGGGAACATGTCGCCGGAGTACGGCGCAACCGTAGGCTTCTCGCCAGTGGACGAACAAACCATCGCCTATCTTACGGCCACAGGTCGAGAAAGCGGCCACGCTAGGCTTGTAAGAGAATACTGCAAGCTTCAAGGGCTGTTTGTCGAGAGGAATGGACTGGAATCTAAGTACTCGAAAATAGTTACCGTCGATCTAAGCAGTATTGAACCGTCGATTGCTGGTCCGCGAAATCCAGACGAGCGAGTACCGCTAAGATCAGCGGCCACTCTGATCAGCAACATAATTCAAGAGTACAAGAGACAACCGGCTGTCGTAGCGAAGGGGGGGGTCAGCATAGCAGATGATGGCTACCAACTAAGCACGATGCATGCGTCTCCACGCGGAAACGGAACTGCAAACAATTTTGGAGAGTTACGCGATGGTTCAATCGTCATTGCTGCGATAACAAGCTGCACGAACACATCAAACCCAACGGTAATGGTAGGAGCAGGACTCTTAGCTAGGAAAGCGGTCGCGGCAGGGCTTCGCCCAGTAACATATGTGAAGAGAAGCCTCGCACCCGGCTCGAAAGTTGTTATGGATTATTTGGAGAAGGCCGGGCTTCTGCGTGATCTTGAATCGCTTGGTTTCAATATTGTTGGTTACGGGTGTACTACGTGCATAGGCAACAGCGGGCCTTTGGCTCCCGAGGTTGAAAAACAGATACGAGACAAGGACCTGTACGCCGCGGCCGTCTTGAGCGGAAACAGAAACTTCGACGGACGCATCCACCCGCTCGCTAAAGCCGCATTCCTCATGTCACCCATGCTAGTGGTCGCTTATGCTTTGGTGGGCCGAATCGATTTCGACTTCTACAAAGAACCTTTGGGCGCGGCTAAGGATGGGCGCAAAGTGTTCCTGAAGGAGATTTGGCCATCGATGAGGGAGATACGAGAAATGATCTCTCAGTCTCTTTCCCCCGAATTCTACAAGGAGGTGTACTCTTCTGCGCTGGAAGGCGACGAGAGATGGAATGCACTACGGTCCTCCGGCGGCGAAACGTTCGCTTGGGATGAGAAGTCGACGTACATTCGCGAACCGCCATGGTTCATGAATGGTAAGCGAAGCCAAGGCAACGCGGATATCCTGAACGCACGGGTGCTTGCAGTGTTTGAAGATAAGATAACCACGGACCACATCTCCCCGGCCGGTGCGATCCCTGTTGAAAGCCCCGCAGGCCTGTACCTCCAATCACGTGGTGTGCCGAAAGCCATGTACAGCACGTATGGCAGCAGGCGCGGCAACCATGAGGTCATGGTTCGCGGCGGATTCGCCAACATTCGATTGAAAAACATGCTAGCCAAAGGAAGGGAAGGAGGTTGGACAGTGCATCAGTCATCAGGCGAGCTTATGACTATTTACGACGCTGCAATGCGCTATATTTCCGAAAAGACCCCGCTCGTTGTACTGGCTGGGAAACAGTACGGCGCTGGCAGTTCGAGGGATTGGGCTGCGAAGGCGGTCAAGCTCTTGGGAGTTAGAGCCGTGATAGCGGAGAACTTTGAGAGGATACACCGCAGCAACCTGGTCGCGATGGGGGTACTACCGCTTGAGTTTGAGAAAGGTGAAAGTTGGAAGACGCTGGGGCTGCAAGGCGATGAGTTATTCGAGATCAAGGGAATCGGAGAGATAACAGCGCCGAAGGCTACGTTGATTGTGAACGCGCGCTCCAAAGTTGCCGAAAAGACATTCAAAGTGACGGCGAGGCTGGATAACGAAGTTGAGCTCGAATACTATCGCGACGGCGGCGTGCTTCCCTACGTCCTGGGAGAACTCACTTCGGCCTCATATGCCGATTAAGAATCCTCAAGGAGAATTCATATTACTTACGCTAAGTTTTCAAGGCGATTCCGTCGACCGCGATCTTTCCTGGCCTGTTTAGTTCTCCATCGATCTGGAATTTGACTCCCGTCACGATCTCCGCGACTTTCACGTTGGTTAGAACATGGTTCGTGATTTCCGAGACTTGGGCTTCGGACCGGCCTTGGGCTACGGCCATGTAGGGAATTATCATGTCGCCCATGTGTCTGTCTAATGGAGCACCCGATTTCAGCTCAACGAGGAGTTTCGTTGCGGCCTCCTCCCCCACACTCTCAGCTGGTTTACCTCTTTCACCTAGGCTGTCGGCTCCGAGGATTGCTCCGCCCTTGAATTTGGCGGCTAACGTTATCCCGCTTCCCGGAGCGATGTGACTGTCCTGGTCAGGTGGAGATGTTTCAGTCGTAATCGATGCGGCGCCGAAACCACCGTCGATGAGTTTTGCTTTCGCCGCATTAGCCTGTCTTTCGGCCACATGACTCGGCAGTCTGACACAGTGGCTGATTCCTTCTATTCCAATTAATTCGCCTCGCTGAAGCCAACGAGCCGCTTTCAGTAGCCGTGACGGGCTTATGCTGCAGTTCACGCGGCCTCCCCCTTTTGGGTAATGGCCGCGGCGGTTGACTTGAATTGCGGCTCTGTACCCCATTTCATGCAGTAATGGCAGCTGTATGAGGCGGAGGTAGTCGATGCTCGGGCTCCAGCGCACATCGGTACCACCGGTCAACTCGAAATCTAATGGCATGGGTGCGTAGGCGGCCGCGGGCATTAGGGCTTGAAGGATGAGTGGAATGCTCCCCGCCGTGCCCACATCGAACCTGAATCTGCCCCCCGTTCGTTCGTGTGGGATGAATCTCACTTGGCGTGAGCCGACGGCTAGGTCACTGGTTTCAGCACTGCATATTGCGGCTAAGGCTTTCGCTGCGACGAAATGCTGTGCTTGCAGTCCTGGGTTGGGGCGTTTCTCACGAATCTTGTTGATGTACACTGATTTCCCTGTAAGGGCGGACAAGGCTAGGGTAGTACGTACGATCTGCCCTCCGCCTTCCAGTAAGTCGCCTGGAATTTCAATCAAGAAAAGTCGCGGCAATGAACAAGCAAAAAAGAAGAGAGGGGATGCGGCGCAAGGATTCCTGTGCGCCGTGGGTTTACTTGCCGGTTAAGGGCAGGGTCTTCGCGTAGCGGCGTAGGAGAAGTGCCATTGTGGCTGGGTTTGCTGAGGGCATTCTGATCTCTGTTAACATCTTGGTGCCCGCGAGGCTTCCTGCACTGAGCGCGGAGAGGACCAAGTTCACTGTCCCAAATGCAAGCGCTGTAGTGGAGTTGGTGGCGTATGCCGCCATCAGGAGTAATGTGCTGGCCGTTAGCCATATGGATGTTGGGGCGAGGCTGCGAGTCGAGAGGCTGAGGCGTATGCGGCGTTTGAGTAGTCGTGAGGTTAGGTAGGCGACTGGAGCGACGTACGCCAAGCCGATGAGTGAAGCCGCCACCACGCCGGCGGTCATAGCGCCGACTTCGGGGCTAATTGGAGCCGCCAACCCGTAGGAGTAGTAAGAGGCGTAGAGGATTCCCATCAATGGGAGCACGCCCACTTGCACCAACCTGTAAACCCATGGGTTTGTTGCCGCTGAGTAGGTTAATGCCGGCGCCCAGCTGTAGTACCAAGCGTTGAAGGTGGTTAGGAAAGTTCGGCCTGCGGTTGTGTTCTCGATTTGGTTGTCGCGGAAGTTGCGTAGGAATTGAGCGTATGGTTGCAGCCGGTTTCCGTTGGTGACGTAAGTGATTGGGCAATTTGTGACGATTCCCTGCTGCGTGACTAGGTTGGTGTACGTGCTGTAACTGGTCGTTGTGGTTGGAATAGTGCTGACATAAGTGTTGACGCTACTTTGTGTATTCGTGTATACTGTGCTGAAGCTCGTTGTTGTTTCCGTGGTCGAGATTGTACTCGTGTAACTCCAGGAGGTCGATGTTGTCGTCGCTGTTGTAGTTGTTGTCGAACTGGAGATTGAAGTCGAGACTGTCGTTGAAGTTGACGTCACACTGAAAACGCTTGTACCAGTGTAGTCATAGCTGGTCGATGAACTCAAGTAGGGAGTCGAAACGCACCCATTGATGCCACACGTCTGCGTGGCCACGGCTAAATTCGTGTTCGAATTCGTTGCCATGACCGCGGCTAACAGGCCTACCATTAGCACTAAGGCCACGATTAGATCTCGAGTTTTCAACTTGATCAACTCAACAACCTCCTAAGTAACATAGGTATCAGCAACAACAACGCAGCAAGCAAGCCGGCGCTATCGATTCCCGGCGCCGGATTTATAGTGGGCTGGAGGGAGAAACCGCACGGTAACGGCCCGCACGGAACGGTCGTGAAGCTAGTCGTTGTAGAAACCGTCACCGTGGTCTCCGTCATGGTGCTAGAGGTTGTCTGTGTAAATGTTGTTGTTGTCTGACCCGAGGCGGTGCTTTGCGTGTACTGCGTGTAAGTCGTAAAGAATATGCCGGTAGTACTGTAGGTTGTGCTTGAGTACGAGAAGGATGTGGCGTAGGATGTGGTCGTTGTCGACATGGACGTTGTACTCGATGACGTTGTTGTCGTCGTGCTGTACGTTGTGATAGTCGTCGCTAATGTGACGCCGAGGAAGTTCGACGCAAAATCAAGAGCGTCACCTGGAGGGCAGACATTGGCCGTCGGTGCAACGCTGCAGGCTTGGACGGTAATCAGATAATAACCGCCCGGCGCAGTAGAACTGACTTGGAATGAGCCGGACGCATAGCCACTTCCAATCAAGCAAGTAACCGAGCCGGACACGAAGAGATTGGTTGCCGGTGAGCTTATCGTGCAGTACGCGTCTTGCGAGTTGAAGCCAGTTCCAGCGACACCAACGGCTTCACCCTGATCTACCGACGCGGGGTTCAGCACTAGTAAAGCGGAGGGGGTACCGACCGTGAATTCGCCGGTTGCAGTCGACGCGAGGAGCCCGTTGTCGGTCACCGTGATACCATAAGTTCCCGCAAGTGCGCTCGTGAGGGGGATCACCGATCCAGATACCTGCCCTGTGGTTCCGTCTAGGGAGCATGTAGGCGTACTAAACGATGCGGCCGGAACGACCGTAGCAGTACATGACGTTGCGTCGGATTCGAACCCTGAGCCGGTGAAGGTGAATACGGTGTTGACCGAGCCGGACGTCGGGGTGACTATTACGTCTGGAGTTACCGTGAATGGTTCGGTTGGCGTGACGTCCTGCACTGGTGATCCCTTAACCTGTACCAACCATGAAATGTCGGTTGTCGCGTATGGGCTGACTACGAATGTTCCCTGCGCGATTCCAGGTGATACAATAGAGCAGGTCGGTGAGGTGATCAGCGTATTGTCTAGCGCGCTGGTTGCCCCATTGTACGCTTGCACGGTGCAGCTTGTGTCCGACGGATTCAGTCCGCTCCCGATGAAGGTAACCGTGGATTCCTCGACGGCACTACCGGGAGACAGCGTTAGGGTTGGAGCACCTTGGGTGACATTCAATACCGCCTGCGCGAAGTCGCCGACGCTGGGAGCACATCCGGTGTTTCCTACGCAACCCGTAACCTCAATCAAATATTCGCCTGGGGAAACACTTCCAATCACGAAGCTCCCATGAACTATTCCAGTTCCAACGGTAGCCGCGCACGCCGCCGAACCTAGGAGAATGGGGTTGGGGCTGCTTGTACTACTAATCGAACACGACTGATCCGTTGTCAAAAAGCCCGTACCGTTAACATCGATGCTAGTCCCAATCGAGCCCGTTCCGGGGCTTAGGCTGAGCCGTAGGCCGGCAGTGACGTTCAAGGCCCTTTGCGCGAAGTCTCCTTTGTCCCCGGTCACTTGTATCACGTATTGTCCCGGGAGAACGTTACCAACGAGGAAGCTGCCGCTGACTATACCTGATCCCGCAACTATTGCACAACCGGCGCTACCGCCTAGGACCGCGCTCGTACCGGGGCTGGAGATTACACATGCGGTGTCGGTTGGAAGGAAGCTCGTACCGTTCACTATTACGCTGTGACCTGGCGGAGCGGTTCCTGGACTAAGGGATATCATCGGACCATTAGTCACGTTGAAGACAGCTTCAGCAAAGTCCCTACCATTCGCAGTACCAGTCACCCGAATCACATACTGACCAGGAAGCACATTACCAATGATGAAGCTACCGAAGATAACACCGGTGCCAGAGACTACAGCGCAACCCGCACTACCACCTAGTACCGCGCTGCTACCCGGACTGCTGATCGTGCAGGTATTATCCGTGGGCAGAAAACTCGTACCATTGACCGCAACATGCGTTCCAGCCTCACCCGCAATCGGCGTCAAAACAATCATCGGACCATTGGTCACGTTGAAGACAGCTTCAGCAAAGTCCCTGCCACCCGCAGTACCGGTCACCCGGATCACATATTGACCGGGGCCAACGTTACCGGCCGTGAAACTACCGAAGATAACGCCGCTACCGGAAACTGCAGCGCAAGCGGCAGTACCAGATAACACCGCGCTGCTACCCGGACTGCTGATCGTGCAGGTATTATCCGTGGGCAGAAAACTCGTACCATTGACCGCAACATGCGTTCCAGCCTCACCTGCAATCGGCGTCAAAACAATCATCGGGCCAGAGGTGACATTGAAGACGGCTTGCGCGAAATCCCCCGTATTACCTGTAACCTGAATCACATACTGACCCGGCGCGACATTACCAGCAAGGAAACTGCCGGTTACGTTCTTTACGCTGGTACTCGTTGTGAAAAGTGCGCATCCGGCTCCCGTAACGGCGCTGCTTCCAGGGCTTGAGATCGTGCATGTCGTGTCGGAGGGCGAGAAGAATCCGCCCTCAATCGCCACACTAGTTCCCGCTTCGCCGCTAGCTGGGGTGAGTATGATTTGGGGTCCGCTCGTAACGTTGAAGACCGCTTGAGCAAAGTCGCCCTTCGGGCTTCCAGTGACTCGAACCACATACTGTCCTACCGCCACGTTGCCAACCACGAAGCTACCCGTCACATTTACCAATCCAGAACTAGTAATGAACGTAGAACAGCCCCCGTTCCTAATCAGCGTGCTTAACGATGGGCTTGAGATTGAACATGTAGTGTCTGTGGAGGCAAAGAATCCGCCCTCAATCGCCACACTCGTCCCAGTTTCACCAAAAGACGGTTTTAGAATAAGTTGGGCCACACTTGTGACGTTGAAGACGGCTTCAGCAAAATCGCCGGCCCCGGACCCGGTTACTCGAACGACATACTCTCCGATCGGCACGTTACCGACAACGAAACTCCCGGTCACATTTGCGAATCCTGAAGTAGTCGTGAAGAACGAACAAGCTCCACCTGTGATGAAATTGCCCGAAGTCCTACTTGAAATCGAGCAGATGTTCGTAAGGTCGGTAGGTGAGAAGAAGCCTCCTTCAATCCCTACACTCGTACCGGTCTCACCGCTACTTGGCATCAGTATGATCTGAGGACCACTCGTGACATTGAAAACCGCCTCAGCGTAATCGCCGGTCGAAGACCCGGTTACTCGAAGAACATACTGCCCAACCTGCACGTTACCAACAACAAAACTTCCTGTCACATTCTTGAACCCTGAAGCAGTCGTGAAGACCGAACAACCTGGGTTCTTGATGAAGTTCCCATTAGACACACTGGAGAGTGTACACGTAGTATCTGAAGGCGAGAAGAACCCACCCTCAATCCCTACATTCGTCCCAGTCTCACCAAACGACGGTTTTAGAATAATCTGAGCCACACTTGTGACGTTGAGAACCGCTTGAGCAAAGTCACCCGTCGGGCTTCCAGTGACTTGAACGACATACTGCCCAACCTGCACGTTGCCAACTTCGAAGCTGCCCGTCACATTTTCGAATCCAGAACCATTAATGAACGTAGAACAGCCCCCGTTCTTAATCAGCGTGCTTAACGATGGGCTTGAGATTGAACATGTAGTGTCGGATGCGGAGAAGCTTCCTCCCTCAAACCGAACATTCGTCCCAGTTTCACCATTAGTCGGAATCAGAATAAGCTGAGGCGGACCGGTGGCCTGAACGGAACCGAGGAATGCGGTTTCTGCCGAGACGAATAGTGCCATGGCGAGGATTAGGAGGGTGACTGCGTAGCGAGTGCGGCGTAAAGCATCCAAATCTAAGCACACAACTTTGAAGCTGTTCGATTAAGCCGTCTTTGAGCGTACTTAACGAATTTTGACTGATTACAGCAAATTATT
>CAZHKA010000012.1:0-19910 GCA_964533505.1 uncultured Candidatus Bathyarchaeia archaeon | reverse complement strand
GCTATCCGCGGCAGGTATTTTTGGAATACGTCAAGGCGGTGTTTGTCGTGAGCTATGTGAATCTTCTTCGAGAGAAACAACGATAATCTGCGGGCTACCTCACGAACGGCGTTAAGGATCTCACGTTCCACATCCGGCCTGTCGGCAATGAACTCTTTTCCAACAGTCTTGTACGGGACTTTTGTAGAGCAAATGTGAGTGAAGACTGCAATAGGCATGTCCGGGGTGGCTTTGTAATGCCTCCAATCGACTTGGGTATTGACCACTTTCCACGAAACGTCGCTCGCTTCGTCAAAGAGTAACGGAATCTTGTTTGCGAACCTGAACAACTTGATCCCTCCCCCGGGTTCAATATGCCCCCCATACGCAACGCCAACCTCCACAATGAATGGGAAGCCGGCGTAGGCGGAAGGTTTCCGCTGGTATACGGCAATAAACTCTGGAGACAGCTCTTTTCTGATTCCCGCCTCCAGCAAGTCTTCGCCCAGAGGAGAAAGGCAGCTCGCATCGGGAGCCAAGAACTTGTAGCTCTTCATGCCGTTTACTAGGATGACGATTTCCTCGGGGGTCAGTTTCTTCGGATTCTTTCGTGCCGGGAGGTTCACCTGTTCGAGGAAGGAGGTTGCAATTGTTCTCCCAACCCTGTGAAAATGCGTCCTCATGAAATTAACGAGCGTACGCTCAGTGGTTAGTTCAATCAGCCGCTTCATTGTCTCCACATCAACCCCGTAGGGATGAGGTAGAGTTTCCTCCGGCGGCTTGGGCATCTGTGTGGTTGCGCGCTCGAACCTGTAAAATCGCCCCTTTGGGTCTACGTAAGTTATTGTAGCGTAGGGTGCAACAATCGCAGTCTGCATCAGATATTCTAGAATCTTCGACATCGCGCGTGTGTAATCGGCTTCAGTTAGAAAATCAATTACGGCGCCGTGCCATCTGTTCTCGTTCGGATGCGTCTTATGTTTGATCACGACGGGCCTGTTCTTTTGGATGTCGATCATCAAATCGTATTGATGAATCTTAGTAGGGCCCGTGCTTGACATGATGGTCGCGGTTCCATGCGTAGTGATTTGGCCGTAGAGAATGGCCATCTTCCCGCCCAAGCCGAAGGTTCCACGAGTCTGACGTAGCTTGTATTTCGACCCGAACAAAACTTGGCCGAAGGCAGAGGGGATTATGTCGTGAGGTATGCCAATGCCGTTGTCTTCGATGTGAATGCGATAGACTCCCGGTCCATCCGTCGGCCCGGATTCATGGGAGATGCGGACGTATATTTCTGGGGGAATCTGCCTAGTTTCGCATGCATCGAGTGAGTTCTCCACCAATTCACGTATGGTTGAGTAGATCGCGCGAGTTGGATTTGTGAAGCCGGCGATGTCGCGGTTTCTGTAGAAGAAGTCCGCGGCGGATATTTCCTGAAATACTTCCTGCAGCGCCATCAGGGTTCGACTCCTCTTGCAGGTCCGCGGAATAAAGCTGATGATGGTTCGGCCATGTCAGGTCGGTGGCTTCTGCCACAATTCAAGGGTCTCTCTCTTTTTGCTCTCGGCCTTTATCTTTCTAAGCAGTTTGTACACGGTGGAATGTTGTTTGCCCTTAAGCAAGAGTTCTATTGCTTCCCTTGCAGCAGTCACTGTCTCATACTCACCCAACATGGCGATCGTATGCCCGTAAACGGAAATCTTCGCGTCCGTCATCTCCTCTATTAGCCTGCGTATCTTTCCTTCACGCCCAATCACCCGGCCCTTGAGCCGCGCAATGTCGCGCTCATTCTTGCCGAAAGTCTCCCTCAAGTCGATTATGTCGAGAACGATATCGTCGTCAACGAGTTTCATGGCGCGGTCCGGTGAAAAGCCGCGGGCAATACCGAGAATCACATCTCGAGCGCGAAGGATCGTGGTAGGATCATCGGATCCCTCGCGTGGAACTATTTCGACCACACCGCTTTGGCTTTGTATGAGTAGTTGCGCTTTGAAGGCGTCCTCGATGCGAGCTTTCGTGGACCCCTCTTTGCCGATTAGTACGCCCATTCTTTCAAGCGGTATAGTTGTGCTAATTCTTGTCGACATTTTCCCCCGTCACCCATTTAGTCAATCTCTCGATTGGAGGGACTTCGACTCCGATCTTGGAGAAGTATCCGTTCATTCGAAGCAGATCTCGCTCTAGAAACTTCTGGGCCATTGGATGCTCGTTGATCACCGCTTGGGCGAAGTCGAAGATTATCGGTTGCGTTTTCAGGATCATGATGTTGTATTCGCTCAAGTCGCCGTGGACCAAATGTGCTTCACGGTAGAGTGTTCTTATGGCTTCGGCGATCTTATCATAAACCCGGGCTGGATGGTTCAGGGGGCTTTCGCGGAGTAGCGGTGCCGGTTCGCCTTTCTTCCCTATGAATTCCATCAACAGCACGTTTCCATCAACCTTCAATGGAGCGGGCACGCGGACTCCTACTTGCTTCGCCAGTTGGAGGTTCTTGAATTCCTTCAAGGCCCACAGGTTGACGAGTGAGCGCGTGTCCTTTCTTGCGTTCTTGAATCTTTCGTCCCCCTGAATATACATCATTCTTCCCCTGAGGAATTCCGAGGACGTGGTGAGGAAGATTTTGATGGCGATTGCTTTGTTTCCTTGCCCGTCTCCCCAGTAGAGACGTGACTCCTTCCCAGAGCGCACAACACCGTTGATGTTCCTTATGTAGCCCCGATTCAGCAGGCGGTAAACAATCATCAAAGTCGAGCGGTCGAAAACCTCTTCGAGAGACTCCATCTCCTCGCTACGTTTTTCGCGCATTAGGCGATGAATCTCATAGTGTTCGACCTTTCTTCGTAGCTTCCGCTCGGCTAAAGACTCCAACTATACCACCCGGGAGAGTACGCTAAGCGGCAATGCGTCCTTGACTGCGTAGCCAGTTCGCTTGGCTTTCTGTATACCGCCACAGAATGTCGCCGCGGCTGTCCACTTGGAAATCCCAAGGCGCAACAAGCACCACATCTCCTACCTTAATCCAGACCCGGCGTTTCATCTTGCCCCTTATACGGCAGACCCTATCATGTCCGTCGCCGCAACGAACCATAAGGCGATCGTAACCAAGCATCTGAGTTACCACACCCAATAACTGTCCTTCTTCAGGCATAACCATCTCTCTAAGGTCGCCTTCACTGAGGACTTTTTTCTTACCCACGCATTCCACCGGTTCGATGCGGTACTAACTCAGGAGCCTAAATAAGCATACCATAAGCGGCGGCATTCGAAATCATGCGTTGGGCCGAAATCTCTGAAGAAACCTGCGGCACCGCATCATGCCCATTTCTCGTCAGCGCTCTAATACGATCACACTCGGAGGATTTGAACGTGTGGAACACCGCCTATGTTGAGCACTGCGGACGGGTCTACGAGGCTGCGTTTGACGGCAGCCTGAACAATAGTTTCCCCAACTAAATTCGCAATGTCTGCTTCGTCGATTGCGTCCAGTGCCTGGCTAAGGTCTATCTTGGCACCGCCGTAGAAGTCAGGTTTAACCTCGAGCTTTAACTTGCCTTCCCGGAAGGTTTCTCCTAACAGGTTCGGGTCGCACGCCGCCACCAGCGTGTATTTCGGGTCCTTGTAGACCCTGAGGAATACTTCGGTCAGGTTCACCACTGTCTCAAGTTGGCAGAATGGACGACCGAGCTCCGCAAGCTTCACAGCGAAGGAACAGTAGCCGTCCCTCCTTCTCAACCTTCGTATCCGGCCTCTTGCAAATCGGGCAAATCACGAATCTCTGCGCATAAATGTCCAGTAACCGCGTTACTGTCTGCACGTCGAACCTGCCCTGAAAGATAGCCCTTCCCGCATCTAAGGAGGCTGCGGTAGCAAGTTCCCTAGAAAGGAATTTCAGCAAGTGGTGCGGATCGCGATTCAGCCTGCTCGCAACATCTCCGAAATTCTGAATAATCGTCCTCCGCCCCATCCTGATACCGACTATCCGAGGAATCTCGAACCTTTCCCCGGTTCCAGTGGTCTTGGGGAGGGTTGAATAAGCCCGGTCCAACAGTTTCGCGTACTCGCTGCTCAAGGTCAGTTTCCGACAGAAAGATTCGAAGCCCCCTATTTCATAGTTCCTCTTGGCAGCTCTCTGACGCCTTGGTTTGTCATGCCAATCCGCCGTGATCCAGGTCACAAGGGCGAATCACAGTGGCTCGTTAGGAAACGTTAATGTGACCATTCAGGAGAGTTGAAGCAAGTTTCGGAGGTCTTGGAGCTAAGCGCAGATAGGGCAAAGGACAACGGGCTAACCAACCGTTCTTGGCCATACGCAAGCTTGAAGGAGGACTATGAACAATGGGATGCTGGATAGTCAACTCCGCTTGGCCTTATGTAAATTCCGTCCCACACCTCGGAACATTCATTCACCTTCTCAGTGCCGATGTCTACGCTAGATACCTACGGTTGAAAGGGGAAGAGGTAATCGCGGTTACAGGTTCCGATGAACATGGAACCCCAATCGAGGTAGAAGCAATCAAGAACGGAATTCCGCCAAAGCAGTTGACAGACCGGACCCACAAACAGATATGTGACTTGCTCGACGCGTACAACATACGGTTCGATAACTACACACGAACCGAAAGCCCCGTTCACATCAAGTATACGCAGGACCTGTACAGGAAAGTCTACGAAAACGGATACATTTACACTCAAAACGTAAACCTGCCCTACTGCGAAGTAGACAAACGATTTCTGCCGGACCGATTCGTGGAGGGCACATGTCCGCATTGCGGGTACGAACAAGCCCGAGGCGACCAGTGCGATTCATGCGGTAGAGTCCTCGACCCGTTAGAATTAATCCGGCCTCGATGCGTGTTCTGCGGCTCAACCCCGACAATCAAATCATCCACACATTGGTTCTTCGACCTACCAAAATTCCGTGATAAACTCTACAAAGTAGTCAAAGAAAACAAACAGCTCCCTGAAAACGCGCGAAACTTCTCTCTAAGATGGCTCGAGGAAGGACTCAAACCCAGGGCTGTCACGAGAGACAACAAATGGGGCATTCCAGCACCTTTCCCCGGTGCTGAAGGAAAGACGATCTACGTGTGGCTGGAGGCTGTGCTAGGGTATGTGTCGGCCTCGATTGAATGGGCTGAAAAATCCGGAAAGCCGGAAGCGTGGAAGGATTTCTGGTTCGATGAGGGAACGAAGAATGTTCATTTCATCGGAAAAGACAATATTCCGTTTCACGTCATAATTTTCCCGGCGCTACTTCAAGCAACGCATGAGCCTTACATCCTACCATGGCAAGTGTCCTCGACCGAATTCATACTGTTCGAGGGCCAGAAGTTTTCCAAGAGTAAGAAGGTAGGGGTGTGGATCGACGACGCACTCAAGGTTGCACCGGCGGAGTACTGGCGGTACGTGCTCATTGCCATAAGGCCGGAGACTAGAGACGCTAACTTCACCTGGCACGAATTTGAAACGCACGTCAACTCCGAACTTAACGACGTGTTGGGCAATTTCGTTCACCGCACGCTTACATTCATCAACAATCAATTCGACTCCACCATTCCAAGCCCTGGGCAGCTTGACGGCAAGGATGAAGAAATCAAGAAGGAAATAATCCAGGCTCCCAACAAGATCGCAACACTCCTAGACGATTTTCAATTGAGAAATGGCCTCGCGGCCGCAATAGACTTGGCTAGACATGGGAATCAGTACCTCAGCGAACGTGAGCCCTGGCACCTCATCAAGACGGACCGGACGAAGACCGGAACCACCCTGTACCTCGCCTGTCAGCTGGTTGCCGGATTAGAAATCCTACTTTCCCCATTTCTGCCCGAAACGTCCCAGCGGATCAGCGACCAACTAGAGCTAACCGGTACAAGGAATTGGTGGGATGCAGGCAAATTCCGACTCGAAGCCGGTCATAAGATTGCGAAGGCGACACCACTTTTCCATAAAGTGAAAGTCAATCAAACCTGACTGTGAACTCCTAATGGCAGAACTGAAAATTGACCTCCACGTACACACCGTCGTGTCTTCCGATGCGCACACCAGACGTGAAGACCTACCTGCCATCATCAGGGCAAGAGGATTGGATGGCGTCGCAATCACCGAGCATAACAGATTTGATCCCCCTAAACTTGACGCTCTCACCCTTCCAGGAGTAGAGATTAGCTCACGAGACGGCCATATCATCGCCTTGGGCATACAAGAGATGATTCAACCCAGGCAATCTGCTGACGACACGATTCGTCAGATCCAGAAGCAAGACGGACTAGTGATAATCCCACACCCCTACGATCCAGTAAGCGTATGCATCAAACTCTCCCGCCTGACGACAAAGCCTCATGCAGTGGAAACCGTCAACGCCGACGCGTTATCATTCTACATTTCTAACTGGCTTGCTCGAAGGGACGCGAAGAGGTTCAGCTTGCCGCAGGTCGGAGGGAGCGACTCTCATATTCCACAAACGATTGGAGACGCATACACGATAATCGACGCCAACTCGTCCAGCACGAACGACGTGCTTGAGGCGATTAGAGCAGGAAGAGTTAGAGCAGAAGGACATGCGACTTCGGTTCGCAACAAACTTCGCAAGTTAAGTTACGAGTTCAAGTAACAAAGCTAGTCCTCGAGCTGGTCAAGGTCCAGATCCATGTCCAAGCTTTCCTCCTCTCCGGATTCAGGTTCGAGCTCATAAAGCTCCAATGGTAATTTTCGGTAGATGAGCCTCGCCTGTGTTTTGAAAGGGAACGCAGGACGTGCGAGGAATCTGCTAGGGTTCTGCATGACACAACATCTCTGACGGCGTTCCCAACACGGACAGGGAATCATATTTGTACAGAGGCCCAAGATTAGAATGAAAACCGCCTCGACGGAACCGTAAGATTCGGATTCCAACGAGTTCTGACGCCGCTATCTTACGTAGAACAAGGTAAGATTCGGCCGATCTGATAGGAGAATTGCAGTAAGAGTGCTAAGTTGTTGTGAGGTTGGAGAAACTAACCGCCGCCGACGGGAGGTATTATGGCAAAGACAACGCCGTCGGAAAGTTCAGTTGACATCCCCCTGCTCCCCGAGACGGGTTGATCGCCAATCAGGAATTGAATGGAGGGACGGGGGCCACCGGTTTTAGGGTCGTATAGGTAGTCCCGGAGTGGTTTTCCGTGGCGTTTGATAAGAGAATCTAGGAGAGCGCCAACGGTTGAGTGCTCCGCCAGTTCCACCGTTTCTTCCCCGGCGCCCACTAGTTCACGGGCGGCCGCGAAGAATTGGACTTTCACTTTCACGCTCAATGCACAACTCCGACGCGTGTGCTTTCAGGGTTTGGTAGTCATTCTCCATGTCAGCTTCATGGTCTTAGGTCGATTCGCCTTTGCTTCATCGATTCTTGTCACACTCGTTGCGTGAGGGACCGTTTTCAACATATCAGATCCAGCGTAGGCTTCGTCGCTGATTTGCTGGAACGCATGGATCATTGCGTCGAGTTCCTGTTTGCTAACCGTCTCCGTAGGTTCAACCATCAATGCTTCTTCAACTATCATAGGGAAGTACACTGTGGGCGGATGGATCCCGAAATCGAGAAGCCTCTTCGCCACCTGCAGAGCCGAGACTCCCGTCTCCTTGAGCAACTGCGAGGCGGATAGAACGAACTCATGTTTCCGAGGCGTACTCTCGGCGTACGGCAGAGAGAATCCCCTCACTCTTCGAAGTTTATGGGCTAAGTAATTCGCATTTAGAACCGCTACGTCCGAAGCCGCCTCTAGTCCCTCTGCGCCAAGTAACAGAATGTAGGCGTACGCCCGCAATACTATCGCTACGTTTCCATAAAATGCCCTAATCTTTCCAATCGTTTTGGGCCGGTTATAATCAAGATAGTACTTCGAACCGTCATACTCAACGGTTGGGACGGGCAGGTACTCTGATAGAGCCTTCTTCACCCCAATCGGACCGGAACCTGGCCCTCCGCCTCCATGGGGCGTCGCGAATGTTTTGTGAAGGTTGATGTGAACGATATCGAACCCCATGTCACCAGGCTTCGCCTTTCCCATGATAGCGTTGAGGTTGGCTCCGTCGTAGTACAGCAACCCGCCCGCATCATGCACAACACGCGTTATCTCAAGAATATCCGATTCAAAGATGCCAAGAGTGTTAGGGTTCGTTATCATGAAACCGGCAGTGCGCGGTCTCACCGCTGACTTCAAAGCCTCGATGTCAACGCAACCTGCAGAATTAGAGCGTACCTCCACTACCTTGTAACCTGCCATTGCAGCGCTTGCGGGGTTGGTCCCATGCGCTGAGTCTGGTACAATTATCTCGTCACGTTTACTCTCGTTTCTGTCGCGCTGGTAGGCTCTCATCAACATGAGCCCAGTATATTCCCCCTGGGCGCCGGCCGCGGGTTGGAGCGTCATCTTTTCCACTCCCACGATCTTCACGAGGCGATCACATGCCGCGTAGAGTAGCGCCAGAATTCCCTGAACCGTCTTCTCGTCTTGGTACGGGTGGAGTTCCTGAATCTTATGCGAGGCGGCAATGAAGTCGCAAACCTTCGGATTGTATTTCATTGTGCAACTGCCAAGTGCATACAGGCCGAGGTCGACTCCGAAGTTTTCTTGGGAGAGTCGAGTGAAATGACGGATCACTTCTATCTCTGAAACTTCCGGCAGAGCAGGTGGGTTGGTACGCCTCAACTTGCCTGGAATGGAGCCTAGTGCCAGCGTGCCGCCTGGAGCAAGGGTAAAGTATCCAACTTTTCCGTGCTCGGAGAACTTTTCGATTGTGGGCTCGTTCCATCTGGCTTGTGCGTAAGTCAATTGGCCTGGCCTCCCAGAATAACGCGAAGTTCATCCCTCAACATGTCTATGTCCCGGTGCGTGTGCACCTCAGTGAAGCAGTAGAGCGCACTCTGTCCTAACTCTGGGAAATGTTTACTGAGGTCCAGTCCTCCCTGAATTCCCGCTCCAAGCAATGCATCGTTGATTTCACGGACCTTTCGCCCAGCACGATCGAAGTTCACCGTGAACTCCATGTAATGCAAAGCTTCGAAACCGGGTGCCTTGACGCCTGGCAGTTTGCCGAGCTGTTCGATTGCATATTTTGTCCGTTCGACTATCGTTGCGGTTAGGTCGGCTAGCCCGGCCGGGCCGAGAAGTGAAAGGTACATGGCAGTGGCTACGGCTAGGAGCGCTTCGTTAGTGCAAATGTTCGATGTTGCCCGCCCTCGTCGGATATGTTGTTCGCGCGTTTGCAAGGCCATGCAGTAAGCGACTTGCTGCCCATCCTGCGTTGTACTGCTCCCAATAATGCGGCCCGGCATGTTCCGGAGCAATCCCTCTCCTTTGCACGTAAAGATCCCAAGAAGGGGACCGCCGAAGTTCATATGGTTGCCCAGCGGTTGCCCCTCGCCCACAGCTATGTCAGCTCCGAGCTGACCCGGAGGCTTGAATGCGCCGAGGGATGTGGGTTCACAACCAATGACGAACAACGACCCGTTCTGATGCGTCAGCTTCGCTATTTCATCACAGGACTCTTCGATGAACCCCAGAAATGAAGGGCATTCCAAATAGACCCCGGCCGTATGCTCTGAGATTTTCCCTCTTAGGTCGGACAAATCAATGGCTCCTGTCCGACTGTCCTGAGCCACTTCGACGATTCGAATCTGGGCCGGCTCACAGTAAGTCTTCAGAGTTCCGAGGCGTTCCGGGTGAACGTAATGTGGTATTACGAACTCGTTGCGTCCGGTGGCGCGCACGGTCATTCTCGCGGCCTCACCTAGCGCCGTTGACCAATCGTAAAGTGAACTGTTCGCGTACTCCATCTCGGTCAGGTCGCAGATTAGGCTCTGGTATTCGAACATGCATTGGAGCATGCCCTGTGAGACCTCTGGTTGGTAGGGGGTATAGGATGTGAGAAATTCGCCCCGACCAACGATGGAGTCAATTGCGGCAGGAACATGATGGGGCCAGACGCCTGCGCCGAGGAACGATAGCATGTCTCGGGTAGACTGATTCTTACCCAGTGCAGTCTCCAGATACTTCCTCCCCTCCATTTCCGACAGTTTGGGAGGAATTGATAACTTGGCCGTCGATCGGATAGAGGGCGGAATATCTAGAAAAAGTTCGTCGACTAGTTCTAACCCGATTTCCCCAAGCATCTTACGGCGAATCTCAGGATCGCTATTAGGTATGTATGGATGAGCGCCAGACAATTAACCCATCCCAACCAATCTGAGCCTAGGAAAACCGGTTCATATTATTCGCTGTGGTCGCTTCTCGTCAAACAAACCCAATTAAGGCTCAAGACTTACTCTAACGACGGTTAGCTGCATTGACCCCCCGCAGAATCTCCCGATTCGCCCTTGTGGAAAAAAAAGGGATACTGGGGAAAGATACTCATGTTGAGGCAGGTTCCCGGCTGTTCGGCGACGTACGGACGGGCGAAGGGGTACATATCGATTCCAACGCAGTACTGTACGGCCCTGTGAAAATAGGCAGCCACAGCTATGTTGGTTCAAACTCCGTGATAGGATTCCATACCCTGAGTGAACTCGATGAACTGAGGAAGTCACACAAAGTCCGACATAAAAAGGAAACAGCAATCGGAGAGCGTTGCATCGTGCGATCAGGAGTTACACTCTATTCCGGCGTAACGGTTGGGAACAACGTCTCCTTCGGCCATAATGTTTTGGTAAGAGAAAAAGTTACGATCGGCGCAGGAACGAAACTCGGCACAAACGTGGTTGTCGACGGAAGTACTTCGATAGGAAGGAAAGTCTCCGTTCAGACTGGGGTGTATATTTGCACTTTCTCAACTGTCGAAGACAGCGTGTTTCTCGGTCCGTGCTGCGTCTTCACTAACGACAAGTATGTCATGCAGAAACCGTTCAAGCTCATCGGCCCCACCGTCAAGAAAGGGGCAAGCATCGGCGCCAATGCGCTTCTCTTTCCAGGAATCATCGTCGGCGAAGGAGCCGTGGTTGGTTCACAGGCCATGGTGAACGTTGATGTCCCTGCCCGAACAGCCTTCGCTGGAATCCCGGCGAAGAAAATCAAGGACCTATCCCAAGATTGGCGCTCTTCACTACTTGAATTGACTTAGTCGACAGCTAGCAGAACGAATAAATACCGAACTTTCCAATCACGGCGCTGTTCAAATACAAAGGAATCCGATGAAAGCGGAGCAAGCTGAGGTTGAAGACGAAAATCGTAGTCATCACTCTAATCCTCGTCTTCAGCATTATGATGGCCACGCCGGCCCACGCACAGACCCCGCCCCAACATCTGTCAGTAACCATTCTGCGGACAGCGTCGATCGGCATTTGGGGGGTTGTTCACATTCAAGATAATTTCACCGTGAAAAATACAGGCACTTCCCCGGCTACTTACCTAGACTATGGCGTGCCCAATGAATATCGGACAAACGTCCGCTACATTGGCGCAACCGACATCGAAGGGAAAACTTTGACCATTGACGCAAACGTTAACCAGACGGGCGGATTCTATTGGTTCCGGATCCACTTTTCAGATCAGCTCGCCCCCAACGCAACCTATTCCTTCACTGTAATCGCGACCGTCACGGATGTCATTTCCATTCAACAGAACGGGCTGCTTTACAATTACACCGCGGCGCCAGTACTTACACAGGACGCGGCCGAAGCCAACGTCACACTTCTGGGTGCAATAGGTTCTAGCTTCGCCGTGGCGCCAAACTCAACCACTTACAAGGAAGCTAGAATCCAAGGGTTTCCCGCCCTCGTTAGGCAATTCAAGCCTTGGAGCGCTTACTCAACTGAGAATTTTGTGGGTCCCTACCTGACGGTCAGCCAATACCTAGTAGATCTAACAAATGTTGAGCGAGACATCATCATCGGAAACACTGGCACCCTTAGGATACGAGACACATATCATCTTCACAACTACGCGATTCCGGTCACGGGCATGACGCTGACCCTACCGGATGGCGCCACTAACATTATGGCATATGATGTAGTCGGCGCAATGTGGACTGTGCCCCAAGACCCAGGCCCGCCTTACCAAGTAAGCGTCGCGCCCAGATACGCCGAAGGGATTCGAGGCGGCGAAGACTTCACCTTCATTCTCACTTATGACCTCCCGCAGTCAGAATATATAAAACGGATTGGATGGCAGGGAAGCTTCAACCTCACGATTCCGATGCTAGATACCCGCGATGACTTTGTCATCGAAAACGCCACCGTGAAAATCCAGGCGCCTCGAGGCCTCACGATTGAGAATGTCATGCTCCCTACGCCAAACCCGGCCGCTCCTCCCGTCCAGTATGATGCGGCGAACAAGCAGATTGAGCTTGATGGCGTAACCTCGGCAACAAACGTCACGCTTGGACTCTTCTACAAGTTTGCTCCTTTCTGGGCTGCCTTCAACTACCTCCCTTGGTTATTCGGCCTAGAGGTAGCGCTTGCCGCCGTTTTCATAGTAACCAGAATCAGACGAGGACCCGAGTTGGCAATCCCCGTCCCAGTAGAGAGGCTACGGGAGTTCGTTGGCTTATACGACGAACGAATCTCCCTATCACGTGAACTCGTTGCGATGGAAGAGGAAGTCGCTAGAGGAGGCATGGTAAAACATGAATTCAGAAGAAGATCGAAAGTTATGGAACTCAGATTGGACGAAATAAACAAGTCACTCATGGAGGTCAAGGCGGAGATCCGAGTAATCAGTCAACACTACGACGAATTGATCCGCCGCATCGACCGCGCCGAAGCCGATATCCAAGTCAACCGGAGCAGCCTGAACCAGGTAAGAGGCCAATACCGACAAGGCAAGATCACACGTGAAACATACGATTCGGTAACCAATGACCTGACAAAACGCATCGATCGGGCCGAGGAAACGGTTGAGACCATCCTCATCACCTTAAGAGAAGAAGCCCGGTAAAGCGACTGACGCTTGGGAATTCAACCACACGTTCTTAGCACCCGTCAATGAACATTAGCCCGCTTCGTGTCGCTGAATGATAGACCAGGTTCCAGTGGCCAAACTACAAAGCTGGCTGGAGGACACTTTAGGATCAACCCTCTCCCAAGCCGAACGAGAAAGGGATAAGCTGACCACGGAGATAGGAAGAGCGCTGGTTTCACTTCGCGACTTCTGCAGCCAACTGGCCCGAAAAGCAGAACAGGATATGGAGACCAAACGAGACAACCGAGCCCAATACCGTGCTTCCAAAGCCATCCTTAGATTGACTACGATTCTGCCCGACATGTGCAAAGACCTCACGACCCCAGAGCAGAAGAATTCAGTCAACCTGCGAAACCTTCAACGGGACACATCAAAGCTAGCGTCTGAGGCCGCGAGAACAAGGGAGGAATGGCTGCGACAGATCAGACCATACCACATCCTAGACATGATGTCCTTGGGCGGTAACATTGACAAACTCCGCAGGCTAAGCGACGAGCTACATGCTTTCCTCATGGGCCGCGGATCAGTACTTCGCTCCCTCGAGGAAATCAACGGCAAAACCGAATCATTAACCAAGCTTCAAGCCGCCAAAGAACTGACGGTGTCACAGCGAAAGGCGGAGGAAGAGAGGATTAGGCTTGGTGAGGAAACCGACGAAGCCCTGAGGTCTCAGCTGAAGGCCATTCGAGCCAATCCTAAGATGGTTCAGTTCCTTCAATTCGATACTGAGCTGAGGAAGCTCAGAAGCGAACTCCTACGAATAGGCTTCAGCCGAATGGGCCGACCGATTAAGAAATTGATTTCCATATCTGAACGCGGCAACTACCCCCTCCCAATCGAAGTTCGTGAATCCGCAAGAGAGTACGTGAGCAAACCATTCGTGACGTTCCTTTCAGAAGAGGACGGGTACCCAAGGTTGAAGTCCCTGATGAAAGCCCTGTCCGCTTCAGTCTCCTCGGGCAAACTCGCCCTGAAGCAGCGGGAGGCCAAGAAGGTAATTGAACGCTCGGACCAAGTCGTAGATGGGGGCTCACTGGCCCAAGTACATGCAAACGCGAAGAAGGCAAAGCTGGCTTATGACCAATGTCTCTCGGATGCGGAGACCGCGTCACTCGTTCGGCAACTGAGGGATGTACGGAAGAAAGGAAAGGCAAACAAGAATTTGCTAGGGGAACTCAGGAGCGATTTGGAAAGAGCCCTTGCGAACGAGCGTCAGGCCGAGGAACAGATAAACGCACTTGTAAGGGAAATCCAAGCGCTTGCCAAGAAACTCACAGGTACTGAAATGACGCTGCAATTGGCGCAAACGGCTTAGGTAAGCACTCGAATCCTCTGTTTGGAGACCAAGGCTCTCAGGAGACCTCGGCCGAGGTCAGACTTCTTAGAAACCCTAATAGCACCTTTCTTTCCGATTGTCGCGGAGAAGAGGAATTCGTCGCCGACATAGACATTCGCCACCGTCCCAGTCAAGTCCTCATCGAAAGCCAAGTCAATGCGATTCCCGACCTCGTGCACCTCATAACGGGTTTCCTTGCCCGAGGAGCTGGGCGCGAGCGGCTCTATGTCAATCTTAACCCCCAGCTTCTCCTCTAGTTTTGTGACTGTGACGCCCTTCTTGCCGATTATGATTGGGACTACTTCATTGTCCACTTTCACGAGCACGCGATTGTCAGAGACCATGCTAACCTCGGCTTCGGGGTCGAAGCGTTTGACCTCCTGCAGTATTCTTTCCTCAGCCAACTTTCTGGCCCCACTCACAGACGCCTTCACATCGCTGACGGGTATGATGACGTTCTCTTCACCGAACGTGTAGATCTCGAACTGCAGACTGCCGGTGTCGAAATCTTGAACCTCCACCACCGGCCTGGCCAAGTCCGCTTCCGTCATCCCAGTCGGAACCTTGACCGTCAGCTTTAGGGTGTAGATGTTGCGAACCTCACCATACTGAATGAAAACGATCGTATCGATGATGTGCGGAATCATACCCAATTCCACCCGCCCGATGAAGCGTTGGATCGCGTCTATCGCCTCGCTTGCGTGCACGACTCCGATCATTCCGACGCCCGCAAGCCGCATATCGGCGAAGACGAGGAAATCCTTCGTTCGCCTTACTTCATCGAATACCGTGTAGTCCGGCCTGACGAGCAAGAGGATTTCAGCGGTTTTCTCAAAGTCACCCTCCAAGGGGCCGTACTGAGTTATCTCGGGGCCAACTTGCAGGTCCCTTGGGGATTCAAGCGTCTTGACAATATTGTTCCGCTTTAGGTAAAATTCTGCGAGTGACGAGGCGAACGTGGTCTTCCCGGACCCCGGCGGACCGGCGATTAAGATTCCTTCCGCATGCTGCGCTAGGCGGTCCATAAGTTTCGTCGATAACTTGTAGTCGTCCAGTGTGAGGCTTATCACCGGTCGAACTATTGTAACCTCCAGCCCGTCCGACAGAGGGGGGCGGGTTATTGCAACTCGATAACGGCCAAGCTGGATGACCATGGCGCCGCCTCGGTTGATTTCAACGAAACCTTCGTTGCTGACCCTCGCGGCTTCGGTGACTCCCCGAATTATCTGTTCAACCTCCTCCTCCGTGTTTGGAGTCTCAGATAACGTAACCAATTCGAATTTTCCGGGCTTCCCTCTCTTGGCCAGCGGCTTCGTGCCCTCCTTCAAATGGATACTTGAGGTATCGGGCGTGAAGAACTTCTCAAAAGCAAGGCCGGTCAATTTGACCTCGCCCGGAACATGCTTGACCTTCACCCCAGCGGCTTCCGCGGCGAGCGCTTGCACGTAATCTGCGGTTAGGAGTGTTCCGTTCTCGGTCTTAGCGACGTCTGTGATTAACGCGTCCAGCCGACCGCTCCTAGCGAGCATAATGTCATTGTAGCCTGGACGTTCGCCGAGGAAAGTTAACTTGATACCCTTACTCTCGCATAAGACCCGAAGCCTCTTGATTTCCTCTAACCCAACGAAACCAGTCTCACGTCCCTTCGATGCTTGCGCCTGAAGCTCGTCTAATACGGCTCTGGGAATCACAATTTCGAGATCGGTGCTGTCCGATTTCTCTATAACATCAGGAACATTACCATCAATAATGATCGATGTATCCGGAACTAACTTCTCCGTCAAATCTGAATGCCCACGGGTCTGACTGAGGCTTGCCCATTCAATAAAAAGAGTACCAACCTAGATCGTACTGAACGAACATCTATTATCATCCGTTCTGTAGGTTGGACGGACCCACAATGGAGCAATGCATTTCCACAAAGCGCATCTACGAAGGAACAGTCCTCAACCTTAGGGTTGATCAGGTTAAGCTTGCTAATGGTAATCCGGGTATGCGCGAGGTTGTTGAGCATCGTGGTGCCGCAGCAATAGTTCCCATCCTCGACGGAGGTGAAGTGGTTATTGTTCGCCAATATCGCTACGCAATCGGGAGCGATCTGCTGGAGATTCCTGCTGGGACTTTGAAAGCAAACGAGGATCCGGAGGTTTGTGCTGTGCGGGAGTTGGAGGAAGAGACAGGTTACCACTGCGGGGAAATCACTAAGGTGGCTGAGTGCGTCGTTGCCCCAGGGTACAGTAATGAGAAGATCCACATCTACCTAGCCAAAGGTTTGACGAGGACCCAGACGAATCTAGATGAGGATGAGAACATCACCCTCGAACGCTTCCCGTTCCAAGAGGCGTTACGGAAGGTTGCGACCGGAGAGATTCGAGACGCAAAATCAATAGTTGGGCTTCACGCGGCCGCACGCCTCCTCTAGGGCTTAACCTCAATCCTGAAGAATCCAGGATGCTTAGCCGCAATCATTCGAGAAAGGGTTTCACGCAGATCGTCGATATTTACGCCGAACCGTTCGCCGTGATGGGCAGATAGTTTATCGTTGGCTCTGGCCATCACGCCAAGTGCGACTTCCGTTTGGTTCTTCTGCAGATGAACTAGGGCCGCGGCGACAAGGATAAGGCCCTGAAGTACCTCCTTCTCCACCCCAGACGCTCGTCGCCATGCATACTCCAAGGCTTCGTGGCTTTCCCAATATCTCTCCTCGTTGAAGAACCCGAGCCCTTCACGAATCGCCTGATCCTCACCCATCTGGACGGTCGGCGTATCAAGCTCCCTCACGGTGAGCAAAGGCCCCAGCTGTTTCTGAAGAGCGCGAGTTACTGACTCTAGACCGTCTTTTGATGGTAAGAGTAGGTCCAGTTCGATTGCGGTGCTGCTCACTCGCAAATTCCCAACGTCAGCCCCAAGCTTCTCGACAAGCTTGTAGGCTGAGGAAGCCAAAGCCTTCACGTCGCTAGGTTGGAACTTTTTTTCGTTTCCGAATCTGACCAAGAACCTCATCGCAAGACCCCCCCTCTACGTGACTGCAAACAGCTATAACAACCATCCATAATGCTTCAGTCCCATCGCTTCGAGTTGAGAATACATTGGCTGTTGCACAAGAGTATGTGATCGACGGGAACGAGTTCAACAAGAAGCTTGACCCGTTGAACCTCGAAGCACCCCAACCGACCGCTGAACTGCACCAGATGCTAATGAGCCAAGTCTTCGAGGCCGTTGAAAAGAAGGTCACGAAACCTGTGATCGACGAGATCGAGAAGGCTAAACCTTCGACGGTCAGATTTGTGAACCTTGAGGCCTTGGCCACGGGCCCGCATAAGGAATACGTGAACCCGATCTGCGCAAGCCTCGCAGCCATGATCCAAGCGCTGAACGCGAAAGGGATGCAGGTAACTGGAACCATTCAACAACCTTTCCTACTACCTTGGCATCTGGTCGCCCAACTTGACAATGCATTCAAAGGTCTACCAGCCCCAGGCCAAACAGAACCCCCATAACCGAAGCCCCTCCACTAGAAGTCACGTGGGAAACGGTTATTTGTGGCTATGAAAATTCATCCAAATTGGGTGCAAACTCATGTCAGTGGATGTCAATCAAAAAATGCTGGATTTCCAGCTTCACGACCAAGATAGGAAATTGAGGTCCTTGAATGAATTTCAAGGGAAGAACATCGTCCTCGCCTTCTTCCCAGGCGCATTTACGGGCGTCTGCACGAAGGAGATGTGCACGTTCCGCGACTCGTTAGCGAAACTGCCTGGGCAAGTTGTGGCGGTGAGTGTGAACGACCCCTTCACGAACAAAGCTTTTGCCGACACGAACCGCCTACAGTTCCCGGTACTGAGCGATTACACGAGGGATTTGGTGAGGAAGTTGAATATCTTCCACAACGACTTCGCCGGGTTGAAAGGGTACGTGGCCGCGAAAAGGTCCGTATTCGTGCTCGACAAGAACGGCATCGTTCGATACAAGTGGGTTTCCGAGGACCCCGGAAAAGAACCCAACTACGAAGAAATCAAAGCCGAACTAGGAAAGATCTGAAAAACCATCATCGGCCAAGAACGCCGAGTTAGTCGTGGTCTCGGCGTCGAGGAAAGTGTAGAGCCGATCGTCCAGATTAGACGCTAAACGTTGGGTAGAGGAGAAGAAAAAAGAGAGGACGGGTGGGGATGGTTTAGTCTATGTGTATTTCTCTTCCTTTTGGCTTAGGTTGCGTTCTGCGCAGTGCGATTTCTAGAACGCCGTTGTTGTAGGAGGCTTTGGTGCTGTCGGGGTCCACGCCGACGGGTAGGTGGACTTCCTTGTAGTATTTCTGGGATGGGGAGTCTACGCTGATAGTTAGAGTGTCGTCGTTGATGCTGGTCTTGATTGCGGACTTTTCTACGCCTGGAAGTTCCGCTACGACGCGGACTTGGGTTGGTTCGTTGATTACGTCGACTAGCGGTTCGCGGGTGTTTTTGGGTTCTAGGGCGGGTTGTTCCATGCCGAATGCGCCGGGGCGTTTGGATGGTTTGACGTTACCGAACTCTTGTACGATGGGTTTGCCGTCTGGTCCGATGGACATGGAGTATCCGTAGACGAATGGGCCGAACTGGCGTACGGTTGATCCGTCGGGCATCTTGCGTTCGCTCAACATGTCCTTCGGCATGCCCTTGAACATGTCTTGGAACATATTCTCGAACATCTCATCCACGTCACTGAACCAACGGTCCATCCAACTGAACGGTGTCCGTCGACCTCTACGTGACTTAAACCATTCGGGAAGGTAATCGTCTGAAGACATTTCTTCATTTCACCTCTCAAACAGTCGCTTGTTACCTTAGGTAACAGCTCCATATAAATATTGTTACGTAAGGTAACGTTAACTTGTTAGCTCATCGTTCGCGCGAATTTCTGGCTGTTAACTCTCGGCACATTTTGGATTAAGCGTTATGGTAGCAAAATGGTGGAGATGGAGCCTAGCGCAAGCTAGCCCGAAGTCTTGGGCTGTCGCTATCGCCGTGTGCTGACGGAAACTAAGCGGTATACCTCGTTGGGTCTAATCGCCTGAACGATTCAGATAACACGATTCTCCAGAGGCCGAGGTACACTAGGGGAATCAGAAGCCAATACCGAGATGTCACGATAGCAACCACTGCAACTGGGCCAATAGCTACCTCTATGACGCGTCTCAGGGAAATCAAACTCTAATCTCTCCCCGGCTGCGTACTCATTAAGTGGCGTGCAGGTCTGATACAGCTTGTGCACGTACGGAAAATGCCACATACCCTGTTTTCGGTTTGTATATGTTTGGCAAGCAGAGAGAAAGTGTGGTAATTACGTCGTTCTCTCTTTAACAGCGTTAAGGATGAGCCGTAACTTTACCGGATTTCCGGACATACTCGGCACCGATTAGTGCTCCCAACCCCATCAGTAGCCCTCCTAAAGATGCGATGTATAGGAAGACCATGTCTAATGTCAGCATTGCGTATATCCACCCGAATACGAAAGTAATCGTTGAACCTGCCAAGAACAGCAAGCCTACGGTTCTTCTTGTCTTACCGGCTATGCCGAACACGTCGAAAATCAGGATGGCTGTTACAAGGGCTGGAAGCAGGAAGAAGGCGAAGTCTTGATGGAATCTAGTGAATGCCGCGTCGAAAGCTGCGCCAGCAGCGCCAGGAACG
>CAZHKA010000011.1:0-45827 GCA_964533505.1 uncultured Candidatus Bathyarchaeia archaeon | reverse complement strand
AGAGATTCCTATCGAATCCGACAAAAAAGACATGGCGGTTCTAATCAATAGGTTAAACGTACTTCAGAGACTAGCGTTTCTATTTTTCATTCCTCAAGTCTTAGCGTAGTTGTCAAGAGTTTTCGTGACGACGTGAAGTTTCTACTGTTCGTGAAGTCTAATAATTTATAATTCTTCGGTCTGACGTTTTCGTACGTGTACGATTGTTTGTTCAGGTTCCTATCCTACTCCTACCGTTCAGGCTCCTGCCGTACAGAATGTTGTGCGAGCGAAGCGAGCACCAACCTAACCACGTAAGCGGGCGAAGCGAGCTTCAACAGGTTCCTACTTAGGGGGGCGACGGGGGCTTCTCTTGGTGCGAGCACCGGAAATTGAACCGTTAATTCAGGCGTAATTGTGTGTGCCGACTTGTGGTGAGAAGATAAATGAAAATTCAAAGCCGAACGATAGGCAAGCCCGTCAACCGGTATTTGAGATCTCTCTCAAAACGAGGAGCAAGGAAAAGAACAGCTCTGCAAAGATATATGACGATGGCGATCTAATCCTACTGTGGCTCAGGAATGGATCTTGAGAATTTGTCCCAAATGCGGAACTGAACTGAGCGACCAAGCGTTATTCTGCCAGATCTGCGGGGTGTCGATCGGCAGCATACCCGGAACTCCTAAGGAAGTTGCATTTTACTACTTTCCCGACGGGAGCGCCGACACGTGGATCACAATAGAGGGCAATAATGTGCCTTGGGTGTTTCAGGCAGTAGCGCCTGTCCGAAAGGATCACAAATTGGAGCTCTGGGGCAAACAAACAACGTTGGAAAAATTCCTCACAGAGCAGCATCCTGGCCAGAAACTGCAGGAGCAAGTGATTGAGGTCCTAGGGATTAGTCCCGACATGTTGAAACAGAAATCGAACGACCCATTATTCTTGGCAACGAAGATTTGCGACACTACAGATCATATGCTATATACGATGTTCTCAGATCTACCGACTCCACAACTGCTTCGACTGACATTGCTGTATCCAGGATTGGGCTTTCTACTGACATGTATCGTGTCCGCCATTGTTGTGCTGCTAAATTGGTCTGCCATTGTTTCGCTAGCATCTCTAAGTTCGCAGATCGGTGCAGGCCTTGTGAAGATTGCTGAATCGATGGCCGTCAGCTTCATCGTAGTTTCCATATCCATCAGCCTACTTACAGATCAAGGAGTATTGAGTATGCTTCCACGACGCTACTTGGGAAGCATTAACCCGCGGAGCCCGGAAGCTAAAGCCTCGATAAAATTTGGCAAAATCATTAATTTGGTTATTACGGCAGTCCTCAGCCTCGTTGCTGCAATCCTAATTTTGGTAGGCGTGACAATATGACCTACATTGAAATTACCCGGGAAAACTCAGATTCACTTCTTGGTTCTCTACAGATCCTCAATTGGCATGGCAACTAATTGAGGCTCAAGAAACTTAGATGCCATATTCTCGTCTGATGCACAAAGTCTAATCCCATACTTTGTCCAGATACACGGATTCTATGCTATTGGAGAAGATATGGAGGAGTTGCAGAAGTCACGTTAGAGAAGTGAGAGTGCGGACACACACTTTCACTCCTAATAAGATTTGAACCGTCGTTCGTACGGCAAGAAAGTGTGTGTGGGTCAGATGGTGCGCCGCCGCCGCCCGAACGAAGCTCGCTTCGCTCGCTTACGTGGCTAGGTTGGTGCTCGCTTCGCTCGCACAACATTCTGTACGGTAGGAACCTGAACGATAGGAACCTGTAGGAACCGTACGAAACGGTACGAGGCTGAATAATTAGGAGCCAGCTAACTTACGACAACACTAACACTAGTACTTTGACCGATAATACGGTACGAACTATGATACGATTTCTTTCAAGAAACAAGACCTGAAGAAAGTGAGACTGTGGAACGACAATTCCCCGCATTACGAGGATGAAGTGATTGCTGAATCGCCATCATCCCCATTGAATTTTCAACGGGGATGCTGCCATCGCCGTGTATCATTTCTAAGTGGGGCTGGGTTTTGGCGGTGGAATCGTCAAGAATTGAGGCGTTTGAGAAGTAGCCCCACCATCATATGATGGAGGGTGCCTTCGGACCCACCAAATGTCGAAAACTTATCACACTTCGGGATTCGAATCGCGCTTTTTTTACTGCGAAGATAGCATGGACTCGGCACTAAAATAGTGATAAATCCCTCCGGACCCGCCACCTTTCGGGTTCAAATCTAGTCCAATAGAGATTGTACCCACGATATTAGTGGTTTTTAGGGCGAGGCTTGGTATCACTGGTGAGTTAGCAAATTTCTATTTTGATTGGCGTCGTCTTCGGATCTGCATTTCTTCTTTGAGCGTCCAAGCCTTTCCGTTGTCATGAGTTTCTTCCGAGTGCCATCTGAATGAGTCTGGGGTGATCTCGGAAAAAATCCATCTCACGGGATAGCCCTCCGCAGTTCTGCCTTCAAGCACAATTTCATCACCGACTTGACGCCCCACGAAAGTCTTCACAACCCGCTGGCGGGGAGATATCCAGACGCTGTGCCAGGCGTCAATGTTCTGATCGTAAAATCTGATCGTCGTCCCCTCCGGAATCGCCCTGTGAGTCGCTTCATCAATTGACATCCAAACATCCTGCAGCGCTCTGCCATCAAGAATCCATCCCCAGTGAAGCTCCCCCCTCGTCAAGTTCCGCTCTAGGCTCCGCGTTCCATCGGGCTGATAGAAACGGTCTTCAAGGATATCCCAATCGCCTACAAACTGACCAAAAAGCATCAGTTTCTCCTTCAATCCCGGATTCGGGCCCTCGGACTGGAGGCCCTCAATCGTACGTCCGCCGCTTGGCTCAATCTGCTGAGAGTTCATGCCGTGATTACCTCTTTCGAAGCATCTTTGGCGTTGCACTGTATATTTCTGGTGCCGTCATTCTACGGCCATAGACGTATGATTCAAAACTGCTTTCAGCCATTTGTCGAAAATGTATTTGCCTATCCGCTGGTAACCCTTTGAGTTTAGGTGAAGTCCGTCCGCGGAGTAATCCTCCAAAAGCCTATGGTTCCTTTTATCAGCAGTTGCCATGAAAATATCTAGGAAAGGTATCTTTCTCTTCTCCGCTTCCATGCATATCGTCTTGTTAAGTTCGAGTCTTGGATGAATCAACTCGTCGAATCCAAGAATCGAGGGTACAGAGCAGGCTACAGCGCTTATCCACTTGTCCCGCGCAGCATCGTAAATGCTGGCTAAGTTGTGAACGATCCTTGCCAGGGGTAAGCTCCAGCCTATGTCGTTGCTTCCCCCAAGTACAATCACGTAATCCGCTTTCTCGTCAACGACATCACTCGAGAATCTTTCAACCATTCCGGACGTTAGATCACCATTCACCCCTTTGTTGATCACCTCGACCTCCAAATCTGATCGACGACTGCGCAAATATTCTTCGGCGAGGAGCCCAAGACACTTCGGATACGGGGCCACTGAATCATCAGCGGAGGTGAACGCGAACCTGGTCTCGCCGACCGTAAGGCTGTCGCCGAGAGCTACAATCTTCATGCTTGAACGGTACGACCTTTACCTAGCGCGCTCTTATCATGATTAGAGTCATCTTGAATTTTGTGACTGCCTTCACCGCATGTGGCTTGTTGGCAGGCATTATGATCATCTCACCTTGAATGAAATATCCACTTCTCCTTCGACAACGATGACTAGGGCATCGTAGGGTGCTGTGTGTTCACTCAATCCTTGGCCCTCATCAAATGCAAAGGCCGTCACAGTACCTCCCTCTACACCCACAAGAGTCCTGCTAACGACTGCTCCGCTTTGGTAGGCAACCAGATCTCTGAACTTCATGACTTCCGCCACGGTCGTTCTTGATTCAGTCAAATACAACACATGTCCTGGTAGACACCGTTCTAGCTTACTGACACCTTCATGGAAACTCGGTGCTTTCCGGACAGCCGGTCCCTCAGTCGGTCCATCATTCCGAACACAGCGAACACCAAGCCCAATTTTCGGGCCAACAGAACCTCGACGTTCCGCACTGCGGCAGCTGAATCATCCACCGACGCCTGAGCCGCCACCCATTCGCCTGTTACCGTTCCAAACCTCTTGCACGGCGCGATGTTAACCCGCGGGTTGTTGCGGATCCGTTTAACCTTGCCCGAGTCACGGATAGTCCAGATATACAACATATCGCCTTCCTGAGCAAACCAAACGGGGGTCTTTACACCTATTCCATTCTTCCGAAATGTCTCAATGCTCAAATACTGTTGATCTTGAAATTCCTTCAAATCTGCCATGTTACTATCCTGCTTCGATTTACAACACACGCCTGCGCTATTTTGATGTGTGTGCGCGCGCACCACTAGGCCCACACTCCGGATATCAACGGGCCGGTTCTACCAAGGTCTTTCTAAGTAGGTTCTACTATTGCGTGCAAGAATCTGATGACCTCCGTTAAGCTCGAATCGATATTCTCTTTCGTGTTTAACCCGGCCGTAGTAGCAGCGTTCGCTTTCTTGATTCTGTTGTACACTCTGCAACGCATTCAAGAATCTCTCTTGCTGGCGATCTGTATCACATTTGGAACTTTGGTCCCGCTTGTAATGATGTATCAGCTTTCAAAACGGGGACTGATATCAGATTTCTATGTTTCAGAGAAAGAGGAACGGGAAAAACCTTTCGCTGGAGCAATTACCAGCTACGTTGTCGGTAGCGTCGCGTTATTGTTGGTCAGAGCTCCTGTTATAGTTACGGCGTTGATGCTCTGCTATGCTGGGAACGCTGCGTTAATGATGCTCATAACGCTTCGTTGGAAGATCAGTGTTCATGCCTCAGGCATTGCAGGTCCTGTTACCGCTTTGGTTTATGGGTTAGGTATGTGGGCGACTGTTTTCTTTATCTTCCTTATACCCGTTGGATGGGCAAGAATACGATTGGGAGCGCATACTCCGTCGCAGATACTTGCCGGAGCATTAGTGACCATAGTGTCGACGTGGATACAATTGAAAATTTACTCCTCAATCCTCTGAGGCGAGGTGCTCACCTTGACCGAGAACATGCGGAAGATTATTCATCTCTCAGCTTTTTTCGTGCCTGTCTTATCTGAACTCACCTCGAAGTTCGTAATTGTGACCGCCCTCTCGATAATCACTATCGCATATTCGATTGAAGAGGTGCTACGGCTCAAAGGTCATTCGTTGCCGATCATCACATTCTTCACGTTAAAGATGAGTCGGCCTGAAGAGAGAACACGTTTCATTATCAGACCGATTTATCTCGCGATTGGAATCATTGCGACATTGCTCCTCTTTCCAAGCATGATCGCCTATTCGTCGATATGGATTGGAGCCATCGGCGATCCTGTCGCCGCTATAGTGGGAAGGAGAATCGGTCGAAGACATATTACTAAGTTGAAAACAGTGGAAGGCTTTGCAGCAGGGTTGACTGCTTCTTTCCTTGTGGCCTCTCTTCTCGTCTCTCCCATCATCGCTTTGATAGGAGCAGTCGGAGCTATGCTCATGGAGCTTCTGGATGTTCCGGATGACAACCTCACGATGCCCATCTCCGCAGGCGCTTTGATGGCACTTGCAACTTTGGTTCTTCGCCAATAATCGACTCCGCTCAAGTATTTCTTGTAAAGATGTGTGGTTATAGTGGTGTGCACCCACGTCACAAAATAAACGACAACGAACGACGGCGGCCCGACTTGATGCTCACTTTAGGTCGAGTGACATCCAGAGGGCTATTTCTTTGTCTGAATTGGAGTAATATCTGTCATTGTACCCGCATTGTCTGAAACCGGCCTTCTTGTAGAGATCGACTACGGGATTCAGAGAAGGTGCTTCCGCAATCAGGCACCGGTATATGGTTTTTCTGGATCTTTCAACGAGAAAGTTGACCAGTCTGAAGCCTAGACCTTTTCTTCTATATTGATGGTCGACAAAAATGTTCGATATTTGAATCGTGTTGTTCCAATCATAGCGAATCAAACCCGTGAAGCCGACAATGGATCTGCCGTTCATGAGAACGAACATTTCCGAATTCTTCGAACTGATGAGTCCTTTCCAGTCCCTACCGATTTCGAACTTGAACTTCTTGTTGAGGGTCCTTATTTCCGGCAAATCCCGAAGAGTGGCTTTTCTGATTTTCATATTCAATCCTTCCGCTCCTATATGTCGCTACGTGCCTTTTCCTCTCTTGATAACCGTCGTGTGTGTGGTTATGGTGGTGCGAGCATCACAATATGAACGTCGTCGTTCCTTTGAAAAGTGTGTGCACCATTAGACCTGCACACACGTAGCGAGCCCTCTGAAAAGCGCGAGCGTTCCTCTTTACCATTGGTCTCTGATCGCGTATATCTTGACCGGCCTTATCCTGATCAGGTATCGATCGATCTTCAACCGCTTTTTCAAAGTCTCCTCTGGTTCATCTCCTAAGTATCGATGCCAGATGCTCATCGTCCTCGACCTAAGCGGATCGGGTCCTTCAACGGAAGGGACTTTCATTAACTCCGCCTCTCCTTTAACGACAACCTGCGTGATGTTGAATTTGCTTATTGGTTCAATGAACGTATCAATTATCAAACCCACCCGCTTATCACTCGCAACGTGCCTCGCTTTCTTTGTCGTGGCCTGGATTGGAACCCAGAAATCTTCTCCATCATACTCAAACCAAACCGACGTCACGTGAGGCCAACCATCATCACTGGTCGCCAATCTCGCAAGAAGTGGCTTCGATAGATACTGGCGGATCTCTTCTCGAGTCATTTCGCTCTTCATGAACATCAGCCGGCGCTCAGCTGACGTTGCGCCTCTCAGACGTTTATCCGTATTGTGTCGGTGTATCAAAATTGAGAGAGGTTTCTGGCTTCGATAGGTCTGTGATCACCACAGACTTGGTTTTTCGAAGGGAGCCCTTTTTTGCCAGCTTTGTATTACGGCGTCTCCGGCCGTGATTTGGGGTGGGTTGGGTACGAGTGAGCTGATTGTCTTCACCCATTCGGCTGCGCGCCGGGTCGGTTCCTCAGCCCCGGCCTTATCTTGGAAAGAGCTGATCGAGGCGATGGTTCCGTTCCCCGCGTCAATCACCGTATAGGACAAGAAACCCGGCACCTTACTGATGATCGGCATAAACTCCTCCTTAATTCGTCTCATAAGCTCGCTAACAGACTTAGCGTCGGTCACGTAACGTCGAATAGCAACATACAACCGGAAGCGCCCAGATGATTTTCGTTTGGTAGTAGTATTATTTTTGGTCTGGAAAATTCGTCTTGATCGTGGTGCGAATCAAGGCAGGGGGCCGTCGTGGTTCGAATGACGAGGTCGGTAGGGAGGGGTAGAAGATATTAAGCGCTGTTCGGCGGCGGCAGAAAATGCTGGTAGATATCTATTACTCTTGGTCCGCCTTCTAGGGAGAGATTAAGAGACCTATTTGACACGTAACACGACTGGTGTGATCGCAAGAATTGAAACCGGCTCTGTGGACGATTAAGTAATGGAGCATGCTAAGACTATGGGCGAATGGATAGTCGTTGAGTACCATGTTTCCTCCGGACGCAGGATCAAGGTATGGGCGTTTCCCAGTTTCATAGACGCTGAATCATTCCGCGTAAAGCGTATGGAGTTCTATCGAACAATCGGGCTGGAGAAGAAACGGCACCTCACGCCTTCCTTACCCAGGATTTCCGCGGCCGAGATGGAGTTGTTCGAGAGGATTATTCAGAACCCGAAGTGGATGGGTCAGATTAGGCGTCAGTTCGTCCGTTGATGGCGCCGGTGCCTGCAAGTTACGGGGAACGGCTCGAGGCAGCCTTAACCTCCCTGCATCTCTGGCATCGCTTCATCGAGTTCGACGAACCCGTCAAGACCGCAGAACAGGCCGCGAAGAAGGTTCGGGCGGAGAAGATCGCCAAATCCATCGTAATGATAGACTCAAACCAGCAACCCTTACTCGCCGTCGTCTCGGCCAAGGACTTCGTCAGCCACAAGAAACTCAAAGCGCTTCTCAAGGTCAAGGATGTGCGGTTGGCTAACGCGGAAGAGGTGTTGGAACACTCCGGCTACCCTGTAGGCGGCGTCCCGCCCATCAACAAAATCAAACGCGTCCTCCTAGACCAACAACTGCTAACGGATGAGACGGTGATCGTGGGCGGCGGAGACATAAACAAACTAGTAGAACTCAGAACCAAAGACATCGTCACCGCCCTCAACCCAACCATCACCGACATATGCAAGGGTGCCGTTAACTTGACGGCTCATGGCTGAGCCTCGCAACCGACTGGCTTCATCCCAGAATCGTCTTCTTTAACCTAGAATAATCACTAAAATTTCTGGAGTCAACCTCAACCTCCACTGCGTCAAAGTACTTAGCGAGATCAGGCTTATGCTTCGGCTTTACTAGCAGCAGCTCTCCTTTTTCGATAACGGCAACCTCGTCCGATCCTCGGAGCTTGCGCGCCCTCCATCCAGCAGGGAGCGATATTCGCCCTTGCCCATCGACTTTCCTTATGTCCGCCAACGTGTTCCTCATTGAATTATGTAGTTCTCCGCTAAATTAAGGAAGTCATGGCGGACCATACGGATCTAATCCTGTTTCGCAACCTGATCATATCGGATAAGCTGTTTTCTTTACTGTACGATATTCGTTACTATCGGATAGCCTAACAATGATGTTAAACGATATGTTTGTGTTCGGGTATTTGCGGTGAGAGCTTTGCCGAGCAAGCAAAGCGAGATATCGAAATATTCATCACCGACGTTGGGCGCTAGGCTACTATGGACACGTATTCGCCTCCACGCGAGCATCCACTTTTGACCGGTACGAGGAGCATCGCCTCATGCATTTGACACGGGAACATGAGCAGACGTTGAATGGTGAGTTCGGCGCCGGACAGCAGGCTGCGTTGGAGTTGCTGGTCGCTATCGGGGAAGCGTTCGATGCGGAGAACATGATACCGATAAAGCGGGCTCATGCGGCGTCGAGTGGGCAGGAAGGGGATTTGTATTTCGTCGAAATTCTCGCCAAAGGCCGGGCTCATTGTAAGGTAATCACGACAACCAACCCTATCGCAGATTTCGACTACTTCCAGAAAGTCATCAACATCGCCGATGAGCATGAGGAAGCGTCGGTTGCTTGGAGGACGAAGAACTATTACAAGCAGATTGGGGCGGTGATGAGCCAATCTTGCATCCCCTACCTCGCCGAAAACATACCGGAATACGGAGAGCACGTTGCCTTCTCCGAATCCAGCGCCACTCCGTACGTGAACTCCGTAATCGGAGGTCTAACGAACCGTGAATCCATCCAGACCGCACTCGCGGCGGGTGTCATTGGCGAGACGCCTGAGTTTGGGTTGCACCTGAAGGAAAACAGGCGGGGCACCGCCCTAGTCAAAGTGCAAACGAACCTGAAAGACGGCTTCAGCTACTCTCTGTTGGGGCAGTATGTGGGTAAGAAGTTGGGTTCCGGCATTCCAGTGTTCGTTGGGATCCCCGAACGGCCGACGATTGACCAATACATCAACCTATGCGCAATGATGAACGTCACTGGCGCCGTCCCAATGTTCCACATTCCCGGCATCACCGTCGAAGCCAAAACAGAGGCGGAAGCGTTCGGGGGCAACACGCCCCAAGATACGATTGTGGTAACGGACCGGGAACTGCGGGGGACCAGTCAAGAGCTCCAAACAACCACCGGCCCCGCTGACACCGTAATTCTCGGCTGCCCACACTACAACTTAGATCAACTGAGTGAACTCGCAAATATGCTGAAAGGGAAAAAGATCAAGGATGGTATGTCGTTCTGGGTGAACACTTCCGCCACAACCAAGCTTCTGGCCGAAAGGACGGGTTACATCGCCATGATCGAAGAATCCGGCGCCCACGTCATAACCGATACGTGCATTGACATGTTCTGCTGGAACAATCTCAGAGGAAAGACGGGTATGACCGATTCTCCCAAATGCGCATACTACCGAAGGTTCGGCCCCGTCAAAGTCGGAACAATGCAAGAATGCGTAGAAGCAAGCACCTAGGTGAGAGAGTGAATGATTTGCCGGAAGTTACTCTCAAATGCCATAAACTCGCGAAAGGCGTAGGGGAAGGAGAGGCGTTGGTCTCCAAAGACCCGGTCTGCTTCTACCTGGTCGAACCGAAAACCGGCGTCGTAAGGGAGAAAGGGCATAGCTTGGAAGGAAAATCCGTCGCCGGCAAAGTGCTAATCTTCCCAACCGGAAAAGCAAGTTCCGCTGTGCAGATGGATGGGCTTGTCAAACTTTTGCTGAATAAGAAAGCGCCTAGCGCGATGATAGTATGCGACGTTGAACCCGTTCTCGTCGGAACCGCCGTACTAACCAAAATACCACTCGTGGACAGGTTGGAGAAAGAACCGTTCGAAACCATCCACGACGGCGACGTAGTCAAGGTGGACGCGGACAAAGGCCTCGTCAGAATCAATAAAGCCTAAGAGGGCTTCTCAAGCGAGCCCGGAAGCTGGTTAAGCCGCGGAAATTTCGGCAACGTTAAAGCGCCATGAACACTGGGTCATTGCATGACTACTTTTCAAATTTACAGGCTGCGTGATATCCCCCCTGAAGTTAAGGGGAGGTTACTGAAGAGGTCGCGGCCGGACCTAAGCCGGATAGATGAAGATGTGAGGAAAATTCTGAACGACATAAAGGAACGGGGAGATGAGGCCATAACCGACTTCCTCTTCACCCAAATCGGTAAACCCGCCACGGCAAATCAGCTCCGCGTTACTGAAGCCGAGATCGCTCGCGCTTACAAGGAACTTGACCCGAAAATTCTCCGAGCCATCAAACACTTCATACGAAACATAACCGCATTCCATAAAATGCAGATGCCGAAAAGCTTCATGAAGCAAATCGAGAACGGCGTCTATGCGGGCCAGATCGTTACGCCGTTAGATTCCGCGGGCCTCTATGTGCCCTCCGGAAAGGCACGGTACCCTTCGGTCGCTGGTATGGTGACCGTGGCGGCCAAAGTGGCCGGGGTTCCTAGAATCGCCCTAGCCTCGCCGCCTATGGAGAGCGAGATGCGGATGGATCCGGCAACACTTGTCGCGGGTCATCTCTCGGGCGCGAACGAGTTCTACGTCATGGGCGGTGCGCACGCCATCGGCGCGCTCGCTATTGGGACGCAAACCATCAAACCGGTAGACGTAGTCGCCGGCCCCGGCGGACCGTGGACTTATTCGGCCAAGAAGCTGGTATCCGAGTTTGTTCGAATCGACCTCCCCGCTGGCCCAAGCGAAGGCATGGTCTTCTCGGATGGAACAGTGCCTGCGGTTCAAGTTGCCTGGGACGTTCTGAACGAAGCGGAGCACGGCCCCGACTCGTCCGGGACGCTAGTCACGACCTCGCACGAATTCGCCGTGAAAGTCGCTGAGGAGATCGACAAGGGCATAGCGCAACTTCCCGAACCCCGATCCAGCTTCCTGAAAGAAAACGCCACGAAGTATTCGGCGATCATAGTATGCGAAACCCTGAACGAAGCTGTTGATTTCATGAATGAATTCGCACCGGAACACTTGGCGATTGACAGCAAACACGCGACACGCATAATCAAGAGACACAGGAGCCTGAAGAACTTCGGAACCCTCTGCCTCAACACGCCACTATCCGCCGGCAACTTCGGCATAGGACCTAACTCAACACTCCCAACCGGCGGAAACGCCAGACTCTACTCCGGCCTCTCGGTAGACGCTTTCCTGAGGAAACCAACCGTTGAAGAACTGAGAGGTCGATCATGGACACGGTTTGGAGAGATGGCGAAAACATTAGCGGAATACGAAGGCTTTCCATCCCACGCAGAGGCATTGAAAACGAAATTAGACAGCCTCAAGAAGGGGCACACATGAAAATAGGCCCGTAACTAAGGCTCGGACTTTTGGTAGCGCTAAGAGACGCACACACAGTACAAGGGTCAACCTGACGGTTCAAATTCCGATGCGCACCAGTAGTACTATACACACTTTTCTAGCAATCAATCTCAGGAGTGCTTGATTACCATGCCCACCAATCTCATTCCGTATGATTATCTCAAATTTCCTTCTGACGAGCAGCTGAGGCGTGCTAGCGAGTTTTTCGAATTTTGCAATCGTAGACGTTCGGTAAGACAGTTCTCATCCAAGCCCGTCTCGAGAGAGCTACTGGAGGTCCTGATTCGCACGGCAGGAACGGCACCGTCTGGAGCAAACAAGCAACCATGGCGTTTCATAATCGTGACAGACAAGGAACTGAAGCGGAAGATTCGGATTGCAGCGGAGAAGGAAGAAAAGGAGAACTACGAGCGCCGAATGTCGCAGGAATGGCTCGACGATCTTGCCGTCCTGGGAACTGACTGGCATAAGAAGTTCCTCGAAGTGGCGCCTGCGCTCATCATCGTTTTCTCAGTCGAATACGAGAAAGAAGGAGAACGAATACGAAAGAATTACTATGTGAAAGAGTCGGTCGGTTTGGCCGTCGGGTTCCTCGTATTGGCAATCCACAACGCTGGGCTGGTTGCATTGACGCACACGCCAAGCCCGATGCATTTCTTGCAGGAGATTCTCAACCGTCCTTCCAACGAACGGGCCTTTGTTCTGATCCCCGTTGGATACCCGGCTGAGGACGTCATGGTGCCGAACATACAGCGCAAGCAATTGGGACAGATTTCGGTCTGGCTGTAAACCTTTTGATGGAAGAGCCAGTGGGCACGGTTACCGTAAACGGTCTACCGGGGACACGCCGTATTTTTATGAAAAAGGAAAGGGGTACGGACGGTTTCCCGCTCGGACTTTTATGCGTTATCGTTTTGTAGGTATTTTGATGCTGCTTCACGCTACTTGGGTGTCTGGTGTTAGGAGTGTATCCATAGGTTTCCGTACAGCCAGATTGAGTATTGGCTTTGTAGATTGCTTTGTTGGGGAGTGAATAGTACGGTGTATCCTTCCCCTGAAACTGCAACTTTCCCTTGAAGTACGAGCGGACCTCCTCCGCTAACCTGCAGGTTGAGCTGGATGGTGGTCTGGTTATTGGTTTGGCCCTGGCCTCCAGTTACCGTGAAAAACTGTGGGCCGATTTGGAAAATACCGGTCATTCCGGTGAGCTGAATATCTCCACCGTTTACGTTCGCGGTCCCTATCAGGGTGAGATATGCGCTGGACGAACCAGTTCCCGAAGTGTTTGTCGACGAGACCGCGCTGCCTCGGGCCGTGATTGTTACCGGTTGCGTGGTTTGCGCGTGAGCCAAAGAAGGCTGAATCGCTAGGATCGAAATCGCGACGATCAAGGCTGCAACTGTAAGTTTTCTGGTTTCTGTGTTCAAAATATCAACCATAGAAATCAAGCCTGATCGGATGCAAGTTGGCTTGAGGTATATTAATGTTCGCATTACGGCACAGTGACGTACTGCACACTCATAACGCTAGCAAACCCCAAGAGGAAAAAAACGCTCTCACTAGTGGGGTCGCGTCGCAAGCGTTTCGATTCAATGAAGAGAAGTCCTTACCGGAATGGTTTATGGCCGAGCTAAGCAACCTCAAAATGCGTAGGGCAGGTACGAAGAGATTAGCTCAAAGCAAGAGAGTAACAGAATGACTCAAAAAATCACTCCATTCCTGTGGTTCGATGATCAAGCCGAAGATGCGGCGAAATTTTACGTTTCCATTTTTAAGAATTCGAAAATTCTGAATGTTACACGTTACACGGAGGCGGGAAAGGAGGCACACGGTCGGCCCGCTGGTTCAGTCATGGTTGTGGAGTTCAAGTTGGCGGGGCAGAGGTTCCTCGCCCTCAATGGTGGGCCGCATTTCAAGTTCACCGAGGCAATCTCGTTCTCCGTGGCCTGCAAGACTCAGCAGGAAGTGGACCGGTTCTGGAAGAAGCTGTCCGCTGGCGGAGAAGAAGGGCAATGCGGCTGGTTGAAGGACAAATACGGTTTGTCATGGCAAATCACTCCCCCCATCCTGGGCGAGCTATTGGGCGACAAGGACGCTAAGAAGGCGGGACGGGTGATGAACGCAACGCTCAAAATGAAAAAGATCGACATCGCTACGCTGAAGAACGCCTACAAGGGATGACGGCTCAATCATCTTAATTGTAGGCGGTTGCGCGTCGAGCGATTTTGAAGATCAGAATCTCATCTTTCCTCAGGATTGCGTACAAGACTCTGTAGTCACCAACTCTGAGCCTGTAAGCATTCTGTGCTCCTCTAAGTTTTCTGCAGCCTGCGGGAGGGGATGTTCGGCAGAGTTCAGATATCTTCTCGTCAAACCGTCATCTCATTTCTGAGCGCTTTCGCGGCCTTGCGCGAAAGAAAGAGCTTCAACGCTTGCGGGTCCTTGATCTAGTCGTGCTGAAGGGGATGGTCTGGCCTTCCCGATGTTCCTTAATCACTTCTTCAAGCGCCTTCTTATAGTCAGCCGTCATCTCTTCGTCGAGAGCCTCCTCGATTGCTTCGAGTCTTTCTCTAATCAGTTATAGCTCCCTTTCCAGAATCAGCTTTGACATGGCAGCTTAACAGCTCGAAACCTGTCTTTAAATCGTTACGGTGGCGCCTGAGCTTTTTCTACCAGAGTGTCCATCCGCCGTCCACGATTATCAGTTGGCCTGTGATGTAATCCGATGCCTTTGAGGCTAGGAATTGTACGACGCCTAGGATTTCGGAGGCTTTCCCAATTCTTCGTAGCGGGATTCGGGATAGGGTGTAGGATAGCGCGTCCGTGTCCTCTATGATGGGTTTGTTCATCTCGGATATGAAAAATCCTGGTGCAATCGAATTCACTTGAATATTGTGCGGAGCCAATTCCAAAGCCAGTTGCCGCGTCAGGCCAACAACTCCTGCCTTGGACGCGAAGTACGGAAGTTCCGGCGATATATCTGCTAGAACCCCGTAGACGGAAGCAAAATTGACAATCTTACCCCGCTTTTTAGTCATCATTTGTTTCGCGGCGTGTTTAGCGGCGAGGAATGTGCCTGTCAGGTTAACCTCCAATACTCTGCGCCAATCCGAAACCTTCAGCTCCGTGCTTTGGGACACATGCGTGATTCCGGCGCAATTCACGAGCAAATCCAATGAACCGTACGCGTCGACCGTTGCCTTTACGGCCGATTCAACATCATCCTCATTCGCCACGTCACATCGTATCCACTTGGCTTCCAAACCTCGCGATCTCAGCGAGCTCGCGATCTCTTCTAGTCGGTCGTTTCTCCGCGCGGCCAGCATAACCTTGCTCCTGGCTTCAGCGAAACCTTCCGCAATCACCTTCCCAATACCGCTCGAAGCACCCGTTACAAGACATGCGTAGTCGGCGACGTCGAACAGGTCTTCGTTCACGGCTTAACCACCATCACCGGAAGCGGACTCTCCACCGCCAGCGTTGCCGCAAGGTCCGCGGCGAAGAGCGGTTTCGGGTTATTTGAAACGACCAGGATGGAATCACACTTATCCCTCAAGGCCCTTTCAACATAAACTGACGCGGAAAGTCTCGCCCCATCATACTCTAACGGGACAATCTCGAAATTGAAGCCCTCCAAACACTTCCTGTAAATCGCCGGATCAGCCAATGGATTCGGGAACCTCAGCGATGCCAATTCAGCCCCCCCGGAAAGTTTCAGGTACGCGATGATTAACTTAGGATGTTCGCCGCGTTCCCGCAGGAAGCTACGGACCGTATTGAGGTCCTCGATCTTCCTGACTGCAACAAGCGTCTTCGTCAGAACCATGTCCACCAACCAAGGAAAAACCATCGGTTGACAGATAAGAGTGCTTAATCAAACTCTCGCAATCATCATAAACGTCGGCTAGGTGGAATAATATGTCTTATGACATATTCTTGCGGCTACGAACCCCCGACTCAAGGAACTTGCTATGTTTGCCCTCGATGCGGTCAAAGAAACTGCCAAACCTGAAGGAACGAGCTCGGTTCAAATCACCCCCGGCGCCATGCGACACCGCCGGAGAAGCAACTCTCGTCGAAAAAATATTCATCTTAATGGAATCCTTTCCACAGTACCAGTTGAATCAAAACTATTGTCGTCACTGATGATTCGCCTATCTTGGGACTCCTCCGCGTTGGCTAGGATCAGTGCATCGAAGAAAGTCATTTGGTGTCTAGTCAGGATATCGTGCGCTCGTCCGATTTGAGAGGCAGTAACGGGGATTTCCGCAACATTTCGACTCTCAAGTTCCGCTTTGAGAAGAGATAGAGTCAAAGACACTTCAGTCGGAGTTTTGCTCTTTGACCTTAGGAGCCAGGCTATCTCAAGAAAAGCGGCCGCGCAGAATTCGAGAACAGGATACTTGTCAAAAGTCGCAATCGCTGCTTTGTGCTTACGGTCATCAGCTCTAAGAGCGAGAAGAAACTCGGACTCAACTACGGGCATTCTAGCGTCTAGCCTTCTTAGCTGCGCTCGAGAAATACGCGTTTTCGGCTGCCAACTTCGCTTCATAAGACAGCTCGATCCCGCTCATCAAATCCGCGAGCACCCGATAACGATCGGAAGGCAAAACTACTGCGAGAAACTCTCTATCGGACACAGGCAACCAGACCACATTGTCACCCACCTTCACCTTTCTGCGCTTCCTAAGTGACCGCGGAAGAGTGACAACATAGCGCGGCCTTATTCGCGTAACAGCACTCATCTTACGCACATGTTACTAATACGTGTGCCATTTTATAGCTATTGCGCACAAAACGCTACGTGCCTCTCTTGCGCCCTTGGATATGGATTACGAACTGCTATCACTACTCTAATTGCATAAACGCCAATATTCCTACTTCAGTTTCGCCCACGGGACCGATTAGGACAAACCTTAGTTTCACGATGGTCCTCAAGAGACTCGATACCAGTAGGTGTGATGACGGTCATGTCTGACTATAAGGACGGTTATGCTACTGTTTCAGGTTACAAGCTGTATTACAAGATCTTCGGGCCAGAGAATCCGGAAACAATTCTGTGCCTTCATGGCGGGCCTGGGATGACACATGATTACATTCTCTCTATCGCAGACTTGGCCAAGGATGGGTATAGAGTTGTTTTCTCTGATCAGCTTGGGTGCGGCAAGTCGGATGTGCCGAAGGATCTGAGGCTGTTCACGATCGAGCGGGCTGTGGAGGATGTGGAGGGCTTCAGGCGTGAAATGAATCTTGGCAAGGTTCACCTGTGGGGCTCAAGCTATGGCGGGCTTCTCGCCATAGCGTACGCTCTGAAATATCAGAGAAATTTGAAGTCGCTCATAAGCGCCAGCGGCATAGCCAGCGTCCCTAACACAATCGCGGGCATGGAAGAACTCAACGCACGGCTCGCCCCAGAGGTTCGCGCGGTGAGGAAGAAGTACGAGGATGCGGGCGACTACACGAACCCCGAATACCTAAAGGCCGTCGACGTCTTCTACAAGACCTATCTCTGTCGTCTTCCGGAATGGCCGAAAGAAGTCACCTACTCACTCGAACACGTAAGTATACCCGTCTACGGGACCATGAACGGCCCAAACGAATTCACAATCGTCGGCAACATCCGGTACTGGGACGTCACGAACCGGCTGGGAGAAATCCGCGTACCCACATTAGTCACGGCTGGGAAGTATGATGAGGTGTCGCCCAAAGAGGCGAGGAACATACACAAAGGCATCAAGGGCTCTAAACTGGTCATCTTCCAGCAAAGCTCACACCTAGTATTCTGGGAAGAACGTGAAAAATACATGGCCACAATGCGGGAATTCCTAGCCTCCGTCAACAAGAAACGGCCGCGGAAACATTGAGACGGCTTTATTGCACGCTTTGAGTTGAACCCAAGCGCAGCGATCCACTCTTTTCCTTGAAGGTTTTCAGAATGAAGATAAGTAAGATCTCGGCGTGGCAAGTTGATCTTCCAATCCATGAAGGCAGTTACAAATGGTCCGGGGGTAAGTCTGTCACCGTCTTCGACAGCACGATAGTGCGAGTGGAGACGGACCAAGGGGTCGTCGGGTTTGGGGAAGTCTGCCCTCTGGGCTCCGCCTACCTGGCCTCGTACCCTAGCGGAGTACGCGCGGGCATAGCCGAACTGGGACCGCATCTTCTGGGCGAGGACCCACGTCAACTCACATACCTCAATCGCCGGATGGACGCTGTGATGAAAGGCCATCCGTACGTAAAATCGGCCATCGACATGGCCTGCTGGGACCTACTCGGCAAGGTTACTGGTCAACCGGTCTGCATCTTGCTGGGAGGTCGGTACGGCGAAGATTTCGGCCTTTACCGGGCGATCTCACAGGAACCGGCTGAAACGATGGCAAAGCATGTGGCGGAATATAGAAATGAAGGTTACCGGCGGTTTCAGTTAAAGGTAGGCGGGGATCCTGAGGAGGATGTGGAGCGTATCCGAGCCGTCGCGGCCGAACTCAAACCCGGTGACCGGCTGGTGGCCGACGCAAACACTGGCTGGTTAATGCACGACGCCATGCGAGTCGTTCGCGCCGTGCGGGACATCGACGTATACATTGAACAACCTTGTCTAACCTACGAGGAATGTCTCTCGGTTCGCCGCCACACCGACCACCCCTTCATACTCGACGAAACAATAGACAGCATCGAAGCTCTACTACGAGCCAACGCGGATCAAGGGATGGACGTGGTGAACATTAAGATTAGCAAGTTCGGCGGCCTCACGAAATCCCGTCAAATACGCGAGCTCTGCGTCTCACTTGGCATAGCCTTAACGATAGAGGACACGTGGGGTAGCGACATAATCACCGCCGCCATCGCCCACCTAGCTCACAGCACCCCAACCGAATTCCTATTCACCACAACCGACTTCAACAGCTACGTAACCGTCAAAACCGCCGACGGCGCACCAACCCGCGTCAACGGCCGAATGGCCGCAAGCACACAACCAGGCTTAGGAATTAAGCCCAAGAAAGAATTGCTCGACAAACCGCCATCGATAACCATTGAATAGCGCCCAGCAATTGTTTATGTTTCATTACTTAGCTCCGTAGACTATTTATTCCTGAATTAGGAATAAATCCGCGGGAGGAAAGATGCAAATCGAGGAAGCCGCTCGAGTTCTTGCCCGATGTTCTGGGGCTAGGTTGTCCGTGTCGGAAGTTGTGACAGCGATGGGCCGAGGGCATGACAATACGATTGCGCTGATTAGAGAGTTAAAGGAACATGGTCTTCTGGCTCAGGAGATTGCGAGAGAAGCTCTGGTGGGCCGTCCCAGGCAGTATTTACGTGTAACGTCTCTAGGCAGACGATTCGTAGCAGAATACGAACGCCTCAGGAAACTACCGCTTCTCAGCAACGGTAACGACGTTAGAAAAGCTCTGCATCAAGCGGAGCTCGCAAGGACATTGATTGAGAGTGGGATCTCGCCGTACGAACGATTTCAGGAGTTAAACCAGATTGCCCGGAACATTCAAAGGACTGCGAAAGCTCAGCGCCGCGCTCGATGAACTCTCAGTTCAATCGATGCTCATAGGAGGAATGGCCCTAGCCGCTTATGGACGGATTCGAGCTACGGCCGGCGTGGATGTAGCAATCGCGTCAAACTACGAGAAAACCGTGGCACTCCAACGATATTTGCAGAGCCTCGGCTACCAAGTTCCGTCACCTCCAAACCGCGACGCACCTCTTTTCGTTGTGACTGATCTCGATGAAATGTTGGAAGTTGAACTTTGGACCAAACCCGATGGTGTCACGTTCGACCATGAACTCTTACGCCGGCGTGTGAAGGTCCGACCCTTCAACGACAATTTTGAGATGTACGCAATTGGTCCAGAAGACTTCGTGGTAAACAAACTCGCCAGGGCAGACCGAGGAGTGCAAGACGAGCTGGATGCGTTCTCGGTTCTGGCACTGCAGAGAGGCAAGCTCGATTATCTATACCTAAGAAAGAGGGCGAGGCAGGCTGGCGTGATCGAGCTAGTTGAGGCCGCAATTCAACAATCCAACACGAATTCGTAAAAATCGCCTGAAGAGTTTCGTCCCGTTGTTTCAGTTCACTACGGAAGTCACGACTAGAGCATTTAGGCTAGCAATCTGTAAGCGATCAAGCATATCGCCATCATATCCACAACCACTACGATTAACTTGAGCGCTTTCTCTGGCCTAGCCACAAGTTGCAGTGTATTCATGCTTTGGCTGGTACCGTCGCTGAACTGCAATTCGGTTAGCGTGCTGCGTCTCCTTAACTCTTTACACCATCGTGAGAGGTTGATCTCGATTCCAGCCGTTGCGGCCATTGCCACCGCGGCCAATGCGGCTCCCAGGGTTATCGTCAAAGCGTTCACATAATAACTAACCAACGTCGGCAGGGCCGCCCATGAGAATGCGAACCAGGCGTCACTATGGAATCGGCCTTTGAACGCATCCGTGTTGTAAGCGTAGAGGAAGAAGGTCTCAAGCAGAATCACTAGCAACAATACCAGCGGGGGAAGGGTTGAGCCGGAGACGACGTATAGGTCCAGTAGGCCGTAAGCCCCTATGGCCAACGCCCAGACGAGGGGCACTACAAACAACACCATTAGCTCCCTCTTGCCCAGTCCCTCAGTCCAATGGGCTGCATGTAGCTCATTCAATGCGTGGGCGGAGAAACCGAGGCCGAGAAAATACGCCACTAAAGTGAGAGCTACTCTGTCGATGTGAATGGTGGGTGAGAGCATTGCTCCGATTAGGATGTAAGAGAGGACCATGGACGTGTACGGGGGATGGAGTATCGTGTAGAATTCACGAACTCTGCTTCCCCCGGCCGCATACCAGGCTCCGGTTGGTTTCTCGGTCATGATTCCGACGCGTGGTTAGGTTGCTTGAGCTTCTTTCTCGAGAACCTGTAGCTTCGAAGGATCCCCAAGCACGAGTAGTGTGTCGCCTTCCTCGAACCTAAAGTTCGGGTCGTAGACGTGAAGAACCTGTTCCTTTCTTACGATCCCGATGATCACGGCTAGGTCGGCGATGTCCTCGACCCCTTTCCCGATTAGGGGGGAGGATTTGAAGATGGAGAATTCGGCTATCTCCTTAGTCCCAATCTTCTCCGAGAAGACTACACCCACAATATCTTTCGTAATCGCCGACAACGCAAGCAAATGGCCTACAGTTACTGAGGCGGGAATTATTACGTCTGCGCCGGCGTTCTTCGCCATCGTCATCAGGTTCGAGTCGTGCACAACTGTGACGATCCTAATGTCCGGTCTCAGTTTGCGGGCGCTGAGGACGAAGAGCATATTGTCGGAATCATCGGAGTGAGAGACGATGATCATCGACGCCTTATCCACCCCCGCCGCCGTTAGGGCTTCGATTGGTTGGGTCTCATGCTCAATCACGGCGAAGATGTCTTTGTTGAGCAGCTCTTGGTATACGGTTGGGTTTCTTGAGATCACCACATAATCTAACCCCAGCTCCTCCAGCTTATCGGCAACGTACCTGCCCATGTGCGTGTATCCGTAAATGATCACGTGGCCTTTCAACCGGGCGATGAGCCGCTTGTCCGCTTCCCCTCTCGCCATATCCCCGTTCACCACGCTATTCACTGTGCTCTGCACGATGGATGCCCCGGCTCCGACTGAAATTATGATCATCAGAATAAGAAGAGTTGCCTCCGTCCTGTTCAGGGTTAGGAAGTTGCCGCCGTTCGGAACGTACAGGCCTATTGTCGTTATCGTGGAGACCGACGCCAGCATGGCGTCGAGCGGAGGCAGGTGCTCGTACAGACCGAATATCAAAGCGCCAAAAACAAACATCATACCCAACACAACTAGCTGACGGTAGATACTTCGAGCCAGAACAACCGGCCCGTATAATGCCTCATAGAGAATGAAACTCAAACGCCTGCTCTCCCGCATATGGCGAACAGGCAGTTTACTTTCGAGAACAAGATCACTCAAAGTGGCTCTTCCAACCGTAGAAGTCGCATTTGGTTATTTTTTGCGGTTATTCGGCTGCTATGGTGCGTACCGGGGCGAAGAGGCTTTCATAGTATTCACGCATCCATGGGAGTATGTCGCGTCCTAGGAGGTTGATGAAGCGTTCTTCGATTGGGCTGGCGCTGTGTATGTAGACCGTGTCGAATCCCAACTTCAGGAATTCACCTAGGCGTTTGATTATGTCGTCGGAGTCGGTCGTGATGAGCCATGATTCCTTAATCTTCTTCTCCTCCGCCGTTCCCACTAAGGCTTGGAGTTCTCGCGGGTCCCAAACGTTCTCCCTTTTCTCTCTCGGAATGGCCGTGGTAGCCCAGAACATGGCCGACTTCAATGCTCTGTTGTAGTCTATGTCGTATGCGACCTTGAACTCCATGCTCTTACTCAGCTTCGCGGGATCTCTTCCAACCTTTGTGGCGGCTCTCTCCATCGCCCGGACGTTCTTCATGAACTGATCCAACCCTCGCGGGTTCGTTAGTATACCATCGCAGAACTGTCCGGCTAATCTTGCTATGCGTTCGTTGGAAGTGGCCAAGTATACGGGGATTTTGCCTTTCGGTTTGGTGTAGAGCTTCGCTTTGTTCAGGCAGTAGTACTTTCCCTCGTATGTGACGAAGTCGCCGGCCCACAGTTTCTCAATTATCTCCAACGCCTCCTGAAGCCTAATCACTTTCTCCTCGAACCCAGGCCACTTGAAGCCCAATGGAGTTTCATTCATTGAGTGCCCTGTGCCTAGCGTGACGAATATACGGCCGGGGTAGAGGTTGTCGAGGGTCGCAAAAGCTTGGGCCACGATGGCGGGATGGTAACGGAAAAGCGGTGTGGTAACCGCGGTTCCCAGCTCCACCTTCTTGGTCTTCTCGGCGGCTGAAGCGAGCCAGATCCATGGAAACCCAGATTGGCCGCCGGTGTCGCTCCAGGGGTGGAAGTGGTCGCTGGTGACGATAAGGTCGAAGCCAACTACTTCGGCATGTACCGCGTACTGGAGAAGGCGTTGCGGGTCGTACTGCTCCTGTGCCGCCCAATACCCCAGCCGAAGCGTGGCAACCAACTACATTCGCGCCTTGAAGCAATCCTCACTATCCGCATCGCTCGCTTAAAACATGCACGAACAGTCATTTCCTCACGGATTGTTTCTTTGGGACTAGCTCGTGCATGATGGCACGCAATAGGTTTGGAATGCCGCTAATCCCGTCGGTCGTGATTCCTGACGCGGCCGCTTCCAAATCCTTACGTTCCGCTTCGGTGAGGCGCCAACCGACGGCTCCGGCACTATCCGCGACATGGGCCGGTGTCTTTGTTCCGGGTATTGCCACCACGTTCTCCTTACCGATCAGCCAGTTCAACGCAATCTGCGCGGGCGTCTTGCTATGGCCCTCAGCTATGGTTGAGATGGTTTGTTGGAGGTTGCTGAGCCGTGTCAGGTTTCGGGGAGAGAAGCGTGGGCTGGCCGCCTGAACTAGCGTGCGGGGTCTACTCTGAGAGCTGTACTTACCGGTTAGCAGGGAACGGGCCAACGGGGTATGGGCGATGATTGTGATATTGGAGGTTTGAGCGTAGGGCAGGAGGTCTGTCTCGATTCTCCTATCCATCAGGTTGTATCGGACTTGGTTTGAGGCCAATTCCAAGGGCCGGAGGGCGTCTTGAGCTCCCTTCGTCCTTGGTAGGTTGAAGTTGCTGATTCCAATAAGGCGCACCTTCCCTAGCCGCACCAACTTCTTCATGGTTTTCATTGTGTTTCGGATGGGGAAGATTGGGTTCGGCCAATGGATTTGGTAAAGGTCGATGACGTCAACACCAAGCCTGCGTGCGCTCCGGTCCGCGGCTCGGAGCAACCTACCTGAGGTCAGGTTCCAAGGCCAGACCTTCGTGGCAATGACGACCTCATCCCGATGCCCTCTGATAGCCTCACCCACAAGCCGCTCCGATCTGCCCCAACCATAAATCTCGGCCGTGTCAACGAAATTAACGCCGAACTCAAGGGCCTTCTGAAATGCCGCGAACACATCCGCTCTCCCGTACTCTCGCCCCCAACCCCATTCCCGGGCACCCCACTGCCAAGTCCCAAGCCCAATCGCTGAAACTCGGATCCCCGACTTTCCGAGTTCTTTGAAATCCAAACAAAAACCTGCACTCGAGGTTTAGCTGGTGGCGATGCTGCCCTGAATCCGTGCGTCCCGTTCAATTCTGTTGAATGCCACAAATCCGAAGATGAGCATTCCGATTGCTGCTAGGATAGCGACTGGGTACTCGAGCGTTTCGGGTAGGATTGTTTGTGTGCCGAGTGCGGCGTGTTTCATTATGTCATTTAGGTAGGTGAATGGGATTGCCATGGAGAAGTAACGGATTGGTGTGGGTAAGACGGTTATGGGGAAGAGGGCGCCGGTGAAGATCATGAATCCGAAGAAGATCATGTTACCAACGGAATTGTAGGCTTTGATGCGCATCGTCAGCCCTGCCATGAATAATCCAAAACCAATCAGGCTGAGTTCGTACAAGCCTACTGCGAAGAGGAAGAGGACGGGGTTGAGAATGGTAATGGCCGTCCCGCCCAGCAGGTATAGGAGCAGGGTTGTGTAGCCGATGATCAGCGAGTCTGTCAGGAATATTCTAGCCCATCGCCCCAAAATCAGCGTGGCACGGTTTGCGGGCGTGAGGAAGAATTGTTCCAAGGTTCCGGACTCTTGCTCATTTCTAACGCTCTGTCCTACACCCCATACCGATGTGCTGAAGAGGACTATGAAGATGAAACCGAAAAAGAAGGTGGTTAGCCCGCTGCTGAACCCACGCACGGTTGTCGCCACGGGAGCGAACAGTGTCACTCCCAGGGCGAAGAAGAAGAACCAAAGCGGTGTGCTGACGAATTCGCCCACGATCCAAGCCGGGTACCGGAAGTAGGACCTCAGGTCCTTAACGAACGAGGCCCGAAATTCACTGAACATCCGGGATGGATAGTTAGTACTTCGAGAATTCACCTGTCACACCCGCCTTTCTTTCAACCCGCCTGAAGACCGCGTAGCCAATGATTGGATATGCGAGGGCTAAGGAGAGGAGCACGAAGAGGCTGCCGTAGAGGTTTACCAATGTCTGGTTTGCCAGCATGATTCGGCGCATGTCTGCGATAACGTAGGTTTGGGGCAACGCGCCTGAGAGAAGTTGGACCCAGTACGGTAGAAGCGTTACCGGATAATACGTGCCGGTCAGCGTGGCGAAGACTAGGTTAACCATCTGCGTGAAAATGTAAGGTTCTTTGAATCGGACCACGAATCCCGCGAAGAGAAACCCGATTCCGAATAGGGGGATTAGGCCGATTAGTAGCATTAGAAATGCTGGGATTATGTTGAGGAAACTTGAGGGCGCGACTACAGCGACCGCCACGCCCACTACTATGAGGAAGAGTGCGGATGTGATTACCACGTCTGTTAGGCTCAAGCCTACTAGCAGGGTGAATCTGCGAACGGGGGCTATGAAATTCTGTTCAAGTGTTCCCTTGATCTGTTCGTCCCGAATGCCTGTGCCTACGTCCTCGATGACAACCCAGCTGACCATCCAAACCGCGCTGCCTAGAATCTCGTAAATTACGATATTCGCCGTTCCTGTTCGTGATGCGAAGTATGAGGCGGCGTTGCTTCCCGCTACTGCGTTTCCCATGCCGAGGATTAGGAAGGTGAAGAGGAAGGGGAGCATTAGGAAGATGAAGAATTCGCCGGGGTATCTCATGTGGTGCTTAAGGCCTTTCCAGAAAATCGCTGTCAACGCTTGCAGGTCCGTCTTCAGGCCGGTGTTTGTCTTCAGGTTAATCCCTCAGGCTCCTGCCCGTCTCCGCTATGAAGACGTCTTCTAACGTCGGTTCGATGAAGCTAACGTGGGTGATGGTCACCTGCTTGCGGACAAGGAATTCTAAGATGCGAGGCAGAACCTCCTTGCCTTTCTCGGCATGAATCCGCAATAGTTCAGACTCGCCGCCGGTGTTAGGGGAGGAGGTGAGGCCCACCTTCGAGACTTCGCTTAAGGATTGTAGCGCGTCCGCTACCGGCTGAGTTAGGTTTCTAGCCTCAATCTCGATTATGTCGGAGCTCTTCACTTTCTGTTTTAGTTCCGACGGGGATGCGAGGGCTTCGATCTTGCCGTGGTCAATTATCGCCACCCGGTCGCTTAACAAATCAGCCTCCTCCATGTTATGTGTGGTCAGGATTATGGCGTGGCCTTGTCGCTTCAGGTTTAGTATTATGTCTCTGATCAGGTGGGATGATTGCGGGTCGAGGCTCGCGGTGGGTTCATCGAATAACAGAACACGCGCATCGTTAAGCAGCGCTTTCGCGAACGACAGGCGGATCCTCATCCCAGTCGAATAATTCTCAACTAACGTGTCTTGACGGTCGTCCAACCCCACTAGTTTCAGCAGGTCTGGGATCCGGTTCTTTGCGTATGTAGAGTCGAGATGGTAGAGGGCGCCGAAGTACTCTAGGTTCTCCTGCCCGGTCAACTTCCAGTACAGGGTCCGCTCGCCGGTTAGCATCACGCCGAGGTTCTCGCGGACCTTCTGTTGGTCCTTCGCGATGCTGAACCCGTTGATGAGGGCGTCCCCCGAGGTTGGTGTGATCAAGGTGCAGAGCATCTTGATGGTGGTCGTCTTCCCAGCCCCATTGGGGCCGAGCAAGCCGAAGATCTCGCCATCGGGAACGTTGAAGTCGATGCTGTCCACTGCCACGACGCTCTTTGGAACCTTTCGAAATAGCTTACCCTCCCTCGTCACGAATGTCTTGGAGAGTTGGCTAACTTCGACCGGGTTCAACGACTTCGCCCCATGAATCGAACGCAACCAGCCGAAAAGCCGCTATTTAATCTCACCAATCAACCGCCTCCGCCCATGCGTTATCGCTCAGAACCACATTATGTACCATAGGCGGGGTGCTCTCCAGACAGGGCATAACTTTTAGTCCCAGGTGTCAACCCGAAATTATCTATCACAGAAGTGCGTGGGCTGTATAAGCCTCTTAAGGATGCTCTCGACGGAATCTTGAATGTGCGGTTAGGAGACGATGGTATGAATTTGATACGTATGCGAAGAATGAGAAGTAGGGTTTGGTGGAAAATGGCACGAATTAATGATCGGTCCTAACCTAGAAGTTTCGCTTAGAGTAGTCTTGAAACGGAAATCGCGAGGCCCTCTTCGGTTGTTTGATGGATCGATGCTTCCGGGTCTTCAATGTTAACCATAGATTGGGTCACTTTCATACCCAAACTTGTGCTCGTTCCTGTATTCGTAGCCGCGATCAGTCTCGCCGGCCGACGTTGGGGTACGACGGTAAGTGGTTGGCTCATTGGCCTGCCATTCACCTCAGCGCTTGTCGCGTTCTTTCTGGCTTTGGAACAGGGTAATTTCTTCGCTTACAAGGCATCGGGAGGTATCATGCTTGGTATCTCTTCCGTCTTCGTGTTCTGTTTGGCTTACGGTCGAGTGGCGAAAAGACTGATGTGGTTCCCAAGCACGTTAACGGGGCTTACCGCGTTCTTTGTCAGCACTTTCCTACTAAACGGCCTAGCTTTACCTCTATTTGCCGAATTTGCATTTTCGATACTCGTTCTAGTCGTGTGTGCCTTGCTGATGCCGCATGTCGGGTCCGATGTGACAGCTCCCTGGCGAACGCACTGGGAATTGCCGGCACGCATGATTTCCGCTACGGTCCTGGTAATTCTGATAACAGCCGTTGCTCCCCTGCTCGGGCCGCAACTCACCGGGCTACTCTCACCTTTCCCAGTCTACGCTACGACCCTCACGGTTTTCGTTCACCGATCACAGGGCGGAGAAGAAGCGATCAAGCTACTGAGGGGCGTCGTCGTAGGCTCAATCACCTTCATTGTATTCTTCTTAATCCTCTCGTTGACTATTATCGCGTGGGGAGTAGCACCCTCGTTTCTGACGGCGATAGGTGTCAGCTTCCTAACTCACTTCACCTCCTTTCAAATCCTGAAGTTTCGTAACCGCATTCCAGGATTACGCTGACGCTTTAGTCTCGAGAGCCACATCGCAACGAGTTCTTACGAAGTCTTTTATCGTCAATTAGACAAATCTCTCAGTCTCCGGTCGTGAATCGAGTTGGCATTAGCTAGGGTTCTCATCGTGTCTCTGCTCGGTATCTCGTTACTTCTAGCAGGAAGTAACCTGGCCTTCGCTTCCTCCGCTCCACGGGACTTTGGCCCCGGGGGAACCATTAGCGGTATGGTGGTATCTCCGAGCGGAAATGTCGTCGACTGGTCTCAAATTTACGCAAAGAATGGGAATCAAACGTTCGAAGCTTTCTCTGGCTTCAGCGGATTCTATCTGATACGGATTCCCGCGGGGACGTACAACGTTTCGGTTTACGATTTCTACAACCCCGTATATTGGGCCCCGCCGGTGAACGTGACTGTCACCGACGGGTCTAATACAACAGTGAACTTCTTCCTTCAGCCGCAAGCCCCAGCGGCGGCAGTACCCGAATTCCAACCAGACCTGATGGCGCTGGTAACAATGATCGCGATTGCGGCCGCATGCATCCTGGCGAAACGTTCAGGAAAACTATCCGTCTCCCATTGAAACTACTACCCTCACTGGCTTCTCGTTCTTATCCTCTAGACTTCTGAGACCTTCGTTGATATCATCCAGCGTCACTCTATGTGTTACTGACCGTGAAAGGTCCAATCGTCCAGACTTTACGAAGTTGACGAGGTTTTTCAGTTCTATTTTGAGATGATCGTCTACTCCAATGATCTCGAGCTCTTTCCCGATCATCGTCTTGTAGGGAGAAACGGTCATCGACTCTGCGTCTATGCCGACTAAGGCTAATCGTCCTCCTTTTCCGAGGCAGCTGAGCCCTTGTTGATTTGTTCTGACGGAGCCTACGAAGTCAAGAACTACGTCTGCGAGCCTACCGCCAGTCAGCCTGCTTACCGCGTTTACGGGATCATGAGTAACTGCGTTAACGATCTCGTCGGCTCCAGAGTCTTTGGCACTTTTGAGTTTCCAATCGAATCTGTCGACGGCAATGACTCTTCTCGCATGGAAGATTCGCCTGGCTAGTTGAACGGCATGCATTCCAAGGCCGCCAACCCCGATGATGACCACAGTGTCCCTCGGCCCCACTCGGCTCCTGCGCAAGGCGTGGTAAGCGGTTGGGACTGCGCAGCCCATAATGGCGCCCTGTTCGAACGGTATCGTCTCCGGCAACCTAACCGCACAAGCGGCCGGGATAGCCGCGTATTGGGCGAAGCCACCATCCAAGTCCTTTCCAATCATTCGGTACGAGTTGCAGTAGTTCTCCCGGTTAGAACGGCAGTAGGAGCACCGTCCGCAACTCACAACGTAATGGCCGAGTATTCTCTCTCCCAGCCTAAGATTCCTGACTCTTCCGCCTTTCCTCACGGCTATGCCGGCGATTTCATGTCCAAGCGTAATGGGAAGTTTGCTTACGTGTGCGACTCCATTTCTGTAATTTAGGTCGGAATGGCAGATTCCACTCGCCCTAACCTCTATGAGAATATCGTTAGGCCCTATTCTTGGAACCGGGACTCGATCTATCCTTAGGTCTGCACCAATTCTGTGTAGCCTGGCCGCCATCATCGATTCAGTCAAGGGACTTCCGAAGGGCGCTCAGTTTCGTGAAACCAATTAAATGTTAAGCGTGAAAAGTGCACGAAGAGGTTCGTTTGGCATGCAGGAATTGAGAGCCCGTCACGGCGTCTATTCCCACATCTAATCCTACGCAACCGTTGAGCCGGCCGGGAGTAGAGGAAGAACTCGCATAGGGGTCGCCCTGTTCTTGCCTCCTGAATCATTTTCTCGTTGCGTATACAGTTGCCAACACACAGAGTGAGGCTAACATGAACACTATGATCTCGAAGAGAGAGGTGGGCATCGTTGCGGCGAAGGGAACTAGAAAGTCGATCAAACCCATCGGCAATGCGAGGAAGAGGTACTTCTTCCTGCGTGTTACGGCCGACTTGACGCAGAGGTGACCCCACGACAGATGCGCCATCAGCGAAGAGATCCTCTCGAGAATACCCCAGGCGATGAATGGCAGAGCTTGAAGGGGCGCGTAGAAGAGTTGTGGTTGAGATCCTGATAGAAGACTGTAGAGGTTCTCCGCGGCCACTCCGCCGTCTGATATGGTGATAGAGTAGAAGATTAGGCTCAATAGTGAGGTGGCGCCGAGGAGTACGCCATTTTCCCAAAAGGCAAGGCCCAGTCCGTAGCCTACGCCGTCACTCTTCTTCATCCAGCGCCTTGACACCGCGAACCGGGCGACCAGGAATGCTCCGCCTACCTCAAAGAACACGGTCTGAAGGCCTAGGTAGAGTCCCAGTAGCCAGAGTGAGCCTTGCGATAGTGAAAGAAAGGTTGGTGCGGTTAGATATTGAAAGGCGACTTTCGCGACGACGGCTCCGCCGTAGGCCAATAGCGAGAAGCCCAACACGTACTTGGTGATCGGCTCTTTCCGATGCCAATAGAGAATCGTTCCGATGCTGAACCCGATTACTATAAGGGGTTGTAGCATGTAGACGGGATCAACATTTTGCAGGATGGTCACCGCCTGCCGCAGGTTTCATGGATGAATTGAATCTTGTTTAGATGCCAATCGCATAAGATGCTGCCTTTCTACTGTTTTTTCGACGGCGGCGGGTCTAGAGACGACTCTTCTAGATGTAGGGTGTTACCGTGTGGCGGAATTCCCGGTTAACTAGGTTCCTTAGCTCTTTTCTCAGTTTTTCGTCTAATTTCGTATGGGCGGAGGAGAGTGCTTCCAATGGTCTTGTGGATTGGAGTATAGGCCCTTGTAGGACGACTGGACTTTCCACTGCCTCACTTGCGCTCACGGGTTTTCGGCTCAACAGTTTTGCGGCGAGTTCGCTCATTGAAGTGGGGTCGTCTATGACGGTGGCGATCTCTTTCATCTGGTCAAGCCCGATAGCACGTAAGCCAAATGGTTCTTCGCGAGGAAGCAGGGGGCCGCCGGGTAGGCTTGGAAGTCTCGAACCTAGGCCTACGAACTTGTAGGGGTTGACTTGGTACTCCTTCAGCTGCCAGGCCTCCGTATCGTGTGAGATCAATGCGTCGTAGAAACCCGATTTGTCTCTTCCTACCAAGACGCGCCACCCTTCGGGGTTTCTGTCGTATAGTTTGGCTATCTCGTGTCGTATCTTGGTTGAATCGAGCATTTCGGGTGACGCCGCTACGTTCCTAGCAGGAGCGCTTTCAATTAAGCGTTGCACCGTAATCTCCAAATCTGGAGTGCAAGCTCATATGAGGGAGTACGTACCAATGCGCCTTATGGTTGGGTGCGCAATCGCATGCTCGACATCAAAGCAGTGACTGAGAATATCTTCAAGCTAGACAAGCGGATCAGGTATGTGGCGATTCTCAATCCCGGGTACGAGCTTATCGAATCGAAAATGAGGGAGGGTGTCTCCTCTCTCACCCCTGCGCAAACCGATCGAGACTTTATGAAAATGGCTGCGCCCTTGATGATCGATTCCGCCGAGAAGTTGAGGCCGTTTTGTGGTCCGATGAGGCGGTTGACGGTCAGATATGACAAGGTTTTCGTGGCTATGTATCGGACGGCCGTACACCTGATAATCCTAAGCCTTGAACCTCAGGTGGATCAGGCGTTGCTGGATGAGATAGGAAACGCCGTAAGAAAGCTCGAACTCGCTGCGGCTGAGGGCGAGAAAGAGGCTGCTCAGTAGCTCAATTCTGCTGCTTGCTGAGGGCGTCTCGGCCTAGAAGGCACCTTTAACGGTGGCAGGGTCAGCATTGGATGCTCTCCATGTTGGTATTGCATTGTGACGTGAGTCGGCTTAAGCGTCTGCCTAAACAAGTCCAGCGCAGCCCACGGGTTACTGTTGCACCCGCATGTGGCGCAGTCGAACTCTACGGTTCGGTACTTCCTGGATGTGTGGAGCGTTAGGTGGCTTGTGGTGATTAAAGCGTTCACACTAACTCCCCCACCCATGACATCATCCTCAACCCTGTACACTAGGGGGTTGGGCATCTTAGTTCTCGCAAGTTGCATGTTTGCGTCGCGAATCGCGATCAAAGTCGTCTCGAGAAGAAGTTTATCGTCGAGAAGGTCGGCGCGGCAACCGTGTAGCGTCGCAACTACATGCCGATAAGAGTAAGGTCTAGAGGGCATTGTTTTTACTCAGAATCCTCCCGTTAGAAATCTCTGATTTTCAGTATGAATAAGCAATTAACATATAAGAGTTGCTTCGTCGCGAAAAAAAGTTCACGTGAAAATTTTTCTTCCAAAATATTCCGCGTCATCACTAAAATTGGTTCGCAGTCCCTCGAAAAACCAAAATGCTGCAATGAATCCCGAAATGTTTTCTTTCTCATCAAACACTTAAACGCAAGATCACGGAAATTTGCGCGAGGAGAATTCGAAAATCGAATGATAGTCAGATAATTCATTGCGTGCGCTTGTCCGGCGCGTTCATACGAAGCGAATTAGAATCAGGTCTGTGCCCCGTCAGTCATCATGACTTGCCATGCCATCTTTAGCGGCGTCCAACAATTTTCCTGCGACGACGCTCGGCAGATTGCCAATCTTGAATCTGGTGACCCACAATTCCGACTGCGGATAGTAGACTTGGCTCAGATTTGCCATCATCTGCCTTTGTCCGCATGAAGAGCATACGCCAAAGAACTCCTTGCCTTCAACCTCAACCTTATGCTCTGAGACCCGCTGGCACTTCAGGCAGAAGTCGTTAAAAGAGAATCCTTCAACCAATCTACCCATGGTCGGACCTGCCACCTGAGGAGGAGATGGCCAAAAGAAGCCTTGGGGAGAATGGGCGGTCTAAATTCTAGGGCAGTTCTTCTTGTGAAGTGCAAATATTTCTTGGCTGTTGGTTTCGAAGCCGCATTTGTCGCAGATTAAACGCTGGCCTTCCTTTTCGAACCTAGACATCAAAGGTTTTTCACTGCGCGAGGAGAATAAGCCGCCCACCCTTATAGTTTATCGATACGAACGTAGCTGAAGAACCCCTGTGGGAGGTACGTGGCCATGAATAAGCTTGGAATCATCCTGGGTGTAGCCGTCATAGCGGTTGTTTTGGTCTCTGCGCCGATGCCGCTTGTCGTAAACCTGGAGAACCCGGCACGCAATGTAACAATTTACCCTAACCTTCTGTTCGCCGTCCCACTTACGCTACTTGGCGCACTACTCTTGCTCTACGGAGCGGTTGCCGGAAATAGTCGACACCGCGAAAAGGCGGTTCTCGAGTAGACTCTGTCAGGCGGCCGTTTCCGTCAAACCCTACTAGTTAGCCGCAGCCCTGAATTAGGGAGTACGTGCGGCATTTAGAACGTCTTTGTGTCCGCGACCCAGAGAGAGTTTACGGATTTCCGAGGAGGAGAAGAATCTGGTCTCCTTCCACCATGGCTTTGCCGATGGTTTCGTTCCAGTCTTGAGTTCGTAGACGAAGCAAATATCCCAATGGTTGAATCCTGTTCGCCACCTTCGAGTCTTCACAGTCTCCGACGGACGAAGGTGAGACTGAACCATCAGAAAACGTGGTCTGCCCTTCACACCCATCCATTCGTTCGCAATTCTCTTGGCCGCATGATCTGGAGATTCCTCCATAAGCAAATGGGTTGCGGGAAGTAGCCAAGAGTCGCTCTTCTCGAGTTTAGCTGCGTGGCGCGTCGGGTAACCGCCCTTCTCAGCCCAGGCACTGGATACATGTGGTTGGCCGAGAAGTATGGAATTGCCTTTGCGTATTATCACGAAGCTTGACAGGCAGAGTCCTGCAGTTGGAACGTGGATCATCCAAGATGAGTCTCGTGGGCCGATTCTTGCCCATCTTTTGACTACGGGTGTTTCTCGCATAGTATTCATCAGCCACGCACTTGAACGGCATAGGTTCATTAACTGTCCGTTTGGAACCTTAGTACGTTCATTGTGAAGGCGGAAAGGATGGGGAAGGTTGGTTACTTCGAGGGTACGGATCCTTTGCTATTGACGATTTTGGCGACGGAGGGCCATGAAACCTTACCTATTGCGAATACTTGGGACGCGCATGGGAAACCCGTCAACCATCTTACCAAAGGGGAAGTGGATGTGGTAGTTGGTTATCTCCACAAGGTCATACCGGCTGAGCAAGGCCGTACGGCAATGTTCGAGCTCCTCTTGGACAATATGCTCGTCGCATGTAGAACCCATAATATTCCGGTTCTGCTTATTGCACCAGCAAAAGTGCACGATAAAGCAAGAAAACTGCTCGGTCACGTAGGGAACAATGTGCATGTCGTAAGTCCCGAGGAAGTTGAAGCGCAAGTCAGAAAATACTTACCCGGCTAGGTTTTCATACCTAGTTTCGAGAAGGCTTGCTCCAGGTTCTGCGACATCTTGTTTACTTGCAACATTCTCCATAGCGAAGGAGATTTGTGTGGCGCATTCCGAATGGAGAATTGTTGCGGGGCCAATTTCTCGTTGTCCAACTGTCCGACGGTTAGCGGGTAGGAGACGGGAGCTCCAGGTAGCGCCCTTATGCTGAGAGGCGCGGTGATCGTTTTCTCCAATCCGTTCTGCAAGAAGTCTACGTACACATGCCCTTTCTTTTTGGCTGCCCTCGTCGATACCGTTGCCAGTTTTGGGTCGGCCTTCTCGATTAGTTTCCCTATCACATAGACGAACCTCCTGATCTTCTCAACGCCGTATCTTCGCTCGATTGGTATGAAGAAGTGAAGGCCGTCTGCACCTGATGTTTTTAGTAGGAACTCTAATCCCAACCTGTCAAGGATTGTGACTACTCCTCGAGCCGCAATTTTCGCTTCATTGAATCCGGCCGGGGGGTGCGGGTCGAGGTCGATCAGAACAATGTCCTGCCGACTAACGCTCGGTTTCCTTGCCAACATATGGTTGATCTCAATCGCTGCAAGGTTCCCAAGCCAGATCAGAGTGGGAAGGTCGTTGCAGAGCACATAATTCTCCGACTTGAAGTAAAACAACTTCACCCATGATGGTACATGGGGAAAATGTTTCTGGACGAAGTATTGCTCAGTTATCCCCTGCGGATACCGTTTTGTCATTATGGGGCGGTCTCTTAGAAAGGCAATAATGTACTCGCTAAGGTCGGCGTAGTACTTTATCACTTCAGCTTTCGTTATCTTTTCGTTCGGCCAGAGAACCTTCTGCAGGTTGCTTAAAGTAAGCTTACGCCCTGCGACCAGGACGGATTGTTCTTTATCTGACAAGGCTGACCCTCTTAGAGACTAGCTTGACCATTGGTTGGAGATTGAGGCTCATTGCATTGTGAGCAGGTTAAACCATCTCTGATTCCATGTTCGGTTTGGCAGAAATCAGCTTAGATGGGGGGTTGTTCGAGGGCACGGTTGAAGTACACGAGTATAGGTCCTTTTCATGGGTCAAAAAGTTGCCGAGAGCTACCTGGAGCGGTTCCATCACCTTCGGCCTCGTAAACATACCAGTAAAGGGATTCGGTGCAGTCTCCGAGCATAAAATAGGCCTACGCCTGCTCTGCCCGAAAGACAAGAGCCCCATCCAATTCAAACGCATCTGCATGAAGGAAAAGAAAGAAGTCCCGTGGGCCAGCATCATCAGAGGGTACGAGGTAGAGAAGGGCAAATACGTCGCCCTAACCAACAAAGACCTTGAAAAGATCGAGATCAAATCCGGCAGAGCCATCGAGATATTACGATTTGTCGACTTGGACAAGCTCGATTCGATTTACTTTGACAAGAGCTACTTTCTCGTTCCCACCGAGGATTCGAAGAAACCGTACTTCCTACTTCTCGAAGCCCTCCAGGCCAACGGCAAAGTTGCCGTAGGGAGAGTTGTGATGCACGAACGGGAACATTTAGTGGCGCTGCGACCGTACGGCAATTCAATTCTAATGGAGACGATGCATTACGCTGACGAAATCCGCGACCCAAGCGACTTTCCGGAGCTCCGAAAGCCGGTAGAGATCACACCCGAAGAACTCGAATTAGCGGGTCAACTCATTAGAATCATGAAGAAACCATTCAACCTGAAGGAGTACAAGGACCGGTACCAGGAAGAGTTGAATGAATTAGTTGAGGCGAAGATGAAGGGCAAGGAGGAGGTCTACGAACCGAAGGTTCCTGAGATTGAAGCAACTCAGGATCTAATGCAGGCCCTTAAGGCAAGCATCAAAGTCAGTGCCAAACATTGACCTTAATGGACGAACGCAGCATTCGTCCAATGCTCGCGCAAACAGCCGACCCATTCGACTCCGACGAATACTGCTTCGAACCAAAATGGGACGGCATGAGATGCATCGCCTACACTCAACCTGGAAAACTAGAATTACAGAATCGTAACCTCAAGATTGTGACGGATTCTTATCCCGAACTCAAAACTATCACGGATCACGTGAAATCGCGCTCCGCCATTCTCGATGGAGAGGTCGTGGTGCTTGAGAATGGCCTTCCAAGCTTCGACTTACTTCAAAATCGGTTCGGCGTAGCCAGCCCTCTCCAAGCTAGAATGTTGTCTAGGAAAATTCCGACGACTTACATTGCTTTCGACCTATTACATCTGAACGGAAAAGACCTCGTCGACCAACTCCTCTCAGATCGAAGGCGACAACTTGCCAAGATTATCACCGATAGCCCTCACTTGCTACTCAGCCAGTACGTAATCGGAAGTGGAATCTCTTATTTCAAAAACGCTCTGAAGCTCGGATTGGAAGGCGCTATGGCAAAGAGGTCCGCGTCCCTATACCAGATAGGAACGCGAAGCGAAGACTGGCTGAAGCTAAAGCAAGTGAAGACGGTTGATTGCGTGATAGCAGGTTACACGGTTGGGACAGGCGCCCGATCAGCCACCTTCGGCGCTCTTGTCCTAGCGGCGTACAACAAGCAGGGAGTGCTCAAACATTTGGGCAATGTGGGGACAGGATTTACGGACGCCGGTCTGTTTCGGATAATGAAACTACTCAAGCCATTGCGCGTCAGAAGCGAGAGCGTGCCGGGCGAGGTCAAGGCGCCCGCGATGATAATATGGGTCAAACCTGAATTAGTTGCCGAAATCGGTTACATGACCATGACGACGGATAAGAAACTAAGACTTCCTAGGTTCGAGAGGCTTCGCCTGGACAAGCTCGCAGCAGACTGCGTTATCTGACTGCTAACCTAAGGTTAAGTTTCGGATGTGAAAGAGGGTTGGTGCAATTTTGGGTTGGAGTGTCTGGATTCAGTTACACTAGTTGGAGAGGAGTCTTCTATCCAGAAACCACGAAGCCAAATGAGATGTTGCAAGTTTACGCTGGGAAGTTGAACTCGGTGGAAGTGAACTCAAGCTTCTATCATATGCCCACCCAAGCGACAACGGCAAGGTGGGCGGCCTTAACCCCAGACGCGTTCAGGTTCAGTTTCAAAGCGAGCAGAAAAATCACACACTTCAAGAAACTCAAGGATGCCGAGAACGAATTCGAAATATTCATGACAGGATTGGAGCCGGTCGAAGGGAAGCTCGGTTGCGTTCTCATACAACTGCCGCCCTACATGAAGCAAGACTACGATGTCTTAGAGACTTTTCTTGCGGAAAAGCCTAAGGCGGTTCTCGTGGCGGTCGAATTTCGCCACAATTCATGGTTCGGCGACAAATTGAACAATCTACTCTCTAAATACAACGCCGCGTTGTGCGTGGCGGACACTGAGGACATGCGTCCCCTATTCGAGCGAACAGCAAGTTTCAGCTATGTCAGGCTTCGACGGAGTACATACTCGAAAGGGGAATTGAAGAAGTGGTCTGAAAATTTAGGCAAATTCACCACTGGTCTTAAGGACTGTTTCGTATACTTCATGCACGATGAGACCGGTGAGGCTGCGGATCAGGCGGCGGATTTCAGCGCCATGCTGAACGGTTAGGCTTCGTTTTTCGTTTTCATAAATAGCCAGTTTTTTTCTTTGAAACGAACCAAGGCGTATTTTCCGTTCAACCGTTTACCCTTAAGCCAAAATTCGTAGAGGTCGTCCGTTCGTCTTTTCAGCTTGAAAGTTCCCTTATCCCAAATCTTCACAGTTCCCGCTCCGTAACTGCCTTTTTGGATTGTACCGTGAAATGTGATGTAGTCTACGGGATGGTCTTCCACCTCGACCGCCAGTCGACGAATGCCAGGTTCCTCGGGTGGGCCTCGAGGGACGGCCCAACTCTTGAGTACCCCGTCAAGCTCTAAGCGGAAGTCCCAATGCAAGTGCGTCGCGTGGTGCTCTTGCACAACGAAGCGGTGTTGGTCTGTTTTCCTGATTTTTGGACTCGGCTCCGGGGTGCGAGTCAGGTTTCTCTTCTTCCTGTAAGTCTCTAGCGCCAAGAGTCGTGCAATCCCTAAGGACGTCTGTTCATTCGGTTAGCTGAAATTCATGTAGGGATTAGAGTTAAGATTAGCTTTGCGGTATTTCGTCGGCATCGGTGGGTTGTGCATTCGTCGCTGTCTTTTCATTAAACAATAAGTGTATCGAGCCGTAATCCTCTGCGCGTAGTTCGAAGGTGGAGTAGCTGAAGATTCTGTTTCCTCTAATGATTTGCCTGCTTATAGTCTCCATAAGCTCATGTTCTCCGGTCCTCGCGGCAACACAAACGACGTCGATTTCTCAAGTCGTAAGTCCTAGTGCGGCCGTAGCCGGGAGTCAGAACCCCTTGCCCGTCTCTGTAATCGTCTTCTACAATAATACAACGGCGGGTTACCACTTGGTCGTAGGGATTCTGGACACAAGTCTTTCCCCGGAAGAACCCGTACCAGGTATCGTTGTTTCCTCTACAGACCCCTGCGTGAACCAACCGCAGGCAGACGCGCTCTGCCAGATTATCGTTCCGAAATTGTCAGGTGTTGAGCGGATAAATTTCCAGATAGGCGGTATCTTCGGTAGCAGACAGAAACCCGGGGTGTGGAATCTTAACGCTACATCTGTTCTTACGGACCATCAAGACACGCTTGTTCCTGGTTCGGTGAGCAGCCGACTATTCAGAATCGATTTGACGCCGGTCAAGTTGGAGGTCATTGTTCCATCAAATGTCACTGTATCAGTGGACGGTGCGCAGCAACCTGCAGGACCGGTGTCAGTGAGCGTAGGGCTCGGCCAACACAACGTCGCCGTGCCACAACTCGTTAATGTTAGCCAATCCACTCGGATGAGATTTGATCACTGGTCTGACGGCAACCCATCAACCTTCCGAGTGTTCCTAGTCACTAATTCTACGACCCTGCAAGCTGACTACGTGACCCAGAACCTACTAACCCTGATCGGCGTCCAAGGCAATGCAACCACCTCCAGCTGGCATGATGCGGACAGCAACGCTACATTCTCGACTGACGAATACGAGCCAGTGTCAGGCGGCCTAGGCGCACTTGGCTTGAGGTTAGCGTTTCAAGGCTGGTTCGAGAATGGGCAGCTGGTCACGAATTCGCCTACGGGAACGATTTCAATGGATAAGCCACACACATTAACCGCGGAGTATCAAGTCGGTTACTCTACTCCCGCTGCAATCGTCCTTGGCATCCTTGCCGTGGCAATCATTGCATTCCTACTCATACGCCGAAGGAACCGAACCCCTAGTACTCGACGTAGGCGTAGCTCGACGAGAGTTCGTAGACGAGCTCGTGGCAAAGCAAAGACCGAATAGACTCGTGTTTATTGATTACGCGGAGTAGCCGCATTTGCCTATTGAGCCTTGGATCATCCCGTGACACCTGAAGTTGGAAAAACTCGCATGAGTGAATCGCCTACATGGGGCCGTTACGATGGTCGGCATAGGAAGCTAGTCGGGCGGGACTTGAGCAAATCTTTCCAGAGCGTGGCCTCCTCAAAGTATCGCCCAACCGATTAGCCGCGGTCAGCAGTCGGAGATTTTTACGCCACCTGTTCGATCTGATCTAGGGGAGGTACTGGTTCCGTCTGAGCTCTAACCATCTTGGTCTTCTGTTTCTTCTTCAAAACCTGCCACCTCCATTCTCATTGGTTCAATTTTCAGCTCCCTAGTAATAAGGGGGCTTGGAGAAACGTCGGGAAAAGGAAAGAATTGGCTAATTCCACTCGGTGGTATGATTCCCTCAGCTAGCCTTACTATGCGGCTAGAGGAATGGTTCGCACCGACGGTTTGGAGATTGCTTGCTTATGAATCTCGGGCAAATAGCTTTCATGTAAATCGCAGTATTCTTCGCATTGTTCAGCCGTTTCCACCGCCTTATAGCCGAACCCGCAAAGTTCGCATATGTATACGACTTCGCCCTTTTTCTTGAACCTATCCACCATCGCGGTATGCCGAGCGAAATTTTGCCTGGAGCCCAAAATAGGCTTTATCTCGAAATGTCAAGTGTCAAACATTCGAGTCAATTGACTCAAAATTGCCATGCCTGACTAAATCATGCCGAGCGCTATGAATTGCAATCGATCTCAAATCTACACGTTCATGCTGAGTCAGTCGAACATAACGGGTGACAGCCTCACCGCGGTGGGGCTGTCTTCTATGGTCTCGGTTCGTCCCGATCCGTTTATCGCTTGATCTCTATTTGTGCTTCAGGCTGAGTAGGTAGTTGTAGGCGCTCAGGGCTGCGTTGGCTCCTTCGCCTATTGCGATGACCACTTGCTGAGCGTTGACGTCTGTTATGTCGCCGGCCGCGAAGAGGCCGGGTACGCTGGTCTGGTTGTTTTCGCTTATCATTATTCTCCCATCAGCCGTAGTCTTGACCATGTGTGAGTATAGGTCCCCTTCGGTCTGATAGCCTAGTTCTATGAAGACTCCTTGGACAGGGATGACTTGCTCGGTTTTGTTGGTTTTATTTCTCACGAGTAGCTCCTGGACTGCAGTTTTCCCTCGAATTTCTTCGACCTCGTAGTCGGATAAGAATTTCACTTTGCTGCTAGTCTTTAGCTTCTGGCCTAGGTCGGATTCGATAAGTTTGGTTGGTGTTCCTATCGCGTTCACGACCTTGGCTATCTGAGCGAGTTCTGCTACCGCTTGGAGTGCGGTTGTGCCTTGGCCTACGACCGCGACCTCCATGTCGATGAACAATGGTGCGTGGCTTACCGCGGAGTAGCTGACTCCGCGTCCGAGAAATTCCTTCTCTCCAGGGACGTTCAGTCTCCTCGGCATTACTCCGGTAGCTATGATGGCTGCCCTACCATTGAAATTCTCACCATTCTTAGTTGCGACAACGAAACCGTCGGCAGTTCGTTCAACCTTAGTTACTTTGTCGAGATGACGCGCGAAATCGAGGTATTGGAGTTGACTCTTGAACTTGCTTACGAGTTCTTCTCCATCGATGATTGGGTGTGTTTCAACGCCGGGCAAGGAAAACTTGTAGTTGGTTTTTCCGCCTAAGTCTTCGCTGATCAGCATTGTTTCTATTCTTTTTCGAATGGCATACGCGGCAGCCGTAAGTCCTGCGGGTCCGCCGCCTATGATGATCAGATCATACATTTTGTTTGATTCTTCTTTCTTCATTTTTCATTCCCCCTAATCCGGAGCCTTTGGGATATATCCCAATTTCATGGAGTTCTGCGTCATATCCCTCGACCTCTTGATGATTCTTGTAGCTGTATCAAGGAGTTGGGTTCTCGTGAGCTTCAAGCCGGCCACGCCCACCTCTTGTGCTTTAAGGCCGACGGCTGTGGCTTCTCGTGGGAATACCTCCCATTCGTCCATCGTTGGGGCTATGTAATCCGGGCTGAGGCCTTTCTCTTGTGCGCAATCGGCGAGTTCAGTGGCAGCTGCGATGCACATTTCATCAGTTATTGTACGTGCTCTGACATCAAGTGCTCCGCGGAAGATGCCAGGAAAGCCTAAGGAATTGTTCACTTGGTTTGGAAAGTCTGAACGGCCCGTTGCGATTACTCGCGCGCCGGCTTCCTTTGCCTCCCAAGGCCAAATTTCTGGGATCGGGTTGGCGCAAGCGAAGATGATTGCGTCCTTATTCATCCCGGCCACCCATTCTTTCTTGATCGTATCCGGTCCGGGCTTCGAGAGGGCTATGCAGACGTCCGAGCCCTTCATGGCTTCCGGTATGCCTCCTTTGCGTTGCTCGCTGTTGGTTGTTTGACAGAGGCGCCATTTGTCCACGAACTCTGCCTTGCGCATCTCGATATCCTTCCTCTCTTTCTGGAGGATGCCTTTCGTGTCGACAACGAAGGTGTTCTGGGGGTTGATTCCGTATGCAAACATCAGCCTACTGCACGCAACGTTAGAGGCGCCCGCTCCAACCAAAGCAACTCTCACGTCTTGAGCCTTCTTTCCAACCACACGCAGAGCGTTGATTAAGCCACCAAGCACGATTGTTGCAGTCCCCTGTTGATCATCATGCCACACCGGGATTTCGGCCGACGCCCTCAGCGTATCAAGTATACGGAAACACTTCGGTTGCGAAATGTCCTCAAGGTTCACGCCGCCGAACGACGGTTGGAGCCATTTTACAGCGGTTATGATTTCATCCGGGTCCTTAGTTCCTAGACATATTGGGACGGCGTCCACGCCGCCTAAGTACTTGTATAGGATCGATTTTCCTTCCATGACGGGAAGCCCAGCCTTAGGTCCGATATCTCCTAGGCCGAGTACCCTGGTTCCGTCACTGATGACTGCAACCATGTTCCATTTGTTTGTGTAATCATAGACGAGGCGTTCGTCTTTCGCAATTGCTTTGCATGGTTCCGCCACGCCGGGCGTATACCAGATCGCAAAGTCGTTGAAATCGCGTATACAGCATTTGGGCACAATCTCCATTTTCCCACGGTAGAATGGGTGGAGCTTCATCGCATCCAATGCCGGTTTCTTCGCTTTCTCGAGAAGCTGTTCCTTTGTAAGAGTCTGCAAATTCCACACCTGAAAGTAAGAAAAGCATCTAAAACGTCAGCTTTTATTTATCACGCACGTTTAGCATATACCACTAAATAGTGGCCCTTAGTCTTCGATAGAGGGCTGCTTCCTCGTAGTATACTCCTTGATCCGCATCATGGTCGCAAAGAGCAAGAGGGTCTCTCACATGAATCATGTATACGCACCGCTTTTCTTACGGCGAAGACTTGTGGGAGCCTTCACTGTGCTCCAGTCTTTCTACTAAGGTACAAATTTAGCCGATGACTCCGGCTCAATTCTCTTTCCTAATCTGATGAACCAAAATGCTGAATAGCTCACATTCGTGATTCTTCAGCAGCTGCTCTTCCTAACCATTCTCTCGAGATGGGGTTGAACCTTGGAGTCGTTGAAAGCGGTCAAAATTCCGCCATTGAGTAATCTAATCCCGGACGGAATCAAACCGGGGACAATGTTCTTGGTGGAATTTGACCCGGAGTCGCAGTGGTTCTCTATAGCTACTACGCTCGCTGCAAATGCGTTTCGCGACGATCGTTACGTGTGTTATTTGGCGATGGCGAGGCCTGTTGAGGACGTTAGGCAAAGTCTCTCAGATATTGGAATAGACATGAATCTAACCAAGACAGCGGAACGCTTGGTCGTAGAAGATTGGTATTCGGCCACGCGGAGCGGCGGACGCCTCGAAGCGCAGGGAACTGAACTGTTCGAGCGAACAGCAGATGGATTGCGAGTCCACTCCCTGAGAATTTCGGATCTTAGCGTTGAATGGTTAAAGACTTCTAAGTCGGGTCCACGCGGTCAGGATATAGTGGACTTCTGGCCGCCCGGCTCCTTGATAATTGGGGAATCATCTTCTTCGATTCTTCGGTTTAACGAAGAGAAACCATTCGTTGAATGGTTAGAGAGCCGGGTGAATCCCGAAGAACGCAAACGAAAGAGCATTACCCTACTGGGCGTGGTGCGGGGGGTTCACAGCGACTGGTTGTACAAGAGGATGGAAAGTACATGTGATGGGGTAGTTGACGTAAGGGTAATGGAACGCGGCGACGAAACGAGGACGTTTCTTAGGATTCGCAGCCTGAAAGGGCAGCCGCATGATGCGCGTTGGCATGAAGTCGAGGTTAAGTCAAACGGAGAATCCGTGTTCTCGGTATAGCAAGGCGGTTCGCTTCATCAGGAGATAAAAAAACAGGAAGATAATGGCAGCTAGTCGATTTTCCGGACTACCCTCCGACAGGGTGCAGTATAACGCCGCCGGCTGGTGAAGTCTCAGTCGTTCCGAAGTCATTGCCCGGGTTTAGGAACACTGCCAGAAACTTGTTGTAGACCTTAATGCTGGGGGCATAGAAGAGAACGACCAAATCATATCTTCCATAGGTCACGAATGTAATAATCTCATGAATGCCCATTTCGCAGCGCGTTTTTCCATAAAGTTTCTTGAGTTTATCGTCCACAGACCGGTATGCGAGCACATAATCGTCAGGCCCTTTACCCGGAGCAAACTTGACGAATTGAACGAAGAACTGCTGCCCCGGGGAAAGCAACGCGTAGTTATCTGTCTTCTTAAGTACTTGGCTCTCGAACGTTATCTCTTTGTCATGAGTCAGATGTTTGATGGGTAGCCGAGTTATTGCCTTATTTTTCGGCAAACCATAATCACCTCGGTAAGAAGTGAACCTATGAGGATTTATGATTTGTCAAAAATAGCCTCCTGCAGTTCTGCTAGAACATGTGCCTAGCATCGTATGTCCTATCTGAGTCATCTATGCCGACGGTTATAGTCGATTTGAGTATTTGAGTTATTTAGATTTTATCGGGCCGATCGGAAGGACGACGCGGTTATGTGTTTCGTTCAGAACTTCAGCTATGGATAGGTAGAAGGCGCTGAAGCCGCAGAAGACCCCTTCAATTCCCGCGATTACTTGCAGTTGTGGGATGAAGTGTGAGGCTGTGAGTAAGAAGAATAGTATCGCGAGAGATAGGAAGATGGTTTGAAGGGCTTTGTTTATCCTTAGGGTTCCGAAGAACATCATCAGGGTGAAGAGTCCCCAGATGAAGAGATATGCGGCCCATGCGGCGTTGTCGGGCGAAACCGCGGGGCGTTCTACGGCTGAGATGATTATGAAGACTAGGGATAGCCAGAAGAGGCCATATGATGTGAATGCCAACGTGCCGAAAGTGTTTCCTTTACGGAATTCCATTACGCCTGCGATGATCTGCGCTAACCCGCCGTAGAAGATTCCCATCGCGACAATTACGCTGCTTATTCCAAAGAGGCCGATGTTGACGAGATTTAGAAGAATCGTTGTCATCCCGAACCCCATTAAACCCAGGGGTGCAGGGTTTGCTAGGATCGGTACTTTCTCGCTCACTCTGATTCAACTCCGATTGTTCGGGATTTAACTCTTCATTTCTGCCTGTAGGCCACTGTATGCGTTCTTCATCTCTTCAACGCTTGTTTCATCTTCAAGCGTAGTTACGTCGCCGAGGTTTCGGTTTTCGACAACGGCCTTCATGACTCGTCGCATTATTTTCGCGCTCCGAGTCTTGGGTAGTTTAGTTACGAAGTAGATGGTTTCCGGTACTGCGATTGGGCCGATCGTTGTTCGAATATGGTTTGCGAGTTGCTTCTTGAGTTCTGCGGTGGGTTCGAAGCCTGGTCTGAGGACGACGAACGCCACGGGGACTTCCATCTTGACGGGGTCTGATTTTCCGATGACTGCAGATTCGGCGACGGCGGGGTGTGAGATCAAACTATCCTCGAGTTCAATTGTTCCGATTCTGTGTCCTGCAACTTTCAGCACTTCGTCGGCTCGTCCGAGAAGCCAAAAGTAGTCGTCCCTATCTTTCATTGCGTAGTCGCCGGCGTAGTAGATGCCTGGGAACCGTGTATAGTAGACCTGTTTGAACTTGTCAGGGTCGTTCCAGAGAGTCATGAATTGCCCCGGCCAAGGCCGCTTAATGACTATGTAGCCCTTCTCCCCGGCTTTGGCGGGCGAACCGTTGTCGGTGAAAACATCCGCGTCGACTCCGGCGATTGGTAGAGTTGCCGAACCAGGTTTCAACGGTATGGGAACAATACCCGGTTGTGGACTG
>CAZHKA010000010.1:0-11573 GCA_964533505.1 uncultured Candidatus Bathyarchaeia archaeon | reverse complement strand
GTCTTAGTTAGAATATGCTCAACGTCATGAATGAAACCCATGTCCAGCAGCCTGTCAGCCTCATCCAAAACAACGTACCGGACTTTGACAAGCTGAAGGGATCCGCGTTCTATATGATCGATGACTCGCCCGGGTGTTCCGACTATAATCTGAGGGCAATCTTCCAACTCGCGCATTTGAACATTAATTGATTGACCACCATAGATCGCAAGAGCACGCTTGCGAGTAAATCTGCCATACGAGTTAATGTCACCTGCCACTTGCACCGCAAGCTCGCGTGTTGGAACTAGCACCAGCGCCTGAATATTCAGATTCTTTTCGTCAACGATCTCCAGGAGCGGTAGCCCGAAGGCTGCGGTCTTTCCAGTTCCGGTATGAGCTTGACCAATCACATCGCTTCCGTGCTGCAGGAGCGGAATCGTTGCTTCTTGGATCGGAAACTGTCGCTCGAATCCAAGTGCCTTGATAGCATCCAATATTTCTGGGCTTAAACCCAGTTTCTCGAAAGTACTCATACGTTTTTTTCTCCTTATCTTCCACGTCGCTGGTCCAAGTTGAAGACCGAAGACTTGTTCCGTCTTTCACCTATCGTCGGAACGAGATTTCGGTTCCTTCCTCAGACTTCGGCGACTTCAGTCAGTTACATCAAGAAGAAGAACATGCGGTCAATCGGTGCAAATGACTCGTGCCTCTCGTTCTCGACAACTAACTTTGTGTATTCTCGGCTTGGTTCAATATAAGGATAGAAAGTCTTGTTCAATTCTTGGCATATTCTGTTTTAGAGTTGGTTCCGTCATCGTCCTGGCCGGGGCTCGGGACTTGTTAGCAACTGATACGAAGTTAGGCTCTTTCTCAAAAGTTTTCCTGTGGTACTCGCGCAACATGTTCTTCCGTCGTTCGTTTGAAAAGCATGTGTGTATCTCTTGGTGCGGACCTTTAAAATCGGACCGTTAGTTGGAGGCGTTACTTTGTGTGTGTGCGCGCGCACCGGTAGCACGACACACGAAAATTGAGTGAGGTCAGATCAAATGCGGCCCTTACGGTAAGGCTTCATTTTCATTCTTGCTTCGGTTGGACCAAGCCTGGCTGAATACTTTAGCTGCTTCTATACGCGCCCCACAGAAATCTCGGAACGTGACGGATGAAGGCTCGCTTAGAACAGTTTGTGCGATTCGGTTCTGTGACTCAACTTATGAGTAGTCGGGCGAGTATCAGGATTGCCAACAGGAAGATGACCACGCTGAGGACGGCTTCAACTGATGATGTTGGCTCGTAAGTGTCGGAGGATATTGTCTTCTGATTACTCCGGTACCTCTGAAAGGCGAACAGTTCGATCACGCCCCCTAACAGGACTAGGGCTATTCCGACGATTGAGGAGTATCGAATTCCAGGTAACACTTCCACCACGGTTGTGAGCGCTAATCCAAATCGGGCAACTGCGAAGCCTAGGGTAATCACCACAAGTCCGGTTCTTACCCACGCGAGGTAGGTTCGCTCATTCGCTAAATGAGCAGTCACCTTCTCAGTGCCCATACAAACCCTAACCGCTGAACGCGAGGTTCAGAAGCTATTTGCTAGTTTATGACGCTACTCTACACATACCAGGATTGCCAAAGAAATGAAATTCGGGACTTTACAGTACGTCTAACAATTCACTCCTTAAGCGGCCATGTATGCAGACAATCACAATTAGTTTCGTCGTCGGTACTAGTCGTGTGCCCCCCAGAAGACTGGAAAGGAAATCTACAACTTCATGCGACCGCACGGAGCCTTGAACGGCAGAACGCCGAGTGAAGCGACAGGAATCACAGTCGAGGGCGAAAATAGGTGACTTACGTTAATGCAAGATGGCGTCGAAGAACGGATTGAAAAGGTGCTAAGGCAACTTCTCCGAGAGTTCATTAATCCTTGCTTCTAGCATTGCAACTTTCTCCTCTAATGCTTGTAGTCTATCGACCAAGTTCTCCGGTGGTGCACGGTTTACGGATTTCATACAGATCACCGTAAGTAGGGAGGGAAGTGATGGGACCTAGCTTTTCAATTACTGCCGCGTCATGGCTACGTTCAGACGTTATTCCGGAGTGATGAGATGGTCGTGACTGTCCGCGCCTAGGTCAATTTGTACCCATCTGATCTTCCCAGTGAACTGGCTTGTTTCCGGTTCGTAGTCTGGGGTCACATTCGTGCCAGACTCACGACCAATATCGCACCCTTCATCCGCTGAGAAGCACATCGGTTCGGTAGCGTCGACGCGTCCCCCACCAGTCTTCTGCCCGTCATAGTACAGTGTCACATTCCCGCCCTTCGCCAATCCGCCACCATCATACTTGAACTCCATCCGCACCTGATGCTCGCCCGACGGAATCGGCTTCTGCGCCTCCGTCGTGAAGAGCTTGAGGCCTAGGAAATTGTATGCGAACTTGGCTTTGCCAGCCTTCGTGTAGAGACTCCAGCCGCCGAATTTACCGCCTTGGTGGATAATCACGCCTTCCGCGCCGGCAGCCGGAACCACGAGCTCTGCTGTTACGGACCATGACTTATTCTTGATGACCACGACACTGTTTTCTGACAGCCTCCCCATTCCAGCGAACAATAGTTGTGAGTTGCCTTTGATCAGTTGTGGACGCCCAGCCATCTCGGGGTTAAACCGCTCTACCCGCCGATCATCTAGCGGTAACACGTTATACTTCGTTGCCTCAATCAACCAGAGACGTTGCAGTTCAGCCAGTTTCTCAGGCATCTCTTTTGATAAGTCGTGTGCCTGGGTCCAGTCCTTGCTACCATCATAGAGCTCCCACGCGTCCTTATCGAAAGGTGGTAGAGTTGCTGTCATGACCCAAGGTGTGCTATGTTTCGTTACCGCACTCCAACCTTTGTAGTAAATCCCTCTGTTACAGAACATCTCGAAGTACTGAAGCTCACGTCGCTCTGGCGCTTTGGCATCGTTGAAACTGTATACAATACTCTTGCCCTCGTACGGCGACTGCATAACACTGTTCACAACCGTTGGTTCCGGGATGCCTGCCGCTTCCAGAATGGTTGGAGCGACGTCGATAACGTGGCAGAACTGGTTACGAATTCCACCTTTCTCTTTGATGACTTTCGGCCAGTGAATTATCGTGCCGTTCCTGGTTCCACCCCAGTGGGACGCAACCTGCTTCGTCCACTGGTACGGCGTATCCATGGCCCAAGCCCAACCAACCGCGTAATGGTTATACGCGTCTGGGGAACCAAACTTGTCAAGCTTAGAATTCAGGAACTCAGGGGTCTCAACACCGGTAACCCCGTTCAACAAAATCATCTCATTAAACGTACCCTGAACGGTTCCTTCGGCGGAAGCACCATTATCGCCTATGATCAGGAAGATGAGCGTGTCATCCATGATTCCGAGATCATTGATCGTATCGATCAACCGGCCAACATGATGATCGACGTGTTCCATGAACCCGGCGTAGACTTCCATTTCTCTCTCCAGAACTGGTTTGAGTTTCGGGTCCACGGCATCCCATGCAGGAATCTCTGCGTGGCGTTGCGTTAACTCAGCGTTTTGCGGTATTACGCCAAGCGCTTTCTGCTTCTGGAATGTGATCTCCCGCTGTTTATCCCAACCTTGGGAGAATTTGCCCTTGTACTTATCCGCCCACTCCTTCGGAACATGGTGGGGTGCATGCGTGGCACCGGGGGCGAAGTAAACGAAGAACGGTTTGTCGGGCATGAGCGCTTTCTGTTGCCGAACCCAAGCAATCGCCTTGTCAGATCCTCGGTTAGGTGGTAGCCCTGCTCGGGAGTTCGTGGAGGTTCAACAGGAACGGTGGCATTGTAAAGGGCCGGATTCCACTGATTCGTCTCGCCGCCAATAAAGCCGTAGAAATACTCAAAACCATCAACACGTCACGAGACACGTGAGTCTCCTGCAACTGTTGCTAGGACTCTACGTGGGCCCTAACTATTCGGATTGGCAAACGACGAGCTTGGGTCAGCTCGAGTCGAGTTACGCATCAACCATGCGACGAATCGGACTTATTGGAGCCGAGAGGCTGATAGTGAAGAGCAGGGGATCCTAGAGATTCATGCGAACCCACTAGAACACATGCAGCCTGCTCCGTTCCACAAGTTAAATTAACCCGCGAGTCAAGCTGGGCTATCACGGGATCGTGAGACGGATGCTTGGGAAAGAGTTCGTTGAAAAAAAGGTTTTTGCGAAGGGAATGAGTCTTATCGGAAAAGTGAAAGACATAGAAGTAGCCCCCATCACTTTCGCGGTTACTGACTTAATCGTGCAAGTGGACAAGGAGCCCGCACGGAAAATTTTCGGTGAGAAATTCTTGTTTGGCGGCGCCGACGTAAAAGTACCGGTGTCGACAATTGATAAGATAGGTGACGTCGTCAGCCTGAAGTTCGCCACCGATGAGTTAAAGGACTACGTAGTGAAATTGTAAGATAATTTATCCAACTGGGAGCTTCGCGTAATCCGTCAAGTGAACGAGCAGCTGTCCGCTTCCTCCCCAAACGTACACGTCGACCCTGAGCAACCATGTGCCATTGGAGTTGGGTGCCGTGGCGGTGTTGAGGAAAACTTGGTCAACGTACGTTTGCGCGTAGCCCACCTGATACGTGGTAGTTGATGCAACGAAGCCCGTGACCACGTTAGTCAAGTCGACGCGGATGCTATACGCCAACGCATAGGGCGGCCATTGAACGCATGTTGCCGTAAGGTGAGTGCTTACGGTGATCTGCTGCCCGACGGTTACCGAAGACGGAAAATTGTAGTTGATGCTCTGAACGAGGAACGGGGGTTGCGCGAATGCACTGGGGAGACACGCAATCAGGAGCAAGAATATTCCCAGGAGAAGCATCCTACGTTTTAAGTCATCCAAATTCGAGGCGCCCATGAAGGGTTAGCCTCACTCAGATTTAAGAGAATCTCAGAATTCGTTTCGAGAACTAGATGCTGTGAACTTCCAGATATGGGTGAATCCATAGGAAGTCAAATTTAGTAGCCATTAAGGTACGAGAACAGGTTTCCCTTTAATGAGGTACAAGGCGACGATTGAAATAAGAAACGGAATCACGACAAAAGTCAAGACTCTAGCCCAGAATAGATTCGTAATGCCTCCAAGAGTGTAGACGACATACCACACTAGCCCATCCTCACTATTGTTAACAAGAACATTTGACATTCCAACTAGTCTTCCCGTCGTCACGTATTGTACCCAAGGATCGGCCCAGTTCGTAGTCACATGAAATGCGAAGTTGAGCATGAGAAGCCCGAACGTCTGATCTGCAGTCGAGATCTTAAATCCGAAGATACTTAGACCAAGCTTCGCAAGAACATACAAACCAGCATACACAATCACATAGTAGACTACAGTACCCTCGATTGGATTAAGCCCATTCATGAAAAGTAGCCAAGTTCTCGAATTAAAGAAATAACCCCCTATGCCGATTAGAACAGCTAGCTTCACATCACGGAGCGTTAATCTGGGCTCATTCGCTTTCAAGATTTCCAACTTCCTTCTTTCTTCTTACATTTTTCGTAATCTTGCTTGAGGGTTTTAAACCAGTTTACACCAGTCTTCGTTAAGCGTTCTGTTATTCGAAAACAGTCTGGCTGCCGTCCTACTCACAACTACTGACGACAGAACCCTAGCAACAAACAAAGGACTCATGAGAGTAGGAAGTAAACTAAGCTCTTAGCGCCAACAGTCTGCATCCGATGGTGTCGCATGCTGCGACAGACCTCGATCATTTCCTTACGGGAAGGCGTACGTATTCGGTGTTATCGAGCTATTTCGAAGACCATTAGAATTCGGACGCAGCCGAATCCGGTTCTCAGGCGGTTGTTATTGCCGCCAGCACGGTCAGAGTAGACGAGTTCCGATAATCCTCTTGGGATCTCTGCGCCGCAATCTCTCAGTCAAATGGAAAACATATGCAACATGTTACGTCACGTTTCAGCAGGTGCAGCACATTGCCCCTAATATCGTCGGTAGGTGTTAGAAGAAGGTACTTAATTTTCTAAAATGCAACCGAATTAAAGATTGAATATGTATATATACGCTCGATATGTGCAGGTATAAATCAGGGATTGAAAGAATGAAATTGACTGCCTCTAGAACAACGGGATGGGTTATTCTTCTCTTGCTCTGTGGGATGATTATGCCGATTATTCAAGTTGGGGTTGTTGCCGGTCGAGCCGGTGACGGTGCCGGCGGCGGTAACGGTCCCGGTGGCGGCAACGGTCCCCCTCCTAGACCGTCTAACCCTCCTCCGAGACCATCGATGAACCAGCCTACGGCAAGGCAAACTATCGCTCAGCCCACAGCTATGCCCACTGCTAGGCCAACTTCCAGCGCCAGCTTCACGCGTAGCGTCGCTACTAGTGTTAGCTTTAGTCGTACTATTCAAACCAGCGTCACGAATAGTTTTAGCTTCACTCGTACTACTCAAACCAGCTACACGTTTAATCCAACTTTCACTACCCAGACTACGATCAATTACGGTTCAGCTTACACTAGCTATTGGTATCCATCGATGGGATTCATTCATTACGGCGCCGGTTACAGCGCGAGCACCGGGTCTTTCACTTTAGGGCAAACGCTCTATGGCCAGAACAACAGCCCGTGTCTCTACTATGATTATTTCGAGTTCAACGCTCCGGCAGGCTTGACGATTTCTGCTCGACTGTGGACATCGGGCCCGCCCGTCAACTACATAGTAGTTCCAATGACCGTGGTTTCGCTTATCCAGACCCCCGGTAGCTGCAGTGCTGTTGGAGCGTTATCTCAGGCAAATACGATCGGGCCCACGCCGTATCTGTACAGTTGGACTGCGCCTCAGAACGGTCAATACGCGATAATCTTCTACTCGACATCACCGTATACTGCCCCTATCTATTTCCTTCCTCAATGATTAGGAAACTCAAGCCTGTCTTGAACAAACCGTTCCGACTCATCAGTTGGCGAATTCGCAATTACGGAACGGAATACGTCGCTCAGCTACTAATTCTCGACTCGACGGATAGTTAACCCTTGGCGTCTCCTTTATCAGCAAAAACCACACTCTGAAATACATTTCCCAGTGATGGGAGTAGGAAGGAATTTCCTAGTGCAATCGTCGATTAAAGCGAAGGATAAGCGTGAATCAAGAAAACTCAGTTTCTTGCTCTATAGAATGTTGTATGGTCCGTTGAGTTTCGTTCGCGCCGGTTACAGTCAACTGTTAATGCTGCTCTGCATGTTCATCTTTGGAACACTCGTCTTCTCCCACTACGAGGGACTCCCAGGTCTTCTGGCTCTCTTCGCGTCGGTTTCAACAGTTACCACTATCGGACTCTTCACCCCGAACGGCGGCAACGTCTTCGCCATGAACCGTAACGAAGTCATAATGGTTATAGTACTAATGATCGTCTCGGTTGGATCAGGAGCATCACTACTCCAGAGCACGATTAGTGTGGCAACAAGCGAGCATGGCAAAGCGGAAGCGAAGAAGCGACTAGTGAAGAGACTGAAGAAGCACATCATAGTATACGGCTACAACCACATGGGAAAGTACGTCGATGACAAGCTAGACGAGATCGGGTTCGACTACGTAGTCATCTCAAGAGACGCCAATGTCGTTCAGGATCTAACCGACAACAATGTGTTTGCCGTCCTCGAAACTCCAACCGATCCTATCAAGGCGTTGAAGTTAGCCGGTATAGACAGGGCTTCCAAGATCATAGTGACAGATACCAACGACTCGGAAAACATCCGATTCATACTCACCGCCCGAAAACTGCGCCCCGACATCAAAATTCACACCGTTGTCCAAGATCCATCACTAGTTGAGACAGCAAAAGATGCTGGAGCAGACCTCATTATACCGTCTTCGGTCGCCGTTGGTAGACTACTCGCATTCTCCGCCGGAGCTGAAGATTACGCCGGTATGGTCTTTTTGAAGGGCGCTGGAGCTCGGGGCTTACCCATTTCCGAGTTCAAAATCAACGCCTCTTCTCCGCTCATAGGAAAGAGACTGCGGGAAGTCGCTGAGCATGCGAAAATAGTCGGTGTGGAGCGCGGAGGTACGATTGTGGGGAACATCTTCGACGGTAGCTTCACCCTCAAGGAAAGCGATGCGCTACTAGTCATCGATAATCCTTCGAACCTGAGAAAATTCGAAGAACATCGTTAGCCTACCTCACGAAAAGCCGTCTTTGCTAGGACGATTCATTGCATGCCAAGCAGAAAGTCTGCTGTTATCCTCGTGGTTTGTGTCTTAGAAAATTCGCTTGAAATCGTTCTTCATGCTGACTACAACCCAACCGGATCCCGGTGCTAATTGAAGGGGGTAGCTCGGTGAATGTGTGGCGGTTTGCCCGGTCCGTCGTCGATTGGCTGTTCGATATCCTTGTTCCGCAAGATTTGAGCCACACCTCTCTCATCATCAGCGTACCTGAACGTGATGCTACTGCCAATGATCTTTGAAGGCGAGAGGCCGTAGATCTCTTCGCTGAGCGCGCATAAAGTCTCGCCCTCCGCCGGATGTGATCCAAACATCAAACATGTTATCCTGCAGATATTTGATCAGCTCCACCATCGGTTTGTAGGTGAGCTGCTTGTATGGCACTTTGAAGCAGTCGTGTTGTGCGCTGGTCAGAAATTGCTGCGCGTCAGCTTCGAATTCATCAACAGTTATGTCGGCGCATGCTTCCGTGAGTCCGCTGGCGAGGGTGAAGAGACCGGTAGGGTCTCCTTTTGCATAGTCCTCGGCCACCTTACCCAGCCATGCCATGTCTTTCTCGTAAACCGCTTTGAATGGCTGGCGGGTGCGCACTTCTGGTTTCTCTGCAGCGGTCTTACCGATCGCACGCAGGCCGTGTACTAACTGGATGTACATGGGTTTCTCGCACCATAACGTACCGTCGTTGTCGAATGTAGCGATACGCTTACCGGGCTGCACATACTGCGTGCCGGATTCGTCGGTCACAGCCTCAACGAAATCCATGATGGCTTTCTTGCTCGGCGTGTCGTTCCACAAAGCTAACTCGCTCAAACAACAACTCTCCTGAAAGCGTTCTCTGAATTACTCTTAGCGATATTAAGCGTTGGCAGTTGGCATTCACAAATCAGGTACATGCGAGCGATTTCATCGCGACCGCAAGAGAAGATTCTGCCCTGGTCACTGATTTTCGGTAAGAACGCGCTAGAATTGTCGGTTGAATCTGTAGTTTATGTGAACGAAAGAATAATATCTCTCTCAACGGGCATAATCGCGGAGAAGAGACGAAACTGGCAGCCCAAGAGGACCCTCGAGTCTACGTGATTACCGAATTTACCATTGTACCCGCGGATCTGGAGGACTTCAAAAACTTTGCCAAGGAACTTTTGAAAGTAGTCGAAGAAAAGGAACCAAAGACGCTGCGATACCAATGGTTCTTCAACAAGGACGAGAGTAGATCATATCTCGTAGAGGAGTATCCAAACGCTGCGGCCCTACGCGATCACGTAGTCCATGTCGGAATCATGTTACCAAAGTTACTGAAAGTTGCGAAAGTCGCGAAAATGGATGTGCTTGGAAACCTCAACCCGCTTGCTGCAGAGGCCATCGCCGCGTTTGGCCCACAGAATTACAGATACTGGAACGGCCTCGGCCGCTAAATCGGACCGGGCTATGTTTCGGACTTCAGACATGCGTGTGTACGACATAATCCTGGCTAGACGTCGTTACCTGAACTTTCACGCAGCGCTTTAGGCACTGGCCTGTCCCCTCCATCGCGAATGCGCGGCGAAGCACACGATATTGTTATGTTCTTAAGTTCGCACTAGAGCATTAGGCGAAAGCGGGGTTTCGCTAGCGGATTTTTTGGAGTTTTGCGGCGTAATGCGAGATCAAGCCTTCTGTGGTCCATCCAACAATAAGGCCGCTCTTGTCCACTTTCACGTCATAGAACTTCGACTTGTAAATCTTAAGCGCGGTTCTGACTAATCCCTCCTCCAAGACTAACCCCCCACCATAGACCGTGTAGTAATTGCCGTCAAATGTCGTTGTGTATGGAAGAAAATGCGTCAACCCATGTCTCTTAACGGCATACTCCATTGCGATCGCCTCTGCCTCACGCGCGGTTCTAACGACTCTCGTGCACGCAACTACGTTGCCAATTTTATCCACGTACACGTCACAGGGATATGAGTGAACTTTACTTTGATGAGTTTCTTCATGCCCATCAGCTTGTACTTCATGTTGAGTTTCTTCTTGCCCACTAGCATGTACTTCATCGTGATGTGAAGTCTCCTCCTTCCCACTTGCTGGCACTTCACGGCGATGCTCAGCCTTTTTTCCCATGCTAATCGTCCATAGGCCGTAAGATGCGGAATACGTGCTTGTTATTATCTGCAAGTCCTGCGAGCCAAACTTCTTGGCGACATATTCCCTTGCGATTTCTTCTGCCTCATCGAGTGTTTGCCCAAATTTCTTCTCGTTAGTCTCGACAGCCGCCATCGTTATCGCCAGTTGGAGTCAAACCGAATACGAACTTAATGTTTTGGGTATGAAAGGAATATTTCTAGTCTGCGCAGCTGGTACGACTTAGTATGTGAAAACAGTTTAGCGTGCCTTGAAACGCTGAGATTCGCGGATTTGTCTTTCCAATTAATGATTTTTTGGATTTTATTTTGCTTATCGTTCACGGCTCAGGATTAGTCTGAGCTTGCGGCTAGGCTTCGGAACCGAGGCATAGGGGTATAATCGCAGAATCAATGGCTAATCGCGCCGGATGCAATATGCTACGTAGAACATGTAAATCGCGACAAGTACTACCCAGACCAATGCAACAGCGTCGGCCTGCCAATCGATCTGAAATCCAATCATTACGATCCCAAGCAATATCTCTAGGAAACCGAAGATCAGATGCGCCCGTTTCAGTATTGGGTGGGGCGTCATATGCACTGCGCCGTGGGCTTGCAGTATGCCGATTACGATCACAATCGTGCCAAATACGTACGGGTATATGCCAAGGTATGTAGGCGTCACTCTGTAGAACACATAGGAAACGATGGCCAGGACTCCGCCAATTAGGCTTGCCAATGCGGCTAAGACGGGTCCGCTTGCTTTGGTGGGTGCGGATCGAGCCTCTTTGAAGCTCAGCACGCCGTTGGCGAGGAAGTAAATTCCCATGTAGATGGGCCAATTCGAGAGTTTCTGCGGAATAAGAAAGTACTGAATCAAAGTAATTGCGATTATTGTGCCCAGTACGCCGCGAATAAAGTAAGGCACCCATTTTTTGCTTTTTTTCGTCTTTCCCGGTTCAGCGCTAGTGTCACTCAAGGATTCTTCGTCTCCTGTTTTCCAGCCGCTCTTTCCTTCTTTGCGTCTTCTAATTCTTCCTCTATGGTCGTGCCTAGCGTCTTCCTTGGGGGTTCGGGCGGTTTTGGTTGCTCACGAGGTTCAGGTTCCTCCCATCCTTTGAACAGGGCGGTGATTCGGAATGTGAAACCTACGGCAAAGGAGATCAGAGACGCCGGAATAATCGACAGCCCCGACCAATAGCAAATGACGTATACAACGCTTGTTAGGACGGCTGTGCCCACAAACCA
>CAZHKA010000009.1:0-19747 GCA_964533505.1 uncultured Candidatus Bathyarchaeia archaeon | reverse complement strand
CCGATGCAACCAGGTGTTTGCCAATCAATCAATTGGTTCCGTTAGACGAATTGAACACGACGGTTCTACTGGGTATGATCGTTACCGGTCCGGTAGAACGGGTAGAACAGGGTTTAGTTGAATCGGAGTCGCCTCGTTACTCGAAGATAGGTTGGGCGTGGAGGAGTGAAGGGTGAGGGTGCAGAAGCGTGACGGAACGCTGCAAGAATTTGATAGGCAGAAGCTGCGGGCGTCGATCGAGGAGGCCGGCGCATCAAGCGTGGATGCCATAAACATAGCCTATAGAATCGGGGCTCGCGTCAGGGAAGGGACGCCAACTAGGGAAATTAGAAATGGAGTAATGACAGAGTTGACGGCCTTGAATGAAACGGCGGGTCAAACCTACAGCCGGCACAGAGCGAAGATCCTGACTCGATAAACCCTGGAACGAATGTCCAGCGAAGCCACGAAGATTACATCGTACCGTATTCGAACGCTACCCTATCGAGGGATTTAGTACAGTTTATCCTTATCCAGCATCAACTCGGTCTCCGCGTATCTACGACCATACAGCTTCCTCACAATTAAGAAGCGCCGCGATCTCTCCTTCAATTCTCGTTCGTAGATCTCGATTACTCCGTCGAATAGGTCTGTAATCGTTTGAGTGTCCTGCTGTGTTGAGATTAAGGGGTTCAGGACTCCGATGATCGTGAATCCTTCTGCCTTTCGCTTACTAATGAAGCCATCCAACCATTTCCTAGTCATTAGTGCCTTGTGTTCCAAGAGTATGTCCGAGAGAATGTCAATTATGATTAACTTGCCCTTCACGTCCTTCGGCAGGTTTTCGACAGCTTTTGTGAAAGAGATATTCAGGTCGCTAAGATTCTGCAAGCCTTGAATCTTGTAGACATTTCCGCCGGCAGGGGTAAGTTTGTCTGCTTGGGGGCTGAAGACGTGAAAGCCCTTACCGTATCGGTTGGCGAAGTCCTGCGTTCTGATTAGGTCGCGAGATAGGAAAAATATTTGGCTTCCCGTTGCAAGACTTGATTCGATGATCTTCCTAAACAGTAAGTCCCTCTCGTCGCATGGTGGAGAAACAATGAGTATAGCGTAGCCGACGGGCAAGCCTCCTGCCAGAATGCTGTCTAGCTCCGAATAGCCCGTAGGGATATTGCCAGGTGTTGGGGCTGGCGTGGGTGGAGTGGTCTGTGACTTGGGTTCAGGTTTTACCTCGGCTCTGGGTTGAGGCGCAGGTTTCGCTTCCTTTTCCACGACCTCTTTCTGCACAGCAACCTGTTTTCCTGCACCGCCCTTTCCTCGTTTTGTGAAAACCATAAACGCGGCGACGAGTGCAATTACAACGATTACTCCGACAATGGCTAAGGTCCCGAAGGAAGACCCCGTGGAGGTTACTGTGGCAGCAGCCGTCAAGCTTTGAGTCGCGTTACTTGTGGAGGAAGTCGATAAGGAGCTAGTGGATAAAGATGAAGTCATAATTACGGACGTTGAAGCAGGATAGGTAAAGTGAATGTTTGCGTAGCCATTCACAAGTTGGCCCTGGCCGCTGTTCTGGAGAACGAAGACGAAGTAGTAGGTTCCTGAGCTTGGGAAGGGAAGGGATCGATAGTTGTTATCGAAACCTACTACGTTTACCTCGCTATACAGTGGCCGTGAGCTTGCCGGCAGACTGCAAGTCGGATTTTGGACAGCTTGAAAATCGGTCGGCGACAACACATAGAAGCTGATCGAGGCATCTGATCCGAAGAGGCCGTACACCTCCTGCCCACTCTGTCCCGAGAATGCGATCGATATCTCCTTGCATTGACCCGGCGGCGGTTGACTGATTGTCGTCGTGGTCGTAACGACACTAGCTTGTCCATTCACAGTCCACGTCGAAAACAGCGATATGCCGATCACCGCGACTAGAGCAATGGCTGCAAAAAGTCCCTGCTTCATAGTAGGTTTTTCCAACAAGAGAATGACATTCAGAGTATTTGAAACCAGTGGTTCCAAGCAAACTTAGGGGAAATCGGTGAACTAATTTTCCCGCGACGATATCGCACTGGAATAGGTAGGTTAGACATTGCGCTGCGGTCGCGACTGTAAAGATCATTTTTGGCAGGCCTGTTGTCCGGCTTTTGTGACAGTTGGTGGAGCGGGGGGTGAGAGTGAACTTGGCGAAGAAACGTAAGGTCAAGATGAAGCTGCAAGCAAGTTGGAGACAGTCCGACGGCAGGCTAGAGAGGATTATGTGCACAACTAGGCGCACTAGATACTGGTCGAAGACCCAACCGACTTGGTAGTCGTTTATCGACTTACTCGAGAAGGTGGTGATTCTTGGTCAACTAAGCTTTGTGTCAGCGCGTGAGCGATATCGGATAAAGGTCAAGATTTCTTTGGTATTCTAACCTACGCCGCGCATCGTATTGATTTTTCCCAAGTCGTCCAAGTTACGACTGGGTTGGCATTTTCTTCTACCGCTACATGCGCCCACGCACTTTCAAACAAACGACGGTAAGATTCTGGACATTCGCCAGTAGAGGACACGATGACTGCACTGGATCGTTCGCGCGTACGGGTATACGCCATGTGATGCTTTCTAGCAACTAAGTTTCTGTGTCAGCCTTTGGGCGATGTCTCGTCGGATTACTTTTCCGTTCTTTCCAAAGTTTCTTTCTAGAATGAGAAGGAAGTCTCCCAACTGGCGCGGAATATCATCCCTACTAATGTAGTAGTCTCTTTCTAGTAGATCGTAGAATGCTTGCCGCGTCTGTTTTCCGAGGATCTCGTAGAGAACGTCATCCAGCGACTCCAGGATGAGGCGGTTGATTTCCTCCTTGTCAGCTGTCACACCCTTGGACATGACCAGTTCTAGCAGTGATGGGGATTTTTCTTCTTCGTGCATTTCATCCGAACCTCGTAACTGTGACTCCGGTTTTCTCATAGATGAGCTGGTGGCTGAATGCGCCTTGGACGGTCGCGACCTCTTTCGGGTCGTGAGCGGAAGGATTGATCAGGAAGACGGCGGTGATTCTCGCTTCGTCCAAGGCCTCAAGAGCTGTTTGTATGAACACATGCACGCTCGTAGGGGGAGTGCCGTTGGGACCTCTATTCAAGACTAGGTCGGTGAGGCTGTCGATGACAATGGTGAGGGGCCCTTCGGAGCTGCTCGTCAGCACGGGTAGGAGCTCTGAAACTCGTTCTAATTCGGCGAACTTGCCACCTTCGTCACCATCCAATGCTTGTCGTACGCGGCTGCCCTTTGGGGTTACGATGTTTACTTCCTCCTTCAGGAATGTGCATTCAGAAACGAAATCTCGCACTAGTCGCTCATAGTCGGTGGTGGGGTCAAACTCTAGGAGAATCTTCTTCCCGACTAGTTTGCTGTGCTCGATTCCTAGTTGCTTTGAAAACTTCCACCCACGTGCTTCGTTTAGACATCTTTTGACTTCAGTTACTAACCCGATGTTGTCGAAGGGTTTGGTTATATGTGCGCTCGCGCCAGCTTCGGCAGTCAGTTTCTTGTCGACTTCCCTGCCAAGGGCGCTGAAAATAATCACTGGAGTGTTACGTGTTCTCGGACGAGTCTTAAGGCATTTGCATGTCTCCAGGCCGCTCTTGCCGGGCATCATCAGGTCCAGTAGGACGAGGTCGGGGGTTTCGATCTCCGCTAGCTCTAATGCCTTATCTCCGCTTAAGGCTGTGACGACCTCGTACCCTTCGGCCTCTAACATCAATTTCAGTAGGTTAGTTATGTCCGTTTCGTCGTCGACGACCATTAGTTTATCCATAAGTTCTCACCGACTCCTCTTTCAATTTTGGAAGCGTGAACGCGAAGGACGCTCCTGAGCCAACCCCCATTGACGTTGCCCAAATCTTCCCGCCGTGGGTTTCAACGAGTCTCTTTGTAAGACTGAGGCCTAACCCCGAGCCTTTGAAGTAGGTCGGTTTCGGGATTGCCGCGAAAGGTTCGAAGACTCGGCCAAGGTCCTTTTTGTCAATTCCGATTCCATTATCAGTAATTGAGATCGTTACCGTACCGACCTCTTCTTCCACTCGGACAATGATGCTCCCGCCGTCGGGTGAAAACTTATTCGCATTTTGAAGCAGGTTCATCAACACTTCGACGAGTCTGACGCGGTCGCCCACGACGAATAATGTCTTTCCCGGGATTTCAAGTCTAACTTCTTGCCCTTTGTCATTGACGAGTGGTTGAAGTTCCTCGACGCATTGTGTGATTATTTCTTGAATGTTAAGGTCTTCGAATTTCAATCGCAGCCGACCTGTTTCCATGTATTGAATATTGAGCAAGTCCTCTGTCAAATCCAAGAGTCGCTGGGTGTTTCTTTTTACAATTTCAATTTGTGATCTGAGGTTCGGAGAGAGATTAGACTCCTTCGCCATGATGTGATCGATGTAGCCCTTTATCGAAACTAGCGGTGTCCGAAGCTCGTGAGTTACGGCCGTGACGAATTGGTCCTTCATATTCTGGAGCTTCTTGCGTTCAGCGATGTCACGAATTACGGCATCTATGACATGTGTCTCCATACAAACACCGTCAATGTAGGCAATTTTTCCGGTTTCATTCAACGTGGCCTTGGGGTAATCTTGTAGCCAAACGGTCGCGCCGTCTGTACGCTGTATCTCGAGTTCCGCGAAGACCGGAGCATCACGGAGTTTCTCCAGATGTGTCTGCCGGTCCGATCGGTTGACGCAAATCTCATTCAGGTTAACGTTCTGGAGCTCTTCTTTCCTGCATCCAAGTGTCTGGGTGAATTGACGGTTGGCCCACACGATCTCTCCATGGCCTGTGATTCGATAAACACCGACTGGCAGATTGTTCAGAAGGGTCTCGTACATCTGTTTAGATTCCCTCAACTCCTCGACGATTGGGCTCTCCGTCAAGGGAGGAGTTCGCGAAAGGAGGACACCAAGTGACGTGAACACAACCAATGTCATGGTTCTGAGTATAAGCTGATCGATCGGGACCTTGAAAATTAAGGCGTTCAGAAAGGACAAATTAGGGAGCGTTAACGCGTCAAATGCGGCGTTGAGTACCCAGAGAAACGTCCCTAGGAGCAGCATTACGATTAGGTGCCTGCTCTCCATTTTAGATTTTCTTCTCCGTTTGTGGGCTGCGGGAGTCAATGACATATCGGACAGCTAGTTGAAGTAGACCTGTTCTCTTTCATACTATTTGCCCAGCTTGTCCGAAATGTCTTTGACTTCTGCATCTCCGTTTGTGGGCTAATGCGCAATTGAGTGGCTGCATCGCCCGCCTAAGCAATGTTTTGCCAATGCTTTGTATAGGCATGGTGTGACCTGAGTTTAGAAAGGCCAGTGACGTTGAGGGATGCGCCCAGGATTAATCCTCTCAATGGTAGAGGCGCATTACCTGCCGTCTCAGTGACGATTTATCTCTATGGTTATTGTGGTTTGAAATGTTTCGAATGTTCCACTTGAGGGAGGGCCATTCCACAAAACCTGCACGACAAGGTGCCAGGGTCCACCCGTTGCTGGTGCTGTAACCGTGTTTATTGCGGGGCTGGCTGGAGCAGTGGATAGGATTAGAGAGCTATTCGGTAGCAATATGTTGACGATTATCTGAGTTACGTAGTAATCGGACGCGCACGGGCTTGTTACGGTCGTGGTTATGAGTATCTTCTGTCCTGCATTTGCATTCGCTGGGTATTCATTTTGGACGCCGGGTTGGCAGCCTAAGGGGATTGGTGCGTAGCTCTTATTCTGGTAAGTATCTGAGCCGGAAACGGCGAAGCTTAAGCCATCTGAATAGACTGGGGTAGCTGACGTTAGAAATCCGGTAGTCATCATGCCGATGATTAGCAGAGGAATCAGCAACTGCCTCCGGTCCAAAGCTACCCCGAATGAAATGATTCCGGAAGCTGGGATAATGAACGAATTGTCACCGGCCCCTACCACTTCTGGTACTATAAGTAAGTCGGGAGTTTTCTAGTTGGTCTGGACAACTTGACGTTCAGGTGATCTCGTTACGTAAGGTAGTGAGGATCTGGGAATGTGGTACGGGAGTTCGTATGCCTGTGCCAAGTGAATAATAGGAGAAGTAAGCCCAGTTGATACCCTCGGAGTTGCAGAAGGCGATCATAGCTTGTGTGTCCGCCTGCCAGTTCGTGTCTAGTTTGCAGTTGGAACCTGTGCATCCGGCTTCGAAGGCATCGAATTCCCCCATCCATACCGGAACGCCCCAACTTTTGGCGTTGTTAAGGAATGCTTGAACATATGGCTGCGCCGTTGTCCAAGTCGACGTATAGATGTGGAACTCGTACACCACGTTCGCAAGATGTGGAGGTGAGTTGAGGATGGGAGCGCCGTGCATGAGCCCCGGTGTTGTGTCCTCGAAGACAAGAAGCAGATGAGGATTGTCTTGAGCTATGACTCGTGCCATGTTCGAGTAGAAGCTGGTCAGGAGGTCGCCATCTGAGGTCACGGATCCGCAGGATGGGCTGAACCACGGTTCGTTGAACATGTCAATGCCCACGACCGTGGGGTTGTTGGTGTACCTCGATGCCAACATCCCTTCCGCAGCCTTCATCGCCTCGATTGGTGTAGGAGCATTGTTGCCTACCATCGATCGGTCATTGAAGAAATTACACATTGCGGTGGCAAGCTCTTCGCCGGTCGTAGGAGAGGTTATGCCTGGGTAGAGCCAGGTGGGATTTCCCCAACCCTCACATTCTCCACCCTGAACTTTCTCAGGGGCTTGCTGGAATGCGGCGGAAACATCGACCTGAGCGAAGTCGAAGATGACGGCAATGTGCGTCTTCCCGAATTGACTTAAAACTAGATCCAACTCGTTGAGGTAAGCTGTGTTCCAGTGGTGTACCCAGGTGCCGTTCATGGCCAGTGTAGGAGCGGTAGGTTCAATGTTCTCCCAAGAGATCGGGATTCTCACAAAGTTGAATCCCCAAGAAGCAACATTGACAAACGAAGTTGTTGGGATGCTCCAGCCTCTCTGGCAGGAATCGGGACTACGCGATGAACTGCCTGTCCCAAAATCAAGTCCATCAACGTTCACTCCCTGTAGACGGACCACATTCCCGTTGCTATCGTAGACGTTCATACTGTTTGGGTTAGTGTGTAGCCAGCCAGTAATCGTCTGAGCACAAGGCGGCGATGTGCAGAGCAGATTTGTCGTGGCAATGGATGTTGTCGAATTTTGCTGAGTTGTGGAGAGAGAAGACTGCGTGTTTACCGCGCTAAAAATAACAAGAGTTAGGATTGCGACCGACACTCCAAGTGTGACGAAGACGTTTCTACCCCTCAATTCCCAGTTACCTCAATGTCGTTCGGTCTGAGCCTCAAGTCAGAGATGGACCTCAACTATTGCGAATCATAGGCAATCTCACACGAGCCGGTAGAAACTAAGCGAAACCTAGACCAAAGCTTGACGTTACCAAAGCCACCTATCTATAGTAGCAGTCTTCTGAAATCGACCGAGCGCCGCTTGGCTTGGTCATGCATTACTGCAAACAGATTCTGCTAGTCTTGATAATTCTAGCCGTTGCTTCCTTCGCGATGCCGCGAACTGTGACTGCTCAGACGCAATATGATATACAGGTCGGAGCACGGGGCGATGATGCGTCCGTAGGGAATATGGGAGTAGGTGCGGAAATACGGACTCACATCTACAACCTAGTCTCGCCGGATTTGGGCAATTCCTTCTGGGTAGGAGACTACTTACAGAATGGTGCCTTCATTCAGTTCGGTTACATGCTGTTAGGCCCTGGAAACTACTGCTCATATGGAGAGACCAATGCAGGCAGCGTAAACTGTTTGGGTTCCCCTGAAACGGTTGGCTACGGCGATGCGCGTTGGTTTTGGCAATATTGGCCGAATCCGGAGATAATTGATTTCTATGGTGGCATAGGTTCCGCGAATTCCGTTGGTCACGATAGTTCTTGGCATGAATATCAGATTTCGCCGAACAACGCGAACGGGTGGAACTTCGTGCTCGACGGACAACCAGTATGGAGCTTCAATAACTACAAAATGACCAAATCAAAGGATCAGGCGCACATTATAGCCGAAGAACTTACTAGCGCTGCTTCAGCTAAGGGAAGCCTAGGTCCAGTTGAATTCCGAAATCTTTCCTATCTGACAGATAATTCTCTTTGGCAGCCGGTAGCGTCTCTTAGCGCGATGTCCGGATGCAACATCGCACCTAACTGCGGTATAATTCCTTATGGCGTCTCTATCATGGGACCAAATGACATCATGGCTGGGACTGGAGAACCTCCAAATTCAAATGGTGTCTTGCTTTGGCCTCGAACCTTTACCTTTACGCTATGGGTGCCCTCGGGAGCCGAGGTCAGCGTCGACAGGAGGTCATATACGAGTTCAAACGGTTCAGTAAATTTGTCACTGTTAGAGGGAACGCACACAGTAGTTGCTCCGGAGATTGTTCCCATTGATAGCACGAATAGGCTGAGGTTTTTGGGCTGGGGCGATGGTTCCACTGACCTTAGTCGAATCATCGATCTCAGTTCCGATACGTCTCTTCAAGTCAATTACATTCAACAGTACACGCTAATGATCATTTCACCTGTAGCTGCTTCAGGCGATGGATGGTATGATGAAGGCGACATCGCAGTATTCTCAACTGACTCAGCTTGGCGAGTAACTGGGACAAATCTTCAGGTTTTCAGCGGATGGTATGACAATGGCGCTTTGGTCTCGAAATCTAGTTCAGATTTCATCCAAGTTGACAGACCTTGCACGTTGCAGGCAGTGTGGAGTGTCTACTCTCTGATCCCGGCATTAATCCTCATTCTTTACGCGGTCGCCTTCGTGTACGTTTACAAGAAGTATTCTGGTGGCGGAGTTGAAAGCAGGTTGACTCACCTGCGAGAACGGAATCGAGAAACAATAGACCAACGCTAGAACGAAGGAAAAAAAGGTCGCTGGAGAGAGAATTTCGATCTAATCTAGATTTCTTGCAAGTCGTGTTCTTTGTAACGTTGCAATACATCGTTCCGAACATACGGTCCAGGGTCTTATGTTATTGACGTTAGACGCCCGTTGTGTTGGGCGGTGAGCGTGACTCTGTCTCGGGGGTTCTAGTTGATTTGAGATGCAGAGCTGCGAGCGCTACGACTGCGATTGCTAGAATTGCTGCCACGATTTCAACGAGCGTGTTTGTGCCTTGAACCGAGGACAATTGGTTATTCAGGCTGCTTATGGTAGAGTCTTTCTGAGCGGTGGAGTTCTGTAAGGCTTGAAGCTGCTGGCGTAGCTGTTGATTCTGAGTTTGAAGCTGCTGATACTGTGACTGCAGAGCGACGTATTCAGGTGTCGTAGCTGGGACGTATGAGAGAGGTGCGATCGCGTCGTCGGAGCTTGGCTGATAGTTGTATGTTTGATAGCTGGAATAATAGAATGAGGGGGAGCTGTAGAAATAGTAAGGATACGACCCGTACGAACACAAATTGGCATTACAATTCAAGTATGGATAGGCGTACTGGCTGTTTGGGTAGGAATTCATGCTCACGCTTTCAGTGACCTGCGCAACCAGCGATGTTCTAGGCGCGTTAGAAGGTACGGTAACTTGTATCTGTTTGCTGATCTGATCACCGCTTAGCATGAATGTGCTCTGGGCTACGGTCGTGCTGAGTAGTTGCCACAAGTTATTCTCGTCGGCCAAGTACACCTGGATGGTCAGGCTGCTTAACTGGAAGGTGTCCTTAGCTTGCGCCGTTAGGTTGATGATCGCTAAGTCGCCTGGAATGACCTGAGAGGGGTATGTCAGCTGAACGTTAAGGTGATTGAGATTAACGGCACTTACGGCTTGATTACTTTGAGCGAGGACAGATTGAGTAGCGAAGATCGATGCGAGGATTACTAAGAGAGCTATCGGAGCGATTATTTTCGTTTTCATTTTCGGTCACAAAGACGACCTGTGTAAGTCCATATAAACGTGCTCTCGACTAGGTACGCGCTCCACACAACTGAAAGACAAAAACGGCCCACCTTATCACGCGGTAGCTTCAGCTAATCGTCCTCATCCGGTTCCGTCATCGTATCGAAATAGTTGCCTCCTATAGACCTGCAAAGACTTCGATCACGGCGGAGGCGAGGAGACCGATTAGACATAGGAGAAGGAGTTTGGCATCAGATCGCAGGCACTTGACGATCGCTCCTCCTTCTCCTCCTCGCCAAGTCAACCGTAACGGCTCCGCGACGCATGCGAGGACAAGCAGGAACTCAAGTGGTGCATGTACGCATGACGTCCGCAGTAAGGCATTAACTAAGGTTGGACCTTTCATCTCTGCCACGAGCATGAGAGTGGCCCCAAAGTTGAAGAAGCCCAATAGCCCTCCCGTCAACAACGAGAACGCAATGAGCAAACGGTTTCTTACGACCGTCGGCATTGGAGGTGTCCAATGAACTTTTCCTATTATCAGTGGGTATACGAAAGAGAGGGCGACGGGAACACAGTTATTCAAGAAGATTAACAGCATGAGGGCAAGACTTCCTGATTGACTTGCAGCGCGAACTGGAGCTATGACCCGCGAATTGATTAGGAGCAGCATGAATTCGCGAAAGGTTAAGGAGAAGGCAGTAACGAATGCTCCAGCAAGTGAACCAAGACTGAAAGCCACGAGAGTAGCTCCGAATGCTGCATCGATGAATTTCATGGCTAACAGCTCAAGTTTCGTTTCGCGTCATGTGGGAGTGATATGATGGCTTTCGATCTCCTTCTCGAATCGGTCAACATCCTGTCGGTCCTTGCTACTGCTTCACTGGTGATCCTAACCGCCAAACCATGCCGCGCCTCAGGTGTCCCGTATATGCTCGCGATACCAGCGGGGTTCGGTCTTATGACGGTTGCTTTCGCTGTGCAATCAACACTCCCATTCCTAACCCAGGGGCTACCACAGCTCGCCTCCCCAGCGGAAGCCGTGGGGTTGCTGACGCAAACTTACGGGATAGTGTTCATCGCATTCGTTTACGCGAAGCGAACCCGAGTCCGCCTTTTGGGTGAGTCGACATTAATCGATCTGCTCGTGGCGGCCTTAGTTACGCTCGTTTTTCTCGCCGTTTTTGTTCTGACTAAGACCTACGGCGTGGTCGACACGGCCATGATGAACGGAGAATTTCTCTTGAGGACTATTATCATAGTGTCTTCCGTCTACCTTGTGTATGAAACCTTCCGGAACTGGGCTTTGACTCAGAAGGCATCACAGGGAATTGTGACAATTGGTTTCGCCTTTTTCATCGTCGAGCAGATTGGTTTTCTTTTCTCGATGTTGAACTTGAGTGCGGTTGCGCTTTTCCTAGCGTACGAAGGGAGAATAATGGCGCTGTTCCTACTCAACGCCACACTTATAGTCGGAATCAAGAAAGACGACCCCATAGGTGTAATGAAAAGACTCGGCCTAGTAGCGCCCGCCCACTCACGGGCGCCTGAAATGCTCTTGAGCTAGATGTTTCAAAAGTTGACCGTACACGCTCACCATCATGCTAGCGGGATTGACGCTGAAGAGTCTCTCTACCATTTTTCAGGAAAAACGATGAATCGGCCTAGCTCCCTTCGCATTCGTCTTCAACGCGCTGTTAGCAGATGTAATCCGGCAAATAGAAGATCGCCGACCGTCAACCCAATCACCAGGCCGAATAGCATGAAGACTAGCAGTGGGAGACCTGGCGTGACCCACACCGTGTTGGGCGAACCGACTTTCTTCATAGACTCGGAAAACTCAGAAAGCACCTGCTCTCGGTCAACATCGGCATTAGAGTAAGTCTGGAAGGTTCGGTGAGCGCCGTCCTTGTCTTCGACAACTTTCTCCATCGGGTATAGATAGAAAGTCGATCGTAATACCGAGAGTTCGGCTGGGAAGCCCGTTATTAGCGCTAAACCTTTCTTCCACATGGGCTCGCGCTCTAGACCCTTGAATATTCCTGACTTCTGCTTCGCGAGGAGGAGTAGGTTCTTGGCGAGCACCCAGACCGCAACTGACAGTGAAGCGATGTACGTAATGATCAAGACGACGAGCGGGAAGAACGGATGAACGAAACCCAAAATTGGGCTTATGATGGTGGGTGGAAGGGGAAGCGTTAGGCCTAAGCAGATTAGGGCTTTCGCGTCGGCTCCGCCGGACAGGCCAAAAAAGACTAATCCAAACGCAAGCAAAATGGAAAGGCCAATTGAAATCGCGGTGAAGAGCATGGTTTGGGGTTCAGCCCATACTCGGTAGATGGTTAGGGCGAGGCCTACAGGTCCGTAGGCTAGCCAGAGTTTGTCAGAAACTTCACGGGTTCTGAGGTCTGAGATGGAGGCCAGTGTGAAAGCAACGAGGCTGATGATGACCGCTATGTACTGTGAGAGTTGAATCGGGTCCATGGCTGGATACTCCGGTGTGTCGTTCGAGGCACAACCTTGGCTTTAGCAGATGTGCATACAAGTTCTTGTTTTCGGGTGCACAAGGGGATGACAAAGCCTCTTCTCATCGAAATCGTCTTTGATACAAAGATGAGTCCCGCTTTAGGTGTCGGCAGAGGGGTATTTAGGGGGCTGGTAACCCGAGTTACGAGTTGGAAATAGCTTTCGCGAGAATGACTCGGGTTGTCTGTTGAAGAACCTGAACTCAGCGCACTGCATCGATTAGGGCTCACTGAATACGAGTCGAGGATCTATCTCGTTCTAGTCAGAAAGGGGCCCATAAAAGCCAGCGAACTCAGTTTCTTCGGCCAGATACCTAGAGCTAAGACTTATGGCGCGATCAACGAACTCCAGAGCAAAGGCCTGGTCCGAATAATCCCTGGGAGACCTGAAACATATGCTGCAGTCTCTCCGGGCGAGGTCCTTATGCCGGTCGTCAACAAGCTCGCACGTGAGTTAACTGACACGTCGGGGATTGTTGAAAGCCTGATGTTGACTTTCGAGACCAACAAGTACGTGAGACATGAAGGGCCGAAAGAGGCGGAGGGATTCTGGGAGATTCAAGGAAGGCAGGGCGTATTCAATAAGATAACTCAGATAATCAGTGACGCCTCAAAGACCGTAAACTATTCCACCAGCGCTCCCGGTTTAGTGCGAGCCTACAAAGTTCACTGCGATGCTCTTGAGAAAGCAAGCAAGAAAGGAGTCAGAGTTCATGTCCTATCACCCGTCGACTCAGAAAACCTTGGTGTAGCACGCGAAATCTCTGAAATACTCGAGTTCAAGGTACTTGACAAGCCCTTCGGGCAGAATTTTGTAACCGTGGACGGAGGTGAACTTGTCGTGATCCAAAGCCTTCCAGAAGACTTGAGAACGGATCAAGGGGCGGATAGAGGGGTTTGGACTACGAACAGGTTAATGGTAGAATTGCATGATCAGCTGTTCGAGAGGCTGTGGAAGTCGATTCCCAGCGGATTAGCATCTGCGCACGCTGTTGAAACTGCGTGAAACATTTTATCTAGTATCGGCAAGGTAGCCGTTAGCCCTAACCGTAGGAGCGGAAGTGTGGCGAAAACACGGTCAAGTCAACGCAGAGACTGGTTCAGGGCCTCGCTGGCAGCGATTCTTGAATGGATGCTCATCCTAAGTGCGCTCCTCCCCAATTCGATAATATTCGCTGGCGCTCAGCCTACGCCCCCCGTCGGAACCATCAAACCGACAAACTACCCACTTCTCTTCGGATCATCTGGTAACATAGAAATCGACATCCCAAAACCGGGCATAGCGGTTCGAATTGAGATTCCAAGAGATTTTCTGAAGATAGGGGAAGGTACGTTTCCGGAAAATGACACTAGTTTCGTTACGAGTAACATACGAAACGACCACTTCTACTACAACCTCGTCGACGAGTCAAAGCATTGGACCTATGATTGGCACGATAACGCGAGCGACGGAGCCTGCTTCAAACCTGACTTCTCATACTACGATCCCAACGCGCCGTACTGCCTCGAAATCTGGAACTACCTCAGCTCACCACTCAACTACTCAACTAGTCCTCCCATCCCGTACCTAAAGCAACCTGATCAAACCATTTATTGTTATACTCCCGGACCTACATCCTACTACGACTCAGCGCCTCCATGCCCCTCTAATTATTTCGATCACACCTTATTCCCTAACCATTTCTTTGACTACACTTACCTAGTTGGGGTTGACTATTGTCAACCGCCTAACCTCGACAGATTCGTCTATCAATGCTTCTCCACCTATCCCGCTCCCAAAGTCGTGCTTCTCCACGGCCTCTCTTCCCCATCATTGGCCGGCGTCTACAATTTTACACTCTCCGTAGCGAATCGCACGAACATCCTAGGCTATCCGGACTTTGTCCACGCCTGGAGCACGACACTATACGTCCAAGTCAGCATGGCCTACAATGCGGGTTCCATTGTTGGCTACGTTTGCGACGCGGGCAGTGGGTCTCCTTCATGTAATAATCGAATTCGTGGTAAAGGTATCGTCTACGCTCTGCAATGTCCAACGTCGGGTGTATGCAGTCTGTCGAACGCGCCGATTGTGGCGAGAGCCTACGTAAATCAAGCATCATGCCAAACTCCCTTCACGCAATGTGGGTCATTCGATTTGACTGGCCTCGCTCCCGGAATCAACATGTATCTAGTAGAAGGATCCGCCGGAGCTGACCGGGGGGTGGCATATTCTCTTACGACCTACGCCAACAACCCAGTTACCGTATCCCCCAATCAGCCTACGACCGGCATCGTATTGGCACTCAGACGCTCGCCCCTCGTGTGTGTGACAATAAACTACCAAAACAGCAACTCGGTTTCGATTTCTTCACTGTCAGGCCAGACGGACCTCCTTGTTGCCGGCTTCAGATCTAACCCAAATTATAATCTAAACGTGACCGTCGAGGGCACTGACCCGTTCGGGGACGTCTTCAGATTTCAGGGCGTCTCGACGGATTCGACGAGCGATAGTTTCACATTGACGACTGGGATTGGCGTCAAGTATGTCGGGACAAACCCTTACGGAACTGAGTTTGCCGGTCTCCCCGCGCCGGAAGACTATACCGGCGGGTACAGCATCACCGTGAATGTTTGGGTTTCAGGATACACTCAGTACAGCGGGTTTCCGAGTGTCCAAATCCTTTACTCTCCCGGCACAACAACTCCGTCCTGTTCTCCCCCCAATCAACCATCAACCGCAATAATTATGCGCAGTGGGGGCATAATCATCGGCACTTTGAGGTTCCAATCTTCACCTCAGACTCTTGAACCTCCACGCGATGCCACTGAGGACATTCCAGGATACCCCCGGGGTCAACAGGCGCTTTTCGGCGGAAACGTAGTCATTGACGCATATCAAAACGGTATTCTCAGGGGTGTCACGGTAATCAACGGGACGCTGCCCGATGGCAAGACTGGTTATGTTTCCTGTAACTATAATGACACTTGTGCTACCCTGCCATTCTACGTGGTTGGGTTCACGGAGTATTATAACCACAGTTTATCCGGTGTCTGGGATGAGCGTGATTATGGTCTTCCTGACGGGACTTATTCGCTGTCGGTTTACGTGAGGGGCTACGAGCTAACTCCTACTTCCATTGGAATTTCCATAACGAACGGCGGGCCTGGCCCTGTGACCGTGTACATGACTCGTGGTGGAGCTTTTGAGGTCACCACGTCATCCTATGACAACATCCTCGGCAATAGGACACTCCCGCAGGCGTGTTTGACCTGGAGGTTTGTGAACTCCACTATCCCTGTCCGAGCACGGGTTTACTTTGATGGGTCGACAAGTTCGATTGGCTATGTGGAAGTTCTGATGGCGAGTGACGCTAATTCAATCTTGTCTGGGGTCATGTCATTTTCTACTTGTACGTTTGAAGTGGTGTTCGCGGGGCAGAATTGGGGTCTGCAGAAAATCTGGTTCTATGACTATCTCCCTACGCATATTACCAATGACACTTACACGATTGAATCGGATACTCTCGGCTACGTAGCGCAATTTCCGGGGTCGCCGGGCGCCACCGCCTTAAACAGTCTGCTGGGGTTCAGCCAAAACCTAGTAACACTATTCTATGGGAACGAAGTCGACGAAACTGTTCCCATATTCCGCAATCCGCAAAGCACTTGGACGACGCCCGAATATGACCACGCGGTCGGCCAAGCGTTCTCGGGGGGCTTTTTGGGGGCGGAGATGGCAAACCTAACCGCAGGCAAATCAACCCTAAGCTTCAACATTTATGGCTTCGGCGGAATGCAACTCAACCCCACGTTGAGAATCAACAGCACATACCAGGTACCACTCTGTCTGACGGATGTAAACCTAAGCGGGCTTCAGAACATCTGCGGGCAGGGGCACTTCCTTTATGTTGATCCCACCGGCACTTCGTATATTGATTATGGTTTAGATATTGGTAATTACACTGCGGAAATCCCGGAATTCGGTTTCACGGTCCATTTCCTGCAAGCATACGCTGCGCCTACCATCTCATTTACCGATCTCCTTCTCCGGACGGGGGTTGTTTTTTCCATGCTCAGCATGGGGAGTATCTACTTGCAAGGGTCGGGTGGATGTGTTCCGGGGCCTACCATATGTGGTTACATCGTATATCCTGGCCTCTTAGCCCCCTTATCTTGGGCTCAAGTTCAAGCGACCAGTTCTGTATACTCAGGAGCGGTATCGACATCGGACGGGTATTACTATGGCGTCGGGGCGCTCTTTCTCCCGGGTAACGTCTCTCTCCCACAAAACAACAATCCTGTGACATATACGGTAACATTCAGCGATGTCGGTTACAAGCCACAAATCGTAACTATCCCTGTGACGTGGGGAAGCTCAAGCTCTCTGACATCTCCATCTCTTTGCCCAATCACCCCCCCAACGTGTTAGTTCGCAAGACGGTTGCACCTTATTTTGGGTGAGGGTGCCTGGGTTCGGTCGAAGTTGAGTTGTACCTCTCCTATAGGCGGAAGAAGCACGTCAGTAACCGTATTGCGAGCAAGCGACGCTGACTAAGGATGTTTTTCTTGTGTTACGCTCTCCGTCGAAAACGGGAAAGGGCTAGTGCTTTCGGAGCGCCAGGACTTCTTATCTGGGTCTTCGTTTTAGTAGGCATAGTGAGGCTGCTAACGCTGAGAAGACGACTACGCAGGCGCCGGTGAATTCGGGGACGGGTATGTTGCTCTGTTCCAGGTACACGTTCTGGCCCAAGCCTGTTATGCCCGGGCTGATCGATATGGACCAGGTTTCAGGCACGTATCCTGGTTGAGCAATGGTGAAGTTGTACTGGCCTGTCGGTAGGAACGCCTGGTACACGCCATCGTATGTGTAGAAGTTCCATGTCGCCCCGCCCGGAGCGCCGGTCACGCTGATCGGGCCCCAGCTTAGGGTTCGGAACTCGTTGCTCCACGTGAAGGCGAGTACGTTGCCGCTGACGAAGCCGTTCAGGTCAACTTCGAAGATTGCACTGGCTTCACCGCTGTTGTGTGTGCCTGCAATTTGCCAGACACCCTCCTGCGAGTATGGGCCCAGGTGGTTTGCTGCCATTGAATGGCCTAGGAACGTGTTGTTCCGGGCCATGTCTTCGGTTAGGCTTATGCCGCTGGCGGCCGTGGTGCCGGGTATGATGTGGTAGGATTCACCCATCAATAATCCATCCACGGGCGGATAGTACTGAGCGTAGAGGGACGTTCCTGGGGTTACTGCTTGGAGTCCGCCGCTGGCGAATTCCTGTGTGTTAGTGTTGTTGGTGTACCAGGGGACGAAGTCTGCCTCCGCTGTCCACCCCTCGGTATAATCGGGGGCGCCCGCGATCCCCGTGTACGGAAACGGATACTGCCCGTATGCGGCCGTGTAACAGTTCAACTGAAAGTCACATGAACCGTATGGGCCAAGCCCTTCGGAGAGCGGGGCCAACGCGGTGGGGATCGGTAGCCCCGTGGCGATTGGGTCGCCGTAATACGTGCCCGTAAGAGTTTCGGCTCCAAATGTAGGCTGCTGCGGAAGACCAGCCATCAGGACGTGCAGTAGCGTTACGTCAGCCGGTACGAAATTGTAGCCGTTCAAACCTGAGCTTGGAATGGTAAATGGGCCATTGAAGGGGTAGAGCGGGTTACAGCCCGAGCCGATGCCATCGGTTGTACCGCAGGACGAATCTTGGAGTGCGCCGTTGGCTGCAATCGCGTGTCCGCTCCGGTCTACGTATGTGCCTTCGCTACTCATCCACTCCGCGACAAGCTGGCCTTGGTCGTCGAAGAGGCGGACTCGGGCGGACATATTGTAGGGCGTGGGAGTGATGATGCTCTCCTTCTTGAACAGAATATCTAATGTTACGTTAACCCCAATCACCAAGTAAGTCTGTATGTTAGCAACTTGTCCGTTCGCGGCGTAAGCGCTATACACCTGGTTCTGAATGTATCCGTACGTGTATGCGGCGAGGTTGTATTGTCCCTCATTGAAGTGCAGCGGCCAAACTAGGATGGGTGTCGTAAACATGGTGTCCATCAGAAGCTGCGGGGCTGTCAAGAAACCCAGCAAACCGGCTGTGTATCCGCCAACGAAAGCGTACTCCGCGGATTGGCCGTAGTAGGCGGCGTGGGCTAGGCCGTAACCAGGCAGAACGTTTCGCCCACCTCCATCCATCTCCGAGCAAGAGTATGCGGGAGGATAGCCGTTAGTGCAGTCGATACCAAAAGGGCCCTGAAAGAGGCCGCCATAATCCTCTTCAGACCCGACCGTCGGCGGCAGAAAAGTAGGCTCCGTCCCTATGTAATCGGCGAGCGCACCAGCTGTCCCATTGATGATAGGGTACCAACCAATGTCGATCTCGGATCCCTCGCAAGAAGAGGGGAAGTAAAAGCGTCCTTGACAGCCGGACCACGTCCAATTTCGGCTAACGAAAGGTAGCTGCCAATCGATACTGTTAACGGATACGTTGAATCCTGGCCCAAGAAAGAGGTGGTCGCTCACACTGGTCGGACTACCGCTGAGCGTCACGGAAACCTGCTCAGTCGGCGTCGGACTGAAGTAACCTTCCACTCCAATATCAGGGGTATATGTGCCGGATGGGATACCGTAGTTCTCCCCACCCCAAGTGTCATTAATACCCCAGAACTGAATGGTCGCAATTCCCGTTGCTGTGGCGTTGACGTTCAAGTCTCCTTTGTCCAAAGCGCTGCCCTCCTGACTTGGGTTCGAGGCAACGCAGTATGTGTCCGGCGCACCAAGTTCTCCTGTCGGGAATGTGTTGCCGTTGTCCGAGGCCTGGCCGTAGCTGAGCTGATCGTATGAGAAGCAGCCGAAATTGTAATAATAGCTGTCGTTAAAGCCAAGACCTGTTACGTTGTGAGCGTACACATGTCCGTCTGCTCCGATTAGGTTGCCCCATATGTAGCCTGCGCCGCTGTGGATTGGGCTGGTTGTTATCGTTCCGTATGTGTCGTATGTGGATGCATCGTGGAAGTAGACGGTCTTATTCACCCAGCTGCTCAAACGTAAGTCGAGGTGTAGTGTGACGTCTCCCGCCCATTCGTTCGGAGTTATGGCAAAGTAGTACTCCTGGAAGGTAGCACCGTCCAGGGCCGTTTGAACGTAACGGAAGGTCCAGGCACGCACGTAATAGCGTCCTGGCGTGAGGCCGTTAATCCAAGTCGCATAGACTTGTGGGACTTCTCCCGACAAGTCTCGTGGAGCACCGTACTCACCCTTCACACCCATCTCGAAATGGAACGGAGTAGTCGTACCACCCTGCACATACCAAGCCTGCGGAGGACCAACACCCTCAGGATCCGAGGTCAGAACCGGATTACCCGTAACGCAGTTCGTATT
>CAZHKA010000008.1:0-31453 GCA_964533505.1 uncultured Candidatus Bathyarchaeia archaeon | reverse complement strand
CAGACCAAAACGAAAATAGGTGGACGCCTTGCGGTTCTGGACAAGTCGAATGAAAGAGGAGCCAACAAGTGACGAGGCTCGGAAAGTCTGTGAGGAAGCTGAAAATTACATGCGGCAGATTAGATGCAAGGAGCTTCGGTTCACGGATGGTGCGATGAAGCTTACCAGATTTGATCGAAGTGCAGAAGGTTCCGTGCCTCTTCCGGACTATGCTTACAAACGTATGGAAGAATATCGCGATCTGAAGGTTGAAGAGGCTGAATATGTGACTCGGATTGAGGCTCCGAAAACCGATCTGGAATTTGTGAACTTCGACGCAAGAAAGTATCGTGAGATGCTTAGGTCGGTTAGACGAACTAGATTTCTAGTTGCTTGTAATTTTCTTAGAGCAATGGACCAAGCACTCACGCGTCCTACAGCCGCCTTAACGGAGGGGGAAGCTTTCTTCGCCAAACTTGAAAAGTGCGAAAAGGAGAAGAATGAATTGATTGAAGAAAGGGATTTGCAAAAGAGAGAGTTGGAGCGAGTCTCCACCGAACTCGTTTCCGTGAATGCACTGTACGAGAAGTGTTTGGAAAGAGAGCGTAAAGGCGGTAACGTAAGGTTCGGCACTGGCAATTGACTTCGGCTGGGGCGAATCGGAGGCTGTTGTGGAGGTGATTCTAACGGAGAATATAGGAAGGTGCCCGCGCTGCCACAAATTCATGGTTCAGGAGGAAATGACAAGGCACAGGTGTGACTTCGCAGATATTGAGATTACCGATGCGCAAGAGCTACTTATGGACACGATTACCGATCTTGGCCAGAATACCAACGAAGACCAAGTGTATATCGCATGGGGCCTAAACGGAACATTCTACCGTCTAGTAGAATGCAAACATAACCCCCCGCACGCCACCAAACGCAAATTTACAGGTTGCGGCACCAAACAAGGACTTGACAGAACCTCGGCCCGGGCTCTGTATAGTTGTCGTCGGACGGCAAAGACTGGATAAAATCGTCGGATAGGGAGGCGTAAGGATAACGGTACGTCTACGTCGGATTGCTGGCGGTGTCAGGGGTGTTTCGTCATCAGCGTACACGTGGGGAGTGGCGAAGACGAGTATGAGCATCAGTGATATTGTAGAGACAGCGTAAACTAACTTTAACATTTTCAAACATAATCTCCTGACCGCTGTATGGTTGTAGTTATCACTTGGCATAACATACGACATGAACCGAGCACAGGAAGCAGATAGGTCGGGCGAGATTCAGCCTAGGTGATTAAACCTTTGCAGTTTCATGGATAAAGCGCAAGCTATCCTTGAAAGCAGAAAGCGCCCGTATCTTCAAAATCCAGTCGTATCCGACGCTTCTATCCACTGTTGTGGCAGAACTTCTAGGATTAATCGTCTAATGCAAACGGCCGGGTGACGACCCTATCATTGTGTTAGATGATTCTCTTGACGTGCTGGAGGAAAGATGTGTAATCTCCCGCGACAATGAAGAATACGGCTATGGCCAGCAGGAGATACTTGCCGGAATTAGAGCGTACCAAGGATAGCACAGTAATGTACCACAGACTTTGTGTAGTACACCCAGGCTCATATAAAGGTCCACTCGGAAATCGACATACATCGAAACGCAGAATGGTCGAAGCAAGGCCAGAGACCATGGAACGTTTACATGAATAGAAGAACGCGCACGAATGGCAATGCATTCATCCTTCAGAAGGTAACATGACAAAACAACTGAGCTATCGGCAGCTTCGTTGCTCACGCCCAGATACCGAGGTCGCTAACGCTTAGCAAGCAGCAATCATAATTCCGAAGTTCGACCCTCTTTCCGGCATGCCGACCCTAATTTGTGTAATCGAGTAAGCTTGAAGCGTCGCTCTTCGGAGGCTCTTCTCCCTTTGGAATTAAGGTTCGATGCTCACTCCGAGTCTCTGATAGCAGTACCAGCGCTTCGCCTAGAGGGATGCTTAGCCGTATGGCAAGTTCTTGGTACGAAATCTCGGGTTTCTCCTTCAACAAGACTTCCTCGACATATCGTTTATGACTATTGTACATGAGGAGCGCATGTGCGGTTTGCACAAGAGCGTTCCACATCTCCTCTTTGCTCAATGTGCTAGGAGCTTTTGACATGGCTGGCCTTCCTCATGCTCTAATTATGGGCGAAATACAGTGTCACTCTATCGGAAACGAACTCATCAACCCTGCAGAATCCGAACCTCACGAATTGCACCACAGATCCAACGGATTCAATCGTTAATCCTGCCTCGGCAAACCCTAGGGTTTCACTTGCGTCCGGAAGCACAATTGAAACCGGAACCTTATCCTCGGCCGGGACCCATTGAAGAATTGGCAAATCTCCATTTTGCGACGACTGCTCGCCGAGGCGCTCAGCACGTAGCTCCCCATCATGCAAGCCCAAGGATCTGATGTTGAATAATCCCATCAAACGCACAGTTTTTCCATTCGTCAATGCACCTTTGTCAGCCCCTGGGAGCAGTATGATGCATTCGCCGTTTTGAGCCTTCAACTTCAACGTTCGACTACCCATTTCAGGGTATTGCGGATGCAGGGGAGGATGAACCTCCATATCCGATTCCACCCCACTCACACCTGTGCTAATGGGGTCGGCAACGAAGTAGTATCGGTGAGAGGTGGGGTCGATTATTTTGCGATTTATTGCGTTGAGGTTATCCCAGCTTATCGTTACGTCTATGGGTTTGGGTCCGACTTCCCACATTAATTGCCTGATCGCTTCGGGGCTGAATCCGCGTCTTCGCAGCGCCGCGAGTGTGCCAAGCCGCGGGTCGTCGACCCCTTTGTACTCCCCGGCGTCCAAGGCTTTCATCATTCTAGATTTACTAAGATTCATTCCCTCAACTCTTAGGCGACCGAAGTGGACGGCGTCGGGATAAGTCCACTCCAAATGGTTGTAGAGAAATAGTTGCCGTGCCATGTTCGTCAAGTGTTCCTTTCCCCTTAGAACGTGGGTGATACCGAGCTCGTGATCGTCGACCCCCGACGCCATGTTGTACAGTGGCCATACTCGGAAACGTGACCCTACACGCGGGTGCGGCGATTTCTCTACGTCGACGATTCTGAATCCCGGCCAATCTCGTACGGCCGGATTTGGATGAGACAGTTCGGTCTTGACGCGAAATACGGCTTCGCCCTCGCCGTACCCGCCATTCACCATCCTCTGCCAGCGTTGAAGCTGAGTAGTAACTCCCAGCTCCCTATCTGGACAGGGTTTCTTGGCAGTTACGAGGGCTCTCCATTGTTCGGGTTTGCATTCGCAGACGTAAGCGGCGTCTTTCGCGAGGAGTTGTTCCGCGACATTGTAGTAGATGGGCAGTCGGTCACTCTGGATGTATTCTTCGTTCCATTCGCATCCAAGCCATTTCAGGTCCTCTCGGATGATGTCGTAATATTGCAGTTGCGCCTTCTTGAGGCGTGGGTCTGTATCTTCGAATCTTAGTATGAATTTGCCCTTATACATTCGTGCGTAGTCATGGCTCAGTATCGCTGCGCGGGCGTTGCCCAGATGGAGGACAAAGTCGGGGTTCGGAGCTACGCGCGTGACTATGGTTTGGTACTTGGCTGCGTTGGGGAGAGGAGGTAACTTCCTTGCCTCTTCCAGTTTCTCCCTAGTCAGTTCCGAGGACCATTTTTGCGAGGCTTCTTGAGTCAGCTGGGTCAGAGGAGTGGAGTTGATCTCTTTGACGATGCGTTGCACGGATGGCATGAGTTCCCTTGCCTTCGGTTTCAGTGCCGGGTTCTCGCCGAGCAGATTCCCAAGGACAGCTCCTGGGTCGGCTTTTCCATCGTGACGTACCGCGTTGAGCACTGCTGCTTTTCTAATCTCTTCATTAACGGAGGACATGTCGTTGCCTCGGGCTATAGTTGAATAATGTTACTGTTCGATCACGCCTGTAATCGTTGCAACTCTTAGCGCCGCATCTTTAGTTAATCCGCTCTCCCCTAGGATCGTATATCTTTCAGGCCGTAGGGAGTGGGCCATGGTGAGGGCTTTGAGTATGTATTCGGGATCAATACCGAGGTCCTTAGCGGTTGTCGGCGCGTCGATCTTCCGAAGGAAATCCTTGATTAGCTGCCAATTCGCGCCGTGCAGATAGGAGCACATAATCGTTCCGACTCCGCATTGTTCGCCATGTAACGCCGGTTTGGGTGCGATCATCGTAAGGGAGTGGCTGAATAGGTGCTCCGCTCCGCTGCAGGGCCTGCTTGTGCCTGCGATGCTCATTGCGACCCCGCAACTGATTAAAGCCTCGACCAAGGTTCGTACACCGTTATCAATCATCGCCCTAATGCTTGTTGCGTTCTTCATCACTACCCTCGAACTCATCAGAGCCAGTTCAGCGGCATAGTCTCCATAGTATTCGTTCTTTATTCGATGTGCAAGTTTCCAGTCGCGAACAGCCGTATATTTTGCGACGACGTCACCGCAACCCGCAGCGATTAATCTGTACGGTGATTTGCCGATGATTGATGTGTCGGCAACTATCGCTATGGGGGCGTGGGCGACATATGAGTACGGCCGATCTAGCCCTTTCATTGAGACGAGCGGGCTAGCGATTCCGTCGTGAGAGGCGGTGGTTGGAACGCTTAAGAAACTTTTTCCTGCCTTCATGCTCCCGAGTTTGGCGACATCGATATCTTTTCCGCCTCCAAATCCTACCACAATGTCAGGATTCATTTCTTGGATTTTCTTCTCTACTCTGGCGACTTCTTCTGTAGTTGAGCTCTGAACAGTCATCGTCTCAGTCCTGATGTTTACTTTCTTCAATGAGTCAAGGACGGTGCCCCCTGCGAATGAGAGCACCGTTTCGCCAGTGACGATTAGGGCCGTACCGTGAAAACCTAACCGGTTTAGGGTTTCGCCGACTAAGGAAGCTACATCTCTTCCTATGAGAACCTCCCGTGGGAGCTGCATGTAGTGTGAGGCATGAGGTAGTTGCGGGATCATCATCGCACCAGAAAGATTAGTGATAGAACAGTGCAGATGATAACCATTGGAAAAAGAGTGAGGGCAGTCAGTTTGGATGTCCTGTAAACTGTACGCATTACGCGCCTCAAGGATTTTTGGCCGAGAGTTGTAACCGGAATCTGGCCTGAGACGACACTAACCTCTGCCTCCTCAAGGTTGGACATTGCCTGCTTGCAGAGGCTTGTGATTTGATCAATAAGAGGCTCCCACGCCGCGACTTCACCGACGGGGTGATATCCCATTCTAGCAGACACGACTCCATTTACCATATGGGTGTCGGTGGTCATAACTTCGCCATCATCCAACCCTAAACGATTCACCTGAGCCAGGATCTTTTCCCTCAAACCCCTAATCATATTGTTTCCGTCCACACATATGTACGCGAATCGATGACCATTGACTTCAACCACGATCACGGAGATTCCGGCGGGCCCGTAACCCTGCTTCAACGTACCGTCATCTATCCGCCCATGTGCACTCCCGATCCTGAATTTCTGTGGAGTTTGCTCCGCCGAAACCTGCAATGAAGCTAAGGCCGCTTCTTGCAATGCCCCCACTTTTTGCGGAGTCATTGTGGTCGGACCGGTAAGGCAATTGTGCGCGTCTATTAGTGCGAGGTTGCGGAATCTGCCGTGGGTCAGCCCTGACAGGTTATTGGCTAAATCTGACGGCACGTCCTCCATGTCTAAAGGCGAAGTGGTCATCGTCACCAATGCGCAGCCGTCAAACACTTGTGAGGTAGCGGTAGCCACCTCGTTTGCGGACCTTTCGACGGGCGTGGTCAAGCCAACGTACCGTGAATTGTCGAGGCTCGACAGCACCCAAGACAGTACTCGTTCGTTCATCTGCTGTGATACAAGGTTTAGTTCATGCCCAGACACGCCGTGAGGCGCCATTGCAACCGCGTCAAACCTGCGTTTCATCAAAGATTGGAAGAGAAAAGGCATAACGCTACTACCTATATTCAGAAACGGACCGGGATGAAGAGTGGATACCAACATCACTGCCTTCGGAGCATTATTTCCTTTCTTCCGAAACGCGAGGGCAGCCGCCTCAACCTCCGTTTCCACCCCTAACTCGGTCAGGCAGGACTCTAGCTCATCGTTCCGTCCTTCCAACCAATCAGTCAAGAAGGCCCTGAACAGTCTCATGGGAGAGAAGCCGATGGTTTGGCGGCCGTTCCGCTCAATCGTTACGATTAGCGCAAACGCGAAAACCAATCCAACTAGTGAAGCGAGCAGTAAACCGGTGACCATGCGGCCGGCGGGAAGGCCTAGAGCAATGACCGTGAGGACAATTAAGCTTGGCTGCAAAAGTGAGGCAATCGCTCTATCGACAAGTCGAGTTCGGGACATAGAGAATACGGCCAACGCTCTGGGAGGAATAACGGCAAAAAGGCCGGCAATGACAGCGAAATCTGGGAAGATGAACTTCGGATTTAGAGCCGATATTATAGCTCCGACCACAAAGACTGGTACGATGATGATTAGTGAAAATAGGGACAGCGCTAGACAACGTCGCAAGAAGAATAACGGATCATTCCTCATGATAGTGAGATAAACAAGAATGTCCGCCGTGAATGAAGGAATTGCAAGCGCAATCAATCCCCAACCTAGACCGAAGACGAGTCCGGATATGGAGCCTTCTGAGATTAGGAATGATAACCCCACCCCCACTGTGGTAAACAGCATTGAGGCGAGAATGATTTCTCGGGTAGATGGGAAGGCGACACGCCTGATGAAATTGTAGTACGGAGTCGTCCCGCTGATACGTTTGGAGAAAGCATGAGCCAACGGAGTGCACCGTTGTTAGCGAAGTGCTCTAATTATCTGACGAAGTCTGCTTACAGACGTCCTTTCAGCAATCGTTCCGGTAACAATCACATCGGCTCCAGCCTTGACAAGCGCTCGCGCCTCCGCCGGCGCTCTTATCCCTCCGCCGGCAATTATTCGCATCCTGGATGTTTTCCTAACGGTTGACACCATGCATGGGGAAACGGTGTGCTTAGCCCCGGAGCCGGCTTCAAGGTAAACGAACCTCATTCCCAGAAATTCGGCGGCAAGAGCGTAAATGGCAGCGAGTTCAGGCTTACCGTGGGGAATCGGGTTTGCGTTTCCAACGAACCCCGCCGCTCCGGCATTTTCGCCGATGATCAGGTAGGCAAGAGGGATAGGCTCAAGCCCATACCGCTTGACCAGCGGAGCGCCGAGGGCCTGCGCCCCGGATAGGTAGTACGGGTTTAAGGAGTTCAGTAGGGACATGAAAAATACCGCGTCGGCGTGTCTGCTCAAACCCGCGACGTCATTGGGGAAAAGGATGACTTTGAGGCCGGAGGTTTTGATTGCCTTTACGATCGCGTCCAGTTCGTAGATCGAAGTCGACGTTGACCCGCCAACCATAGCTGCAGCAGTACCAATCTTCTTCACTTGGTGAGCCAGTTTCTTTGCTGAAAAAGGGGTTAACTTTTCCGGGTCAAAGAGAGTTAGGTGTGCAACCCCGTCTTCCTTAATTTTCGTAAGAAGGTGTTTCTCGACTTCTCCAATCTTGATCTCCGACAACGGCTGGGGCACACACCGGGTTTGCTGCGTACTGAAATTGATTCTTCCTGAACTTTGAGGTGATACTATTAAAATGGTGGGGTTGCAGACTTGCTTAACCGGTAGGCCGGAAAGAATTGCAAGCGAATCACGCTTCCCAAAACAAGGTTCTGAGCCTACTGTCAATGATGCGATTGCCGAATTGCGTAATGATTGGTTTCGCGGTGATCGTGGGCGAATTCATATCGTCGGAAGTGGTAACGGCAAGGGCCGCGTTCTACGGTTTCTTGGCGGGATTCCTGCTTCTAGCCGCGTCTATGATTTTGAACGACTACTTCGACCGTGAGATCGATTCAATAAACGACCCGAATCGTCCGCTTCCGTCAGGATCGGTGAAAACTACGGAGGCACTATCCTTTGCCCTGGTCCTCGCGTCCCTCGGTCTGTACTCGGCCGCGAGCACCGGCCCAGCAACTCTCCTAGTTGCGATCCTCAGTTTACTAATCATGATCTCCTACAACGCACGAATAAAACGGACTGGCCTTTTGGGTAATGTTTTGGTCAGTCTGAATGTGGCCATCCCTTTCATTTACGGCGGCTTCGCGGTTGGTCGGCCGACTTGGGCACTCGCAATATTCTCCGTCTTAGCGTTTCTATCAAGCCTTGGCAGGGAGATTGTGAAGGGAATAACCGATGTTCCCGGTGACACTTCGCGCGGCGTGAAATCCGTAGCGGCAACAAAGGGCAATTCAACCGCCGCTAAGTATGGTGCCATGTGCTTTGTTTGCGCTGTCGTATTGAGCGGAGCTCCGTTACTGCTCGGGCTCGTATCATACTTGTATGTGCCACTTGTGGTGATATGCGATGTGGGCTTTCTCTTGACCACTTACTCTATCCTGAGCAATCCATCTCCTAGAAGCGCGAAAAGAAACAAAAAGTATGTACTATTGTGGATGACCTTCGGCCTTTTGGCGTTCTTGATGGGCACGATATAAGCCCACCCTCGAACTTGAACGGGGGTTCTATGTTCACAAGGCTTTTATGAGCTTAGGCCGTAAAGCATCGTGGAAAGGATGGGTTTGAAAGCAAGCAACGTGAGAGTAACGGGTTTAGAGACACGTGGCAAGAGAAAGCTTTCCAAGGAATCCTTGACTGCCTTTCCGAAAGAAATCGTCGGTACCTTTGCTCACCTACCTAGGGTCTTCAAGAAAGTTGACGTGGACCGGCTGATGGGCGACAAGATCTCCCGCAGCATGAAATGGAGGTACATACGCCGAATGGAACACCTAGGAATCGTTAGGCACGCGACTAAGAAATATTACAGGAAGATGTACGACACCATATCTGAATGGATGGAAAAGGACGCGATTCCAAAGATTCGACGCATGGAGATGCTTGTAGAAGTAGAAACGCCGACTGCGCCAACTAAGACCTAGAGAACTCTTCCAGCAACTCCTTCGCCCGATCAACCCTTACCTTTTTTTCAGCAACCATCCGAGCGGAGATTTTCTCAATCATTTCCCCTTTCGCGCCAACGCTTATTGCCACATTTCGCGCGTGAAGGCTCATGTGTCCCCGCTGGATCCCTTCCGCCGCAAGCGCCCTCAATGCGGCCAGATTTTGAGCCAACCCAACAGACACGATAACCTCTGCCAGCTCTCTCGCCGTCTTTATGCCAAGGATCTTGACCGCTACCTTCGCTATCGGGTTGGACGCCGTTGCCCCGCCCACGATTCCGACGGCCATTGGCATTTCGAGAGTACCCACTAAGTCGCCGTTAGCGTCTTTTTCCCATGATGTCAGCGAAGCGTAGTGACCCGACCTGGCAGCATATGTGTGAGCGCCGGCTTCAATTGCTCGAGTGTCATTGCCCGTAGCTAGGACGACAGCCGTGACGCCATTCATGATACCCTTGTTGTGTGTTGCGCATCTGTAGGGATCCGCAGCAGCGAAAGCGTAAGCGCTCACGATTCCGTCAACAACTTCCTCTCCACCGAGCGCTTCCTTTGGGAAAGTCGCTTTTGCACGGGCTAGCCGCTTTACGGCCAAGTTTGAAATAATCCGCAGACGCACCCGCCCTCCGGAGATCTTCTCGATAAGCGGAGCTACGGCTTCGGTCATCGTATTGACAGCGTTTGCTCCCATCGCGTCGCGGCAGTCGACCAATAACTCCGCTATAACCATCTTTCCTTGGAAAGTGTCAATGATGCGAGCCTCTAGATCTCTGGCTCCCCCACCCAGTGATATTAGGACAGGGTCCTCTGCATTCGCATGCTTCAGGAGTTCAGCTTTCTGTGCCAGAATTTCAAACCTCGCTCTGTACGGGTCTCTTACGCCGACCACCTGAATCTGACCAATCATGATCGGATCGGTCGTTGTGGCCTGGAATCCACCTTTAGTCCGAGTCATCTTAGCCGCGTTACTCGCAGCCGCGATCACGGATGGCTCTTCAATCGCCATTGGAACAATAACATCTTTGCCATTGATGAGAAAGTTCATCGCTACGCCCATAGGGACTGGCATTACGCCGATGACGTTCTCAACCATTCGATTCGCAGCATCAAACCCTAAAGCACTGGGCTTCTGAAGCAAAGTCGCCTCTTCCTGGCTGAGTTCAGCGAAGTCAGCGACTGCTTTTATCCGATCTGCAACGGTGAACTTATAGAAACCCGAAATTTCAGAGCTCTTAGTCATAGGCGACCACCGAACAGAAGTAGCCACTTACCTTTAGAACTTAGGATTTGGTACTCCCTCATACCGTGGGCTGCTTAAAGCTTGACCGCGCATGACGTGATAACAGAGATAACCACCGAACGACATAGCTTGGGTAGCTAGGTCATCATAGTTGATTGTGATCAAACTCGGAGGCGCTGCCATCACAGATAAGGCAAGGCTCTGCGTCATCAATCGAAAAACGATCGCCTCAACCGCACGAATTCTTGCAAATCACAGGGATTACATGCTCGTGCACGGAGCGGGATCATTTGGCCATATCCCAGTTAAGAGATACAATCTCAGAGGGCCGATCAGGTCACGGCGGCAGCTAATCGGATATGCTAGAACCAAGGCCGCCCTCCTCGAGCTTGAGAGAGAAACGGTTTCAATCCTAGCCCACAATGGGATCCCCGTTGCGCCGGTCTTTGCGTCAAGCTGCCTGATCGCAGACAAGGGACGAATCGTCTCGCAGAATTTCGAACCAATAGCTAGCATGCTTAAACTTGGCCTTGTTCCATGTATTGGCGGAGACTTAGTTCAAGACATCTCACTCGGCGCAAGTGTAGTCTCCGGCGACCAGATCGCCGTTAACTTGGCCTTGGCCTTTGATGCACGCCGAATAATCTTCGGAACTGACGTTGATGGATTATTCACCGCGAATCCGAAGCTTAACCATAAAGCAAAGCTGATCCCTAACCTGAACATCATGGGACTTCGAAAGTGGGCGAAGAAGGCTGGGCCGGCAAATATGCCAGATGCTTCCGGAGGCATGAGAGGAAAGCTTACTGAAATTCTGCCTGCTGTGAAAGCGGGCATCGATGTCGCGATAATAAACCTCAACAAACCCCAAAGGCTGCAAAGAGCAATTGCCGGAAAGCCCGTGAAGGGAACGACAATTTCCCGATAACCTACTCCACCTGAGAATACTCCTCCTGTTGTCCCATTAAGGTAGGGCAACGGACAGAGTTACGCCTAGGACAATTATGATCATGAAGCAACCGCGAACATGTACATGTTCTGGACGAGGCTCACCGCATCAGAGGCAAAACAATTGCCCATCCCAACAAACATCCCGCCATCAAGCCTGCATAACGGATCAACATCGCGTCTTTCACTTTCATTCTTGGAGAACAGTCTGACTGCTTAAAGCCGGACGAAATTGATTTTCTTCGCGCGGTCGGGTTCATGATTGAAAGTTGTTCTTGGAGTTACTGATGCGTCGGGCGCTGCTTATAGCAGGCAAGGTCTTAGATGTGTTAGGCATTGAGTCGTATCTGTACAAGAGGTGGTCGAGTTGAATTTCCGAAAATGGGTTGATAGGCTCAGGGCCGACGGGAAATTGGCTGAAGCAAAGAAACCCCTGTCAAGGCATCTCGAAGCCGCCGCATTCATCAAAGCCCTAGAACCGAAACCGACCATTCTACACGTGGAAGCGTCTGAGATTCCTGTTGCCGCGAACATCTGCGCCTCCCGCAGCCTCATAGCCGAATACCTGAACATTCAACCTAGTCAGATTGTCGAAAGGCTTCTCGCGGCTATTGAACACCCAACTAAACCGCAGCTCGTAGAGAACCCGCCGTGTTTCGAAATTTCCGAAAAACAAGCGGACCTGGACAATTTACCACTTCTCTTTCACGCGGAGAAGGATGGAGGCAATTACATCAGCTCGGCAGTTGTGATCGCAAGCCACCCTGAAATCGGCCAGAACGTCAGTTTCCACCGCTTAATGCAGATCGGCAAGAACGAATTGGCGATCCGAATTATTCCGCGGCACCTGCAGACTATTCTAGAGAAAACTAACGGCGACCTTCCAATTGCAATCTGCATTGGAAATCCTCCAAGTGTTCTCTTGGCTGGGGCTTGCTCGGTGGAGTTGGGCAAGGATGAACTTGAAATCGCAAATGCCCTCGAGCCGTTGCAAGTAGCTAAGTGCCCTGAAGCTAACTGCTACGTCCCGGCGGAATCTGAATTCGTTCTGGTGGGCAGGATTACTCGCGAGATGCATGAGGAAGGCCCATTCATCGACCTAACCGAAACCTACGACCTAGTTCGCTCACAACACGTGGTTAAAGTGGACCACGTATACCACCGTGAGAAACCAATTTACCAGGCATTGGTCCCTGGCGGCTTAGAACATAAAACGCTGATGGGCACGCCACGCGAACCCACGATCTACCGGGAAGTTTCAAAGGTATGCGACTGCGCCGATGTTTTCATCACGCCGGGAGGCGCTTCGTGGCTCCATGCAATCGTGAAGATATGCAAGAGGCATGAAGACGACGGGCGGAAAGCGATTGAAGCAGCATTTAGAGGCCATACGTCTCTGAAACACGTGCTGATCGTTGATGAAGATGTCAACCCTACCGACCCAATGGATGTGGAGTGGGCTTTTGCAACACGGTTTCAAGGGGACCGTGGACTCGTGATCAAGCCTGGCGAAACTGGATCCTCCCTAGACCCCTCTGCCGATCCGCAGACCAGGAAGACGACAAAAGTTGGCTTCGATGCAACGCGACCGCTTGTATTGAAAGGTAAGAACTTCGAGAAAGCCAAGTTATACCCATTAAAACATTCGGTAAACGACTACCTTTAGGCAACCTTTCTGAAAGAGTGCTTCAAGATGAAGTTCGTGAGTTAATCAACTCCAACTCGCACGTCTCTTCAACGTACATATCGTTATCATTGCTTTGGTCGCAGGTGGGTCGTACATCTACCTAGCTAACCAGACGAGAGGTACGTATTTTGTCGTTGACGTGCTAGGAGAACGGTTCACGATGCTGGTCGTGAATCAGCAGACGATCAAAGACGCCTTAGACAATATGAACGGCTTGAACAGCATGCATCCAATCGGAGTGCTCGATTCAACGCGCCATGGAGTTGGCATTACAAACCTGAAACAGTTACCATGACGGATTTCTCAACTGAAGCCTGTGACGCTGAACCGCATTTTGTCCAAGAGAACTTGAACTATTGGGTTAACACGGTAAAGTACTATTGTCCTTGGAGCGCGAAAATAGTATCCGCGAGCCAGACCGTCGCGTCGTACGCAATCTCAGCGAACCAGCTCACGGCTTATCGATTCAACTACGCTTACGCTGCAACTCCGGAACAAGTTTTCCGAATGACCCACCTAGCGAGCAAGTTTTCTAAAAAATTTGACTCGTTCTATGCCTAGTTTTTAACGGATTGAATGCTCTATCATGCACGTCTATTAACTATCCGCAACAGCATTCCGGAAGTTATCAGAGCCGAGAGGAATAGAGTCGACAGCGCGGCGCTCACAGTAGCTATAACCATTAGCGGTCCTAACGTTGCGATTTCTGCAATTGTGATTCCTGCAAGTGAGAACACCAGATTGGCCGCGAGAACGTTTTGAAGTCTCTTGGAGATTGATCTTCGCTTCAATCCGTACTTCGTAAATGCACTTAGTGGTAAGGAAAGATAAGCGACGCCGATGAGTGAAGTGACTAACAGTCCAGCTACGACCGCAGCGAGTTCTTCGTGCTCGGGGAGCAGGGTGAACGGCGTGACTCCTAAACTGAGTATGACTAATAAGGGGTAGAGAACCGCTCTCATGGCGTGCTGCAGCGTCGGATGTTTTGTTATCGATTGGGCGACCGTAGGGCTGAACGCAGAAAGGCTCTATGCGCCCAACCCGAAAGCGAGGGATTTTTCGTTAAGACACGTTTCGCTCTCACGCACAATCAGGATTGGTGGAGAATGAAAGAGTTCTGAACGCAATCGCATAAATGGTTGGACGCTAGCCGCATATCGATGACTAGCCAACAATCCGGATCCAGCCTGCGGTTGCGAGAACAGACGTGGCTGAGCCTACCAAAACCTACCGTTTGGCGACTTAACTGTAGCAATCCTTTGCATTAATGTAACGACAGGCGGCATCGCCTCACATCATCATGTCAAAATCACCTATGCAGGTCTCCCGTGTATCGCACTGCGAGTCTTCTCAAAGAAACTTGGAGGAGGAAGAAGTGGTAAGCCTCCTGAAAGCTTTAGCCTTGGGAACAATAGTACTAGCGTTTCTACTTCAAGTTAGACTGGGGTACGCTATGGCACCGCTCCCCGTGGTGCCGCCAGGTTTTGTTGAAGTCACAGGACCTCATGGCATAACTGTTCTAGTCGGGCCCTTACGAGCTTCTCCAACTGGTGGTTACGAGAGGGAAGTAATCCTTCCCGGTCGGACGGCCTTCATGGTCAGCACTGAGCCCGGAGTAACACCGCAAGACATTGCGGATATCTATGGTTAACGAGGCGCCATCGTAGCTCTGATTGTAGAGCCACCGCCACGACCACAAAACGACGCCTCAAGAGATTGACCATACGGAGAGTATGGAGTGATAGCTCCTGTACCGGACGCATACTCACCAACGGATAGTGATTGAAGAAACCAGCGGATGCCATGTATGGTACGATGCATAACTAGTCGTGGCTGCCGTCGCAGGTGCTCCATGTACGGCTTTCACTCCATGTGCTCCATGTATGGCTTCTCCATGTATGACCCCATTCGCTGCACGTACTCCATGTGCTGTTCGAATCCGCACCCGCAGTGCTGCTCGAAGCAACACTCAATACCGCGACGCATATGATGAGACATAAAACTAGAGTACGAACCTTGCTAGACATTATCCATGTTCCCTCATTGTTACTTTTTCTCTCCGCCATACATCGCGACTGATCAATTGTGCGGTGCTCTGTGCGTTCATCTTATTCATAACCACGTCCACATAGACGAACAAATTGTTACTTTGGATTTCTTGGGTTACACGAAGACAACGCTTTACGCCTACTAGATCACCACATCTCTCTGTGGCACAACGTGTGCGTCATCTTCGATTACAATTGTGGAAACGACTACCATCCACCTCAAGTTCAGCGGCCGCGACCAGCCTATCTTGGTGGAGCTGTTCTTCTTCTAATCGCGCGTTTCATTGGAATCTTTCTATTTGTTACGCGATACAACTACCTTTACCGCTAACACTAGGCTGCATTAACGGATCAAATATGCGACCGAAAGAAGTTGTGAAGGCTAGTCCGCCCGGAAAGGAGAAACTGAAACAGGTGTCTGGGTTGAATGTCGTAGTTGTCGAGGATTCGTAAGATTCTTTCATTGAGTTAGTCGGGTAATCTTTCCTCTCCGGTGTAGGACGCATAGTGACGCAGCAAGCGCTAGAAAGACGACGATTGCCGTTCCGCTAAACTCGGGCGATACGGAGTATTAGGGCGCACCACGAAGAAGGTTGGGACACTGGTGTAACTATTACCATTGTAGGAGGCCCGAGCGAGCACGCAGTAATAACCAACTGGAAGCCCGTTCGGTAACGTCAGAGAGAAGATTCCTTCGCTATCTATTTGAACGGGTGCGTACTTGTAGACGACAGTAGAGGAAACTCCACCCGGATAGGATGTCGGGGGGTAGGTACAATTTCCGGTCGCAGAAGCCTGGAAGATATAGACCGTGGCGGATGACCGATAAGTACCATTCGAGCCGTAGAATGATATGGGCTGGTAGGCCAAAGGCTGCGGCGGACTTACAGTTATCGGAAGCTGCCCATAGACGCTCCAGCTGAATGAAAGTACAGTTAGAACAGCCAGTACCGTAAGCAACATGTATGGCTTACGAATCCACGCCCAATCTAACTCCAAGCAATTTATCCCCGTAGAGCAAACCCTAAACGCTTCACTAGAGAATTTACAGTTTGCCAAGCTGGAGGCAAATTGACAATTAGCCCAAGCAAACAAAGAAATGGGCAGATCCGCTGCTAGACGACCTTCCCCGGATGGGGGGCCGATTCTCCTTAACCAATTTTGGACGTCAGGATTATCTTCGACGAAACGCTACCGTCAGTCGGTTCGATTCAAGCCTACCTATACCACGAGGGGTAAAGATGGTCGTTTCCCGAAATCAATGTTTGTGTAAAGCCAAGTTTCCCGAAATGGATTGGAGAAGATCCACCTAGCGAGTGAAACACATGCACCTGACTAACCAAGAGGAGAAGATGCTTGCCGGAGAGGAAGGATACGCCGTACAGAAGAACATGCAGATCCTTACCGCCCTGGGCGAAATATTCGGCGCCGACAAGATGATTCCAGTTTCCTCAGTGCAAGTGGCGGGCGTATCATACTATAACCTGGGCGACGCAGGCCTCGAATACTTAGAAACTCTTGCCAGCCAAGGCGCGAACACTAGGGTGAAAACCACACTGAACCCCGCCGGGATGGATTTAGAGAATTGGCGCGAACTCGGAATCGACGAAACGTTCGCAAGTAAGCAAAAGCAGCTGATACAGGCTTTTATCAAAATGGGGATAACCCCCTCTTGCACGTGCACCCCATACCTAGTGGGGAACGAACCAGCCCGCGGGGACCATATCGCATGGAGTGAATCATCCGCCGTCACCTACGCCAACTCAATCCTCGGTGCAATGACAAACCGTGAAGGGGGGCCAAGCGCCCTCGCTGCGGCGATTACGGGAAGGACGCCGTCCTATGGGATGCATATTGAGGAAAATCGTAAACCCAAAGTCCGCGTAAAAGTCGAAGCAAAACTGGCCGCCGTCCCGGATTTCGGAGCCCTGGGCTACGCCGTTGGCAAGAAGATTGGACCGAAGATTCCATTGTTCGAAGGGTTGGAGGGCGCGCGGGTTGAACAACTCAAGAGTTTGTGTGCCTCCATCGCAACCTACGGCGGGACAGCCCTCTTTCACATCCACGGCACAGCTTACGGAGATAAGGAAATGCCGACGGAAACCCTAGCGATCACTCGACCAGACCTTCAAGGAGCACTTCGGGCGCTGAATGATGAAGCGAACGAAGTCGATTTCGTCGCGCTCGGATGCCCCCACTGTACTTTGGATGAGATCAAGACCATCGCGAACCTCCTTGAGGGGAGGAAAGTGACGAGAGAATTTTGGATTTGCACGGCCAGGCAGACCATGAAGGAGGCCGAAGAGTTTGGTTATGTGCACAAGATTCATGCCGCTGGCGCGAAATTTGCATGCGACACTTGCATGGCCGTTGCGCCTCTCAAAGGGCGTTTCACCGTTCTGGCCACGGACTCAGCCAAGGCATGCTACTACGGTCGTGGTACCAACGATTTCAAAACACGAATCGGAAGCGTCGAGGAGTGTGTGAATGCGGCGGTGACTGGAAAATGGAGTTAGTGCACGGCAGAAAAATCTCAGGCGGAACAGCGGAAGGGCTAGCGCTCGTTTCCCATGAACCCATCTCTTTCTTTGGAGGAGTCAACCCGGATTCAGGCGTAGTTACGGAGAAGGGACACGAACTTCAAGGCACATCGGTAAAGGGCCGAGTGCTCATTTTCCCCAACGGAAAGGGGTCTACGGTAGGATCCTACACGATGTACAGGATGAAGAAAAATGGTGTAGCGCCAGCAGCCATCATAAATGTGGAATGCGAACCCATCGTTGCAGTTGGCGCAATTATATCCGACATCCCCGCAGTCGACAGATTAGAGCAAAACCCGTTGACTACATTTCAGACGGGGAGAAGACTCAAAGTTGACGCCAACAGGGCGCTCGTCGAAGCTTCAGGCTGAAACCATCGGCAACCCGTGCTTGAATTAGACTCATGGGCGAGTCACGTCCTGCTTCGAACGCGACTCACGGGTGAGTTGTCGGCTTCACCGTAGTCCACTTCCGGCGACTCTCGTGTGGCACCAGGTGGCACTTTTATCGGTATTTTTTAGTGATCCGGAAGGTTCGGGATATTCTGTTGCAGCCCAGTTGAGCGAACGAATTGGCATCAATTTCGCTTCAAATGTGCTCCAACTGAACAACATAGCAGCCGCACGCCGGCTCTTCCGTCAGCTGATCATACGAAACTATGGCAGTTAGAGGATATGTCCATGTCTCCGGGAGGATATGGACACGTCTTCCGAAAGCATAGAAAAGAAGAAGAACGTTGGCTCCATTACCTTTCTGCGGTTTCACCAAGACCGGCGGGTGAATGTCCGCTGAATAAATTTATATTGTCACCAAACCCGGAGCAGTGTTTTGTCTAGTGAAAATTAGGAAAGTGCTGACCGTGGCCAAGGCGACAGCGGTTGCTCATACGATTCAGGGGCTGTTGAAGTATCATGGCCTTAAGAACAAGAAACTAAGACTGCCATTCCATGATAGCATCTCAGTTTGCGTCAAGGAACTGACGACAACAGCAACGGTTGAATTTGACCCCCGTTACAGTGAGGACACGATTCAGATCAACGAAGCCGTTGCGAAGGGCATTGAAGCACAACGGGTGCTCGTCGTAGTTGACGCTCTGCGTAAGCTCAAGAGGACGAAGGAGCACGCCAAGATAGTTAGTAGGAATAATCTCGAAAAGGCAAAAGGCGTCGGCTTTTCCGCAGCCGCATTCGCATCCATTGCTTTCGCGACAAGCAACGCTCTCAGCCTCAAAATTGACTTACCGCACCTAAGTGAAATAGCACGCCTGGGAGCAGGGTCAGCAAGCAGAAGCCTAGTCGGCGGTTTCTCGATTTGGTATGCAAACAGAAACGGCAGATCCTGGGCGCGGCAACTGGATGACGGAACGCGCATCAAGCTAGCCATGGGAATTGTACCGCTGGCTTCAGCAGTAAAGACCGATCTTGCTCATGAGGAATCGACATCCTCACCTTTCTTCACTGCAAGGGTCAAAACTGTAAAAGCAGCTGTCCCCAAGATGGTCCATGCAATCAAGGCGGGCAACTTGGCGGAGGTTTGCAAACTTGCGGAAGCAGACTCACTCAGCTTGCACGCAGTCACCATGACAGGTAGGCAAGGACTCGTCCTTGTAGCACCTGAAACCATCAGCGTGATTCAAAGGGTGAGGACATTGCGGGAAGAGAAAGGCATCCCCGTATGGTACTCAATGGACACGGGCCCCTCAGTCTTCCTCAATACCCAACCCGAATGCCTAGACAAGGTATGTGACGACATCGAGAGCAACGTTAACATCCCCGTCATAAGAAGCGGCGTTGGCGGCGCGGCGTCCGTAGTCGACGACCATCTCTTCTAACAAGCTTCAACTGCCACTACACTGTCGAGGAATGTCGACAAGGTCGACAGGTTGTTCAGATGCCGATAAGCGTCCGAAGTGCCTGAGAGCCGCGCCTATCGATTTCATTCGCCACTCGATCCTGTAGTTCTCGTCCAGGCGTCAGTGCAACCATGTAACCTCCTCTTCCCGTTCCAGTGAGTTTCGCGCCAATAGCGCCGCTGTCGCGTGCTAGCGCCACGAGCGCATCCAGCTCTGGTGAGGATACACCGATCTCCTGAAGCAACCCGTGGTTTTCGTTCATATAGGCACCGACTTTTTCGAGGTTGAACTCTTCAAGTTCTTTTCTTGCATTATGTACAAGTTGATCCGCGTTCTGAAAGAGGCGCTTATACCTTTCAGAGTCCTTTTCTTTTCGTTCTCTTACTCCTGCCACAACGCTCTTTGTGTCTGCGACTCTTCCCGTGTATCCCATTACTATTTCCACAGGCTCGCGGAGTCGCATTCGTTCCATAAGTTGTGCTGTGCCTTCGCGTCTGTACCATATCAAACCGCCGTAGGTTGCTGCGGTATTGTCGATGCCAGACGGTGTTCCGTGATATCCCTTCTCTCCCTCATACGCTACCTCGTTCACTTTCTCGTCTGAAAAGTTGAGGCTAAGTTCCTGTGAGAAGGCGCGGGCGATTGCCGCACAGGAAGCTGCACTTGCTCCCACTCCACTTGCAGCGATCAAGTCTCCGCCCAAAGTGATTGTATAGTGGTTGTGCTGCGTGTCAATGTTCATGAATTTGAGCATAATATCTAAGGATTCTTTTTGCTGCTGAAACTTCTCGGCCTTGTAACCTGGCGTCTCTGGCCTATTGTCCCTGAGCTCATAGCTCGATCCAGGTTTTCGTTCCACTGTCGCCGTCGTTTTTGCTCCCATCGCGGATACGATGGCTGGAATGCCATATACAACGAAGTGTTCGTTGAAGAGAATGACTTTCCCGAAGCCTGCTCCTCGGCCCAAGGATCCAAACCCGCCGACGGATTCAGTTCGTCACCTAGAAAAATCAGACGCCCAGGCGTTCATTCACGAGAGAACACGATGGATGAATAGCCCACGACTGCAGACTCATCGCCTGTAATGTCACCGCTGGTTCTGTGCGTCAAAAGCTCCACTTTGACTCCGGTCATCAGGTTTGCGACCGCCATCAGCGTGGTGATTGGGCCGTAGCCGCACATTGTAACCCTGTTGCTTTCCCCAAACTCATTTAGCGCTTGATCGTCCAGCTTTAGGATTGCGTCTATGGCCATCTTATCTTTCTTGTTTGCGACTTCTTGGGATTCGTAATGGGTGAAGTCACTTGAAGTCACTATAACGTAGTCCTTTCCTCGGCATTGTTCGAAGATGCTTTTCGCAATGTCTCTACTAGTCTCCAAGTCCTGCATCATCATGCAGATCGGTATGAATCTCGGTGAGTCGCCGAATAGAAACTGGATGAATGGCAATTGGACTTCTATGGAATGTTCGTGGACGTGGGAGGCCTCGTCAATGTCGAGGAGGGCGTTTGATTTTTGAATGCGTTCGGCCAGTTCGGTTTGAATCTTGCTAGTTCCGATAGGGGTTTCCCAAGCTCCTTCCGTTAGGATAGATACTCCGCTTCCTTGACCCGTGTGATTTGGTCCAACAACTATGAAGGTTTCAGGCCGTCCATCCGCCGCGATCCTCGCGTAGCCATTTGCCGCGACGGCGCCGGAGTACATGTACCCTGCGTGAGGGCTGACTATGCCGAGTATTTTTCTTGGACCATTTTGCTTGGCGCTTGGTACCTGGCCTGGGCCGAATCTGTGCGTAAAACAATCCGTTATCTGTTGGGTTAGTGCTGTTCGGGTACCGGCGTAGAATGCGTTAGCGACGTAAGGTTTCCGGGTCTTCAAAGCTCACCGCCCGATCTTGGGGCGATAGCTGCAAGCTTTGTTTCAAAGTCATCTACTGTGGCGGTTATTGTCCCATCCGGTGGTAGCTCGCCTCTCTCACGGAGCACTTGACGTGCCAACAGCCAGTACAGCATGGCCAATGCGCGGCGGCCTTTGTTGTTCACGGGGATGGCGAGGTCAACGCCGCTAAACACATTGTCCGTGTCACAAAGGGCAATTACAGGGACTCCTGCAGTGGAGGCTTCCTTGATTGATTGCCAATCTGCCCGGGGGTCGGTCACCATTACAACCTGCGGATCCGCGTGGTATGGTTGCAACGGATTCGATATGAGCCCTGGCATGAATCGGCCAACCAAGGGAACGTTCCTAGTGAGGGCGCAGAACTTCTCCACGGGGGTCTTGCCGTAGAGTCTGGAGGAAACTATCAGTGTCCGTTCAGCTTCAAATCGCGCGATGAATTTCGCGGCTAAACGTATCTTTTCGTCCGTCTTACCTATGTTTAGTATGAATAGGCCGTCAGGCCTGACGCGGTATATGTACGGTTCCATATCTCCCGTCTTGATTCTTGTTCCGATATGCAGGCCGGCTGCAAGCAGGTCTTCAAGTGGGATGAGAAGGTCCTCTGATTTCGGCATGCCTTCTCTTTCTTCGATCTCCGACATCTCGCGGTATTCCCCCTACTCGAATTGTGCCCTTCTCTTTGCCGTAACCTGCGCGTAGCGTAGAAGGTCGTCGATCACGTCGACCTGAGATATGAACATCCGCCGGCAACAGTAACGTGTCATTCCCATTTCGTCTAACACCTGTCTTGGTCTCTCTCCGGCCTTAACTCGCCGCGCGAATTCTTCCCAGTGATCTGCGACAACTTTTCCGCATGTAAAGCATCGTACTGGCATTATCATCTATTTCTACCTGTATGATTTCTGTTCTCTTCGTCTAGCTCCGGGACCGCCGAATTTCTTAGGCTCCTTCCTTCGAGGATCGCCGGCAAGCATTGTTCGATCGTAATTCGTTATCGTCTTCTTTAGTTCTGAGCTGCGTGTCCACTGGACTAAACCTTTCGCAACCGCCATTCGCGCAGCCTCCGCTTGCCCCATGAAGCCACCGCCACTTACCTTGACGTATACGTCTACAGCCTTCGATCTCTCACCCGAAAGAAGGACGGGCTCGTATACTTTCATACGTGCAATCTCAGGGGTGAGCATTGTGAGAGGGATGCCGTTCACGAACACGTTGCCCGTTCCGTTTCTAACTATCGCACGGGCAATTGCGGTCTTCCTCTTACCGGTTACAAGAATGAGCCGTTTCCTTTCTGCCTTCTCAACTTTGACTGCCTTCTCGGGTTTCTCAAGTTTCTCGACAGTTTCACTCATGCTGTTCGTCCTCCTATCTCTTCAGCTAATGTTTCAAGCGTCAAGTAAGGCGCAGTGAGTCTCGATGCATCGGCGTCGGGAACTCTCGTAGGTTTGAGCTTCGAATATTCTTCAGGTACGCCCATGAATATGAGAACCCTATGAAATGCAGCTTTGCCCTTCGCCTTTTTCCAAGGGAGCATGCCGCGAACTACTCTTCTGAGGTATAGGTCGGGCCGTCTCTGGTGAACAGGAGCGGTAGTCTGATTCGCCAACGTCCTGGTCTTCAAGCGACGCATGGCCTCTTCGACTATGTTGCTCTTTCTTCCCGAGATCACCGCTTTCTCCGCGTTCAAGACTATCACGGTATTTCCGTTTAACGCGTTCTTGGCCGCGTAACTGGCCAATCGGCCCATGATCTGGTTTGTTGCATCGATGACTACGGGTTCAGTTGACAATTCACTTTCACCTTAGGATCTGTACGTTTGAGCCTTTGGGATACTTGACGACGAAGTCTTTGATCCCTATGCATTTTCCGCCGGCCTGCTCGATTTTCGAGCGGGCGTCATGTGAAAATTGAAAGGCTCCCACGGTGACGGCGTGTTTGATGTATCCTGAGGCGAGAACCTTTCCCGGCACTAGGACGACTGCGTCGGGTTTGGAAACGCGTGAAATGTGATTCAGGTCGAGCACCGCGCGGCGGTTTCGAGGTTTTGATAATTGTTCGGCGGTTACGGACCAGATCTTGGCCTTGTTCTCCCGTGCCTTCACCTTTAGGAAACGCACGGTGTCGGCTAACTCGGTGTTCGTGATGATGCGTCGCATAATTTCCCTCTCCCTATTCTATTCCTTTCTTCACCAGGTCCGTGAGGTTTGCAGCTTTTTTGCCGATAATCCTTGAGGCTTCCGTCACGATTCGTCTCGGAGGGATGCACCCGGTTGACTCAATATTGAATATGAAAGAGTTCTCGTCGCCCTCGATCTTGACTGGGAATCCTTTCTTTGAGTCGATTGGAACGGCTCGCTCGACGCAGTCCATGCACAGTGTGCACGCCAACTCGTTTCGGACGGTTATTCTACTATCCGGGTCTGGAGCGTAGACGTCGGTTGGACATACTTGGATCACTTGTTCTGGGTTTTCTAGGTTGTCAGGGTTGAGAGTAACCTTGGGGAGATACTTGTAAGCGCAGGCCGACACGGGCTGCCATTTGGCGTGTTCCAAACCCCGACCGAGTTTCGCGTATAGTTCAAGCTTTAGCCTTTGGGAGGGACCGAGCTTAACGATTGGAATGTTCCCGCTGACTGGTACGACGTCGCTGTCACCTTTGAGCTCTGACGAGTATACCATAACGGGTTCGTCTACTGATTCCGCTTCCAAAGTGAAAGACGCCCTACATTTGCTGCAACCTAATTCACTCTTGCAGTCACATTCTTCGGGCAGTACAAATGTGTCCAGGTCCGTCTTGAGTGGAATGAGCCCGAGTCTGTGGGCGATTACCTCGTCGTAGAGCACTGAAGTATTTTCGATTATTATGACGTCATCAATTGCCATAGCCGGAACCTCCGCCATCATTGCCCGACGTAACGCGGTTGCGTAAGCGTGGCTTACTCCCTTCAATAGAAACCGGAGGGAGTTGTCTTTCTCTTCAAGAATCTTTAGTTCCAAGACCTACGGACCCCACGCGTGGAACGGAGACTCGCGTGAGGTGTTTCGAGACGGTTTACGTCCTGGATTACCGATTTCGGGTCCGAAGTCCACGTTATTTTCACTTCTACGCAAGAGATTTCGGACGGTAGCTTCTGCGCGCTTATAAACTATTACGGCACCGCGCCCTGTTTCTCTTGTCATAAATCTGCAAGAGTTAAAACTCATGACTGACGCCCATGTATTCGCATCGGAGAGCGACGATAGTTGTCAATAGCTGATCTTGGTTTCCTTTTCATTATCTTCGGATTCGCCCTAGCGTTTGTTGCGATGATTTTCCTCGCCGTTCGATCCCGAGGCTCCGGTTCGACAAGAGGAGCAGGGCTGATACTTATTGGACCGATCCCCATAGTATTCGGTACGGACAGACAATCCGTTAAGATCGTTATGATTCTTGCCATCGTACTTATTCTGCTTGCAATGGCCCTCATCCTCATTCCGTACTTTCTTGGAAGGTGAATTACTACGCCAGGACCTGTCTGCTCAGTTTGTGGACAACAACAGGCAACGTACGTCTGTCAAAACTGCGGAAAACCCGCTTGCAAGAACTGTTTTGACACATTCAGCTGGACCTGTCGAACCTGCAAGGCGAAGGGAGCAGCGCGTCCCGCAGATTTGGGTTACAGCCAACCTATGCAATTCGGGTTGGCGAGCATTTTGTTTTTAGTTGCTTTCGCAGCCATATTCATCGGCGTACTGCTAGTTACCCTGGGGTCGCTGTCGAAGACGGGGAACGTCAGTGGCGGGGCGATTATCCTGATCGGGCCGATCCCCATAGTTCTTGGCGGAGGCCCGTATTCGTTCGAGCTTGTCGAACTTGCCGCAATCCTCACGACAGCGGCTGTAATCTTGTTCCTACTCGTAAGAATGCGCAAATAGAGATCAGGATTCGGCCACAGCTTGCCCAGCGGCGGCTGCGGTGATAACCTTCCGCGTGACATGGTCCGCCTTGCCCAGCGGGCTATGGGTTGAGTACTTCACTTTACCCTCTTCATCACGTTTGACAATGTAACCCGGTACAGAGATGATCTTTCCGGCCACCGAGATATGCCCGTGTGACACGAGTTGTCTGGCCTGAAACAGCGTCTTCGCTAAACCTTTCCTGAAAACAAACGTCTGTAGGCGCCGTTCGAGAAGGTCCCTGATGTCCAGGTCGAGAATGTCGTCGATCGTTGCTGATTCTGACAGTACACCGATCCTACTCAGCTTGGAGAGGTATTCGCGCTCCAACCGTGCCCTCTCCTCACCCGTCGAGATAAGAAGGGACCGTGCCTGACCCCTGACTTCCGAGAGCATAGTCTTGTAACGCCAGAGTTCTCGCTTGTTGCGAAGCCCGAAGTCTCCCATTAGGTGAAGTTCAACTTCCAATTGGTCCCTTCGCCACGGATGCCTTGGCGTTTCGTAACTTTTTCGAGTTCTTTTCGGGTCGCCCAAAGCCCTTTACCTATTTCTCTTCCTTCTCCGCAGCCGCGGCAGCAGCCCTAGCGGCCTCCATGACTACCTTCTTGGCTACGCCGACCGCTCGACCTTTCCGGCCAGTCGTCCTAGTCCTCTGGCCGCGAACCTTCAGACCCAATGAATGCCTAACTCCCTTCCATGTTCGAATATCAGTCATGAAATCAATGTCGCCTTTCGTGCTCAATGCCAAGTCGGCCCCTATCACATGCTGATCACGGCCCGAATCAAGGCCCTTACGTCGGTTGAAGAGACGAGGGGGCAGACCATACTTCGCCGGATCACGCATAACATCCTCCAATTTCTCAACTTCACCTTCTGAAAGATCCCCCATTCTTAGCTCGGGGCGCACCTCGGCGGCCTTGACAACTGCCGACGCGTAGCTTGCTCCCACTCCCCGTATATGGGACAACCCGTAAATCACCTTCTTAGTACCGTCGACGTTGGTCCCCGCAACACGCAGCACAAGCCTGAATTCTCTCGACATGAAATCTATACACCGAATTTGCCGCAACGAACAGAGAGAACCGTATTTAAAGCATTGCCGAAAGCCCATGGCCAAAGTCGCGTGGTTATGATCGCCTGCAAAATCGACCCGACGAAGCCTCAGATGCGCAACGTGAATCATGCGAAATCGCATAGGCTAGATGATTCACGGCGATATTCCGTAAATTCCCGAGCCCAGAGGCTCTAGCGTTGATTCGAATTGGTTCGTGCAAAGAAAAGACAAACGACCGATACTGAGACTTCGGAATCTGAATACGCTCTCTGGTTCGCCGAGTAACACGCTTAACCGGATGCCGGGACACATGGGAAGGAGGTGGGAGTTACCCTCCTCGTAGGGCCTCAAGGCGTCGTGCTATGGTTCTGCCGACATGCCTTCTGACTCGTCCAAGATCTCTTGGACTGTCGAGTTGAGTACCACCTCGGCGACGTCGGTTGCGTATTCCCCGATTCTTCTTAGGCTCTCTGAGATCAGGCGCGTAGCCGATAGGTCACCTGCTGGGAGCTTTTCCCTGAGTAGGCGTTCGACCAATTTTGATTCTAGGTCCGTGACTTTGTCTCTTTCGAGCAGCACAGTCTCCGCAAGTTGGTAGTCGTCCGCGAAAAGCGCATGTAATGCTGTTTCCATCATCTTAGAGGATTGTTGGCTCATCAGTGTCGCTTCCTTGAAGAGCACTTGGCTAGGCGGCTGTTGTAAGGGTAGGACGTTAACCGCTATTCTTGCTGCATGATCGGCGGAACGCTCGACGCTCTTGGCTATGATTCTGTAACCCAGGCAATCCACGGGCGAACTCAAGCCAACTCTCGACAGCAATGTTGGATGCTTGACCGCCCATTTGAGTTGCCGTATTACGTAAAGGCTGAACCTATCAATCTCATCGTCGATCTTGACCACCTGGTTCGCCAACTCCTTATCAAGCCTAGAGAACGCCTGCATAGCGTCCCGCTGCATCGCATTCAGGATCGAGAGCATTCTCCTCAAAGCATCGGGAACAAGCAATTGAGGATAGCTCAAGAGCACTTGAAGCGTGGCATTCTGAGCGGATTCCGTGACCAATTCCGTCCCGACCAGCTTACCTCTTGCGACGTCTCGAATCGTATCTCTGACCGCCGCGGTCAGGTTACCTGACTTAGATCTGATTTCAATCGTCGAGTAGCCGCTAACGTATAGGGAGATGATCATGCGAGTGAGTCCGTCGGGGTCTACATTAGCAGGAAGCGAAAGCACGCAACGAGACCGTTCATCATCGTATTTCGTACTGCCGAACGGTGTGAGAGTGAGCCCCCAATTCTCTTGCTTGCTGAACTCAATTCGGCCACCCTTTCGAAGCCCCGCCTCCTCAACCCACGGTTTCGGAAGCGAAACTATGTAGGAACCTCTACCCGTAACCTGAACGCGACGGATGTACCTATCCTCAGACGGGAGGGATGTTTCTTCAGGGTCTTTTTTCGCCTCTGTGGCAATCTCTTTCACTGTATTCGCCTCACATCTTCGTCCCAGTTATTATGTAGGCCACGGAGTCGCCAATGTAGCAAGCATGGTCGGCGATTCGTTCCAGATATCTCAACACCAATGTTGAGGCGAGAGCGCAACGCACCGTCGTCGCCTTATCTTTGGCGACCGCTGCAGCGTATTTCAAGTAAGTCCTGTCTACTTCATCATCATCTTTCCTTAGTGAACGTGCGAGTTCAGTGTCGCGAGTTTTGAATGACTGGATGCTTCGTTCAATCATTTTGATGACTTTTTCGCTGATCTCATGCACCTCGGTCTTGTCGCAGTCTGATAGGTCTCCGTAGAGCTCCAAGACCTGTGCAATATCGTACGCATACCTCCCAAACCTATTGAACCCATACGAGATTTCAAGGCAGGATTTGATAAATCGTAGATCCGTTGCGACGGGTTGGTATCGGGCTAATAGGTCAACGCAGAGCTCCTCCACTTCTGCGCTCAAATTGGAGAGTTCGTCCGCGCGTTTCTTAGCTGCGTCCGTTACTCGCTGCCCTTGCTCGTATGCTTCGATAGCTTTCACTACCGAATCTTGGGCTAGAGTCGCCATATCGCCGATAGCGTTTGACAGCCTTTCTTCACCCATATCCATGAGGCGCGGCATTTGCGATTACCCGAACTTGCCACTGATGTAGCGTTCTGTAAGCTCGTTCTTCGGATTCTGGAAGATCTCGGTGGTTGGCCCAACCTCTATGAGCCTTCCAAGGTAGAGAAAACCCGTGAAGTCTGAAATCCTAGCTGCTTGCTGCATATTGTGCGTAACAACTATGACGGTGTACGTCGCCTTCAGCTGCGTGATCAACTCCTCAATCTTAGCAGTCGCGATCGGATCCAGGGCTGAGCATGGTTCATCCATAAGAACAACTTCGGGTTGAACGGCAAGGGTGCGCGCGATGCAAAGCCTTTGTTGCTGCCCGCCGGAAATGCTCGCACCAGATTCATGCATCCTATCACCAATCTCATCCCAAAGGAATGATTTCTTCAATGTGTCCTCTACCGCAGCTGAGATCACTTTTTTGTCTCGCACTCCATTCAATCGCAGCCCCGCGGCAACGTTATCGTAGATCGACATTGTCGGAAACGGGTTAGGCTTTTGAAACACCATTCCGATTCTTCTTCGAACCGTAACGGGGTCCATAGACGGTGCAAGTATGTCATCGCCGTCCAGCATTATGTGGCCGTTGATCCACGCTCCGTGCGTTACCTCATGCATCCTGTTCAAGCATCGAATGAAGGTTGATTTCCCGCATCCCGACGGCCCAATCAGCGCGGTGACAGTGTTTTCCTTGAAGGAAATCGATATGTCCTCTAAGATCTTCTTTTTTCCAAAGCCGGCGTCTAGATCAGTTACTCGCATTTTCTCCTTGTAACTTGAAAAGTCCCTGACACTCCGGTCGGGTACTGTTGCGATGCGTAAGTCAGCTAGGACTTCTGAGGTCATGTTCAGTTACCGACCGTGGTTACTGTGTTGCTTGAGTAATTTAATGCGAGTTATATGAATCATATAGCTCATCGTGTATATACATGTAAATAATCTATATCATGTGTCTCATGTAGTGGCAGATGAGAGCATGTGTTCACAATGCGTTTTCGCTAAATAATGACTGTCGTCAACATGCGTTCTCGATGATTCGCATGTCGAACAAGAACTCGAAACGCAACATCGCAATAGTTGCTCTCGTAATCGTCGTGATCGCGGCGGTTGCAGGAGGATACTACTTCGCGACCAGCAGCAGCTCCAGTACGCAGAGTACCAGCATGCAAGAAACCTCATCAATGATGCAAGTTACATCACCAGTGATCAACACCACCGAGTCAATGATGACTTCAGAAACGATGACCTCAGCGACAACTATGGCCTCAGTTACGTCGTCAGTAGCAGGATGGCAGCCGACTTCGTCGGTCTCGATTACAGGTGCGGGAGCCACGTTTCCGCAACCGTTGATACAGAAGTGGACCGTCACATACAACCAAATCTATCCGCAAGTTACGATCAGCTACAACGGCATAGGCAGCGGAGGCGGAATACAACAAATAACTGCGAGGGTAGTCGACTTCGGAGCATCCGATGCTCCGCTCAGCAACTCACAACTTGCAGCCGCACCCGGGCTAGTTCTCTTCCCAGAAACCCTGGGCGGAGTCGCAATCACCTACAATCTCGCAACTTACGGGATCCCCAGCAACACGACACTACGCTTCACATCCAGCGTCATCGCGCAAATCTACATGGGAACGATACTGAAGTGGAACGACCCTGCGCTTGTAGCCCTAAACCCCGGCATTAACTTACCCGATGCGCATATTACCGTAGTTCACCGATCAGATGGGAGTGGAACCACTTTCGCATTTACCAACTTCCTCTCGGTCACTGACCCGAACTGGGCGGCCACGGTCGGCTACAGCACGTCCGTCACTTGGCCAGTTGACACCGCTCCAAATGCCATTGGTGTAGGTGGGAAAGGGAACCCAGGAGTCGCAGGAGCAGTCGCCAACACCAACGGCGCGATAGGTTATGTGGATCTTATCTATGCACTTGAGAACAACCTGGGCGTAGGAGCGGTCCTTAACGCCGCAGGCAATTACGTCGTACCGACACTACAAACTATACTATACGCTGCCGCAAACGCAACTGGAACACCGAATCCAAAGGACCTAAGGCTACACATAGTCAACGCCGCAGGACCACAGTCCTATCCGATCGCAACATACACGTACCTTCTAGAATACCAGGACATGTCCAAAAACCCAGGCGTAACATTGGCCCAAGCTCAAGTCCTGGCCCACTTCTTCTGGTGGGCTGTGCATGACGGGCAACAGTATGCACCGGGCTTAGATTATGTGCCTCTGCCGGCCAACGTCGTAGCAGCTGACGAACAACTGATAATGACGTTCAACTACCAAGGAACACCACTGCTCTCATCATAAACTGAACATAGCGAAAGCAAATGCAAGAACAGGTTGAAAAGAACCGTGCTCGCCAACGAGCACGGCACCCCGATTTTTTGCGTAACGTCCTGATTCTCACAGCATTCGCGTTACCGATTATTGCAATCATTAGCCTTTACGCGCTCATTAACGGGAGCTTGGATTCAATCCAAGCCTTCGGATTTCGGTTTCTCACAAGTAGTCAATGGATACCGAACCCTCCTAACGGAGGGCCTCCCATCCTCGGGGCCCTCCCCTCGATGTATGGCTCGGTAGTAACCACTTCAATCGCGTTGCTGTTCGCGGTTCCAATCAGCCTGGGAATCGCGTTATTCCAGTCCGAGTTAGCGCCTGGAAAATTGAGGCTTCCGTCCATCTTCCTGGTCGAGCTTCTGGCAGCCGTTCCCAGCGTCGTCTACGGTCTTTGGGGTCTACTGTTCTTAGTCCCCTTCATGCAGACTTCCGTAGACCCTTGGCTGCTTGGCTCGCTCGGATTCCTGCCCATCTTTTCAGGTTATGCGAATGGACTCGGCATGCTTACAGCCGGAATCATTCTGGCCATAATGATCATTCCATATGGCGCAGCCGTCATGCGTGAGGTCATCACCGCCGTACCCCGCGCGCAGAGGGAGGCGTGCATTGCGCTTGGAGCCACCCAGTGGGAGACCATGCGTATGGCCGTAATACCTTACGCTAGCACCGGGATTATCGCTGCAGTCGTCCTTGCCATGGGTAGAGCTATCGGAGAGACGATGGCAGTTGCTATGGTCATTGGTAATGTTGCAAGAATTACGCCATCACTGTTTCTTCCAGCCGAGAC
>CAZHKA010000007.1:0-52783 GCA_964533505.1 uncultured Candidatus Bathyarchaeia archaeon | reverse complement strand
TGGAAGGGTTGCCGAACCGGGTTTCAAGGGAATGGGGACTATGCCTGGCTGTGGGCTGATCAGGATTCCGCCGGTTTCAGTCTGCCACCACGTGTCAACGATAGGTGCGCGTTCGTGGCCGATGTTCTTGAAGTACCATTTCCATGCTTCGGGGTTGATTGGTTCACCGACGCTGCCGAGCAGCCTTAGTGATGTGAGGTTATGTTTCTGTGCCCACTGTTCTCCGAATTTCATGTGCATTCTGATCGCGGTTGGGCTTGTGTAGATGATTGTGACCTTGTATTTCTCGACCAGATCCCACCATCTGTCGGGTTGAGGATAATCGGGGGCGCCTTCATACATCAGTGAGGTTATCCCTCTTATGAGAGGGCCGTAGACAATGTACGTGTGTCCCGTTATCCACCCTATATCGGCAGTGCACCAGTAGATGTCGGTGTCGTTGACGTCGAAGACGGCTTTCTGTGTGTAGGCAGCCCAAGTCATGTATCCTCCGTTGCTGTGGGTTGTTCCCTTCGGCTTTCCGGTCGTTCCGGATGTGTATAGGATGAAGCTGGGGTGTATACCCTCTACGGGTTCAGGTTCAACATATTTTTCTGCTGTGGATAAGAGTTCATGGTACCACAGGTCACGCCCTTTCTCCATGTTGACTTGATTGTTGGCCCGCTTAACAACAATGACTTTTTCGACCCCCGTTACCTGTTTCAAACATTCGTCAACGATGGGCTTGAGGTCTAGCGTCTTTCCTTTCCTGAATGATCCATCAGCTGTTATGACGATTTTTGATTTTGAGTCGGCGATTCTGTTCGCCATGGATTGGGCAGTAAATCCAGCGAAGATTACGGAATGAATTGCGCCCAGCCTGAGGACGGCGAGCATGCTAATTGGAAGTTCTGGGATCATGGGGAGGTAGATTGTAATTCGGTCGCCTTTCTTGACCCCCAACTTCTTCAGGGCTGAAGCAAATTTGTTCACTTCTTCGTACAATTCGTTGAAAGTTATTGTCCGTTTATCTCCATTCTCTCCCTCCCAGTAGAAAGCGACCTTATTCTTCTTGGAAGACTTCACATGTCGGTCAAGTGCGTTGTACGTAATGTTGCTCTTCCATCTCGGAAACCACCTACCGTAGGGTGGTTGCGGCATCTCTTCGAATGCCGGTCCATCTTTCTGATACCAAAAAAGTTCATCGGCTACTGCTCGCCAGAAAGCATCCGGCTTCTCCATGCTTTCTTCGTGTATCGCCTTTAACTTAGCTATGTTAGGGCGATCTTCAGGGAAGATCATAGTAGTTGTCGGTAAGATCTCGTGAAGGGACATGTCGAAATCGATTCCTATGAAACTGTCAAAACTTCCGACTTTGGACGCGTTCTTAACTCTTTAGTCCAACTTTCAACAAGGCAGGCCAGAAATCGAAACGGAGCCTATGACAAAGGGGTAGGATCCGCGTAAGATCTTTGGGCTAGTCGGCTTGGGATCGGAGTTCTCTTCGTAGCACTTTCCCGACGGAGTTCTTAGGCAACGAGTCTGTGAAGACGACCATCTTCGGAGCACTGTACGCTGTAGCTCGCTCTTTCAGAAGTGGATGATGTCCGCTGTTGAGACTTTTCCTCTGAACTTCTCCTTTAGGACGACGAACACTCTAACAGCTTCCCCCTTTCAGCCTCAGACATGGCGACGGTTGCTACTTCTTTTACGGCTTCGTTTTCGTATAGGACCCCTTCAATCTCTTGCGGCCAGACTTTCAACCTGGGGGGATAAGAAGGGAAACATTGATCATATCTTTCTTACGATTAATATTGCAATGTCGCCCGAGTAGATCCAACCGTGCGTCGACATTTCGATTAGCCTTTCAATTGTCGATGATTGGTCCAGATCATTCCTTCAGAAGTGCCTTAAATTAGCTAGGCGGACGGTGAGGCGGTGTTCAAAATTGCGAACGAAAAATATGACTCTGTTCTTTCTAGGCGTACTATTACTATCCGTGTCTGCAACCTCCGTCTTCGCTGACCCTTGGTACGGTTCTGGTGCAGTCGCCGTAGGTGACCGATACTCTGTAACCACGCTGAGCGGCTTTGCGCAAGCTTGGATTAACGACCGGTTGGTGACTGATTCGGCGAGCCTAGCACTGTATGTGCAGGTGACCTTTGTAGGCTCATATAACGTGGTCTTTCGAGTGCTATCGGGAACATTCCAAGTCGGCGGCAAGGTCTACTCGATAGACGTTGGCCTTTGGAGAGGGGGCTACAACCTACAAACGCATACGTCCATCTACGAAGGATCTGCGACGGCCCCTAACGGAAGAGAAGGATACTTCACACTCTACGGCGAAGACACGGGCCTATCTAACGGCGGCGTGCTAATGCATCTATACAGTGACTTCATCGGCGAATACAACGCGAATTGGCACGTGAGCCTAACCGCCATACGCTACCAAATCAGCTAAAACTTCCAACGATAAGCCCGCTACCCTTCCTTTTTCAGTCCCTCGTTTGAAGCTATATGCTTAGATTTTTTGAAGTCCAACTTTATTGGGACCGCTTTTATAGAATCCCGTCTCGTTGAGGGGTGAGATGAAGACTATGGCAGAGAGGATGAGGTATTCTTCGGGCACGAAATATGAGCCCACAGTTGGATACTCGAGAGCGGTGCGTGTGGGAAAGATAGTGCATGTGTCGGGCACAACGGCTACAGACGCCGAAGGAAGCATCGTAGGGATTGGAGATCCAGCCGCTCAGACCTTACAGGCGTTGAATAACGTTCGCAAGGCGCTGGAGTCAGTTGGTGCTAAGCTTGAAGATGTCGTCCGCACCAGAATTTACGTAACGGACATCAGACAATGGGAGCAAGTGGGTAAGGTTCACGGGGGCTTCTTCAAAGACATCAGACCCGCCAATAGCATGGTCGAGGTCAAAGCGTTAGTGAATCCCCAGATGCTCGTAGAGATTGAAGCGGAAGCGATCCTGAGTTAGCAATGGTCAAGGCTGACAAAATGTCGTTAAAGACTGATGTCCAAAATAGGCGGCTGCCTGATCTCTTCGAGCCAATTTACGAATTATCTAAGAATGGAAATTGGAACTTCAAAATGCTGCTTCAGGGCTCTTGGTTCGCGAAAACGGAACGGATCGACGTTCGAAGCCCGATGGACGGAACGCTAGTTGCGACTGTTCCAAGCGCATCAACAAGTGAAGCCGAAAAAGCTGTGGAGTCTGCCTACTCTAACCGGAACATTATCAGAGTTATTCCCGCCGTGAAGAAAATTGAAATCTTTCAAGACACCCGCGAGCTCCTGCTGCAGAACGAGGAAACATTCGTCTCGGTTCTTGCTTTAGAAGCCGGCAAGCCCCACTCGAACGCACACGGCGAAGTTAAGGCGACTGCCGAACGCCTGAAACTGACCCCCGAAGAGTACGGTAAGATTCGGGGAGAACACATTCCAGGAGACTGGTCGGACGAAACTATAGGCACCGACGCCGATGTCCTCAGGGAGCCGCTGGGCGTTATACTCGCCATATCGCCGTTCAATTATCCCCTTTACATCACTGCAACGAAAGTCATCCCGGCCCTGCTAGCCGGAAACTCGGTCGTAGTGAAAACCTCCAGTAAGGATCCGCTCGCGTTTCTGATGTTCGCAAGATTACTGGAGTTAGCCGGTATCCCGGCACCCTGTCTAAACGTGATTACTGGCAGAGGACCCGTTGGCGAACATCTCGCAGCCCAAGAGAAGATCAGTATGCTCACCTTCACCGGCAGCACAGAAGTCGGCCGAACACTTGCGAAGGTCGCCGGCCTGAAGCGACTGCACATGGAACTTGGAGGAAAGGGATGTGCGATCGTCCTGAAAGATGCCAATCTTGAGCTCGCGGCAACTGAAACCGTGAGGGGCTCACTAAGCTACAGCGGCCAGCGGTGCGACGCCGTCTCACGAGTATTCGTGGAGGAGGATGTCGCAGAGGCATTCGTGGATAATGTCATGGCCGAGGTCGCCACATACAAGATGGGGGATCCTCGCGATATCTCCGTCAATTTGGGGCCCCTGATAGATCACAATGCCGTTGAACGAGTCCATGATTTAGTCACGGATGCAGTGAAGAGAGGTGCGAAGCTGCTTACGGGAGGAAAGTTTCAAGGCAACTATTACGAACCCACCGTTCTGGACACGGTTCCAGTGGATGCGAGAATTATGTGGGAAGAAACATTTGGGCCCGTCATACCCATTGGATACGTGAAGGATGCTGACGAGGCCATCCAGTTGGCTAACAAGTCAAACTTCGGCCTAGACTCTTGTGTGTTCACGAACAATATCAACCTAGCAAGGAAGGTAGCGAAACGTCTGGAAGAGGGCGAAGTAACGATTAACGCCGCGCCCCGTCACGGAGTCGGTTACTACCCCTTCGGCGGCAACAAAGACTCTGGCATGGGAAGAGAGGGCATTGGGTACAGCATAGAGGAAATGACACGGCTGAAGACGATCGTGTACAATTGGAGGCCGGCCAAGGTCCGGGCCGACCTAGTCAAGGACTAATATTAGGCAGAGAATTAAGAAAAGAGGGGAATTAGTCGGCCAACGCCGGCCGAAGTTCCTCCATACTTTGTGGTTTATGCGTCAAACGGACCACACGGGCTAAGCCGCAGGAAACCATAAGCAGCCTCTTTGCTTATGAATTTTATTCCAACTCAAACGCCTATCTTAGTTAATCCAGTCAAATAGCCAATGACGATTCCGATCAGATAGAGCGCAACCGTTGCACCAAAGATAATGCCCGTTATTTCAAGGAAATCTTTCTTGAAATCAGAGCCGGAGAGCACAGACCCGTAGAAACTTATGAATGCGGTAAGAATGACAGCGAAGATCAATGATGCGGTAAGTGCGTAGACCATTACATTTGTCAGAAAGTACGGCGTAGCCAGAATGACGGCAGTGAAGAAATATGATATCCCAGTATAAATGGCCGAGAGTGTTGCTGAGCCTTTGAATCCGGTCTTCGCCTGGGCGTAGGCGGCGGATGCCATGGCAATAGACGCGGCCGCCCCTGCTATAATTCCAGCCAACCCCGCAAGCTCTGTCTTATTATAGATCCCAAGAGAGCCCGCGTGGATACCGGCGATCTCCACTAACGCATCGGCCAGACCAAGCACGATGAATGAGATGTAACGTATGTGCGGTTCATCAAACCGGTTCACAAACTCGTTCTCGTGCTCCACTTCATCGGCTATGATCTTCTTGAATTGGGTCTGATCCTTTTGCGGGATCTTCCGCGCAATATCCTTGTACTTCTTTATCGTTTTCATTTCGTTTCTTTCGAGGAATTTCACGGCGAACGTGACGCCTAACAGGAGACGTAGGAGTATGATGGAGTAGACCTTGAAATTGCTGACGCTAACTTTCCTATCGGGGCAATATCTCATCCAAAAACGGTAGTGCCCATATTCCATGGCAGACATTTGTTTCAAGGTGCCGCTGAAATGATGCCGTTTCTCAAACCCTAAGCCCGACATCTTCTTGTAGACTACATAATCGGTGTATTCGTCGGCGGCGCTCTCATACGCGAAATCCGCGAAGTTAGAGCTACTCATAGAACCTTACCAATCTTTCAAGAACAATCAGTGTGACGTCTCACTTGAATATCGTTCGACATGATATGCCGGTTGAAGGAGGGGTACGATTAACTTTTATGACTTACCGTTTTGGTTGAGAAAATGCGGCGAAGCAAAGTCAGCTGTCAGTTCTTGGGCGCTACCGTATTTTGCGCTCCATTAAGATGGTGCCTTTGTACGAATTCAATCGCCTTACTGCCAACCGTCGGGAAGAGAATTATGTTGTTCGCCATGGCGACAACTAAGCTTGGTATGCCTAAAGCCATCGTTGCGATCAGGGGGGTGTTGTAAGCGAGTGAAACATACAAATTTTGAAGAAATTCGCTTAAAAGCGTGAGCCCAATGGCCGACAGGAGCATCATTAACATACTAGGGCGGGGTCGAATTCGTCGAATGAACCCAGCACATATTCCCAGTAGGCCAATTATTGCGGCAATGAAAGGAGTCCAGGGCCCCGCACCGTAAGGGCTCCCCAAATCGGACAACAAGATTATCAAAAATCCCGTCACAAATCCTGCAGTGGGCCCGTACACAAAACCGCTGACGAAGCTCAGAGTTTCGCTCAAACCTATCTTGATTACGAGACTAAACAACGGCGTGGGAACCATATCCCCCACTTGGTCTACACCGATCCGGACCACGGCACCAATAGCGATAAATGTAGAAATCAATGCGACTTGTCTTGAACTGAGCTTCAAATTTTGAGGCATAGGGGAAGCCTGGTTGGATTATCCATCCATAACGATAAAGCGTTGTTGGTGCAGTAAATGCCGGATTTGAGCGGACAGATGATTGGCAATCCACCTCTGCTTGCTTATTTGGAAAAGAGGGGAGTCGCATTACAAGATATGGTCGATGCCGCGCTAGAGTTATTCGTTCCACACCCCGGAGTCCCGGATAAGAAAAAAGCAACCGAGATAATTCTGGCTCAATTTCGCGAGGCTCTATTTGACGTCAATGTGTCTACGTTGGTAGTGGCATGTTACCGAGCTGAGGAAGACGCGAGGGCGGGGTTGATTCCGAACCTGACGCAGGAAAGATTCATGGGTCGACCTGGATTGGTGACAGACGAGCTACTTGGAATGACGATAGCGAACTACATCGCGGGGGCCAAGGGAATCTTCGAGTTCGTCCGGTTCGACCAACAGAAACCCGGCATACTTGCGAGACTAGGGCCGATAACCAATGATGCCATCGGCGGGCTAGTGGCTGGGTGCTCATCAAACATGTACTCTGAAGCTCTACGACAGAGTGCAAGATGAGTTTCTTTGGATCCTATTAGGGGATTGAAGAACTCAATCGCCTTCCTAACTATATTTCCAGTCGGAATGGACGCCGACGGCGTCCTTCAGGCCGCGTCCTATATGCCACTCTTCCCAATTATCGGTGCGATAATCGGACTCGTCGCCGGCTTTACGGTCTGGTTAATTCAACTGATTCTGCCGCAGATTGTATCCGCGGCGGTTGGAATGGGTCTGCTAGTTTTACTCAACGGGGCTCAGCACATGGACGGGTTGCTTGATTTTGGCGATGGAGTGATGTTTCACGGTTCAAGGCGTGGAAAACTGAGAGTCATGTGCGATCCGACGACTGGAGCCGGTGGATTCGCACTGGGTGCGGTTGTTTTGTTGGTCACAGTTTTTTCGATAGCTGCAATACCATCAACGTGGATTGTGCTCGGGCTTATGGTTTCAGAAACGTCGGCGACATTTGCGATGGTTCTCGCGACATCTCTGGGAAGATCAGCACATAAGGGTATGAACAGTATTTTCGTGGACCGCATGCACCGCCAGCGCGCGTTACGGGTTGGCGTATCCTGTGCGATCACCCTAGCAATTTGTTGTCTGGCATTGAGGACCGCGGGTTTGATTGTTGTCATCGGTGCGACGGTTACGGCTTTAGTCATGGTAGCAATATCGAACCGAGCCTTCGGCGGATTGACCGGCGACGTGTTAGGTGCGACTAACGAGATTGCCCGCTCAGTATCGCTTGTGCTCGCCGTGGTGTTATTGAAGTGAGCCTGACGGCGCTCGTGATGGCGGGGGGGCGAGGCAGCCGGATGGGGGGCGGAGTAGAGAAGCCGCTTCTTGAAATTTCAGGTGAATCCATGCTCGAACACGTAATCAAAGTGCTCAGGTCTTGTGCATCAGTAGATCGAATTGTGGTCGCTTCGACGCATAACACTCCCGCAACTACTACACAAACCGAAGAGTTAGGAATTCAATGCATAATGACACCCGGCCGCGGTTTTGAGGAAGATATGCGATTCGCCATTCACAGTTTATCCCTACGGGACGTGCTGGTTATTTCATCCGACCTACCCTTCATCACGGCCAGCGTAATCGAAGAAGCTTTCCGAAAATATAGAGAAGTTCGAAAACCGGCGCTTGCAGTGATGGCGCCGATTGAACTCTACGAGAGATTCGGTTCAAACCCAAGCTATGTTTTCGAAATCAAAGGCCAGAAACTGGTCCCGGTTGGGATTAACATTCTCGACGGCGGGTGCATCGACGAAGGGAGGTTAGAGCAGACGGAGTTGGTTGTCGACTCATGGGATGTTGCATTCAACATTAACACTCCGGAGGAGCTTGAAGCTGCTAGGAAGAGGCCGACTGGTCCGAGAGGGAAACCTAGGAATGGCTAGTGGCGAATCTCATTCAAGAAAGGTACCACATACACTCCGTATCGTACGCATCGCCGTATGCGCTGCCTTGTCGGTGGTGGGTTCATTCATTCACCTGCCAAGCCCGGTTACGTCGGTCGCGTTCGATTCTGCGCCAGGATTTTTTGCTGCGCTTTACTTTGGGCCGCTGGAGGGCTTTTGCGTTTTTGGGTTCGGCCATCTGGCGACGGCGGTAGTGAGCGATTTCCCGCTCGGAATCTTGCATCTACCGATTGCGGCGGGGTTGGCGGTTGCTGGTGCAGTGGTGGGTGTGATTAATCGGAAGTGGAGTTTCATTCCGGCCGTTGCGGCCGGTGTAGCGCTCAATACGGGATTAGTTGTACTCGCTATTCCAGCCTTGGGCGTTGCGGGCACATTGTTTTTCACGCCTTTTCTCTTTCTGGCGGCTTCCGTGAATGGTGTGGTGGCGACCTTTGTGTACTTAGCCGTGAGATGGAGGTTGTAAGCTGAAAGATTACGCTTCGTCCACCAAGCCTGCCACGACTTCTCGGGACATCCTCCTCTTGAGGGTTGACGGAAACCGATTCCTCGCCATTAGCTGCGACGCTGCCGGCGCTGTAGGTTCCAAACCCCAAGATACGGTTAAGGCGGATCCTCGACTGGTGGGAAAGATGACGGCAAGGGTAGCTCTAATGGAGCTCCTCGCGATCGGGGCAGACCCCGTAGCCCTATCCGGAACGTTTTCCGTAGAGCCTAAGCCGACAGGCGACTCGGTGATAGAAGGAATTAGGCAGGAGCTCGGCAATGCTCATCTTACCAAAGTTCGGATCATATGCAGCTCAGAGAAGAACTTCAGGGTCAAACAAACCGGAATCGGAATAACCGCCATCGGGCTCGTATCAAATTCCGCGCTGAAAATTGGCCGATGTGAACCGCGAGACGATATCGTTGCCTTAGGTGACCTGCACCTTGGACACGAAGTCATTCAGGCCGAGAGAAGCGGACAAATCGCCGACACGCTTGACGTGATTAGACTTCGAAAGAATCCGTTCGTACACGAACTCATTCCAGTAGGATCAAAGGGAATACTCTACGAAGCCACGGTGATGGCGAACGACTCAAAACTGGCCTTCCAACCCTCGACACCCCAACCGACCAACATGAAAAAATCTGCCGGCCCCGCCACAGTTCTTCTTATCGCTCTCCGCAAAGGAAGTTTCTCACAAGTAAGAAACATCGTAGGCGGAAAGCCGATTAGAGGAGTCGGGACCATGCAGCTGAGATAGTTCACTCAGTTCATGAAGCAGGGAATCATGCTATACGATTCTTTTCGGATGACCCTATGGTACTGGGCTAGTTGCTGTTCACTTCGACGATCAAGTCGCCACCTATCTGGCCAAGCGCCCTGACAATGTCATGCTTTGCCAGTAGGCCGACGACTTTGGTGCCGCTGTCGGTTACGGGCAGGCTGCTTATGCCCTTCGTGATCATTACTTGGGCGGCTTGGGCCAAATCGGCGTTCTCATGGGCCGTCGTCGGATTCAATGTCATGACATCCTTCGTCGTTATGAGAGTGGCATAGTCCTGGCCTTTCGACTTTAGGCCCTGATCTGCATTCAATGGATATCTTCCTTTTATCGCGAGGATGTCGGATAGTGTCAGGATACCGACGAGTTCCTCATCGATCACAGGAACACTGGGTTGTCGTAGGACGACTGCGTGTGCAACGTGAATAACAGGGTAGGTGCTTTTCGCGAAGATGAAATCACTTTGCATAAAGTCGCTGACCTTGAATCGTCCGGGAAATTTCTGTGAGAAGTAGTGGGAGAGGTCAGTTTCGGTGATTATGCCCAAAAGTGGTTTTTCATTCGTCACGACCGCGTAAGCAAGATTATCGGTGTCGAATAGTCTGGCCGCATTAACCACGGGTAAGTCTTGTCGAACCTTGAAGATTGACTTGGATGAAGCTTCAGAGACCGGGATTTCATCTATGGAGCGGGACGTTACGTCATCTAGTAGGAAACGCGCTATGTCTCGCTTGGAAACGAGGCCTATTGGTCGCTCGCGTTCGTCGACCACCACAAGTTGTGAGACGTGATTTTGTATCATCACATCTCTAGCTTTCAACAGGGAGTCCAGGGGAGCAATGGAGACAACCCATCGAGTCATAACATCGTTGACGGTATTCGCCGTTAACGCGTCGTTCACCCGCGAGCATCTCCTCTGCGTGATTCGGGAGAAGTTCCCATTGGTTTTGATATAAGCGGGACTAGCAGTTCCCACAACTGATTATGAATTATGAAACTTGATGGTTCGAAAAGAAGCTGATGGGCCGGAAAGAAACTTTGTCAATCAGATAGAACGCGATTCAATATTCATGCCTCTCTCTCTGACATAAGCCAGTAATTCCTCCCTCAGATCCGACTTGAACGCTATCTCTGGGGGAACGAGGCCTTTTTGTTTAATTCTTCCTGATCCTAGAATCTGGGTTGCGATCGAGCATGGATACGCCGTAGTTCTGGCCATCGAAGTTATGCGCTGTCTGGTGTCATAATGGTCCACCATTTGATATCGATGACGCATCTTTCTTCCATTCTTCTTGCCCGCAACCTCAACCCTGAGGAGTGTCATGTCCTTCTCTTTCCCTAACGCTAACCTATCGGACAATGTGTCTGAGACGAATTCTCGAGGCACAATCGACTGGTTATGGTAACCGACTGGTTTTGTTTCAAGCAGGCCACAATCTATCAAGGTCCTAATCTGCTCCGCATGGCCGGGCCACCGAATTGTCTTCTCGTCCATATCGCGGACTTTCCTGATTGTCTGGACTAAGGTTGAGAGGCCATCCGTATAGAAGCACTCGCACCTGCCAATTGGCGCAGGGAAATTGATTGGTTCTAGGCCGGAGAGGGCGGGTACATCGATTACTCTTCGGTTCTTTATGATTCGGGCTTTGCGAAGGTACTCTTCCAACACGGCCTGGAATGAGAACACTATCCTGTAGTTGAGGGGAGGTTTGGGTTTCTCCGGAATTCCACCCACTTTAATGTGGACCTCATCCACCCTATCAAATCGTTCCGCAGCGTTCATGGCAAGTATATTTGTCAGACCCGGCGCCAAGCCGCATGCAGGAATGATCGTTATCCCCCTCCTCCGACAAGCCGAGTTTATCTCAGCCTGTCCGAAGCGCCAGCCGAAGATTAAATCCACAAAGTTTACGCGTGCCCCAATGGCTGACTGGATTGCGAATTCGCTAATCCCATGAGGAAGTGCTCCCACACCCACGTCAAATTTATTCAGCAATTTTGCAGTCTTAGTCGGCCTACGGACATCATGCACCTTAGCAGCCAGTTTTGTTGAATGGCACCGGCCGGTTAATGCTCTCAGCTTGCGTCGGTCAACGTCATAGACCGTCACTTGGTCGACTTCCTTTGATTTGACCAGGTCCAGAGCGATTGTCGCTCCCATCAAACCCGCGCCAAAAATCGCTACTCTCATCACTATCCTCTCGATAACTCACCAATCTGCAATTTCAAATTGCAGAGCCACATTATTTGCGTGTATTTATGTTGAAGCCTAGGAGCTCGCCGATCCAATGAGCCTCATTCCGCCGGTTCCCATTATAGATGGGATTAGGTTTGAGTTACTTTGCGTCGAGAATCATTTTGATGTGTTGGGGTATATTCGGCTCATAGGAAACTCGCAGGACCCATCGCATCAAGTCTTTTTCCGTAACGATGCCTACGAGGATGTCGTTTTCGAGGATTGGAAGTCTGCGAATTTTGTTCCTCAACATTAATTCAAACGCTTCCTGAAGCGGCATCTCCGGTTTCGCTGTGACCAGTTTTTTCGTCATTATGTTCTTCACCGGAACCTTGAGGAGGCCATCTCCTTTGACTACTTCTTTTGTTATGTCGCGTTCCGTCATTATGCCAATGGGCTTCTTCCCTTCCACAACGACGACCGATCCTATGTCATGTTGCACCATTATTTTCGCGGCGGAGCCCACATTTTCTTTCGATTCGATCGTTATGACCGGGCTACTCATCACGTGTTCGAGCTTATCTTCTTCTTGCGTCGTCAAGATTGCTCACCCTCTTATGTATTCAAACTTTGTAAAAGAATTTTCGGGGATTCCCAAAATCGCTGTTTGGCTTTGGGGGTTGTCTGGTTATCTTGGCTTTTTAGTGAACCTTAATTCCAGAGTCACTGCACGTTGGCCAGGAGAGTCGTACCATGATGTGTTCAGAGAAGACTGTTCGTGTGGGACACGTCTGTCTCGAAGTGTCTGACATTGAAGTTGCGAAACGGTTCTACGCTCCATTATTCGATTATCTAGGTTTCAAGATTGTTCTTGATGAAAAAGAATCAGTAGGATGGAGTAATGACAGCTTCGCGATCTTTCTCGGAAAACCGGAGAACCAGCGCGTCAGCAAGGAAAAGCCGAGTAAGGAGGAATCCGTGATTGCAGATCACCTTGCCCTGCTTCTTGAAAGTCGGAATGATGTGGAGATGGTAGCAGTGTTTATGAAAGAGTGTAGGATCGAGGCGCTCTTCCCGCTCGAGGAACATCCCGAATTCCTTCCGGGTAACTACTCAGTTTCCTATTCCGATCCAGACAATAACGTTGTCGAATTCTACTCCACTTGACCTGATTTCGCCAGCTTCCGAATTTGCGTTCCCCAAAACGTGTGTGTAGGAGGGTGATTACCCGATGTTTTTGCGCGACTTGCTGTATAGGAAAAGTTAGCTAGTTTCTGTAGGGGTATATGGGTAGGAATAAATGATGTCCCCCCGCATGCCCTGGCGGCGCGCCAAAGAGATGAACAAGCAGCCTAAGGTTCTCGGCAAGTTTGTCGAGGTATCCAACGATACGATGAAGCGAAGTGGAAAACTATTCGTATTCTTCATGGGCGCCGAATATTGCCCTTATTGTGCTGCTGAGAGGTGGGCTATAGTCAGGAGCCTCCAAAAATTTGGACAGTGGGATGGATTAAAGCAGACCATAAGCGCAGCCAGAGACCAACCATTCCTAAACCTCCCAACGTATGATTTCACAAAAGCGACTTACAATAGCCCCCACATCGAATTCGTAGCACGCGAGATAAAGGACCGCGAATTCAAACCGCTCCAGAAGCTTCTGAAAACAGAAGAGAAACTTGTCCGAAAATACAACACGAAGAAGGAGATACCATTCCTACTGATTGGAGGCAAATTCGCGCAGATAGGTTCCGGATTTCCGCCAAAGATCTTCATAGGACACACCTTCAGGCAGACCGAGACGGAACTCAAGAAAGTTGAGTCGGAGATCAGAAAAACCATTGATGAGGAAGCAAACATAATCTCAGCCCTACTATGCCTTTCTGGCTTGCCGCCGGAACTCTGCAAAGAAACGGGAACGGCAGACCTCGTGGCGCAGGCGAAGACTAAACTCGCCTGACGGACTAGGCTCTAAAGAGCGGTAACGGAACTCATCCGAGCGAAAGTGCTGAGGCTCGCGCTTAGAGATGTTTGCCACTTTTGGCCAATTCGCGTTGCGTTGTATCACTGCCTATGCAGGCGGTGTCTGGGCGATTTGTATGAGTTCGTTTCTTCGATGTTCTAAGAACCCTTCACGCAGGCCGCGTCTGATATAGTATGCATTTCGTTCTCGTTTCTTCTTGTTGCATAGTTTGACGACGAATGGTAGGCCAGGTTTTACAGTGTCTATTGGGACGGACTCGATCGCCTTCGCTTTGACTGCGCTATCAAACAGCCTTTGCCCTAATTCTGAGCGGACGATCACCGTCGTCCACCCGTCTTGAGACCCAACCGCGCCTATTGAGATGTCAGCGAGTTCGGCGACGTAGTCAATACAATAGTGGCAGGGGTGACTCATGTAAGATTCAAGTTCTTTCGTTGAGACGTCGAGGACGCAGTCAGGGCCGATGTATACTTTGAAGCGGTTTCGTTTGATAACCGTTCTCGTAATTTTGGTAGGATCAATCCCATGTTGCTTCTGGATGAATTCGGTTACTAGTTTATCGTAGGTATAGACCTTTGAACAGAACAAGCCGATTGTGAATACCGGTCGCCCCCCTCGAATCCATGAGCCGCCGAACTTGACCGTGGCTTGGAGAGAAGTGTACATTCTCCACAGGCCTTGCAATTCGCACGGTAACGCCACCAAGCCAACTCGTGCGTCGGGGTAAGATGCAGCCGCGTCCGAAAGCACACCTAGTACGCCACCGTGGGTATACTTCGAGCCGGCCGTGCGCAGTATATCACTGGCCGTATCGCCGACCACGGGCACGGTTTTCAGGGGCATCCCGCTTCCCAGAACAAAGACGGAATTTGATTTAGTAAAGTCCGAAGTAGCGAAGCAGTTAATTAATCCAATTTGGAGAGCATGCGTCATTAACGCTATGGACGTCCCTCCATCCTGTCCCGCATGCCAAACTTCATCATCTAACGCCCTAGCGGAGTATATGTTCCTGTAAATGCCGAGCGATTCTTCTTCCGGTTTCCGGGTGCGCCCGAAAAGGTAGTATTCAATCTCATCCAGCGGCAGTTCGAGCCTGGGACAGCTATAGTAGCAGACTTGGCAGGCTGCGCACGGTCCCTTGATGACCGGCTCTTCATTCACATTTACGTTAAGGACGTTGATAGGGCATGACGCGACGCAGGCCGCGCACATCATACAGTGGTTGGCGCGCACCACTTCATTGAACAGATGGCCCCAAATCTTCGCGTTTTTGGGAGGGGACCAACCATCAGGCATAAGCAGACCTCATTGCGCTAACTTCGTACAGAAAACGTGATGCTATTTGAACACTCCTCTACAGTTAGGCGGACTTGGTGACCAATCGTCGGTCGCGTTGCATACGGACACGTTCGGTAATCGGCACTATTGCTAAGCCAAGAAACATTAACCCAACGCCGTACCCGGCCAAGAGCAGTCCACCCACCGCGAGAAACAACACCAAGCCCAGCATCTCGCCAAACTGGGCCGTGGCTAGGAAAGAGAATATTGCGACCAATAACCCCGCAATCGCCGCTAAGACTAGCAGAAGGTAACCAAAATCTTTCTTGGAAGGGACCGCATGAAAGTTTGACACTGGCTCGCCGAGACATTCGGAGTTGAGTCTTTCTTTAATGCCTTTCTGTGCCCCAAGGGGAATCCTGATTGCCAACATCCTGATCCATTAGAAGGCTTGATTCGAAATGAAACAAGCATCTGATTTGAGGATTGGATCGGTTGTTATCGATTCCATTGATTTCGATGGGATGTTAGCTTTTTGGCAAGAGGCGCTTCATTACGCGCCGAGAGAACCAGCTAAGGATGGTTGGGTAGTTCTTAGAGACCCAGCCGGAAAGAGCCCTAACGTCTCTTTGAACCAGGTTTCAGTTTCAGAGAAACTAATCGGCCGAAACTGGTTACACTTCGACCTCTATACCAGCGACCAAGAGAATGAAGTGGAGCGATTGCTCAAGTTAGGAGCCACGCGCCATCCGCAAACTTATGAACCGGGCGAAGACTTCATAGTCCAAGAAGACCCGGATGGCAATCTGTTCTGCGTTATAGACAAGAGCCCTTCGCGCTCCAAGTAAGGCACGTACGTATTATTGGCAGGCGGCACGGTGGCGGTTAGGGTACGGGAAAAGGAACGCCCGCTTTTCCGCCAACCGCTTTCAATAGTTCGGTAAGAGATGCGTCCACCTCTATCCCTTCTCTATCCGTCCGTGCTTGAGTTCTGAATTCAATGTCCCCCGGCACTAGGACTTCTTTGAACCCTGGCGCCGGTTTGGTTTGTCTCATGTCCTCAGCCAACTCTTGAGCTCGAGTCTCAAACTCGTCTAGACTTACGAATGAGTCGGCGCGTAATGCTCCGAAGAGGTGACCTAGGTTTCTGGGAACGGTTAGGTCTCCATACATTGCAGGAATGTGAACTCCGAAGGGGGCGCCGGTTAGGATGCTGCAAAGCACCTCGACGAAAAGCGCCAGTCCATAACCTTTGTGACCGCCGAATGGCAGGAGAATCCGTGCTTCATTCGGGTTGGTTGTAGGGTTACCGTTCGAATCAATAGCCCACTCAGGGTTTATTGATTCGCCGCGTGCTCTCGCAACAATGATCTTGCCCAAGGAGACGGAACTAGTCGAGATGTCAAGTAGAATAGGGTGCAGCCCAGCGGTGGGGATGGCCACCGCGAAAGGGTTTGACCCGAGCCGCGGCTCTCTTCCCCCGTAGGGGGCTAAAATCACGTCCGCATTCGTGAATGAGAACCCTATCATACCTTCCTTCGCAGCCATCAAAGCGTAATATCCTGCAATTCCAAAGTGGCTACTGTGCCTGACGCCTACGAAGCTTGGAGTCTCCTTTGCTAGTTCAATCGCTTTCTTCATGGCAAAATGTGATACGACATGGCCCAATCCATTGTCGCCGTCAATCAGAGCCGCGCCATGATCTTGTTTGACCACTCGTAGTTTTGGATTGACATTTATTGAACCCGCCTGAATTCGGCTCACGTAATGTGGAAGCCGCACAAGCCCATGAGAAGAAACACCGAACCGTTCTGCCTGCATAATTACATCGGTAGTAATCGTAGCGTCAGCCTCAGGAACGCCGACCTTCACTAGCACTAGGCGACAAAAATCCGTCAGTGCGCGAATCGGAATTTTTGTTGCCATTGGGGAGGTCCTCGTTTGCTCCGCTAGAGCGTGCGTCACCGCGGGTGTTTGGTAAATTTCTACTCGGGTGGAATCGCTTTGAATCTTAGTGAAATGTCGATTCCTTTGCTCTTCTGGTATGCTGAGGATACATAGTAGATTAAAAGCCCGACAACGAAGACGCCTACCAGGCCGCCGAGGTAGACGGGGTTGACGGGTGCTCCAGTGAATATTGGGCTCGCAGCAATGTACGCCACGAAGATTCCCGTCAACAAAGTAATCGCACCAAGGATTGCGACAACGGGGATCCCGGCGAGTTTCCGTTGAACAGCCGCGGGGGCAGATTTGAACAGGTCCTTATGTTTGTAGGGGAAGAGAATGCCCGCTATTCCTGCTATTGCAAAGGCCAAGTATAGACCTGAAGTTGCATAGGCGTTGAACGTGAGAACGTTCGCAGCGAATATCGAAAGTAGTACATAGATTAAGCCCACAACCGAGACTAGAGCAAGAGCATAGTTGGGGGAAGCCCTGCTACCGTCAACCTGAGCAAGTTTCGCTGGAGTTACGCCGTCAAAGCTCCATGCAAAGACGATTCTCACTGCCATTATGACGATGGTCTCGAGAGAACCGACAACTGTGGCGATTATCGCTAATGGAACGAGCACGGCCACAAACCAGTTCGGGCTTGCAAATATTACTAGGAAGCTGTAGACCGGTGCCGATGGCAGCGTATAAGCAGCGTTGCCGGCCAACGATAATTGAGACACGGCGCTAAAGAATTGGCCTCCCATAACGAGGTAGGGGGCCCCATACATTACTAACGCCAGAGCCGCAAAAAGCAATGTTCCACCGATTATACCGATGAATTGAGATTTGGAAGAATTCTTCACTTCCCCGCCAACATAGACCGAGGTGAAATACCCAAGATAGTTCACGAACATCCAGAACGAGCCTATAATCGTCCCAGAGATGGTGAATCCCGTGATGAAGCCGGCTTTATCGGCAGCTGCAAGCATGTTCTGGTAGTTGGCTCCCGACATTTGATTGAAATTATTCACAAACGTCGCTGGTGACGACGTGGCTATTGCAATCAGAAAGACTGCTACGCCCAGCACCATAAGCACGAAAGTTGCCCATTGAAGCCTAAACGCGCTCTTTAGACCAAATACTGCGGCTCCAATCAGCACGACAAGAATGAGCAAGCTCCCGACTAGTATAGAGTTCTGACTTGACACAGCAGTAGCCATGGCCGCATATGCGGGATTTCCTGTAATGACGCCTAGGTTCAGGAACATAGTTCCAAGCCCAAAGGTCATAGCGAAACCTGAGACCGGGCCAATGAAACCTAGATAGAAGACGAAGATCGCAAAGCTTTCCATAAACCCAACAGCGGGATGCACGAGTCTGCTGACCCAGACATAATCGCCTCCACTTCGCGGCATGGCGACCGTCATGTAGTAGTAGAGTAACGCTATGAAGAAGTTAGGAACAAGTCCGACTAATACGGCGAGTGGCAAGTTTACTCCAGGATAGGTTGACGCTCCGAAGAAACTGTAGAGAAGCGGCCAACCCAACCCCATGTTAAGCAGATTGAACATAATCACGTCGGAGGCGGATAATTGGCGAACTAATCCCGTCGCGTCGCGTATGAATATGTTCTGAGTTTTTGCCATTTGAGAACTCGTGTAGTCATCCTACACGAAAATTTCGGATGAAGTCGTATTAATGCATTCGGAGTGAGTCCCGACCCGGATAGCAACCAAGCACTGATTTTCGCGCGTGAGAATGACTCCAAACCTCGGAAGCTATGAGAACGAACTTAACTCTATCCTGACGTTAGGACGTAAGTGAATCCCTTTCGATCCAAATCAATCGCTACGCCGCGAAGGAAACCTTCGCCGTATTCACTGCCAGGGTTTATGCACGTTGTTCGGCCGATCTTAGCGACGCCGCGTGACTCGTGAATGTGGCCATGAAGTCCGATCATGGGCTGATATTTCTCAATGACTTTTCGTACGGCTGTGCTTCCGACTGGTATCATTGTGACTCCTGTTCCGGCGTGGGCATCAACTTTCAGAGTCTTGTCCAACTGAGGTGCCATATCGAGTCCTGAATCATAGGGTGGAACGTGAAGGTTAAACACGGCCCTTTCCGTGTTGTGGACTTGCGACGCAATACTCTCAAGTTTTACCAACAAAGCGTCTTCCTCTATGTCGCGAGGGCATTTCCAGGGAGTTATGTTTCCGAATCCGCTGCTGATCATCTCCATTCCTCCACCGATGTCTACGACCTTATTCTCCGGATTGACTACGTACTTCGACTTGTTTAGTACAGGTTCGATCTCTAATGGATCATCATTTCCTCCGGTCACATATAGCTGGACTCCAGTGGAGGCCAGTCTTTCATCCGCGAGCGCCATCCAACGAGTAACCTGTTCAAGCATCAAGTTCATGAAAAGAGCGTGCACCTTATCAGGTGAGGAGTTCAAGTCATCAATTTCTTGCTGGTTCGAAGTGTAAGGGTAGTAACCGCAACTGCGTATCTGTGATTCCAGTTTGGATAGTTCGTCTCGTGATTTTACCTGAGTGTCCTTTCCCAGGAATTTGGTGTTCCAACATCCGTTACTCTCCACAATCGGGACGATCATCTTTCCGGTTAAGTCACCGCCGAGTATGAGCACATTCGCCTTGTAGACTTTCGCCGCGTTCAGAAACTTCTTGAAACATGGTTCAGACCCATGAAGGTCGGTTACAAAGAAAATTCTTGAATTAGCCATTCTTAATTCCTCTTTCTGCATCCTATGTGAATAGGTTGCTGAATTTGCAATTATCTAGATGTTACGAGAGTTCCGTTGGATAAACATCCCGAAAATTCATTGCGCATATTATAATCCGATTATGAGGCTACAGATTGTATATAGAAACGCGTTAAGTAGAATCCAATTCGCTGTTAATCTCAGTGAAAATTACTTGGCTAATTCATCGACTTTCATTAGAAACGCAAGCGGATTAGTGAGAGACTACGGACTATTTGATGCATTTCTGCTAGGAACGTATCCTACATGGGGACTGCTTTGGGTGGTACTCCAATTCCCATGGTTCTGGGGCTTCTTCCCAGGATCAAGTATACCCTTAGCGTTGTTGCTTATCGCACCCCCCTTCATCCTGCTTGGAGTGGTCTACTGGGCTCTTGGAGTCGCAATGCCTCGTTCTGGCGCCGATTACATGTGGGTCAGTCGAACGTTTGGGCCCGGCCTGGGATTTGCCTGGTGTATGGTTTGGATGGTGGCCTACGGGATCAGCACTTACATCTACTCAACTTTCGCGTTTGAATCGGTTATTTCAACTTCGCTCTCTGTACCGGGGTTGCTGTTTGGAGTTCCATCACTCGTCGGACTTGCTACTCTTCTACAAACAGTTAACGCGCAGTTCGCGGTCGCCCTAGTAATTATCGCTCTATACGTCATTGTCACGGTTCTCGGCGGATCCGTTCTGAAGAAAGTGTTCTACATCGGATGGATCGCGGAAGTTATCGGCATAGCAGTAATGTGGTGGCTACTTGCAACCACAAGCCCTGCGGCTTTCGCTAGGCTTTGGGACGCCACACCCATCGGAGTGACGCTACCATACGAGAAAGTGTTACCCCTCGCACTGGCGAACGGATATTCGATCGTGCCACGCAACTCATGGGATGCAACCGTTGCCTCTCTTCCATTAGCGGGCCTGTTCTGGTTCGGATTCTACTACATGACCATGGTTGGAGGAGAGATCAAAGAAGTGCGCAAGACAATTCCCCTCTCGATAATAGCCGTGTTTATCGCGACTTACATCTGGTGGGCAGTGTCCGCGGAACTGTATCTAGACGCATTCGGAACTCAATGGTCGTATGCGCTAGCCTTTCTATGGGAACGAACCTCTGCATACCCTGGTCCTACCCCTACGATAAATCTCCTCCTGTCGATCACAGCCTACCCAAACGTCTTCATAATGGCAATCGTAGCCATAACATTCACCATCACCTCATTCCTAATGACTTTTATGAACTTCTTCTTGCCAACTCGATACCTTTTCGCCTGGGCGTTTGATCGGGTAATACCAACGCGGTTCGCTGATGTCAATGAGAGGTTCAGGAGCCCTGTCAAAGCTACATTACTGTTGGCGGCTTTCACAGTCTTTGGCGTCTTCATCTTCTTGTACACGAACTTCGGCACAGTCTTCACCATGTCTGTCATGATGATGACCATAGCATTCTTCGGACCTGCTCTTGCGGCAATAGTGTTTCCATATCGCCAGAAAGCTCTATTCGAAACTCTGCCCAGCTCACTCAAGGCAAAGATCGGTGGAATCCCAGTGCTCACCATAATTGGGGTCTTGGTCACGGCAGGTATCGCATATCTTGGCTACGCATTCTTCCTCTCCCCACAAGTGATGACTGCTAGTACATTTGGCTTTGAATTCATCATCGGAACATTCATCTTCGGACTGTTAGTCTACTTCGCATCTAGAGCCTACTGGAAACGCAAAGGCGTCGCGATCGACTTAGCCTTCAAGCAACTTCCGCCAGAGTAAAAACACCAAACAACAACACCTTTCCATTTCTTTTTCTTTCTATCGCGTTCTAGTTCGTCACAGGCGTTTTCGCGCGCGGATTGACTGAGGCGGTTATGAGCAGCTGAAAAGTGACTTGCAAAAGGGACCTAGGGTGGAGCTGGTAGTGTTTGCCGTTGTACCTTGTCGACGACCGTGTACCATCTTACCGACTCGCCTAACTTAGCACGCATCTTCCATGACGTCGACTTCGGGGCTTCATCAATTCGCCGTCTGAGCATATCTATTCGCTTGGCGATAACCTCTCGATCTTCTTGCTCCAGACCCGGGTAGTCCTTTAGGCGATTCTGCATCATTGATAGGTTCTTCGTCACTGTCAAGTTGAAGCCCCAATCCTTCGCTAAAGTCGATGCCACAAAATCACCATTTACCTGATCATGATCAGCATTCCCAATCTCATGTTCTCTGAGCAAAATCAACGAATCTTGTATGTCCTTCTCATCGACTTCAACAATCTGCAGCTTCTGCAAAAGTAGTTCAGCGAGAGGAACCGTAGGTGCGTCCACCTCGAGTCTTCCCTTAAAATCTATCACATGACACATTTGCAGCTTACCAAGGAAAACGTCAACCGCCTCGTTGCCCTCCTTGTCATTGAAGATTTGACGATACTTTCCCTTTTCACCGCTTAACATGAGAGAGACAAATGGTACAAAACCTAATTCAACAAACAACTTTCTCGAGGCCATGCGAAATTTTTCGTAAGTGACGAAATCCATATCGTGTTTCGGCCTGCGCTTCAGCTTTTCGTATAAGTATGAGTGGTTCGGGCAATGCATTCGAATAGCCGAGCCGCCCATGATCCTTAGAACTATGCCTCTTCCACTTGCGCGATCTATTATTTGACGAATCTGATCGGCGAATTCGTCAAAAGTACCTGCCTGACTCAAGCAACCGAACTTCCCGAGAGCTGAAGGTTTTTACTGGCGAATCAAGTGCGACTCGTCGATTAAAGGATGCTTCAGAATACTTTATGATGAGAATGAGATTAATCCATCTGCTCCTCGACTTGTTCAGCAGCCGTTTACATTTCTTTTTGAAATCTGGGCATGAAGAATATTAGTGGCTGACCGGTCAGACTTGAATGTGTTCATTTTGCTTGGTTGGAGAGCTCGTCTTGGAATATTGATTCCTTCTGTGAACAAGACGATGGAACCTGAGTTCTATCAAATGGCCCCAAGAGGAGTCACTATTCATACGGCGAGAATGACGCAAAAGATCGACACGATTGAAGAGCTCTTGAGAATGGGAGATTACGCGCCGAAAGCAGCGTCGGATCTCGCAGATGCCGAGGTCGACTGCATAGGGTACGGATGCACAAGCGGAAGTCTGTTGGGTGGACCAAACTATAATCAAGAACTCCTAGCGAGGATCAAGAAGGTCACGAATATTCCAGCCATCACCACATCGATGGCGGTTGTCGCGGCGCTCAAGGAACTAGAAATCAGAAACGTATCTGTTGCGACGCCGTATCATGATGATATCAATGTGAAAGAGAAGGAATTCCTCGAAGCTCACGGGTTCAAGGTCTTACACATACAAGGGCTAAGTTGCAATGGCCCCGAAACCGCAAACCTTTCTCAGAAAATAGTCTATGATCATGCAAAGAGCGCTTTCAGGCCCGGCAGCGATGGACTCTTCATGAGTTGCACAGACATGCCGAGTCTAGATATCATCCAAGCACTTGAGGCGGACTTATGCAAACCCGTCGTGTCCAGCAATACTGCAACAATGTGGATGATGCTAAGGCAGGTAGGTATTGGCGACCCGATAAATGGAACCGGTAAAATCCTTTCGATTCCACGAATTAACGAGAGAGCGTACGAGAAGTATCTAGTTCACTCATAATTGCGGGGCTAGTGCGCTCCCTAGAGGTGGTGTGGTTGAAGGCAGGAAGACTGTTTGAATTCAATACTCCGGTAAGAATTGTAGACGTACCTGACCCCAAGATCGAAGGTCCGATGGATGTGATCGTGAAGGTCGGAGGGGCGGGAGTTTGTGGTACTGATAACAATATTCAGAGGGGACTCGCGAACCCGTCTCCAAAGTTGCCTTACACACTTGGTCACGAGAATGCCGGATGGATAGAAGAAGCCGGTCCTGTCGCCGCATCGGCTGGAATGAAGAAAGGAGACCCGGTGATTCTACACCCGCTCATCAGCTGCGGTTTGTGCAAAGCTTGCCGTGCGGGCAACGATATGCACTGCATAAACAGCAAGTTTCCAGGAATCAACACAGACGGCGGCTATGCTCAATTTATCAAGACCTCAGTAAGAAGCGTGATTCGCCTAGCCGCCGGAACGGACCCCGTACCTCTCGCCCCCTACGCGGATGCGGGCATCACATCCTATCACGCCCTCAAGAGAGTAGTTTCCAAACTCGACCCTGGATCGACTGCGGTTGTAATTGGCATAGGAGGCCTCGGCCATTTCGCAATTCAGATGCTCAAAGCCTTGACGCCGGCTTCCGTAATAGGAATCGCTCGATCAAACGCGAAAGTAGAATTCGCAAAACAGTTGGGCGCAGACGCCGCCTTTCCCGCTGGAAAGGACGGTGGTGTCAAGGATGTTCTCGATTTCACCAATGGCATCGGTGCGGACGCGGTATTGGACTTCGTCGCCGACCAGGGGACTCCGGACACCGGCGTTAAGATGATCAGGAAGGGCGGAACTTACTGCATCATCGGCGAGGGAGGGACCGTAAGCGACCCAACAATCGATATGATTGTGAGGGAACTCGACATTATCGGCAGTTTCGTTGGAACATACACCGAACTCAGCGAGTTAATGGAACTCAACCGGATGGGAAAAATAAAGATCGTTTCCAAGGTATACCCGATGTCAGAAGTTGTACAGGTCATGAAAGACCTGAAAGAAGGCCGAGTACTTGGGAGATCCGTCCTAGATCCATGGAAGTAATCGAGCCGAATATAGAGTCGAGGTGAACAAAGATTTGGTGGTAAATGAAAAATTATCTTCCCTATTCGATCTACACGGGAAGACGGCGGTCGTTACCGGCGCCTCACGGGGAATAGGACTAATGGCCGCAACTACTATGGCGGACGCTGGAGCCGATCTTGTTCTTTGCGACTTAGCTTCGCTAGATGACGCAGTCAAGCGCATGGAGCCATTGGGAAGAACAATGCTCCCGCTGAAAGTCGATGTGTCCAGTCGAGAGAGTATTCAGAAAGCAGTCGCCGAAGGAGTACGCAAGTTTGGAAAGCTAGACATTGTCATTAACGCTGCAGGGACGAATCTTCGCAAACCGGCTGAAGACTTTACGGAAGAGGAGTGGAATCTAGTGATTAACGTGAATCTACGAGGTACATTCTTTTGCTGCCAAGAGGTCGGGAAACAGATGATTTCTCAAAAAACCGGTGGAAAGGTCATCAATGTCGCATCTCTCCTAGCCGCCCACGGCGTTCCGATTACCGAGATCGTACCCTACGCGTGTAGCAAGGCAGGAATCGGAGGCCTCACCAGAAGTCTGGCATTAGAATGGGCTAAACACAAGATAAACGTAAACGCTGTGGGACCGGGCTACGTTAGCACCGAATTAACTCGCTCTATTCACGAGGACCCTGCCCGTTCCTCCATGATCGTGTCGAGAATCCCCATGGGAAGATGGAGCGTCCCCGAAGATCTGAAGGGCGCTTTTCTGTTTCTAGCCTCTCATGCGTCGGACTACATGACTGGGCAGATTCTCTTCGTCGACGGCGGATGGACCACAAGTTGATCGCGGGAAATTTCCAACAAGCACTTTCTGCGCGAGAAGTGAAATCTGTTCGCACGTGGGCTGCAAAAGCCGTATTCATGCAAAAATCCTAAGTGCTTCAAATCCGAGACGCGCGAACCGGGGAGCCTATGGTTAGAGTAATCACGTTCGGAGAAATAATGCTAAGGCTTAATCCCCACGGCTTCGAACGATTCGTGCAAGCATCCAATTTTGAAGTGAGCTATGGCGGTGCCGAAGCTTCGGTTGCAACGAGCCTTGTCAACTATGGTATTCCATCGGCGTTTGTAACTCGTTTACCGCCCAACGAAATAGGGCAAGCGGCGATCAACTACTTGAGACGCTTCGGTGTGGACACTTCACACATAGTCGGGAAGGGAGGCAGAATAGGCATCTACTTCGTGGAAACCGGCTCCAACCAGAGGCCGTCCAAAGTGATCTACGACCGGGCACGTTCGGCCATGTCTGAAATTCAGCCGGGGGAGTTTCCTTGGTCGGATATATTGTCGGGAGCTGAATGGTTTCATACAACCGGAATTACACCCGCCATCTCACAAAGTGCGGCCGACGCCACGCTTGAAGCACTCAAGGCCGCTAAGGACCGGAAGTTGACGGTCAGCTGCGATCTGAACTATAGGGGGAAATTGTGGAAATACGGGAAAACAGCAGTGGAGGTCATGACTGGTCTGCTGCCTTATGTTGATGTTATGATCGGGAACGAGGAGGATTGCGAGAAAATGTTCAACGTGAAGGGTGCAGACGTCGAATCAGCTGAACAGGTCTCCGGTTCAGCCTACGTTAACGTCACAGAACAAATGAAAAAGCGATTTCCAAACCTCAAGAAGATCGCCATAACGCTGCGTGGCAGTATCAGCGCAACTCACAACACCTGGTCCGCTATCCTCTACGATGACGGAAAATTATACACTGCGAGAAAGTACGATATCGAAAACGTCGTAGACCGCATTGGAAGCGGAGACGCATTTACGGGAGCGTTAATCTATAGTCTGCTTTCAGGAAAGAGCAGTCAAGATGCATTGGATTTCGCCACAGCAGCAAGTGCTCTAAAGCACACCATACCCTTCGACCTAAACTTGGTCACTACGGAAGAAGTGCAAAGCCTCCTCAAAGAGGGCGGGGCTGGAAGGGTTCAACGATGAAGCGCAACCGCTTCGTCTCATCGGATGAGGTTCTGAGTAGAATAGGGAAGGCAGGAGTCATTCCCGTTGTCGTCCTGAAGGATCCAAATAAGGCCGTACCCTTAGGCCAAGCGCTTCTAGATGCTGGCCTAGACCTGATCGAGATAACTCTACGCACCGAACAGGCCACGGAAGGAATTCGATTACTAAACAAAGAATTACCCCAAATGCTGATTGGAGCTGGCACAGTCTTTTCCGTTAAAGCGGCTAGGGAAGCCCTCTCTTCCGGCGCACACTTCATAGTCTCCCCGCACCTAGACGAACAAATCGTGACCTTTTGCGCTCGGAAGGATGTTGTCTGTATTCCTGGAGTGTTCACTCCCTCGGAGGTTCAGAGAGCCATAACTGCCGCTAAGAGGGGGGCGAAACGAGAGCATGTTAAAGACTTGCCACTAGTCATCAAGATCTTTCCGGCATCTACTGGCGGTCCCTCTCACATAACTGCAATGCGAGCTGTTTTTCCAGATGTGCGATTCATGCCGCTTGGCGGAGTCAATGCGAATAACGCAGCCGATTACATCAAGGGCGGAGCTTGGGCGCTAGGGGGAACTTGGATTTGCAAGAAAGAACTGATAGATTCCAGTAATTTCGGGCAGATTTCTCAGCTCGTCAAAGAAGCTTTGACGGTACTTCAGGCGGCCCGAACGTAGGCGAGAAAGCGAATGGCAGAAACCATCCGCATCGGCCTTGTTGGAGCTGGCTTCGCATCTAGATTTCACTTTCAAGGATACAGTCGCGTGTACGGAGTGCCTGTTGAAGTTGTGGGCATTAACGATATTCACCCTGAAGCTAGAGAAACATTCGCTCGCGATCACCACGTCAAAGCCTTCTCCACATTGGAAGAACTCTGCGACGTCGTCGATGTGATTGACATATGCACGCCAGTCTCGACACATGCCCAGCTAGCAGTCGAAGCGCTTGAACTTGGGAAGCATGTAGTGGTCGAAAAACCGTTTACAGGCTACTACGGCCCTGCAGATGGAAGCCAGGTCTTTCGAGGTGATACATTTCCGAAGGAGGTCATGTTACATGACGCCATTGCGAGCTGCGACCGTGTGCTGACTGCCGCCCGAAATGCGAAGAAGCAAATTTGCTATGCAGAGAACTGGATTTACGCACCCGCGATGCAAAAGGAGAGAGAGATCCTAAGCAAGAGCGGCGGCCAAATCCTATGGATGTTGGGAGATGAATCCCACAGCGGATCACATTCGCCCTTTTACGGTGACTGGAAATTCTCCGGCGGGGGGTCTCTAATGGGAAAGGGCTGCCATCCCTTGAGCTCAGCCCTGCATCTGAAACGGGTTGAAGGAGAGTGTAGAAACGGAAAGCCAATCCGACCCGCAACCGTTAGCGCACATATGCACGAGATTACTCGACTGAAATCATTTCGCGACGAAGGTTTCCTTCGAAAAGACTATGAAGACAGCGAAGACTACAGTCAAGTTCATGTCACTTTCCAAGACGGAACCGTCGCCGACATCTTCGCATCAGAACTCCTCCTAGGCGGCGTTCACAATTGGCTATACGTCCATGCCAACAATCACACTACTCGATGCAAAATAAGCCCAATAGACGCCGTCGAAACCTACAATCCCAGCGAAGAACTCTTGAAAGATGTCTTTGTCACAGAGAAGATCGGTACCAAACAAGGTTGGAGCCATCCCTCTCCCGACGAAGATTGGCAGCACGGTTACCCTCATGAATTCCAAGACTTCATGGAAAGCATCCGAGATGGACACCCACCTCTATCAGGCCCAGAACTCGCAAGAGATACAGTCGCAGCTCTCTACAGCGCATACCTGTCCTCCGAACGAAAGGGAAGCGATGTCACGATCCCGTTGAACGGAGTTTAGGGAAATCAGGCAGCATACCAATATACTCAAGCTTCGCCCACACCCAATCAAATCAGCCCACCCAAGAGGAGAATGTACATGGAAGAAACAATCGCTCCAATAGAGAGTAAGACATACGACCGAATGCAAGTTCGCATCTTCCAATCGAACGAGTTACTGGGCCAGGCGGCGGCTAATGACTTTGCGAGAATTCTTTCTCAAACCCTAAGCAAACAGCGACAAGCCGCTGTAATTTTCGCGTGCGCGAACTCGCAATTGACATTTCTCAGTGCCGTAAAAAACATCAAAGGAATTGCGTGGGACCAAGTTATCGTATTCCATATGGATGAGTACCTAGGAATGTCAGATCAGCATCCGGCTAGCTTCGCCAGATTCATTCGCGATAAACTGGTTGAAGCCGTGCACCCTGCAGAGTTCTATCCTTTGAACGGTAATGCGCCCGATGTGCAAGCCGAATTGAAACGTTACACTGAACTGTTGAAGAAATACCCGCCTCACCTATGCGTCTTGGGCGTAGGAGAGAACGGCCACTTAGCCTTCAACGACCCGCCCGCCGACTTTCACACAAAGGAGCTGATACACATCGTAAATCTTGATTCAGTATGCAGGACGCAACAAGTGAATGAAGGACATTTTCCAACACTCGACGACGTTCCCAAACAAGCATTCTCGCTGACTGTCCCCGCACTGATCGCACCCAAGCATGTCTTGGCGATCGTTCCAGAAAAGCGGAAGGCCGAAGCGATCCGAGCGACCCTAACGGGACTCATCACTCCAAACTGCCCCGCATCAATCCTACGCACACAAGCTAACGTCGTTCTATATCTCGACCGTGACTCCGCCTCTTCACTGCGCTAGAACTACACGGAAACGGCACAAGGTCAGCGGCTATTGGTCAACCGGTCAGGGAAACCCACTTTCTCTGTTTGGAGGCTTCGTAAGCCGAATCCATAATTCTGTTTACCATGTAGCCATCTTTGAAGTCCTCTCGCGGAGCTTGGCCTTTGGAGACGCATTCTAGAAAGTGTTGTAGTTCTGGAAGGTAGCCAAAGGTTTCGTGCTCTCTCCAAGTTGGGAATAGCCACCCCTTTCCTACGTCAGCCTTCTCTACGATGTACCCAGAACCTTTCTCCGCTGCCGTGAAGAGCTTAATGCCGGTTTCTCGAGTGACGTCGATGAAGATTGCTCCGTCGCTGCCGTAAATTTCAAGTCGAACGTCAAACCCGCCTTTAGCCGACCAACTGTTCTCACACTGTCCGAGAAGTCCTTCCTTGAACTTCAAGAGAACAAGGCTGTTGTCTTCTCCCTTGATATCATGAACTAGCGTCGCTGTCCAACTTGCGATCTCAACAATAGTTTTCTTGTCGGCAAGGTATCGCACGGCTTCAATTGTATGGCAACCCATATCCGACAAAACTCCGCCGCCGGCGATATTGGGATCCCAGAACCATTTGCTGTGGGGTCCCGAATGAGCTTCCCTAGCTCTGATCCAAGTCAGCTTGCCGACTGCTCCGCTTCTGATGAAATCGAAAGCTCGAGCCATTTGAGGCATGAAGACCTGGTTCTCTGCGTAGAAATTGAGAACCCCGTACCTCTGCACAGCGTCCAGCGCTTTCTTGGCTTCCGTCCCATTGTAGGCGAGGGGCTTTTCACAGATAACGTGCTTATGGTTTTCAGCCGCAGTTATGATTGTTTGCAGGTGGAGATTGTTCGGAATTCCAATGTCAACAACATCGACATCAGGATCTCTACATATCTTCTCGACGGCGTCATCACCATGATACACTTTGTCTATATTCCATCGCTTCGCGAATTCGACGGTGTTTTCTATCCCAGCGACCGCAACGACGTTTGCGAGTTTCAGTTCGGAGTACGAGGGCATGTGGAACGTATTCTGTACGAAGCCCGTTCCGATAATGCCTACGCCCACCCTTTGAACCATAAGACGCCACAATGTTCAGGCGCGGTTCATGAGCTTAAAAGATTAGACCCTCAAACCCCAGAATGCTATCGTAACTCAGCCCTTAGAAAACGTAGAAGCATCGTTTACTCCGTAAATGAACAATAGCTTCGTTTGAGGGTGCCAAGTTGGGAAAATATCTTCTTGGGCTCAATAATGGTTGGGTTGTGAAGAGATTCGCCGAACCGGAAGCTTGGGCGGAGATAGCGGCAACAAAACTAGACATTGACCTCATACAATTCTCATTCGACCTGCTCGACCCTATGATCGACGAAGAGGCATTGAACGAGATGATTCCCAGGACACTCGACGCATGCAAGAGGTACGGAATAGTCTTGCAAAGTTGCTTCACGGGCGGCATCGCTTACGGCAATAACCTACTACTGCACCCGTCCCAAGAAATGAGAAAGTGTGCCTTCGATTGGTACTCGAGAGCAATCAAGATCAGCGGTAGACTTCGAGTGGATGACGTCGGCGGCCACATGGGAGCACTCAGCGCGAAAGATTACAAGAACACCGAGCGACGCCAGTCGCTTCTATCAGAACAACTTGAGACTGTCACGGCTTTGTCTCAGACATGCAAGAAAGTTGGCCTTAAGACACTACTGTGGGAAATAATGCCTGTACCCAGGGAGCCTCCATCGACAATTTCTGAAGCACGAGACATATTGAAACAGTTGAGGAACGCAGCGGTCCCGGTCAAGTTATGCATCGATGTAGGCCACACGTGCAATCCGCATTCGCAAAGTTTGAGCGACAGAGACCCGTACGCTTGGCTTAGCGAGTTAGGCTCAGAATCCCCATGCGTCCATGTTCAGCAAACAGATGGGAAGGCGGATCGCCACTGGCCGTTCACGAAGAAATTCAACAAGATGGGAATAATTGACGGAGGAAAAGTCTTGGCTGCGCTTGAAGCGAGCGGAGCCGCCCAGACGTACATCTATCCCGAAACATTTCCAGCCTTCGAGCAGGGCGATGATCAAGTGGTCGAAGACATGCGCGAAACGGTGCGCTACTGGAAAGAATATCTCTGAGCTTCAATCAGCCTGACGCATTCGCAAAATGGGGTGGCTCCAAATGGAGTGGCTGCAATCCGTTTCCCTTTTTACAAACCTCAATTCCTAGCGAACATTCTTTGAATTCGCTTAGTCTGCACATCGAAGAGTACACCATCCAAGCGACTCATGGGCGAGTCACGCCCTGCTTCGAACGCGACTCACGGGTGAGTCGCGTCTTGTGAACATGACTCATCGGTGAGTCGCGTGGTTAACCGGTAGAGTCGTGCGTAGCCACTCAGACCGAAGATTAAGATCCGCGAAAGCAAGCTCTTTTCATTGTAGTAACGTAGCGCTCCTCCGCCGGGGGACCCCTGCATTTGTGGCCACATTTTAGCACCCTTCAGAACACCCAGAAGTCGCCGTACTTCCGCTTGGGCTTGGGGTAGACTCTTGGGTGAGCCGCGTTCTCCCTACGCTACTCATCGGTGAACTGCTTTGCATGTAGATGTGTTCACGGGCGATTACCTTGCTGTTTGAGGTGTTCGCCGGCGAGTCGTGGGCGAGTACATTGGCCGCCAGCCTGTTCAACCCTACCTTTCTGGTTTCGTCATAGTTTCAATCGTTCTGCCACCATGTCATCGAATACAATTGTGTATAGTCACGTAAACCGAACATGAAAACCTGCAAAAAATTCGCTTGAACGTGGATCCTGATTTCTAGCGAGCCGCTTCGACTCGTTTCAAGACTCGAAGCGCGGTCAAAGTGATCCACTTGCTCGGTTTCCCTGCCGGCTCTAATGCGAAGGGTTTTACTTTCTTTCGAAGAGTGTAGTGGGCTCCTTGGCCGATATCCGGATGGGTTTTTTCAAGGAGCCATGTTCCGTCTTTCTGCCGTTTCTTCTTTAGTATGTCAAGAGCGGGTCGAAGTCGTCTGTCTTTTCCGTAGCCAAGTCTTGCGATAACATCGAGCCCGACGAGGATGTCGTAGTAGTAATGATTCGGGTAGTGTAACCGAAACCAGGGAGCATATTTCTTACTTCCTTCAACGAACAGTTTTCTTTCGAGGTAAAACTCGGCTCCTCTCTCGATCGACTTAGCGATCTTTCTTGTTCGCTTTGATTTTGGAAGGGCTGCGTAAGCCGCAAGAGCTTCCCAGCCATCTAGGGTTCCTTTTGAAGATTCGAAGCAGTGCCAGCCTCCATCCTCCTTCTGATCCTCAACGAGCCTATCGAACAGTTTTCTCACCCTGAAGTCATCCGCGAATCCGAAACGAGTTAGCATCCTGGCGGTGTTTCCCACGATGCATACCTCGTCGTTGAACACGTTCTCTCCCGATGGTAAGAAAAGCCATTGCTTGAAGAATAGGTCCGCGGCCTTTCTGACACGCTTATCTTCCTTGGTCAAGCCCAGATCGGAGAGGACCAGGCACCTCCAATTGGTCGCGGTGTATTTTGGCCCGTAAAGCGATCGCGCAGACTCCCAGTACCCTTCCCTCTTTTGTGTACGTAGGATATCGACAGCCCAGCCTCTCTTCGAGATCTTAGAATATGCTTCTGCAACTTCTGGGTCGTCTCGTCTACGACCTAAGAGTTCGGTTAGAGTGAAGTAACGAACCGCCGGCTGATTCGCCTCTAGAAGCCAGTCCATAACGTTCTGACGTTTCATAGTTTGCAATTTGTTCGATTAGGAGTTGGCATGCGGACTAAAAAGAATATGAGGTGTGAGCGAACCATTTCAGGGGTGAAGGGAATGGCCGCCTATGCAAGTGGGCTCCTTTTTTAGGACAAACCGATACCCACTCGCTCTTCTAATAATCTCGATTGGCGTGTACACATTCTTCTCGCTACACAATGGGCTCAATGTCTCCTCCTACTACACCGGTGACGAGCCGCATTATGTCGTGATAATCAAGGCCTTAGCACAGGGACATCTGTACGTGGAAGAAGTCTACAGAGATCCACGGCCTGAATGGACGGTCTGGCCGTATTCTTGGCATGCGGTAAAAGGGCCCGACGGCCATTTCTATTCAACCCACGGCGTAGGCCTCCCGCTCCTTGCCGCCCTATTTTACATCCTTGCGGATTCACTTGGGCTAATTCTCTTCATTCCACTGATCACAAGTCTGCTGAATTTGTCTCAGTATTTTGCGTGCAGGAAAATAACTGGGGATGATTTCGTTTCTTTCGCTACGGCGTTGGTGATGGGATTCGCGACTCTCATACTCTCTTACTCGAATCAGCTCTATCCAGAGCTTCTGATGGCTCTTCTGCTCTTAGTCTCGCTTAACTTGGTTTTGAGGTATGGCTTTTCGGATAATGTGCAATTGGCAATGGGGCTACTCATTGGGTACGGTTTCCTCATGAAACCGTCATACGTCGCAATAATCGCGGGTTTCGGATTGACGCTGGGAATAATTTGTATCAGAAGGAAACAGATCAATTTCAGTTTGTTTCTTGTGGGCGTGATGGTTTGGTTTGCTATTTTCTGCATTTACAATACCATCGCGTTCGGTGGTCCATTAGCTGTTCCTCTGGCCTCCGGGGAGTCAGCGTACCCGCAAATCCAGACGAGTAATGCGGTGTTCGCGGCCACTGGGCTCATATTCGACCGTTACCGCGGCCTCTTGCCTTACTCTCCTCCCCTCCTGCTCTCCCTCTTTGGGTTGCGCCCCCTTCTCAAAGAGAGATCTGACATCTTCGCCTTAGCCGCAGGCGCGTTCCTAACGGAATATATTGGGTCATCCCTGTTCACGCATTGGTGGGCCGGCTTCAGCCTCCCCGCCAGATATCTCATCTCAGTCTTGCCCCTGTTCAGTCTGCCCCTATCATTGGCGTTGAGGAACAATCTGCATAGACTCTGGTTCAAAATTGTTGCAAGTTGCACAATTTTTCTCGGCCTATGCCTGAATCTGGTGATGTCTTGGTCAAGAGACATCGGTTTGAACGTGAACAACGCCAAGTCCGAGATGCTCTCGATCGCTTACCTAGGCTTAGACCGCCTTTTCCCAGTTGTATTGAACTCGCAGGACCTCGTGGCCATTTCATTTTCCCAGCTTCTACTGTGGTTGAGCGGTCTCTTCGTGGTCGTATTGTTCGCCGTCTTCCTGGCAAGTGTTAAGGGGTCAAGAATCAGGAAATCGAGACCCTAGCGACTTTTTTTGCATGGCAAACTTGCTTCTCTGGCATCGTATCGAGTTGAACTTCCGAAGGAGGGTGGAGTCCACCCTGTCGCGTACCCACTCTGCTATGTGGCGGAAAACGGGAATCTGGGTGGCTGGACGGTTCTGTCTTGGGCCGTCAGGGCGTGGAGGGGTTTGGTTTGGGGTGTTTGGTGGAATTTTTGATTTTTGATTTTTTCAGCGATAAGCCGGCGAACTAGTTTTCTTGTCGTCGTGTCGTGCGACATCGCGTAAGCATTCAAGAAGGCATAACTGGAAGGTTACGGTCGGGCTTCCGTGATCGCGTCTTTGAGGATACTTCTGTGGCATCTGTTGGGGTCACGGCATCCGCACAGAAGCGTGATCTTTTCCGTCTTTGCTCGTTGAGCCAACTGGCGTATGAGTTGCTGCTTGTTCTGATCTTTTAGCTCTGCGAGGTAACGTTTCCTGAACTGCGACCACGCCATTTTGCCGTCTTTCCAGGCCTTGATAAGCTCTTTGCTCGTTCCAAGTTCCCTGTACCATGCATCGATCTTTTCCTTCTTCACTCCTCGAGGCCAATACTGCATGACAAGAACTCGGAAACCATCGTCCTTCGACTTCGGATCATAGATGGACTTATCCACACAGACTACCACCTAAACTCACCATAGCCACAAAGAGAATTGCCGACGGTGAATAGTCACGATGGAAAAGATAAAACACGTGATCGATTCTGGCAGCCCAGTCTCCCCAAAATTCCGGTTATACCATTGCTGACCAATTATTTTTGGTGATCTCGTTGTAAGTCTGAAGATGTTCGCAGCCGACTAGTTTTCTCACATTCTGACTCGTGCAAAACCGAAGACACTTTCAATTGCTCCCAACAAGCAATTTCTGTGTCAGTTTCGAATTGGTCGAGGGACTGGGACGGTTGAGCGTATGGTCAGAATTGCTGTGGACATAGGAGGGACCTTCACCGACCTTGTCGGAATGGACAACGAGGGTTCCAAGCTCTTTGTTCTGAAAGTCAAGAGTACGCCGACAGCCCCCGAAGTCGCCTTTGTTGAATCTATTATCCGCCTGATGTCCGAGAATCAGTTGCTCCCATCCGAGATCGACAATATTGTTCACGTCGGAACTATTGGGTCAAATCTCTTTCTGGGACAGCTGGGAATCAAGATGCCAAAAACAGCGTTAGTTACTACTCGAGGGTTCAGGGATGTTTTGGAGATCGGCCGCCAAAACAGACCCGAGCTCTACAATGTTTTCTTTAAGCGTCCAACACCACTTGTTGCACGAAAACTGAGGTTCGAAATCAGCGAAAGAACAAACTCGACCGGCGACGTCATACGAGAGGTAGATGACTGGGAACTCAAACCTCTTGCAAAGCGACTGAGAGACGCTCATATCGAGTCGGTGGCAATATGCTTTCTCAACAGCTATCTGAATTCCGATAATGAGAAGAAAGTGAAACGCGCGCTTAGTGAGTCGGCCGATTTCGTTTTCGCTTCCTTTGAAATTGATCCCGAGCATCGAGAGTTTGAACGAACGAGTACGACGGTCGTGAACGCCGTCCTAGCCCCAGTGGTTTCTCAGTACCTGAGTTCTGCTTTAAGCAGGTTGAAGGACATCGCGATAACTGCGCCCGTTCAGCTGCTCTCGTCTTCCGGAGGCCTAGTAGACTTAGACTCAGCTAGAGCTAGGCCGATTATTGCCGTTGAATCCGGGCCGGCAGCAGGCGTGGTGGGAGCGGCAGAAGTTGCAAAGATGCTCGGCAGAAACAGGCTATTGAGCCTCGATATGGGGGGAACGACGGCAAAGGCCGGATGCATCGTTGATTACGTTCCGTTAATCGTTCCCGAAATAGAAGTTGGCGGCCGAGCTCACTCGGGAAGAGTCGTCAGGGGAACTGGATATCCTGTGCGATACCCATCGGTAGATCTTGCGGAGGTGAGCGCGGGTGGGGGGACCATCATATGGGCCGACGAAATCGGCACGCTGAGAGTTGGACCGATTAGCGCAGGAGCCGCTCCAGGTCCGGCCTGTTACGCTTCCGGAGGAGAGGCACCAACAATAACTGACGCCAATTTGATCTTAGGCAGATTAGGCTCGACGCTACTCGGAAGAGAAATGCCGCTTGACGTCAACCTTGCGACACGATCAATGAAGGAAGTTGCGACGAAGGTAGGCATGGGCTTAACCGAGGCAGCCGCGGCTTCCATTCGCCTCGTAAATCTTCACATGGCAAGAGCACTTGACATAGTTAGCCTCGAACGCGGCCAGGATCCCCGAGAGTTTTCGTTGATGGCTTTCGGAGGGGCAGGTCCGATGCATGCCGCGGAACTCGCGGACCAGGTTGGAATTGACACGGTAATTGTTCCCCTTCATCCGGGATTGTTTTCCGCGTTGGGGATGATGATGACCGATATGAAATATCATTACGTGAAAGGTGTCCTCAGGTTATTGGACGAGTTGCCGGACAATTTCTTCAAAGAGGCATGGAACTTGATGCTTCAAGAAGCGGTTTCTACCGCGAAACGACAATCTGATCAACTTAACGCAGAAACAATCTTCGTCAGAAGCGTTGATGCTCGATACTTGGGACAAGGGTTCGAGCTTGAGGTGCAACTATCAGGCGATTTCAATCGTGAAAGCCTGCGGGAGTCGTTTGAACGGAAACACGAGGCGGTCTACGGCTATCGCCATATCGGAGAGCCTATAGAAATCACCGCCGTTCGGCTAACTATGATAATTCCCGTCGCAAGACCGAGTTTGAAGCTCACGGTCGGAGCTCCTCATGAAATCGAAGAGGCTCATCGAAAAGTGTGGTTCAATGACACATGGTGTGAGGGGACGGTGTTATGGCGTGATAATGTACTCGGGTCGCAGCCATTGTATGGCCCCTTGATAATCGAAGAGTATGATTCGACCACTGTTGTGCCGCCGGGTTGGAACTGCCGTAGGGACGAAAATAACTGCTTGAGCCTGAAGCGACAGATATGACAGTCGACAAGCTCACCATCGAGGTTACGAAGCATACTCTCGCTTACATCTCCGAGGAGATGGGGGTCGCATTAAGGAGGTCGTCTTATTCACCGAATATCAGAGAACGAGCCGACCACAGCTGCGCCGTGCTTGATAATCTCGGACGAACCATCGGCCAAGCCGAACATATTCCAGTTCACATAGGCTCGCTGCCACTTGGCCTGAGAAACACTCTGGAATACCTCGATGGCAAAGGCATTGAACCTCAGGAAGGGGAGATGTATTTTCTAAACGACCCGTACATTGCTGGGACGCATCTAAACGACGTAACCGTTTTGCGACCGGTGTTCGTCAAGAGGCGATTAGTCGGATACGCCGCGAACAAAGCGCATCACGTCGATGTCGGTGGAGTCTCCCCTGCAAGCATCGGAATCAAGGCTCTCACCCTCACTCAGGAGGGAGTAGTAATTGAACCGACGAAGCTCGTAGAATCAAATCGATTACTGGACAGAGTAGCGTGCGAATTTGCTTCCAAGACTAGAATGCCCAGCGTTGTTCTAGGCGATCTCAGGGCACAGGTTGCGGCCAATCTTCTCGGAGGTAAACGACTAGCCGAGCTAGTTTCAAAAGTTGGAATAGACAGGTTCACGGAAGCATCCACGTCGATTCTTGATCAAACCTACATGTTCACCCTTGCGGAATACGAAAAGATGCCGAAGGGAAAATTCGTCGGCGAAGATTACTTAGAATTGGATGAGACGCCGCTGCCCATTTGCGTTGCCGTATGCTTGATGAATGACAAGGTTGAAGTTGATTTTTCTGGGACATCGTCCCAAGTTCAATTTCCACTCAATGCGGTTTTCGGAGTCACAACGTCCGCAGTGACATTTGCAATGAAGACCTTGATGCCGCCCGAATTGCCGCCAAATGATGGTTTCAGCCGCACAATTAGCATAGAAGCGCCACTGGGGTGTATCGTAAACCCAATCAAGCCTGCCCCAGTGGCTGGAGGAAACTTGGAGACGAGTCAACGCATTGTTGACGCCATCTACCTAGCCTTGATCGAAGCGATGCCCGATCGGTTACCGGCGGCTTCGCACGGTAGCATGAACAATCTAATGATGGGAGGGACTCTGCCCAAAACCGGCGAGAGGTGGGCGCTCTATGAGACAATCGGAGGCGGCTACGGCGGCAGGCTTGGATTGGATGGTGTCGATGGAGTTCAGGTTAACATGACGAACACCATGAACACACCGATCGAAGTGATAGAACATTACTACCCAATACGTTTCGAATCTTACACACTACGTTCCGGAACCGGCGGCGCGGGAGAATGGAGAGGAGGAGTTGGCATCGAACGCTCTCTGAAAGCCCAAAGTGAAGTACAGGTAGCGCTCCTGGGTGAACGTAGACGAATCCGACCTTGGGGATACAAAGGAGGCTTGCAAGGACAATCCTCAGAATATATGATCCAAAAACCTGACGGCACCATTTTGCCGCTCAAGGCGAAAGACTCCACTCTTCTAGCTCGCTCAGAGACATTGATAATTCGGACAGCTGGCGGAGGAGGTTACGGCGATCCTAAGAAACGGGATCCTCAACTTCTTCAGCGAGATATTGAAAATGAATACGTAACTGAGGATTAGACCGACACGGTCTATCGATGCTTCTCCGCGATGGAAGAACAATTCGATATGATGATGAGCTGTCACTTAGGCCGTTACACACCTTTCCAACGACGAAAACGTTCGCGGTTCAATTTCAATCGCCCGCACTTGGTGCACCACCACCCGAAAAACGACGGTCGGAATTACTACGCCCGCGTGAGAAGATACACACTCGAAAACGGGCCTTTCACGAGATGCAGACGGTCGTTCTGGGCTGAGATGGGCCGGCGGGTTAGGTTTGGTCCATTATGCTGCCGACTTTCTTTTCGTCGAATTGCTGATCAGCCAGGTTTACGGTGGTCATTTTGAGTTGAGCGTCTTCAGTCGAGGTTTGCCACTCCATGTCTTCCACTGCCAGGCCTTTGTTGCGAATTACTGCTCGAGCAGCCAGCGTGAAGGGGCAGGAGGGTAGGCTTCTTCCTTCATTCAACAATTTCTTGAGTACTGGTAGGTAGTGGTAGTTCTTGAAGTCCACGTTCACCTGAGACGGCGAAAGTTGAACGTTTATTGAGTCCGCTAATCCTCCACTAGCCACGAACATGGACAATGCATGCAATGAGCCTTCGAGGTCATAGGGGAGTTGCATGTTTGATTCTTCACGCATGAACTCAAGCATCCCCCTTCCTACGTTATCGAGAATGAGTTGCGCCTGTGCCCCGAGATAGTCGAACCCGCAGGCCAGACCGTATGCAACGGCCTCGAAGACTGGTAATCCTACGCTTTCGTTCAGCTGGCTCGGCAGCTTCATGCCTGTAAAGTCTGCTGGTTTACGCGGAATGACCGTGTTCTCGGTATTTGTGGCACCAGGAACAACCTTCATTCGGAGTGTGTAAACTCCATCTGAGGTCACGTTTTCCGAGATTCTTTCTCCCATCACTCCCGCTGACCTCCGAACCGCATTGTACGTAACGCAGACCGGGCAGGTGAGCAGGTACGAGTTATGCTTGCGCAGTTTCTCCAAGAGTGGCAGATACCGCCAATTCAACATGACGACATCCATCGTGTCGCCGCTTTGGTCGACGCGGATGTTGCTTGTGTAGCCGTTCTCAACAAAAAATTTCACGATGTTGCCGACAAATTGGTGTGGATCGCTGGATCGTTCAAAGTACTCTTGGCTGAGGCCATACTCTAAGATTCCATCTCCCATCCTGTCAAGCATATCCTGACCACGGAACCCCAGATAGTCGAAGGCTCTTGCCGCTCCGTACAGCATGGGATCTAGAACCGCAAGCTGAATCATACCCCGCTTTGGTGAAGTAGTCAAATTTTCACAACTTTATCGCAGAATGGAGCAAGTTGCGACACAACATCCTTCTCCGCATTCATTTCAACGGTGAAGAGCGATCCTGACGTATTCCAGCGCCGCATCTTCTCTGTGAGCAGATGGGCGAATTTTGAGACCGCCTTCGAGTCATTGTAAATTAGCAGCGTCGAGAGGCTGTCAAGCAGGAGGAACCTTGGCTCCTTGAGTTTGCCTACGGCCCTTGATATGCCGATGCATAAGTTGCTTAGGTCAATACCGGAACCCAAGCACGCATGGTCCTGGGCCTCCTCTACTGAAGGCACATTTGTGATTCCATCCACGAAGAATAATGAATCTGAGGCAATGCCCGCCTTCTCAAAAGACTTCGTGAGCACGCTGAAAGGTTTGTTGAGTGTAACGTAGACTCCTCGGGTTGACTTGGTTGCAAAATATTTCACTACTCCAAGTATTGCCTCTTGATACCGCATAGGGTCAATCAGCGTTAGGGCGATCGGTTTGTCGAACTCCTCCAAAGCCTGGAAAATGCTGTCGTAGACATCGGCAGTCATGATGAACGTCGGTCTCTTATATTGAGAGGTCGAAAAACCTTTCGTACAAGCCAACTCGCCGAAGCAAAATTCGGCAAAGCAAATTTTTCTACAAGGCCTCGTTCGACGTCAATATTGTCTTATCGTCAATATTGATCCAGGAGTAACAATCAGCTACGCAATGATATTGAACGTGGGATTAGGTAACGTCATAAGTGCACTGTTCAGCTGGCCTTCCGCTCTGGTGCACCTTACATAAGCGTGGATAATCCGCGGCGGTATTGGAAGAAGCATTACGAGAAGATGAAGGAGGAAATCGAGGCAGCCGAATTATACGAAAGGGATCACCAGACAAGTCAACCAGCAATTCCCACTCAACAACTCCCGTCCCAATCTGTCTAGAAATCTCTGAAGGCATCAGCATAGCGGTGAAATCGGTAAGCACCTGAACACACTAGTGGGCGACGTCATTGCCTTTTGAATTCCATTAAAGGGGCGATCGTTTTCCTCAGCAGAATCTCGGAGTGATCGGGAACAATCCAATTCTTCAGTTCACCTACGACTTTGTAGCCGCGTCGCTCGTATAGCTTCTGAACTCGTTCGTTGAATGATGACACGCAGATGAATATGTTGGGGGTTTCGCTTAGGATTCTCTTCTCAACGTAATCCATCAGTTCGCTTCCGATACCTTTGCCTCGCCATTGCGGAGCAACGCAAACTGACTGAATATAGCCGACAAAGGCGCCGTGCATGGTGAGAATTGTGAATCCTACAATCTCATCGCCTACCATGGCTAAGTAGACTTCCCTTGAAGGGTCTATCAGAATCTTCAGTGACGCATCATAATCGCGTCGTAGAGTTATCCAAGGCTCCGAATTCGCCATCATACGAGCGCATATCTCCGCGTCGGCTCTTCGCCCAGGTCTTCGTATATCTATCTCTACGCGATTTCCCCTCAGTTTTGCTTCGCAGTTGTAGGCGGATGTGCCCATCGCCCGGTTCCCCGGAAAATCAATAAGTATTCTAGCTGTTAGATATTTTCCCTATGACCTATCGACTGCCTGACCGCCAGACGCCTTACATCTTCCGAAGAAGAAGATACGGTCTCTTTGCTTAACTGATTTGACGGCTCAGTGCTGCGTATCTTAGGTTTGTGCAGATAAGAGCAATGGAACTACCTTCTTCCAAGCCCACCCTCCTAAGCAAGCTCCTGGCACGAGTACATACGTAGTCATATCAAAATCACGTTAGCGCTGTGATTCCGAATATATTTCTAGCCTCTGAATTTTCAGCTATACATGAATTCTGAGCAACTTCACTCGCCTAACTTTTAGAACCATGAAGCCGAGAAGGCGTAGCAACGTAAGCGAGAACAATTCTGCTTGTACTGTGAGAATGTCTTTACCCGGCATGGTTGCCTAATGTTCGCTATAGTCAAAAAAACCAAAAAACTCGCTCCCGGATGCCCTAGGCACCACTCTAGCCCTCATAATAATCGGACTCATAATCTTCGAAGTTACCACTTGAAGAAAGACGAGTTCGACCTGGCGCTTGCGTACAGAGAGATCCCGTTCGAATAGATCGAACAAGGCCCCTATCCGGGCGGAATAGATTTCGCAGCCGCGCTGCTAACGCCCGTGACACGGGAAGAACATTTTGAAGTAGCTGACTCGATTCCAGCTGTCCCCGTGCTCATCCATGGCGGCAAGGCCGTGCACACGACAAATTATGTCTCCCCGAGTTGTCTGGAACCACTGCCTAACGCTTACATGTAACATACAACTCGGTTTCCGCCATAACTTCAGGCAGTTGGCTGCACAAGTGGTAGATACTCCTCTCGCAGACATAGTTGAAGAAACTAAGCGGATAATCGAATCCGCCGACAAACAAGGGATAACCCTGAGGCTTTTTGGCGGCATGGCAATACGCTTTCACTGCCCAAGTGCAACACACCGCTCTCTGGAACGCAAGTACGCCGACATAGACGTCATGGCATTGAAACGCCAATCGCATGAGATAAAGAAATTTTTTCCTGACCTGGGCTACTCCCCACGAAAGATTTTCAACGCAATGTCAGGCGATAAACGATTGATTTTCAACGATATTGATAGGGGTAGGCGCGTTGATATCTTCCTCGACAAATTCGAGATGTGCCATAAATTCGATTTCACAAGTCGGCTTACTCTAGATAAGCCAACGATCTCTCTAGCAGATCTTTTAGCCACTAAACTTCAGGTTGTGCAAATGACGGAGCGGGAATACAGAGACATAATCGCCGTCGTGCATGATCATGAGATCGGCGATTCAGACGCACCGGAAACGATCAACGGTTCCTACTTGGCACAACTATGCGCCGATGATTGGGGAATCTACAAAACCTTCACAATCAACATCGCCAATATTCTAGGCGCACTAGATGGATACACGTTAGATATCAAAGAGAAGGAGATCGTGCGTCAACGTCTGAACAACCTCAAATCACGAATTGAAAATGCTCCCAAGTCCATGGGATGGAAGATGCGGGCGAAAATCGGAGAGAAGAAGCGTTGGTACGAACTCCCGGAGGGAGATAAGGAAGTCGTTGATTCAGATTTCGGCCCGACAAAAAAACATACAGAAGCCAGTTCCGGCCCATAGCGGGCAAAGAACTCATCCAACAAACACCAACAAATGCGGGAAATGGGATTGCCTGACGATAGAGTCGTACTGATTACAGGTACTTCACTGAGCATCGGGAAGCTCACTGCCACGTTGCTCGACATAACCATCGACGAATCCGTCACAACATGCGTCTCAAACGTGCTCGGGAAGACTGGTCGAATAGATATTTTGGTCAATAATGCGGGACAGTCGTGTATGGGAGGGTTAGAGGAGACGTCGCTTGAGGCGAAGGCGCAATTTCTTTGGCGCCGTCAGGATGGTGAACGCAGTCCTACAATCGATGCGGAAGCGGAGGAACGGCCAGATCATCAACATAGCCTCGCTCGCAGCAACTTTTCCCATCCCGTTCGGAGGTTACTATAGCGCCGCGAAGTCTGCTCTCATAGTATATTCGGAAGTGCTATGGCAGGAAATGAAGAACCTAGGGCTTAAAGTGTCGGTTATCGACCCCGGATTCTTCAATACGCACCACAACCGTATACGCGCCGCAAGTTCGATCAGCGACTACGATGAGGTCAGGCAAAGGGCGCGGTCAGTCGACGAAGAGTCGTTCGACAAGGGGGGCGACCCTCAGGAAGTGGCGGAGACGGTTTTGAAGGTAATCGAAACACCATCCCCTAGGCTACACTACGCAGTGGGCAAGGAGAAGCGTTAGGAAACACTGGCGGCTCGACGGATAACAGGAAAGGGCATTAGCTGAGAAGCAACACCGACCTGTTCTAAACAATACGAGAGATCGCCTCTTGGCTCTAGGACTTTCTTAGGGCTCTGTAGTATTGATGCTCGAACTCGGCTATGTCTGGGGGTATGGTGGTTACTTCTCCGATGCTCTTGGCCGTGACGTATATCTTAGCGAGTTTCTCGACGAGAATCGCATTCCTCAATGCGTCGTCCAAGGTTTTCCCACAGCAAATGGTGCCGTGATTGGCCAGCATGGCCCCGTCCCTTTCGGCAAGGGCTTGGGCGGCATTGGCGCCAATTTCGGCTGAACCGGCCAAGGCATAAGGCGCAGTGCCGATATCTCCTCCGAGGAAGACCGTCTGCTCATCCATCAAGGGAGGTATTCTTCCACCGATACAGGAGAGTGCTGATGCGTAAGGTGAGTGTGCGTGAATTACCCCTCCCACGTCGCTTCGAGCCTTGTAGACGGCGATATGCATTTTTGTCTCAGTCGAAGGTTTGAGTTTTCCCAGAAGAAGCTCCTCGTGACAGCCAACGATTAGGATGTCATCCAGTTTCATTCTATCGTAGGGGACCTGCGATGGCGTGATCGCTATCTTCTCTTCTGCGGGGATGCGGGCGCTGACGTTTCCCTCCTTCGCCACGACAAGTCCGGCCTCCGCCATTTTCAAGAAAGTCTCGAAAACTTTCTTTCGGATGGGTCTATACGATGATGCTTTCGTCAACTTGCCCAGGATCCTCCGAACCAGACCAGATCGGACAAGAAAGAGGCGTAGCATTCCAGATTCTTATTGTTCGCCTGGCGGGATTTCCTTGTACACTAACGAGATGTCTAAGCCTCTTTGTCCCCAGTATACCTTCGACAGACCCCAGATCACAGGCCCAACGAGCAGCAGTAATTGTAGAAGGCCGCGATCTGGACGTTAGATGGACCACCGTATTCTGGAGCGCTCACACGAGAACTACGTCTTTCAATCCTTTAAGGTGCGCGTCGCTGGAGTAAAGTTGAGCTTCGAAATGTCGTGAGGTGGCGTAGATGAGTGCGTCTGCAAAGTGGAGTCCGTGTGAGAGACCGTAGTCCGCAGCTTCCAGCGATAGGGTTTGGTCAACCGGCACAATTTTCGTCTGATTGAGAGCAGCGACTGCTTCTAGAGCTGGTTCCTCACCCTTGGGGTTCGAAAAGGCCCCCTGTACTTTTTGATGGACCCCGTGCACTCGTTTCCACTCGAACAGATCATGCGACCTCAGGAGAGTCGTGTCAGCCTGACTCTCTAGTATTCTCGACCAGCTCGTAACGAGTCAGTCCCATTTGTTCTACTCTCTCGAAGAGCGTTAGTCTGTCCAGATCGTCCAGCAAGAGTGTGGCGGTATAGGAGGCGTTGCTCATGTTACGAATAGTAGTGACACCATTTGCAATGAAAAGGATGAAGTCTGCTTCTCCCCAGGTATGGGTATGCATATCCGCCAATCCAGGCATGAGGTACTTCCCCCTGCCATCGATTTTCACGGCATCCCGGGGAACCGTGATCTTGTCTGTCTCAGCGATCTGATCAATCGTATCCTGCCGCACAATGACTGTCCGGTTCCTTAGGACTTGTTCCTTGTCCATCGGGACGAGGCTTACATCGACAAATGCTATGGGTTTGTCCTGCATTTCAGTTCCATCCTCTCTTCCGACTTGTTGGATGTCAACCTAAGAGTTTAGTGCAGGGTACGCATTAAACTGAAACGTGAGCCTGATTGTCTGACGAGAAAGCATCCCAGACCGAGGAAGGGCGGGTGTTCATCCAGCCCTGTCCAGATTGGTCACTCGTAGGCTTTGCTTCTATGTCTGATTCTTAAAACCAGCACATTCTGTTCCAGCAAGGCATAGATTATCCGGTAATCCCCGATTCTGAGTTTATACAGTCCAGCGAATTCGCCATGCAGAGCCTCACCGCTTCTGGGGTTCTTCCCTAGGACATTTCTTATTCCGCGTAGAATTCGCTGTACGCTCTTCTGATCGATCTTCTTAAGGTCACGGCGTACCGAGGTCTTGTAGAGGACCTTAACGGTCAATCTCGACCAAATCTTTCTCAGAAACTACTCGGTCATCTTTGTCATTGAGTCGGTGCATGGCGATGAGATAGTCCTCGTATTCCTCCAGGTATTCGCGCAAGGCTTTCGTGACAATGTAAGTTTTGGGACGATCGAGGGACTTAGCTAGTTCGTCAAGTCGTTTCGCAATGTCGTCTGGCAGCCTTATGGACACTGCTTCAGTCATACTTGAAATACATGCAAGACACGTATTTAACCTCGTCTGACACCTCAGCGGAATCAGCATGGGGACCAGGGGGATTCTGGCGCCGGGGGATTTTCCGCCGCCCTCTAGGATTTCGTAGTCTTCCTCTAGAGCGAGATTTGAACCCACGAGTTGTAGGAAGGTGGCGGTTTTCTTCCCGCAGGCTGAGATGGAGTTGGTCAACTTCCTTTTCCTGAGGCACGAAAGGTATGGTGTTGATTCTCTGGTATCTGGGCATCTGGAAGAGGATTCCCTTGAACCTGTAGAATCGAGCGAGATCCACGCAGATCTTCTCCTTCCTGCCAACGCTCACGTTACGGGAGGCAAGGTGTGTCTTGACGGCGTCCTGGTTGGTTTTCTTGGCTACGGCTTTGAGGGTGCTTATGGCGGCCTGGATGGTGCTGGGTCGATAGCCCTGCCTACGCATCCAGAAGCCGTAGTTTAGGATCTCCGATAGGTTGGATGGGAGCGCCGGGGGTGGGACTTTCACCACCCTGGGTTCGCTCGAAACCCCCCAGGGTTGGATTTGAACCCCCCGTAGTATCCGTGCGGAGCTGGATGAACCCACGAAATTCTTCCTTCGAGGAGTCTCTCTCATCAGACAACTGAACTCACTCACGTAGCATTCACTGATCGCATATCTTACTCTAATTGTTTAGGTCAACGTTGGATAATGTTGAGTTCGAACTCTTCTGCTTGTCAACTCAGCTGACGGCGACTTCTATTTCGTTAGGCCTAACCGCTTTCTGAGTTTCTCAACCAGTTCCAAGTATCGAGGGTCGGTCCTTGCCTTGGCGAGGAGGGGCGAATGCATCAGCGGGAGGGGTATTACTCCGTGAGTTTCCAAAACCCTGTTCATGTTCTCGAAGAAGGAGTCGAGGTCTCCGAGGGCGTGATAGACGTATGCGATGAAGTTGAACCCGAGCGGACCCATCCTGGCGTCCTCAATCTTCTTGATTGTGAGCAGTGCTTTCTCCCGGTTGCCTTCCAGAGCTGCGAGGACTCCGCCCATCCAAATAGCCCAAGGATGGGTGGGCTCAAGCTTCTCGAACTTCGCGTGGAACTCCTTAGCCCTCTCGAGGTCACCCTTGGTTAGGTAGTACTCCGTCATGCCCCTGTATGTGTAAGCGGGAGCCAGCTGTTCGGTCTTCTTCCAGAACTCCAGCGCCTCCTGCCCTCGTCCAGTGTAGAGGTATGCGATCCCCATTAGCCAGATGTAGTGGAGCCTCAGCGGGTCTAGGCGGTAGGCTATTTCTATTTGCTTAAGCATCTCCTCTTCGTCTCCCCTGATTGCCGCCACTTCGAACAGGCAACGGTATGATTCCGTGAGACTGGAGTTAAGCTCCAACGCTTTCTTCGCCTCCGCCTCCGCACCTGGCACGTCGTCCATGTCGAAGAGCAGCCCCGAGAGACACGAGTGGGCCTCTGGCAAGTCAGGGTCGAGAGCGAGAGCACGATCTAGCGGTGTCTTCGCGTATGAGAGGGAGCCGCCATAGGCGTCCTGGCCGGACTCCGCCAGCGCCAGGTGACATTCGGCCATCCCCACGTACGCCCTGGCAAAGCTGGGGTCAAGCTGGATGGCCTTTTCGAAGAGGCTTATTGCCTGCCTAAGTGAACTCTCAGTCTCCTCCGTTAACAGCTCCCTGCCCCGCAGGAAGAATGTATACGCCTCCGTGTTCTCGGTGGGCTTCTTCTCCAAAGTTCGCCTCTCCGAGCCTACGAGGCGAATCCTCAGCTCCCCAGCCACCTTCTCGGCAATCTCGCTTTGAACGACGAAGATGTCGTCCAGGTTCCTGTCGTAGTTCTGAGCCCACAGATGCTTGTCGCCTATCACATCGATAAGCTGGGCAGTGATTCGTATCCTGTTCCCAGCCTTTCTGACACTGCCTTCAAGAATGGAACCCACATCGAGCTCTCTCCCGATCTCCCCCAGTTTCTTGGTCGTTCCCTTGTAACCCATCACCGAGGTTCTCGAGATCACGCTGAGACCGCTGATCCCTGAGACGATTGAGATGATTTCCTCGGTTATGCCATCCGCGAAATACTGGTCATTTGGGTCCGGGCTCATGTTAGCGAATGGCAGGACTGCGATTCGAGTCTTCTCAAGCTCTGACTTGCTCTCGCTCCTCTTCTGACCTACAAGTCCCTCGAGCGGGAATTCTCTCTGGGACACTTCTACTCCATGAGCCCACTTGATACGTAGGAACTTCCTTTGTCGTCCCTTGACGTCTCTCTCGAAGACTTCTATGCTCGCATCGAACACGTCCTCTAACGCCTGAGCCTCTTCAGCCATGTGCATGTAAGGATTGAGGGCCGCGAGCGTTGTGATACCTCTCCCCCGGAGTCGTTCCAAGAGTTCGTTAAGCCATTTCCTTGTTTGAAGCGCTTTATGCCTCAATAATACATCTGAGAGGATGTCTAAGGCGAGACGTTTCGGCTTGATTGCGCCTAAGGCTTCATTGATTTGAAGGTTCAAGTCGGTGAGGTTTTCGATCCCTTTACCCGACAGGATACCTTTTGCGGGCGACACAGGTTTGTCGCTACAAATCAGACGAACTATGCCGTCAGCCGCATCTGGTACGATCGCTTGCGCAGACGAGAGGTTACGACATATCAGCAAGCCAGGCTGCTCGCTCTTCAAGAAGTTGCGTAGCAGAATTGGCGCCTCGTCACCTGCCGGAGCGTTCAACACAATCATAGAACCGGTAACGAAACCTCCACTGAGAGCCTCATCCAATCTACCATAACCAGTTGAAACCTTCGGCCGCATAGAGGTGAGCGAGGCTCCTTCGGAGGTCACGTTAATTCGCGTACACTCCCCGCCTATCAGGTATATTATCTCTCAGACTGGATTGCAGTGGATGGAGAATCCGAGTGGAATGAAGCTTTTCTTCGAGATAGCCGAACCCGTTGATACAGAAGCATTCGAAGTCCGGCAAAGAGACTTTGATTCGCTGGTCATTGACTGAACTGCAGATCCGCCTCAAGCCGTGTTTATTGTCGCCTGAGGAGCGGTGTGTAAGGGGTTGGCGCCGGGGGTGGGATTTTCCTCCACTCTCGAGGTTTCCGTGTTTTCCTCTATTGCGGGAAAAAAAACCCAGCAGAGTCGGTGAGCGTCAAGAAAAATACGCCCCCATAGCCAGCGTTTGATGCGACGCTGATCACATGTGAGGGTAGTCCGGCGATTAGAGCGCCGATGTCACTAGATGCTTCATTGCTACCGGTTTCTATAAGGTCCTCAAGATAGCTTGCGGCTATGAAAACGACTGGAAAAACAACCGCCAATCCAATCACTATTTCTCGCTCCACCGTCTCATATCACCCGCCACTAAGCCTGCGAAGCGGGAAAGACTCGAATTCTTGACTGCGATTACGAATGAATCTCGGTGGGAGGTCCTGTTCATGTGGGCTGTCCTCATGCGTCATCCAGTCAGGTAGATGTTGCCCGTCGAGGGATTGTATTGGATGGGAATATTCTGTAGTGGATACGGTGCAGGCCCTCCGATGACCTCGGCATTATGGTATGGGTCATAGACGGCTCCGTGGCATGGACAGACTATGTCCTTCAAGGATGGGTCGAACTGGACTTGACAGCCAGCATGTGTGCAGATTGCGCTGTAAGCCACAAATGTACCGTTGTCTAGATGGATCAGAATGATTGGACCTAGAGATGGGTCGTTGTAGATCAGTGACTGGTCGGATGGGATGCTGGAAGCGTTCGCAATGAGTTGAGTGTTAGTGGTCGGTTGACTGCTTTGTACGACTGGATTGTTGGCCGCTGCAGCGAGGTTCATAGAACTTGTAGGTTGAGGCGTCGGAGTGGGCTGTGAATTTGATCTTAGACCCCACAAGAGCAAGGTTGCTGCGGAGACGACGCCCAACGCCAACGCTGCGCGTAGGAAATTCCTGCGGTCTCTACTTATCTGGGTCCGTTGATTTGTTCGAATATCGACATCCGCCCTAAAGGAGACGCGGGAGAGTAGGATTGGTAGCTTGGGCCTGCCTGTCAGGACTGAAGTCACTACGTCATTCGGAATCCGTAGCCCATAGGTCTCCGCGAGTTCCCTTGAGATCCGCTCGTTTTCCTGCGAATCTGTCATTGCGGAATCGAACTCCCAATTCTCGTATTCGTCCCCTCTGTCGGTTGCCTGTTTACGATGCTCTGAAGGACGTTCAGTATTCTTATCGTGTCTCTTCGATCGACGCCTAGGCTTATCACCAAGGCTCTGATGAATTCGAGTGTCGTTTGGGTTTCGCGATGAAGAACGAACTGCCTCTTGACTTGGTCGAATGCCCGGTTTATTTCGCGGACTTGTTTCGGATACAGTTTTGCTTTGCTGGGAATTAGTGATTGGGCCTGCGTCTCAGGCCTAGTAGTCTTCGCAGTCTCCAGCTCTGTGCTCACTGGTTTCGTCTGAGTGGGTTTCGTAACTAGCCAGCTCAGGGAGGAGTGGCGTGTAGCCAGGAGCCCGTCTACGCTATGCGTTAGTTGTGGTCCGGTCAAGAGCAGAGTCAACCAACACATGACGAAAACGATGTCTGATCCAAAATAGAATGGGAAGGCATTCCAAGTCGCTGAGAGGAAGAACGTGAAATTTAACAGCAACCCGGCTAGTGCGGCAACTCGGAATAGGAACCCCGTCAAAGTCGCGATTCCGATGAGAATCTCGCTACTCGCTACCACCCACCCAAATGAGACTGCGTTGGGTGCAACGACTCCCAGAAGAAAGTCGTGAATCGGTGAACCAATCGCATACTGGGCGACCAGATGACCAATGTAACCTGACTTCACTGGGTCGAAGTAGGACGGGTCTGTCAGATGCTGAACTCCCGCGTACACGAACGTGAAGCCCATGAAAAGCCTTAACGGCCAAATCAAACTTAGTGGGACAGCTGAGTTTCTAGTCGCTCTAGCGGATTCGTCGAATTGCAACTATAAGCACGCCTTCTTAGTGTCGGAATAGCGAGGTCTCTTCGCCTCACTCCGAGCTGTGAGGGAGCGCCTCGTTCGCTGAGCAAGCAGGACGGCTATCGCCGCAGCGATCGTGAGCGCAATTGCTACTAGGATGAAATAATCCGGCTGAGACAGCGCGGCGAGGGTGTCATTCATTGGAACCGTTGCGTTATTCGATGCGACCTGAGTGAGATCAATTTTGAACAACTTGCTGCTCACAGAGCCCGGAATGGCGTTATTTTGGGGATTGATGAGAAGCGACGTAATGGTCAGATTCCATACGTTCGGTTGCTCTCTACCATCGAAGATACCGCCTATCTGAAAGTCGATCCTCACGACGCCGTATGGCCTAGTAACTGTAACGGCGCATATTGCGAGGGTTCCCGGTTGGTTGATGCAGGGATCCGTGGATGCGACAACGACACCCGGCACAACTGTCTCTGGCGATGAATTGGCAGCCAGTATGCCCACAATTAGCCGTGAGCCCGTGACCGCGTTGGAGTAATGGACGCTCACAGACACGGGCAGCGGCGTTTCGCTTCCAGCAACTGCCCGACTTGGGCCATTGATATTGTAGATTGAAGTTGTTTGTGCAGCCTGGACGGCCGAATAAAACAGCGTCATAGAGGCCAAAAACAGGCATATGAGGACAGCCATGAGCGTTCTAGTGCGACCAGAGACGAATGCCATTTACATTCACATCTTGGTATGGTTCGAAACCCCGTAAAACGCTGGAGGAACGAAGGTCCGTGAACAAACAGGGTCAGACGAAAGCCAAGGCAAGCATTCGCGGATCAACAGGCCGCAACGCTGACATCTTACAAGTCTAACGGGATTGCCGTCCTTATCGAAGTCCTGACCAATCTCATGCACTTCCTCGTGCAGGCACGAGTTGCGCTTCTTGAAGACCAGTGATTGCATGGTTTCAAACCTAGGGCCACAATGATCGCGGTCACTCTTAGTGCTACATCTTGAAAGCCCCATTCAAACAGTTGAACGAAGAGAATACTAGCGTTCAAACCCTTGAATGAATACAGAACGTCGGGGAGGCTTTGCTGGTAGAGTGTTCCAGTTCAACTTTCTCGGTTGGTGGATTAGCCTGACAATCTACGCCAAGTTCTGAGGGTTTCATACCACAGTACGATAATTGACAGTGAGTACACTATTGTCACAATATCATCCCTGTCGAGAGGGAGCCTCCAAACTAGATAGAGGTAGTATGCTAGGATGGCGGTGAAGATGAGGCTTAGGAAGAACAGTTGTGGAATAATCTGTCTTCCGAATTTCACGTATCCGTCAAGTAGATCCGCGGATATGTCTGTCTTGACGATGTATCTGCCATCTTCAGTTCGATTCACAAGGCCGGCATCAACGAGTCTTGATAGGTGGTAGAAGGCCAGGGACGGTGTGGAGAGCT
>CAZHKA010000006.1:0-4696 GCA_964533505.1 uncultured Candidatus Bathyarchaeia archaeon | reverse complement strand
GAGGCCGGTATGTAACTTGCCTGACCCATCTCTAACTGGATTCTCAGAGATGAACTTCACAATCTGTTTGGCTATCGGGCCGCGATAGAAATATTCCCTTGCCGCCGCGAGGCCTTTCCGGCGATCGGCTCCGGCGCGATTTTCCGCGTGCATAAGGTTGCGGAGCGTTCTAGCTAGGTTTTTCTGAACGAGCCTGTCGCCCACCTCAGGAGGCTTTCCGTTTGGTAAGAAAATTTCCGCGGTAGTGGGCCATTCCGATTGGAAGCGCTTCGCATGGGTTCGAATGTTTTCTGCGAGCGTTGGGTAAACAACGAAACCGTCTTTCGCGAGTCGTAGCGCGGGCGCCGCGACCTCTTCCAAGCTCATAGTCCCGAACTTTCGGAGAAGGGTTACCCACAAATCAAATGAGGCGGGGACGGTCGCGGGGAGAAAACCATCTGCTGGAATTAGTTCGATTTCCTCATTGCTGAAGAAACTCAGTGTGGCGGAGCCCGGCGCGTAGCCCTGACCGGAGATTGCAAAAACTTTCTTGTGTTTGGAGGAATATACGAGGGCAGGCGCCTCGCCCCCAACGCCGGCCATGTGCGGTTCGACAACATGCAAGGCTAATCCCGTGGCCGCCGCTACGTCAAAGGCGTTTCCGCCCGCAAGGAGTATACTGAATCCTGCGCTAGTGGCAATGTAGTTGGATGAGGATACGCATCCGACCGTTCCACGTATGATTGGGCGAGTCTCTGACATTAGACGCTATTCCCAGTGATGCGGTCACTGATTCTCCGTTGATTTAACGAGATTTTCCCTGGCAACGGCCTGTGCGGCAACTAAACGGGCCACTGGGACGCGGTAGGGTGAACAGCTCACATAGTCCAGACGTAATTGGTGGCAGAATTCAACAGAGCTTGGTTCACCGCCGTGTTCACCGCAGATTCCAACTTTAAGCAGCGGATTGCTTCGTCTACCCGCCTCGGCAGCGAGTTGCATCAGTCTTCCAACACCGCGTCTGTCCAAGACCTCAAACGGGTCGACCTTCAATATGCCGTTGTCAAGGTAGTCTTTGAGAAACTTTGCTTCCGCGTCGTCACGGCTGAATGCAAAAGTTGCCTGTGTGAGGTCGTTGGTTCCGAAAGAGAAGAAATCCGTAAATCGTGCGATTTCGTCCGCGGTCAATGCTGCACGAGGAACTTCTATCATAGTGCCGATCTTGTACTCTATCTTTTGCCGCGAGGTGCTCATCACTTTTTCTGCCGTGCTTACTACTCTGGGTCGGAGGAAACGGATTTCATTCGCTTCTCCTACTAATGGAAGCATTATTTCTATCTGAACTTTGATGCCCTCTTTGAGCAATTCACAGGCTGCTTCGAAGATGGCTCGCGTCTGCATTTCATAAATCTCCGGATGACTGATTGCAAGTCTGCACCCGCGGTGACCCAGCATGGGATTGTGTTCACTCAGGGTCAATACCTTTCGCAACATCCGTTCCTCAGAATCGAGTAGATCCGCATCCGTGCCTGTTGCCTTCAGGGACGAGATTTCTGTGACTAGGTCCTCGAACTTGGGCAGAAACTCATGCAGTGGAAGGTCCAGCAATCTTATCGTTACTGGGAGGTCGTGCATGTTGCGGAATATCTCTTTGAAGTCTTGCTTTTGCAAGGGTCTTAGTTTCTCTAACGCCGCGGCTCGTTCAGGTTCGCTGGTAGCGAGTATCATCTCTTGCACTATGGGGAGGCGATCTTGGGCGTTGAACATGCGCTCGGTCCTGCATAGTCCTATTCCTCCCGCGCCAAACTCTCTTGCTTTATCCGCGCCTTCGGGGGTGTCGGCGTTCCCTCGAACTCCAAGCTTGCGAGTTTCGTCAGCCCACGCAAGTAGTTGTTTCGCATGTGAGCTCAATGTTGGTTCGATTGTTGGGACTACGCCGAGCAGCACGTTACCCGTTGTTCCATCGATTGTTAGCACGTCATTCTTCCTGACCACCTGCGTTGGAGTGGCAAAAGATTCACCCGTGGGATCAAGCCGAATCTGTTCGCAGCCAACGACTGCGGGTTTTCCCATCCCACGCGCTACCACCGCCGCATGACTCGTCATTCCTCCCCTACTGGTGAGAACGCCTCTCGCGGCAATCATTCCGTGAATATCTTCTGGCGTTGTTTCCTCCCTAACTAGAATCACATTCTCGCCCATAGTACCCAGCCGGTGTGCTTCGTCCGTGTCGAAGATGACCTTCCCCGTCGCTGCACCCGGAGAAGCGGGCAAGCCCGTCGCAATTGGCCTAAAGTTATAGTTAGGGTCGATCTGACGGTGTACAAGCTGTTCTATGTGTGAGGGAACCACTCTGAGCAGAGACTCCTGTTTGGCCAGCAGACCTTCCGTCACCATGTCTACGGCTATTCGAATGGCTGCAGCCGCTGTCCTCTTGCCCGACCTTGTCTGAAGTAGGTATAACTTGCCTTTCTCAACTGTAAATTCGATGTCCTGCATATCCTTGAAGTGGCGTTCTAAGAGTCGGCATAGGGCCAGCAATTGTTGATGAACTTTCGGAAAATCCTTCTCGAGGTTCGCGATTGGTTTAGGGGTCCTTATGCCCGCCACAACGTCTTCTCCCTGAGCATTCGCGAGGAATTCACCGAATAGAGTAGGTTCGCCGGTTGATGGGTTTCGGGTAAAACATACCCCAGTTCCGGAGTCGGACCCAAGGTTTCCGAAAACCATTGTCTGGATATTGACCGCGGTTCCCAGTGTGTCCGGAATCTTGTTCGCCTGACGATAGATAATGGCCCTGCGGCCGTTCCAGGAGTCGAAAACGGCAGCTACGGCCATCTTGAGTTGTTCTAACGGGTCTTCGGGGAACGAGACGTGAGTCTCTTTCTGAACGAGTTGCTTGAATTCGTTCACGATCTCAGCTAGTTCTTCGGCGTCTAGTTCAACGTCAGACTTTACGTGACGCTTTGCTTTGTGGTCGCTTATGATTTCCTCAAAATGCTCAGCCTTCGCGCTGAGCACGACTTTGCCGAACATTTGAATGAATCGCCTGTATGCGTCGTACGCGAACCTCTTGTCTTTCGTTTGTTGGATGAGCCCATTGACGGACTTGTCGTTCAACCCTAGGTTTAGAACGGTGTCCATCATTCCCGGCATAGAGATAGGTGCTCCCGAACGAACAGAGACCAAGAGCGGATTTTCGTCGCCTCCGAAATGTTTCCCCGTCCTTGATTCCAGTATCCTCATCTTCCGGACAATTTCGTTTTCCAATCCTTCGGGGAACTTTTTCTTGCCGCTGTAGAAGTTGCATGCTTCGGTTGTTATCGTCATTCCAGGCGGAACAGGTAAACCGAGCCGCGTCATCTCTGCTAGGTCTGCCCCTTTCCCACCTAACAGGTTTCTGAGGTTCGTGTTGCCTTCTTCGAAGAGGTAAACGTACAATCGCTCAATCCACCTAGATGCCCCGCAAGGCATGAAAAGGTGAATATTAAGTCGGATTCTGGGCGTCTTAATCGTTTGAGAAACTTGTATTCGACAAGAATACTGCATGCCGATGCCGTTTGGATTGAAAGAGATGCGCCTTTCAGAGTGTATTGACCAGTATATACGGACAGTAGATATTACTTATTCACAACTTTTTCTTCGAAACATACGACGAAGACAAATGTTGAGTTGATTGCAAATGTCGAAACTAGTACTTTGGTTCGATGAAATCGGAAAGAATGACGTCCCACTTGTAGGCGGTAAGACAGCAAGCCTAGGAGAAATGACCTGTAAAACCAAGGTCCCCGTTCCCTTCGGATTTGCGCTCACAGCTGACGCGTACCGGCTCTTCCTACGAGAAAATAAGTTAGAGGAAAAAATCGCGAAGACCTTAGGCCGCTTGAAAGATCTTAATGACACTAAGACTCTTCAAAGTGTAGGTTCCGAGATACGGGGCCTGATAACATCAGCCTATGTCCCACAGGAACTACGCAAACTGATTGAAGAGTACTATAACAAACTTGGCGTACGCGAAAATGTGAAGAATCCTTTCGTTGCCATTAGGAGCTCAGCGACGGCAGAGGACCTACCAGACGCGAGTTTCGCAGGCCAACAAGAGACATACCTGAACATTAGAGGCGTGGCCAACGTCATTCAAAGCGTTAAGGAGTGCTATTCGAGTCTGTTCACGAATCGAGCCATATTCTATAGAGCGCAGAAAGGTTTTGACCACATGGAGGTCGCCCTCTCCGCTATAGTACAAATGATGGTTTTCTCTGAATCCAGCGGAGTCATGTTCACAATGGATCCGACCAACGGCGACGAATCCGTCGTGCTAATTGAAGGCTCATATGGATTGGGAGAGTACGTGGTAAAAGGTAGCGTCACTCCCGACGACTATTACGTGGACAAGGGGACATTGAAGATCATACGGAAGACCATCCCCACTAAGCCAATCATGCTTGCCAGAAAGCAGGACGGCGGAACCGAAGAGCAGAAGGTTCCTGATAATCTAAAGGATCGCCAAGTAATCACCGATGAGCAAGTGATCGCGCTAGCGAAATTCGCGTTGACAATCGAGCAACATTACGAGCGTGTGATGGACATTGAATGGGCCCTTGACAAACAAACGGGAAAGCTCCTAATTCTGCAAGCCAGACCAGAGACTGTCTGGTCGCTCAAGAAGAGCCCAATCGAGAAGCCCTCTCCCGTTGTCACGGAGAAGAAGATCCTC
>CAZHKA010000005.1:0-31977 GCA_964533505.1 uncultured Candidatus Bathyarchaeia archaeon | reverse complement strand
ATGTCGTCCTAGTGATGGGATTAACGGGAGGAAAGGCTCGACCTTTGGAGTACTTCTTCATGGTGCTGGTATCTACCATCGGGATTGGATACGTTTTTGAGATTTTCATTACCGGACCTAGTCTGATTCCTTTCCTCGCCGGCTCCATTATTCCTAACCTCGCTTCCACAGATCGAGTCCTAATCGCAGTGGGAGTCGTTGGCGCAACGGTGATGCCCCATGCCATCTTCGTCCACTCAGCTCTCTCAAACGACAAAATAACCGAGCCGAGTATGGAGAAGAAGCATAGGACGATGCGGCTTCATCGGGCCGAGAGCATCATCATGTTCACATTCGCAGGCCTCGTGAACGCGGCCATAATGGTGATGGCCGCAGCAGCGTTCAGATCGCATGGATTGAACGTTGCCACAATTCAGGACGCCTATGTAACGCTAGAGCCACTCTTTGGAGCAACCGCGGCGACTGTTTTTGGGATAACCCTCCTTGCTTCAGGACTCTCGTCCTCAACCACCGCCACTATTGCTGGGCAAGTTATTATGGAAGGGTTGCTCGGCCGGAAGATGAATCTCTGGGTACGCAGAATTGTCACACGCATGATAAACACAATTCCCACCACGATCGCGATCCTTCTGGGAATTGAACCGATCCTGATCTTAGTCTATAGTCAAGTCGCCTTGAGCTTACTGCTACCACTTCCTCTCCTGCCTCTTCTTGTCTTCACGAAGGACAAGAAGCTGATGGGGATCTTCGTTAACAGGAAAATCACCACGCTTCTTGCAGGGATCTTTATTGGAACCATACTCATATTGAACGCATTGTTTCTGTGCGTGAAGTTCGGCGGTAAGATTTAGTTCCCTGAAACCCAAGGATCCGCCTCAACGCATTATCGAGAATCCAAGACGGTAACAATGGCCACCCTAATCCCAAACGTTTGTAGAAGACGCCCGATGTAGAGGTACCAGAGCCAAGAACCGAAAGCGGTGGAGAGAGAGTTGACTGAGAAATGACAAGTCGACTTGTCGAGCGAGAAGAACGAGCTGCTGCGAGGAAGATGGACATATTCTACGAGAGTGTCGGGGTCAGCCGCTTGGACAGGTCGGACGGTTACTGGTTGAAATGCAGAGAGTGCGGAAAGGAGTGGGATTACGCTGGAGAGATGAGTCCACTCTACCATTGGGTATGCCCAAACAAGTGCAACGTGAAGGAACGAGGGAAAACATTTAGGGCATAAACAAAGACGAACGGTTCGTAATGTGATTGTATAGTGGCGCGTACACGCAAGAGACTCAACAATTCCTCGAGGAAGAGGCCGGCGTCTTGTGTTAGACTTTAGAACGGTTTTGTAGCGCTGCTGTTTAGAGGGATACGACTACAATTCTTTAGTGAAGCGATGAGAAAAGCGGTAGGGTCGCGGGCGAACTCACATCATTTACTTCGCGATCGTAAAGCAGAACGTAGTGCCTTGCAATTCAAGGTAAATGCTAAGAGGAAATGTTCTTGAAGGCGCAGCATGTTACTGAATGTGTCGGAAGGGGTCTTGATTTGACGAGGCCTGAATGGCAGAAGAAACGGAAGAGAATGGCCAGTAGAGCCGGCCAAGCGACAGGCAGGGTGCGATAGACTTTGGCGCAAGTTGGGAAGGGCCTTGAAGATCAAGCGTGCCCCAATTGTCATCAGTTGACTTAGACCCTCTGTGGAACCTGCGGAAAGTGCAACAAATGCTGCAATTGTAGCTCGCACACTAACCGCTCGGACACCGAGCCAGGTTAATTCACATTACCGACTGCTTTCGACTACTCTCGACTATGGATGTTGCGAGTAATGAATGATGGCGAATTCGAAACTGTGTATGGACGTGTAATACCCGAACTGAGACACATCTTCTATGCCCATTCAAGACCTCTTGAGCCAATACACCGTAATGTGGATATTGGCGTTGTTCGCTAATGCACGACGATAAGCGATATGCCTGAAAGGTCTGGAAAATCTGAGAGCCCCGAGATGATGGGGGAAAGTTCTCGGAGGATTCTCGAAGTTCTAAAACGCGCGGCGCCTAGAAGTCTAAGCGTAGATGAGATCGCTGAGCTAGTCAAGATGAACCGCAACACCGCCTCCAAGTACGTGTACGCCCTAGAGAGGGCGGGCAAGGTCGCTATGACCAGACAGACAGGAAACACCAAACTCTACAGCATCAAATCATAGCGTCAATGATGATACGGTTGAAGAAAGCCTAACCACATCGCTGAAATCTAGTCTGGATCCATATTGGTCGTTGAACCGTCTTGGGATGGAAGGAAAGTAAGGTTAGCCGCAAGAGAAGGAAGAAGGTTGAGTTTGACCTCGACTTACTCGAAGCTAAAACAAAACGCCGAGGCATCGGCATAACCTCTGTAAGGAGCAATGGTAAGAAGAAACGCGGAGACAAAAAATCCCGTCACACGTTACAGAGAAAGCAAAAACGTCACGTATGACAGACAGTGGTGTAGTTCGAGATTCCTCTCAGTGAATTAGCCAATCTTAGACGAAGCCCATTTCTTGAACCACTTGGTGCGGGCGTCGTGTTTTGAACAGCCGTTCGTCAAAAAAGGGCGGCTTTGCGTTCTTTCTTCTTCTCGCGTGCTTTCGCGATCTTCTTATCTCTACTAGCCGTCCACGCTTTCTTAGCTCCCCTGCTTCTCTTGCTTGCCATACATTAGTCACCTCTCAGATACAACATAGCACTGACACTCGAATAAGCAACTTCCGATGAGTTTGTGAGTAACTCCTGATGCGCATGTCCTCAGAAAACCGCTTGGTTCAAATGATGACCCTCGCACGACCAGATGCGAGCCTCTAGCATATTTCGAAAGCCACTACGCTGATCATCGCGCTTAAACCTCCGGACCTATGAGAAAACATCAGAGGAAAGTGACTGCCCAGACGTAGTGGTCGGCAAAGAAAAAGGCGCACTCGAAGAAGACACGCACGAAGAGAAAAGCGCACACGCCGAAAGGCAGCGAAAGCGGACAGCCAAGATGGGACCGATTCAGTCATATAGGTCATAGTTTCGGAAAAACGAAGCGACAAATGGATACCTACTACTCAAACCCGACTGAGTCGGTTTTTCGTCGGTTGCGGGCTTCGACGCCTCACCAGACATAGCCAGGTCCACCGGAAAACGCCGAGGACCGAGGCCGAGATACGTGGTAGCCTCCAAAATAACTTTCAGACGGTTGAGTTAAGTCGTTTCACTCAGCCTTGTCATGAATTGTTTTCCGTTTCAGATCATCTTAGCCTGACGAAGAAAATCCCCGATGGCGGATAGCATGCAGAAAACCATGTTCTTCACTCTCATGGCTTTGGCCATCTTCATTCCATCAATGGGCAGCATGCCAGTCACACCTAGATACCAACCACGAGCCCTAATTCTATCTTCAACCCAAAACCATTATCCGATGCTCTACGTGGACAGAATAACTTCGGAACTGACGCAAGCGGGTTACAACGTTACTTTTCTAAACAGCAACACAATATCACTCAATCTCTTCACGGCGACACAGCTCGATCAATATGACATAGTTATCTGGCGAACTGACAATTACGTCTTAGGAAACACAACTTACTGGTACCTCGGTCAACAAAACAATCAGACGGCCTATGAAGGAGCAATAGGAATCAGAAGCATTGAAGTCTCAAATGGTATGCTCGCGGTGGACGCAAACTTCTTCAACACTAACTTTGCGCCAAATTCTCTAACCCACATCAAGCTAGCAATTCTAATGGCAAGTATGTCAATAACGATCGCCCAAGCACTAGTCACCGCAGGCGTACAAACGACGATTGACTTGTACCAACCCCTCCTGGCCCCACCAAGCCTACTCGATTGGGCTACGTGGTCACTAGTGGGTTACCTAACAACCGGTAGTAACGTCAGAGACGCAATCTACAAGACAATCTACAACTATGATTACGCCAGCTCCCTCGACGATAGTTACCTTCCCCCGCTCTCATTTCTGGGCAACGGCAACCTTCAAATCGTTTGATTCCACTTCGGCGCGACCCTAAGCTCAAGCTGCCTACTTAGGGTCGTCACAAGTCTTTTTAGCCATGGGCTGTATCGCTCGGCAGACCTCTGTAGTGGATAGCCATTTGGGAAAGGGTCTGTCGCGAAGCATCAGATTGGTAGAGCGATCCGCCATACTCACCTTTTTGGTTGTGAGCGCTTTCGTTGCTTGGTTGCTCAAGTCACCGGACCTTTCAGCCATCGTCGTCGCCATTGTCGCGAGATTTCCGCAGACGCTTGATCCAAGCGCCCACATAGACACCTTAACGTTCATTCGCAGCCAAGTCGATCTAATTCAAAGTCTTTCGACACAAATGGTAGCCAAAGGAGATTGGGTTACTGAGATGCGGCCCCGACCAGTACCGGTGGTCTTTAAGATCAGATGCATGTTGACGGTAGCCGCAACCGATATCTCAGCAATCATCCCAACGCTGAATGAAGAGAAGTATTTGCCGCGCTGCCTCAAATCCCTTGTCAATCAAGCCACAGACCGATCCATCGAAATTCTTGTCGTCGACGGAGGTAGCACAGATCAAACCGTCCAGATTGCAAAGAATTACGCCGATAAAGTGCTAATGAAACCCCACGCTCCCGTCGGCGCAGCCAGAAACTTGGCCGCGAAAGTCGCGGAGGGCAGCATTCTCGCCTTCATCGATGCAGATACGATCGCGAACCCACATTGGGTCAGCGCCATCGATGAAGCCTTTCAACGCGAACCGAGAGCGGTCGGTCTCACTGGGCCCACTCTTCCATATGATGGGCGTCTCTCAGATTCGATAACCTATCGTCTTTGGACGATTTATCTACAGAGAATTCTCCTATACCTCGAAATGCCTCATGTCATCGGATTCAATTGTGCCTACAGACGGGCTCCTTTCCTTTTCGTCGGAGGATTCGACGAGGATATTGTAATGTCAGAGGACATTAAGCTGGCTCACAAGATACGAAGGTACGGTAAGATCAAGTTCGAGAAAGATATGTCCGCGTTGACATCCGCTAGAAGGTTCAGGAAGTACGGGGACCTCTATATCGTGGGGTTATATCTTCTCAACGGATTCTCGACACTGCTTCTCGATTGGAGTCACTCTACCTATCCTCCGGTACGTTAAGCGCGAAGATAACACACGAGTTGCCCAGTGAGGGGTATGTCAGAGTTGAAGCAGCTTAACCGTGTTTTCCCTCAGAACCATCCTCTTTACTTCAAAGCTCAACGGCAACGCCTCAAAGTCTCGTAGCCAGCGAGCCGGCGAGAGCATAGGATAGCCGGTTCCGAAAAGAAACTTGTGTGGAATCATCTTCGCCATATAGGTCACGAGAAGAGGGTCGAAGTACTTTGGGGACCAACCCGACAAGTCGATAAATGCGTTCTTCTTGTGCGTCGCAATCGCCAACTGTTCATCCTGCCACGGCCAGCCGGGATGGGCCATGATCAGTTTCAGCTCGGGAAAGTCAGCGGCGACATCATCCAGAAGCATTGGGTTCGATAGCCGAAATTAAGCCGCCGCCACCTTCGAGCACTGCGCCCCAGTAAGTTGAGCCCGTGTGGAACGTGATGGGTACGTTCAGTTCCACACATTTTGCATAAATCGGATAATAGGTATGGTCGTTTGGCTCAAAGGCTTGAGCTTGGGGATGAAGCTTCAACCCATGGAGTTTCAGATCCTTAACCGCGTATTCAAGAACCTGAACGGATGATTTCTTGTGCGGATCTACCGAGGCGAATCCCATGATTCGATCTGGGAACTTGTCTGCGATGCGTGCGACAAATTCGTTCGGCACGCGAGGCCTATGACTCGCGGTTTCTGCGTCCCACGCGAACAGAACTAACCTCGCGACACCGCATTCGAAGTATTCGTCGAGCATTTCCTCTATCGTTTTCAGCTCAAGGTCATGTCCAAACTTCCTTGCCGCGGCCGCAACATGCGGACCGCCAGCATCCATGAGGAATTCTTTCGTAGGAGGATGGACGTGGACGTCGATCAATCCTCCGTAAGTCTGTGACAGAGGCCCTACCCCGGTCAAGCCGAGTCAGATCGGCCATAAGCGCGTGCCTCGAATGCTTGAATGTTTCTCTATTCAATTCGAATTTCGAGGTCTTTGCTGGTTAATTGTTTTATCTCATGTTCCACAGATTTCTTCTGTTTGACCAGCGCATTTGTAAGCGATTCAGCTCTCCGTTGTAGCTCAAGTCTCCTGCTGGTCAAATGTTCCTTCTCGTCGGCCACCGAGGCTTGGCGCTGCTCTAATTTCTCTTTCTTTTCTAGCAGGCCTGCAGCCTTCAGTTGGCGGAGGGTCTCTTGAACGTTAGCTTGAATGGTTAGGTAATCTTCTCGCAACCTTCCTAGTGCTCCTTCCTTGGCTTCCCGTATAGTATCTTCAGCTTTCCGTCGTCTGCGTTCTTCGATTTCAAGTCGGTCATGTCTCAAAGCTTCATCCAGCTGGCTCAGAACTTGAACCAACGCGAAGATCTGCCCAGTTGTGAGGGTTTCAGTGGGCCTTTCGACCAGGCTGCGTAAGGTTACGAGGTCAACAGTTTGGGTGCTGCTGTTTGATTCGTTTCTCTCCAATTTGGTAAGAGGCTTGATTACTGGCTGAAGAAACTGGCCAATTTCCTCATCCTTTGCAATTAGGGAGCGTTCGTAACGTGCCAGCTCGAGAAGCAATTCATTGGAAGAGAATTCTTCGGCGGCTCTGAGTACCTCTCTTTCTTTGACTTCATTTGCTTCTAGGGACTTTTCGACCTCAGCCTCCTCAATCTTGAGCTTTTGAAGCTCATCATGTGCTCCAGCTAAATGCAGGATATTCTTTCGTATGGGTCCGACTTTGCTGCCTGGCGATTGGTCTAGGCTAGTGCCCAACGATCTTACTGCTGTCTCTAACTTGCCGAGAGCGACGTTGAGTGCGGCCATCTCCACTCGAAGTCCGCGTCTGAGCTTGGGCACGTACCTACGCACGGTCTTGATGATAGTGTTGAGTGCGTCGATGGAATCCTTGTGAAATCTTTCCGCGTCCTCGTAGCTGGATGATGTCTGTTGGCGGCTAAGGTTTCGGGTGGACTCTTCGATGGTTTGAGCCATTCTTGTTCCGTACTCCGAGGCGGACTTATCCATCGTTCCCCATGCGTTTCGAACCGCACCTTCAAACCTGGAGGCGGCACTGTCGAGCGCGTTGCATGCGTCCCGGACGGACCGAATTCTATCCTGAAATCGTCTCTCATGGTCTCTCATTGCATCCTTTGCCAATGAGTCGAAAACTGTGAGCAGTTCATGTACCTCAACGTCAGTCAAGTTAATTGCACGGCCTAGCGGTCATACTAATCAACCTAATAGTGTTAAGAGTACTAATAGTTATTCTTGACCTGCACCAGCCTGATCTGTGACTTGGCTCGGCGCGGAAATTACCTGACGTATTCGTTCGCACGCAGCCCTCCTAACCTCGAGTGCATCATCCAAAGTCGTTGAGCGAAGCTCGGCAAGCCTCTCTCGTAACTCAGCCCGACGGGCTACAAGTGGTTTCCGTTTCTCCTCATACTCAAATCTTAAACCATCAATGCGGTGCTTCAGCCTTTCTTCCTTACTTAGCAGATCGCTTTGTTTGGAGTGGAGAGAACGAGAACTACTCTCAACTTTCGTCTTCGTGCTTCCGAAGAGTCGTTCCAAGAATCCCTGTTTTTGTCTAAGCAGTTTTAGCCTCTGTGCGTCGAGCGCATCTATTTCCCCTCGGAGTTTTTGCACCGACTTCTCCGTCGTACGTTTCGCCTCGTGGATCTTAATTCTTTGTTCACTTTCAAGGTCTGCGAGTTCGCGGTCATGATCAGTCAACTGTTGCAGCGATTCTGTGACTTTCGTGGAGAGGTCTCCTTCGGCTTTGATCCTAGACTCGAGTTCGCTTCGAATGTTTGATACTAGCTCGCCTACGGAATTGTCGAAGGTCTCGCTTGCCCCCTCGGGAAGGGAAGATCTGAATTCTTCGAGAACGGATTCGATGTCCAGTAACCAGCGGCGGAAATGTTCGGAGAAAGGGGGCATTCCGAAACGTTGGTTGCCCAAGTGATCGAGCGCGTTTACGGTTCGAGCTGAGATCTCCTGTGGGTTTACAGGAACGACTTCTTTGTACGCGAACTTACTCTCTTCATTATCCTTCTTTTCCTTCGAGGCAGGTTTCTTGCTAGCAATTCTTCGGGGCCGCATGCCACGGCTGCGCGGTTCATAACTCATGGTCAAACCGTCCGGTTTTCATTCTATATATGCAAAGCGAAATAAACGGCCTAATTTGCAGCCATCGCAGGTCTCAGCCAGTATTGCCGTAACACTAGTCCCGCAACCAGGCCTCCAGCATGGGCGAGGATGCCGCCGCCTGCAAAGATGTTTAGCCCAATGAAGAAAATCATGCCCACTAGCCCCTTCCATCCGCCGGCAGCTGCTAGGAGTCCCCAAATCGCTCCGGACGCTCCAACTCCGACGGAGTTTCCGCCAAGAATCAGGAAAGCAAGATTTCCAGCAACTCCGCTCGAGAAATATGTCACGAACCATTTTCTTCTTGACACCTGTTCCTCCAATGAGGTTCCGAAAATTAGCAGGAACAACACATTTCCACCTAAATGTGCGGGGTTTGCATGAAGAAACATAGCGGTGATAAGCATCCAAACGGCACCATGCCATACGAGTTCATTGACCTGCGCCAGTAGGTAGAACATATCGTAGTTCAGAGATAGGATATTTCCACCAGCAATTCCCGTGATCAGATAGATTAAGATCAAAAGGCAGGATATTTGCACGGATGGCGAATCCCTAATTCGGCTGTTTCGCTTAGGTTGCACCAGAAAATTCTCCTCGGGCCAATGCGGTTGCTGCCGCAGTCCATTTAATAAGTGAACCTGTGAATTCAAAAGTCGTGACCCACGCATCAAGTCAAGCATTTCAAATTGGTGAACGGATTGCCAGAGTCTCAGTCATTACGCTCCTGCTAATCGGTGCCGTAGAAATCTTCGTAGGGTTTCTGACCCATAGTTTTGGACTGAAAGCCGACGGCGTAGACTCGCTATCAGATTGCGTGATCAATCTGATTGTCTGGCTTGGATTACACTATTCACGACGAAGACCGGATTCTCGCTTTCATTTCGGATATCATAAGGTAGAGAGTCTATCCGCTCTCATAATCTCGTTAGGAATGGTCGGGGTTGCCGGGTACATTATGTTTAACGCCTATCGGACCTTCTTGAACCCCACCCCCATAACATTCCCGACTCTAGCATTAGTTACGTTGGGAGCATGCGGCCTCATCTCGGCATATAGGGCTATTCAAATGAAAGCCGTAGCTAAAAGGCACGGACTTCTGTCGCTCTCAACTGACGCCAATAATTCGATAAAGGACGCGACCGGGACGCTAGTAGTTTTCATCAGCGTGCTCGGAGCGTCCTTAGGAATCCTCAAGCTCGACGCACTGGGCGCCATGGTGATTTCAATGTACCTTCTTGGAGTCGCCTACGTAGCCCTCCGAGAATCGTCGCTAATTCTCCTAGATGCTTGTGAGAGTCCCGAGATGGTCGCGGCCCTCGCTGGAGCTCTGAAAACTGTTGATGGAATCAAAGAGGTGGGAAGCATCAAACTTCGCCCTTCCGGTCCCTACATGACGGGAATAATCTCAGTCTTCGTGGACGGCCAGAGAACAGTTTCCGACGCCGAGCAGATGCGGCAGAAAATCTTGGAAATCGTGTCAGCAATCGTCGAACCGGTGAGTGAAATTTCGATCGTGTTCAAGCCAAAATGAAAATGATGCGAGATCCTTACGGCTAGATTATCTTTATGGTTTGATGCCAGGCTGTCAAGCGGTTGAATTCTGCTGGAAGACTGTTTCCCGAGTATAGAAGCGGGCTAATGGCGCCGAATACTGCGAAGTCTCCCAAGCTTGCTTCTTCGCCGAGGAGGAATCTCTGTTCGGTGAGCATGTCTTCAAGAATCTGAAAATGCTCCTCCATCTGTGCCCTGAGCTTCGGTCGGCACGCCTCTAATATCTCAAGGGGGCCACGCTTGATTTCCTGCATTTCAACGAAAACCCAGCGTTCCACGTCATCTCTAAAGGTCTTGGGCATATCCGGCACGGAATACTGCCAAACTATATCCTCGAGTCGGTAGTGCGCCCAATTCTCGATCGCTTTCGCCACTCCTCTCGTGTTATTTGGGTAGATGCTCGGTACGGGTGCCATGGTCTCTAAGTAATCCGGAATATTGGCGTACGTGATGATTTGCTTTCCTTCCACTAACGCCGGAACGTAGTCTTGACCCGTCGCTTCGATTAACTCTCTTTTGTCGTAAGCACCGACTTTGTTGGCTCGGTATTTGATCTTCTTGTAGTCCATAATCTTTCGGGCTTTGACGCACCAGTGACTCCAAGGTTCCTCGTAGAGAGTTAGCATTGTTATCTATGGCTCGATCTTCTCGACGAGCAACATCTTGCCTAGGGTTGTCAGTGTGACCTTTGTCTTTCCTCTGGAATGCCTTATGGCCCGTGCTAGGCCCAAGTCGATCAGGCCGCGCGCGTCTTCTGACCCATGAATGTGGTAGCTCAAAAGCGGTTTGCCGTAGTTTGTTAATTTACTGAGTTGATCTAAGCTGTCAACCTCTCCACCTGCCTTGTCTAAGGCTCGGAGAATGTTCATCTTCACTTCCGAAACAAGTTCTGTGTAGCTTAGCTTCATCGGCGGGAGCATTACGCACTCGTCGCCCTTACAGAAGAACGCCTTGAATCCAAGAATGAATGACGTTACGGCTGCAGCTATGCAAATCATTTTATCGCCGCCGCTAACGTTCAAAAGAAAATCTTCGTAATTCTCGCGGTTCTTCTCAACGATGTCCGAGAATGCCTGCATTATATCCTTGTATGAATGCTCGGGCCTAATCGTATCGTGCACCTCAACCTCCGTTTTCAGGGTATCACCTATGCTCAAGGCGAGACGCCTGGCAATGTCCTTGTCGGCTTCGTAACATATGAGAACCAGTTTATTCGCAGGAGCATTCCTCACTCCCGCAAGGACTCCATCGGAGTCTTCGCCAACCGTGGCGATCTGGAGAGTCCTCCGGAACCCTCCCTCACCGTCCTCGGCCGATTCGAAGGTCCCCCTATCTCGACCCGTGCCAGTCGCCCGCTTCAAGGCCTCTCGACCATCCTGTTCCCGAACCAGTGAACGGCGGTAAGTAAAGTCTGCCGGTCTAGCTGGGAGAGCGTATACTCGTCGACGCATCGAAGGTGGTGTCCATAACTGCCTACGGGGTGAAAATTCTTCATAACTACCCTTGCCAATAGTGTTCCTGACACCGTTTGTCGCTAAGGATTGGATGCAGCGGTTGGTCGTACCCAGACTGGGTGGGCCCATTTTATCCAAAGGACACTGAACCAAGCGAATATCTCATCCTGTATTCTCGGGTATTCGATTGCGTAGAAATCGATTCCACTTTCTACCGAGCCCCCTCCCCGAGCATGGTCCAGCAATGGTATTCGAACACTCCGAACGATTTCATATTCGCTCCTAAACTTCCGAAACGCATCACACATGATCAACACTTGACCGATGTCTCCTCCTATCTAGCACATTTTACAACAACGCTTCAACAACTCAACGAAAAACTGGGACCGTTTGTCGTACAGCTTCCGCCTTCGTTTAAGCTCTCAAAGCACGAGAGAGCACTGGAGAACTTCGTCGGCGAACTCGATCCCAAGTCAAGATACGCAATAGAATTTCGCCACAAATCTTGGTTTAACCCAGCGACTGAGAAGTTGCTTGAGAGTCACAACATATGCCAGGTATGGTCTGTAAACCAATACCTCTCGACATCGGCCGCGGTTACATCCGATATCATCTACCTACGACTAGTTGGAGATAGAAAGATAACAGAGTTCAAGGAAACGCAAAGAGACCAATCGGAAGTTATGCAGACTTGGAAGAAAGCACTTGAGAATGTTGGTGGATCCGTAAAGGAACGCTTCGTCTTCTTCAACAATCATTTCGCCGGTTTCGGTCCCGCATCAGTCAATGAATTTCGTCGTCTGATGGGCCTGGTGGAGTTGGACTGGAAAGGCTTGAAGAGTGGACCTATTTCCCAGCGAACTCTATTCGATTTCTCTAATCCGGCCGGTCGATGAGTTTGCCGCGCGTCATCTTTCATGTAGACTTAGATGCGTTCTACGCTTCTGTAGAGCAGAGAGAAAACCCAAGCCTACGGTCAGTCCCATTAATCATTGGAGCGGATCCGAAAGGCGGCAAAGGAAGAGGAGTTGTCGTTGCGTGCAGTTATGCGGCAAGGAAGCGAGGACTACACTCAGGCCAACCCATCTCGATAGCATATCGCCTCTGCCCGGAAGGAGTATACATGCGGCCCAATCTGGAATTATACGGGCAAGTTTCCGCAGACGTCATGGAGCATTTGAGGAAATTCGCAGATAAACTCGAGCAAGTGAGCATAGATGAGGCGTTTCTGGACGTTACCAAGAAGAGCCAAACGAGCGGCGGCCCTATCGAGCTAGCTAAACGCATCAAAGAGGATCTCAAGGAGAAGGAAGGAATCACCTGTTCTATTGGAATCGCTCCTAACAAATCAGCGGCCAAAATCGCGTCCGACTACCAGAAGCCAGACGGACTCACCTACATCGAGCCAGACCACGTAAAGGAGTTTCTAGCGCCACTGCCCGTGTCGAGAATCAGTGGGATCGGGAAGAAGACGGAAGCGAGCTTGAATGAGTTAGGCATCAAGACCATTGGTGACTTAGCTAGCTATTCTCCTAGAGCACTGTACAAGCAATTTGGTAAGAGCGCGGTATGGCTTTGGGCCATTGCCAATGGAGAGGAACGAGTTGAGGTCCAAGAGAATTATGAGATGAAATCCATTGGAGGCGAGCACACATTCGATACCGACACCCACGATTGGGCCGCCGTGGACCATCAACTTAACCAGCTAATAGATTATGTCCACGAACACTTGACTGAGGCCAACATGGAATTTCGAACGGTCGGTCTAAAGATACGGTTCACAGGCTTCGAGACTTACACGCGAGAAAAGTCACTACGGTTCCGCACTCTCGAGAAACAGGCTATAACGGCAACAATTCAAGAGCTTACACAAGAGTTCAGACCCCATCCTAAGAAGGTGAGGCTGGTTGGCGTTCGCCTCTCGGGGTTAAGGGAGACGGCGGGCAAATCCACGGGTAAGCCGACCTTGGACTCGTTTGTCACATCCAAAAATTAGTGAGCAATCGTAAGCGCTCTATCTGCCGAAGACGTGCTCAAGTTGCCGGTTGACCGCACATCAGTCTCGCAATTCCGCTTGCTTATGATCTGCGTCGGTCTAGAAACCGGCTCAAGCGAGTGGCCATCTTCAGGGCAATTCTGCCAGGCAAGGTGATTAGGTATCGCCCGCGGTCTCCTTCCTGAACAACTAACCCAGATTCCTGGAGGGTCTTCAAATGACTGGAGATTGTGCTGGGCGAAAGCTCCTTCAACACTGCCTCGATTTCACTTGCATATCTCCCACCGTACAAAAGTTCGTTGAGAATCCGAAGCCGATGCTCACTGGCCATTGCACTCATAAGCATCGCAGCTCGCTCCGCCTCAGGTTCGGTAATTGATTTGGCTTGCACCTTTGCTATCTGGCGGTCAAACCAGGCGCCGGTCGGATCTACGAAAACCGATTTCTCCCATTCTGATGAAATTCCGGATGTAACGCTTTCGACTACGTCACTAACATATTCGGATAGTGATTGAGCGAGATTTCGTTTGGCTGATGCCGTTGTCTTAGGTTGGTTTGAGATTGTTTCGGATATTCGATGAACTTCTTCGCGGAGCCTTGAAACCTCTTCCTCAAGCTGACTGACGTCCGGTTTGGTGCTCGATTTGTCGGTCATTCTTACATCATCGAATTAAGTTAGTATTATGTCGAATTAGATTCGATTATTATAAGTATTTTGCTTCAGTCTGTGGAATGCGTTTCTGCTAGAGATTTCTACGATAGATGCAAAATGTTGATGGATGCATTTGATTTTGAAATTGTTTCCACAGTCGTCGTATTCAAGGAAGGCAAAGTAGCTTAGGAGGGAGGGATGGCGTCGCCGATCGAGGACTTTCGAACAGGGACGTCCAAGAGACAATTCGTCAAGTGGCCGCGCTTCGTGCATCATAAACGGTCTCGCGCTGGAGCGGTCTTCCTTTTTTGTACTTCCATATCTCTACGCATGCTTGGTATGCTTTTCCCCATTCAACGAGAGTTCTTCGCTCCTCATCCGTCGCTCTTCCTTGTCCGCTTTTGACCTGCACCATGAGGATGCGCCCATTGCGCCCAGCGAAGATATCTACGGGGCCGTGTGAGGCTGCGCTTCGGCTACATAACCATCCTTCTTGCCTGAGTTGCCGCAGGACTTGGTATTCGCGACTGCGGCCCCGAGTGTATGGAGTGGAAGCCATAAACCATCAGCGCCTCCCGATGTTAGACGCCAAATTAGATTCTCCACCATGAACGTGTGCTAACTGCGATGTCCTTACCCCACTAGAATGGACAAGAATTTGTAGAATACTTAAGGCCTCGATTTTCGGTCGTTTAAAGGGAGAAAATTGCGCCCCTACGCACGCCCAGTGCCCATCATCGCCGTATTCGTGGTTCTCCTTTTCATCTGTTCACCACACGCCTTCGCCGACACAACCTATACTGTGACAGTCACCGTTCAAGGATTACCGACAAATTTGGTGACCAACGTATACGTGAATGGAATTTATAACGGAACCTTAGCGGGAGGCATGTCTCAATCTTACAAACTTTACACCAATGAAGGTCCGTACATCATCTCTGTTGACAGCTACGTTCAAGGAAACGACAACGTAACACGTTACTACTGTCAGTCCACAACTTGGGCGGCCAGCTCAGCGGCCAGTCAAACGTTCACGTACGTCACCCAATATTTCCTAACAGTCCAAACCCCATACGGCATCGCAACCGGCCAAGGATGGTACACGGCAGGCACAACAGCCCAAGCCGTGGTGAATACACAGGAAGTGACGGAAGGTCAAGGGACACGAAACATATTCGAGGGGTGGTCGCAAGACGCGTCGGGATCGCAGCTCACTTCAAACGCGATTACAATGGATGCAGCTAAGGTAGCTATTGCAGATTGGATCACACAATTCTTTTTGACGGTTGAATCCAACCCAGCTAACGTCACGGGCTTGTCGGGTTCCGGATGGTATGATGCCGGAACGCAAGCCAACTTCTCGGCCGTACCGACAGTTCCGGCGGGCCCCGACACGCGCCTAAGGTTTGATCATTGGAGCGGCGAGTCTGCCGGTCAGCAGCCCGCTGGGATCATTTCCATGGATCGACCGAAAACGGTTCAAGCTAATTATGTCGATCAATACCTCCTAGGCGTCGTGTACTCTCCGATTGACATCGTCAACGACTATAACGAAACGCACGCCGGCTGGTATGACGTTAATTCTGATGTGCAATTGGGCCCCGTTCCAACCATAATCACAGTTAGCCCAGTTGAGCGGTTGCAATTCAACGGCTGGTCGGACAGTGGATCTGTTTCGGGCAATCTGTCCTATGCTATTCTAATGAATAGGCCGCGAAGTGTAACGTTGTCCTACGCGACGCAATATTATCTGGATGTTCAATCTACGTACGGAACGGAATCTGGTTCTGGATGGTATAGCCAAGGAGCGACGGCCACGATTACGAGCTCCACATCAGCCGGTACGTGGCCAATTACCTATACCTTGACGGGCTGGACGGTTGACCCATCCAGCGTTGGGATCGCCGGCGGGGAAGGGAATTGGACGGTGGTTGTTGACGGACCCTACGTTGTACAGGCCCAATGGAGTATGAATTACGTGCCACTGATAATGCTCTTCGTGATTGGGACCTTGGGTGCTGTTGGAGTGGGAACGGCGATTGGTTACAGGCGCGGCGCATTCACCAGGCATCGTATCCAGAAAATACCCTCAACGCCTCGGCAATCGGGGACCATTTGTAGCAAATGTGGAAGCAATGTCGCAATGGGTGCAGAACTGTGTGAGAAATGCGGGACTCCCGCCTCCTCGGCAGGAATACCAGCCGAGGAAAGCAAAGTGTACGACTACATCGTAAACCATGAAGGAATCATATCGTTGAGTGCGGCATCTTCGGATCTCGGCGTTCCGGTTGATAGGTTGAAGCAGATAACTGAACGCCTGAAACGTGAGGGCCGCTTGAGTTAGAAGAATGAGCGGCCGCTTTGCTCCGTTGGTTGCGGCAGATAATATGTCGGGTATGCTGGCTGGCCCGCGTTAATTTTCGAAGACAATGCATAGTAGCATTCCGTGCAAAAGCTCAGCATTCCGTACTGCCTGTTGCATCCCGCACATATTGATCGACCACACCTTGCGCAGACGAATGCAGCGGGGAGGTCATGATGGTAGTAGCATGATCCTATCCCTTGAATTTGCCGCGGGGTGTACATTGGCGCGGAGGGTTGAGGCATGGCCTGCTGGGGCATGACCGTCTGACCCGTTATTGGCGACTTGACCTCTACCTTCACCGGCGGGACTCGCGAGAGAGCCGCGCCGCAACTAAAACAGAACCGTGCGTCTTCGGCGTTAGATTTACCGCACGCTTGGCATAGAGACATTAGATGAACCCACTAGCAAGTGGTAAAGCGGCGTTTTTAACGGTTGCCCATCGAGAAAGGGCATGGAGAATGGCGTAATCAGCTTAGATTTTGACGGCGGCCGACTTGACCAAGTCAGGTGCGAGCGAAAACCATACATGAATTGTGCAAATTCAGCCTCATACTAGGCTGAGTATTGATTCATGTACTTCCGCGTTCTTAGTCTCGGCTAGAATTCGAAGATAGTCCCCGTGCTTAGCCCGTTTTCCGATGGTCGAGTAATCTCCCGCCAGTTTTGTGCCCTGTGAGCTTTCCACATAGGCCGTAATGGTTCCGTCGTGGATATTGACTGCCTTACGGACGGTCGCTTCCGCCCCTTTTCCCGACAATGCTTCGAGAGGTAATTCGTGCAGGTCGGCTGTCTCTCGTGCAGTGCCGTCCTTTCCGCATACTATGCAGCGTGGAGTCCTTTCGATCTTCATTGCAGTGTAACGGTTGTTTTTCAGATCGAGAAAAAGGACTGATCTGAGTGGCTCTCCTGTCTTTTCGGGCCATCGCTTCGTTTCGTTGTATTGTTCTATGCCTTGAATCACTTTGACGGTTTCTTGGGCAAGGATTGAGGAGACCAGGGAGATGGAGGTTGAGAACGATGGAACGGTTTGTTGGTCCGGCGGGCCTTCGCATGGGTTCCTCAAGCCAACGAGGTTGGAGTACTGGTTCGGTGGAAAAAGGCAGATAGGACATGTATCGTCGGGCGGTATGTATGATTGAACTCTACCGGTTAGCCCTAGAACTCCGGCATCTATGAGGGGTATGCGGTATCTACGGCATATTTGAGTGAGGAATATTCTAGAAACTACATTGTCGAGCCCACATACGACTACTCGTGAATCGAGGTAATGCTTGAGAGGCATGCTCTCGAGAGTGCCGCGGTAGGCTCTTGTCTCGACGTAGGGGTACTTCGCGTGGAGGTTTTCGGCTAGAACCTCAGCTTTGTTTTTTCCCAAGTCTCTTGATTGAAAGAAGATCATGCGACTGACATTCGAGAGTTCCACCTGATCCATGTCTACGATCAGTATCCTCCTTGCGCCCAGCATAGCCAGGTTCTTAGCAGCTTCGTTACCGATGGCGCCTGCACCTGCAAGTAGGATAGTTGCGGTCTGGAGTTTTCTCTGTCCTTCAGATCCCCAAACGAGTAACTGTCTCGCCCAAAGATAATCCAGAATGACAGGTGCTCGGAGTGATTTGAGTTTCGAGACGGGTGAAGTATCACGTAGTTGTTTTCCATTGAGCAAAAGTCTTGTTAGCTCGGGTTCTACTCCCAGTTTTCGGCACGCAAGTTTCTTCAGGTCGCCGATTGACCTCGACGGGTTAAGGTCGATCTCAATCTGTTTGTAACCTGGAATCGACGCTTTAATACGCATCAGCGGGACGTCCGGTTGTCTCTGCCGGGTATCCTGAAGGTTATGATATCGCCAGGCGTTGGAGCTGTTGAGACTCTAGGCAACGGGACGATGTTGAAGTGAACGATATCGTCCGATTCTTCTTTTTTGGGCAGAGTCTTCGTCATTTTCGGGAATCCATGAGCCCTGCAAACGTTCGCGGCCTTTAGGGCGCGCGGGTCATCGAAGACACTCTGAGGGTTGGGATCCGTGAGTAAGTAGTGGAGCGAGTTTACAACTGAGATGAGTTTCAGGCGTGGGTCCCATTTCTCTCCGAGTACAGAGACGCAGACGGCATTAGGTATGTTGGGGACGATGTTTGGATGTGAGATTTCGGTCAGCCAGGTCGCGATGGGGGGCTTCAATGGGTATCCGGAGGGTAGGTCCAGTTTGAACCTATTCCAGCTTACGTACTCTGTGAAGGGCCATACTTCCCTCTCCGCAAGCCTCTTCACCTCTCCCTTCTCGCACCTTATGAGGCCTTCGAATCGAGTGGGTGGGTCGTTGACGGCTGTGATCGTGGGGAACTGGTGGTTGAGCAGGCTCTTTTCCTTGTACAGGAGTGTTACGTCCAACCCGGTTCAGCCTTACCCGCCAATTATGTTGTATGGCATGAGAGCGAGTTGAGCATTCTCGGGAATGCCCGACCGTGCAACGGTCGTACCTTCGTCCAGTAAGGCTCCTCCGTACATGAGGGCAACCGTGCTTGGGTCCACGCCGAATGAAGTACATACTTGCTGCTTTATTTCCGCAATCGTATGATCGGGGATCACATCGATTTCAGCCAGGCCTGTCTGGGGGCCGATTGGCGCTTGGATGAATAGTTTCATCTTCGATGGTTCACCTCCACTCATGCTGGTTCCCTTGTTCCATAAGCATACCTAATCTACCTTACTATAATTTGGGCTGTAACGGAGTGGGTGACTCCACCGCCCGAGATCATGATTACAATCAAATACGTACCAGTTTTCACGGATGCAACTGTCCGGATTTGCAATGTAAGTTCAGTAGTGGTAGGGGCACCGGTCGAGACGACCGGGTTAGGCGGTGTTATCGTATAAGTTGACCCCGCCGGCAAGCCCGTAACGTTTGTCACTCTAACGGAATCGACGAAGCCGGTTTGTATCGTCAAGGTGACGGTGAAACTTGCTGCTGCACCTGGATGCACCAAGTCGCTTGCAGGTGTTAATGACGCCTGAAAGTCGGCTACTGTGATGGTGACGACGCTTTGCCTAGTTATTTGAATGGATTGCGGTTGCGAGGGCGAATATGTTCCGACGATCGTGACAGGGTACGTGCCGTTGGGAACGTTCGCGTTGGCGGCAAGGTTTAGGGCTACGGTCGTGCCTGGAGTGGCATTAACTTTAGAGAAGCTTAAGGTTAGACCACTTGGGTTTCCCGTTGTCGAGAGTTGGATCTCTCCGCCAAATTTGTTGATAGGAACTAACCATAAGTCAAGCGACTTGCTCTTCGTCCTGTAAACTGTGATGGCGTTGTGTTGAGGCTGTAGACCGAAGTCCGCGACGGCAAAATTGTACTCAGTTGTCTTGACCTGCTTTCCAGCCGGGTTGTTGGCTTTGATGAAGTAGGAGATGTTTCCCGTTACCTGGTTTGCCGGGATCACGTAACCGTACCTTCCGTTTGCCACTGAGCTCATCGGCGCTTGAGTGAGCGGTCCTCCAGTTGTTCCGTAGACTAATGTCACGTTGCGGGCGGTTCCGGTAACATTCGCTAGGATTTCTACCGCGTTTCCAACGGTGGCTGTGGAAACTGGCTTACTCGTTATCATTACTGATGTTTGGTTGGTTGAGCCGTACCTGTACAGAACTACTGTGAATATTCCTATGGAAAGAACCAGGGCGATGAGGATGATGGAGAGAGCCATTTGCCGAGTTACGGCCGTTGCTCTTGGCGGTCGCCTTCGTACCTCTACGGTGGGCGTTGGAGGCACGGGTTGCGCGGCCGGCCGTTGCTCTGGCGCACCCTCATTGGTGTCGGTGAAGACAGTTACGTTCGAGTCTCGCAACCGAACGGCCTGGTTCGTTCCTGGAATTACTCGAAAGTATCCGACCTCACCTGTCGATGAATCGACCACAAGCCCCGTGATTAGGGAGGAAAATTGTTGGAGTCGCGTTTGGGTTGCGATATCAGTCTCAGAGTAGAACAGGCCGCCCTCTGTATGAGAGTGGTACCATCCAACAATATTGCCCTTCAGCTGCCCAGACATGATTTGATCCGCGATGACCGCGATCGAATTGGGCAGTAGCATTGCTCGGTGTGGCTCTGATGAGAACTCGTGTGTTGTGGAGTCCTCGATTATGATAGTGTCGTCCTGAAGCCTACCTAGCAATAGCCCGATTATTTCCGTCGGCGTTTCCCGAGCGGCTTGGACTATTCTATCTATGACAGGCTTTGATATGCTGACGTAGGACAATGTGTGCCCCTCTTGCGTGTCCACATCTAATATCGTGTTCGGCCTAATGTATCCCATGGGCGTGCGGGGTTGATTTTACAAACGTCAAGCTCAGGCAATGGGGATGCAATTCTATGGGGTGCGTAAGCTCCTCGCGGAGACCTAGATGCAACGATTGTAGTTCAGACTCTCGTCTACGGGACTGGATAAGAAGACAGAAAAGGAAAGAAAAAGTTGGGGGGGAGGGTGGCCCGTGTTTCTAGCGTCCCAGCATGCCGAGTATTCCGCCCAGCACACCCAGGACGAAGCCGGCCACAAATCCTCCGCCGATTATGAGGCTTAGAACCGCGAGCGGGAAGACGACGATGCTTCCGATTGTTCCATAGCCTAGCAGCATCAGTATCGATCCAATTACCAGTATTAGCCCGATAATCACGCCTATTGCGAAGGCGAGGCTAGGCGGGCCCAAAGCGGGTAACCAGAAGAATACTCCAACCCACATCGCATAGAAGCCTGGCGCTAGTATGGCTGCAGCGTTTAGAATGACGAGTATTCCAGCAATCACTGACAGAATGAATCCCCAGAGTGCTCTTGGAGGAGCTGGGGCGACGAACGGTGGCGGTGGGTACACGGGGTATGCAGCTGCCGGGGGCGCTTGCATCGGTGGCGGAGCAAACGCGGGAGCCATCGGTGGCGGACCATAGGCTTGCGCCATTGGCGGCGGAGCTGGTTGGTAAGCAGGTGCTGGTGGCGGTTGTTGCGCTACCATGGGTACAACTCCTTGGTAGCATTGCGGGCATAGGACGAGATCCATGTACGCTTTCGAATCATCGCGGCAAATAGCTCTCCCACAGCGGTTACACACGTATACCGCAGGTAGGTTGGGGTGATAATAGCATTGTCCCGGAGGGGGTACTCGAATTGGACCGCCTGGGCTGACGGGTGTTACGACGCGGACGGAAGGAACTGGTTTGAGGGTAGGGACTGCAGCGCCTGCAAGAGATGCGCCACAACTAGAACAGAATGAAGCGTCATCACGATTATTGTAGCCGCAAGAAGGGCATTTCTTGACCATTTTCTAATTATCCTCCTTTAGTTAGTTCACTCTGAACCAACGCTGCTCCCCCGAGTGCACTTAAGCATTTGGTCGCGCATTGTCAAATTGGTGAATGGTAAAAGTGGATTTATACCATTTTTTGACGCAAAAACTTAGTGCATCCGACACATTCCAACAAATCCGCAGGCGAGACATCTCGGAAATCTGAAACCTATCATTCCACACCTGTAATAACGTCATTTTACTAATGGGCAGCGTTATCGCGGTACCACCGATTCCTCAAGAGGATCCAAGCCAGGTCGGGAGGCCTTCAATTTCTCGACAGGCAAACCAGCAAGCTACTGGTTGGCCTATTCCCGCAATCAGAGGCATGATTGTGAATTGTAAGAGCCTCACAAATCGCGGCAGCACGAACTATGCCAACGTTAATTAGCGTAAATCCCACACGGCACCGACACGTCAGCCCCGGTGGCTCAGCCTGGTAGAAAACAACCGCCAAAAGCGCCGCCTTGGTAAGGCGAAGGTCGCGGGATCGAATCCCGCCCGGGGCTCCAACTGCGCCTTTGAAACTAAAGCAGTAAGCACAGTCTCGCAAACCAATTTGAATCAGGCTATCAGGCTTGGAATGGATGCGCTAATGGCACTTGAAGGACCCCCTCATCGACCCCATGATTCTCTCAAACTTCGCTTCCCCGTTGGCAGGGGCCATCGAGTAGAGCACAAAATACCTGTTAGATTTATCGCAATGAACATGAAGCGAGTACGCTTCCCTGGGTATGTCTTTCCCCCTTCCGAATAGTTTCAACGCCTTTTCGTCAAAGCGGACCTTGTTCACCGAGGTCTTGTGGCTGTGCAACCCCACTGTGTCTCGTGATACTCGCTCAAAGTTTACCACGTTCTTACCTTTCTTCATTGCATCTAGGCTGAAGTCAGCATGGTCCTCCACGGATGCGAATCGTTTCGAGACCTTCTCCAGCTCTCCCCACGATAGGAAAATTCTGGCGCTGTCAGGAAATCTGAACGATACGTCTCCCTTCTCTCTACGGCTCTTTGAATTGAAATCAACACGACACTCAGTGGGGTAGTCGATCGCAAACCCATACATGCTGAATTTCTCAAAGTCGTTGTTCAATGTAACTATCACCGAAACACTCCTAACCGCGGAACTTAACTCTTGCACTCATTTCTCGACCGCCAGGCCGGGATGATGTTTCCACCTCGACTCTTAGAGCGGCGCCATTCTTTCGTACGGACCAATCTCTTAGAAAGAGAGCGAAAAGGTGGATCTGGCCAGAGATGTCGGAAACCCAGCGTTACTTGTCTTAATGGGCTGTTCTTGCGTGCGCTTCAAGCTCTTCTTTGGTCTTGAAGAATTGCTTGCAAGCGGGGCACACATATGTTCCTACGGACATTGAATCACCACAAAATAATGAGGGTTTTACGCATATATGATTTGGTGTCTTGGAACCGCCTTGAATGAGGCACGGGTGTCAAAGCATCTCTCCAGATGCATCCTGTCCAGCCCTCTGAAGCAGATTTTGATGCGCCCGATGGCAAAAGCGCGCGCTCAACGATTCTAGAAGAACAGAGGAATGTGGTCTTTCTCCAAGCCATTGGCGGTGTATCTTCCAAACGTGGAATCTCGTGCGGCGGAAGGTATTATTACACACAATCCTACATACGACGAAATGTGACTCAGGGGCGGCCGTTGGTTAGCTTAGTGTCTCATCTCGCGTTTTGGAAGAGAAGGGAGGCGGAGAAACGCTCTGAGCCTGAACGGATAATCCCGCTTCCGAATTTGACGCCTCCAAGCCTTGACGCCTCATCTGCGACCTCGGTCGAAATGGTCGATAAGGCGAGGGAGGCTTTGAAGGTGCTAAAGCTTGAACGGCAGATAATCGGAACAGCCGTCACAACGATATACGAGTCTCATTCGAAGGGCGTCATCAGCCAAGCCGAGAGAGACCAAATGCTTGAGAGGTATAAGGTCGACTTAAAGCGGCTGGAGAAAGACATAGACGAGAACCAGCGCGTAGTTGATCTCCACGACTTGGAGCTCGAACGTGAACAAGTAGTCAAGAGCTTCAACGCGAAACTCGGCGAGATCGACGCAAGACTCAGGAGCCTAAAATCAGGGTCTCCAAGTCAGAAACAGGTGAAAGCGGCATCCGAGACAGAGAAAGGCGACCACGCCCAAACGAACGCCGGCCAAGGATCCGTTAACGACCCGCCTCCAGTAGCGAGTGATTCGGAGAAACGAATTGAACAAATTCGAGGAGAGATCCTAAAGGCAATGGATCGACTCGAACAGATAGAGACGGAAGGGTAGCATTGACGTGGATCGAGGATGCGAAGAGAAAGGCCGTCCTCCAGGCTATCCAGCCGATAAGATCTGGGTGGGTTATTGGTTTAGGCAGCGGATCCACAACCGTCCACGCTGTCGCTGAAATCGCCAGACTAGTAAGAAGTCGGAGATTCGAGCTTTCGGTCGTCCCGACATCGTATCAAATCGAAAACCTGGCCGTATCTCATGGCCTGAGGATTAGAACCATGAATGAGGTGCACATTGTTGACTACGCGATTGACGGAGCAGATCAGGTTGAGGTGGATTCGTTCAATGTCGTGAAGGGCGGAGGCGGTGCCATGCTGCGAGAGAAAGTCGTTGACTCGAGCGCACGTAGGTTGGCCATTGTTGTCGACGAGAGAAAACTCACCAAGCACCTAGGCGAGAAACAGACGGTTCCACTGGAAGTGATGCCCTTCGCCTACAAGTCAGTTCAGGTCAAGATCACGAATATGGGCGGACGTGCACGCCTACGCGAATCAACAGAAAAAGCGGGCCCGGTGATCACGGACAACGGAAATTTCATGCTTAACGCTGATTTTGGACGAATCGCTCATCCCACTCAGTTAGATCGTAGACTGAACATGATACCTGGCGTCTTGGAAACCGGGCTATTCCTAAACATGGCCGATTGCATATATGTGGGAAGAAGAGACGGCAAAGTGGAAATCCTAGAGTGAACGCTTTCAAGACTGGATTAATCTAAGCAACAAGCCTCACACTCGCAGTTACCGAAGACCACCATAGCATGTTCCTCTCTTTTTTCCTGAGGCTGAGGAATTCCACTGCGCACGGTTGCTATAGTTACGAGTCGTCTAAATCGTTGGTTCGTTCTACTTGATAATGTGTTATTACTCAATTGATAGTAACCATTAAATGGACCGGAAAGCCCCACGCCCATTATGGAACTGATCACTGTTCCCGCCAGGGAACTGGAGCTTGCCATGAATCAACTCAGAGACGGGAACATCGTACTCCTCCACGACTCCCAAAGCCGCGAGAATGAAGTCGACATGGTCGCCGCGGCAGAATTTGTTTCCCCAGAGCACATCAGAGCAATGAGAACAGATGCAGGCGGACTCTTGTGCCTCGCGTTGGGCCACGAAGTCGGAGACAAGCTGGGCATAACAAGCCTACACAACATTCTGCGTCTCGCCTCAAAGCAGTATCCAGTCTTGCAACTGCTAGAAGAGCAAGAGGCTCCCTACGGCGGGCGCTCCGCATTCTCAATAACAATCAACCATCGGCAAACTTTCACAGGAGTAACGGATCGAGACCGAGCCCTGACAATCAATGAAATGGGCGAACTCTCCAAGATCGCAGCGAACGGCGGAAAAGAATGTCGGCAGATCTTCATAAGAGACTTCAGGGCACCGGGGCATGTACACCTTCTCTTGGAATCTCCGGGCTCGTTGGCAGAGAGACGAGGTCACACCGAACTATCCCTATACCTGTGTAGACTGGCCGGGATTGCGCCAGCGGCTGCGATATGTGAAATGTTGGATGGAAGAAGTCACAATGCGCTCTCCGTCGAAGATGCCCGCAAATACGCCAAGTCACATGGGATACCGCTCGTGGAAGGGCAAGAGCTCGTATCGAAATTCTCGCAACAAAACAGCCGCTAAACTCGTCAGGGCCTTAGAAGATGCGAAAAGGAGTCAGGTTGGCCTTCGTAATCGCAGAATTCAATGAACAAATAACGAGCAGAATGTTGAAGCAAGCGTTTAAGCGCTCCTCGCAGCTCAAAGCCCTTGTTACCTACGTTTGCAAAGTCCCTGGTTCATATGATATGCCGCTGATCGTTCAAACGCTTCTGGAAAAGCATGACGTCGACGCAGTAGTCACCCTGGGCGCAATAGTGCGCGGCGAGACCAAACACGACGAAGTAATCGCACACACCCTAGCCGGCAAACTTGTAGATCTAACCTTACTATACAAAAAGCCAGTAACCCTCGGCGTCGCCGGCCCCGGAATGGAATGGGCGCAGGCGGAAGCAAGGGCGAATGAATACGCGAACCGTAGCGTCGATGCCGCTGTCAAGATGGTGACACGGCTAAGAGAGACGCGAAAGAAAACCCGCGCCGGTTACCCCAAAATGGTTGAGTAAGATGGACCACAAGCAAGTGCAAGTGACGCTCATTCAACTCGATAACTACGGCCCCTGGACTGGAACGATTGGAGCCGATAGGGAGCACGTGCTTCAAAGCCTACAGGCGGATCTCTACTCCGCAATCGAGAGAAGGTTCGCCGAACGAGAAGGACTTGTGTTCTTCAATAGATTCGACGAAATGCTAGCCGTATCCAATGGCATCACGAAAACGCAGCACGAAGAAATTCAACGTTCACTGCGCAATGAATTCCCAGTTACGATAAGCATGGGCATCGGGGTAGGCGAAAATCCATTCGAAGCACAACGGAACGCCTCTAGACTGCTACAATCAATAGGCAGCGCTCAATCCGAAAGGAGAAGCGGCGTCATTGCATCAGACCGCACCCTAGACATCGATGAATCCTACGTTCAGATAGCACACTTCGACATCGACGACATAACCGAAACCCATACAGACCGCTCCTCCGCATACGAAACATCCTTGCACGTTATGAAACTCTATGCCGAACTGATGCAGCTATTCACTAAGCAGAACGCATTGCTCTTCTTCGTGGGCGGTGATAACTTCATAGGCGTAGCAAATGGCGTGAAGCTTGAAGAGATAGAGTCCCTACTCGCCAGCTACAGGTCAAAGCAAGTCAGGCTGAAGTGCGGTATCGGCATCGCCCATTCAGCAAGGAAGGCAGCAGAACTGGCAACATCGAATCTCGATCGCATCCGCAATTCAAACGGTGAAAAACCGGCACTCACCACAACGATGCTGTGAGATCAATGAGTGCCCTTTCCGATTGTCATAATCGACGTCGGTGAACTCGTGCATGGGACACTCCCAAGCTACCGAAGCCTATCACAGACCACGCGTCATTCTAAACGCCGCCATGACATTAGACGGCAAAATAGCAACAACATCGGGCGACTCTCGAATATCGTCAAACGCAGACCTAAGACGAGTCCATAAACTAAGGAGCGAAGTCGACGCAATCATCGTCGGAATCGGCACCTTGATTTCCGATAACCCGCGCTTAACTGTACGACGGGTGAACGGCACAAACCCATTTCGCGTAGTTGTAGATAGCCTCGCAAGAACGCCTCCGACATCAAGAATCTTCGCTTCAAAGGACGGGAAAACGATTGTCGCCGTTTCGAGAAAGGCGCCGAATATGCGGGTGAAGAGATTGGAAGAGCGGGGAGCCAAAATCGTACGCTGTGGAAGTCCACGCGTCGACCTCAGGGCGCTTCTCGCTAGATTGCATTCAATGGGGGTCGAGCGTGTCTTGCTTGAAGGGGGAGGGAAACTCAATTGGTCGATGCTTGCGAACCACCTAGTTGACGAAATCAGGATCACAGTCGCGCCCCTAATTGTGGGCGGAGAGAAAGCCACTACCCTCGCCGAAGGGGTCGGCGTAAGCAAGATGAGCGAAGCGATCAAGCTCTCACTTCGTGACGTCGAACGAAGAAGGAACGAATTAGTGCTCAATTATGGGGTGGCAGAATGATTCAAAAAATGCAAGACTTTACAAACCTCACGTGGATGGCCGTTCAAGACCTAGTTAAAACCGGGCGCATATCAAAAGCCATACTCCCAATCGGGAGCCTCGAGCAGCATGGTCCACACCTTCCACTCTCGACCGACACAATGATTGCCGAGTACGTCGCGAGAGAAGTAACGATGCGATGTTCTAACGCGTTTCTGATGCCCGCGCTCGATCTTGGATGTTCAGGGGAGCATCTCGGTTTCCCCGGCACCATATCTATTCAGCCCGAAACGATGGCAAACGTCGTGGTGGATATTTGTGCAAGCGTTCTCAAGAGTGCGATCAGAAAGATGTTCTTCATCAACGGGCATGGCGGCAACAGAGGAACCATAGATGTCGCGTTAGGTAAGGTCAAACAATCATTCCCTGAAATGCAGGTGTATTCATTTACGGTTATGGACATCGCCAAGGTGAGATTTGCTGAAATCCGTAGGTCTGAGAGAAGGTTAGTGGGCCATGCGGATGAGATCGAAACCTCGATGGCGCTGTTGATCCGACCTGAAAGCGTGGACATGTCGAAGGCCAAGCGTGAAGAACCTGAGTTAGCACAGCCCCTATCCTTTGAGACGGAAGATTTGGCGAGAGTATCATTTGGGTGGCGAGCAGAGGAATTAACAAAGTCGGGAGTTATTGGAGACCCAACCACCGCCAGCCGTGAGACGGGAAGCGTTCTTCTGAATTTCGTGGCAGAGACGATTTCGAAAGTCATAAACGAACTCTGAGGTTGATGAGTGAATGTTCTCTGGTATTGTGGAACGGACGGTCCCTGTTGTTTCGATAGTCAAGACTGCAGGTAAAAGCGAGACCATCCAACTAAATCTCGGCGCATCGGCGAAAGGAGTCAAGATTGGAGGAAGCATTTCCGTAAACGGCGTATGCCTCACAGTAACTCGAAAGAAGAAGACCGTTGTCGCTTTTGATGTGATCGAGGAAACACTACGTGTGACTAACCTGGGACAGCTGACTAAGGGTTCGAGGGTGAACATAGAGCGGGGATTGCGACTTTCGGACAGCATAGACGGCCACCTAGTCAGCGGCCACATCGATGGAACCGGGCAAATCACCAGCGTCATACCGATGGCCGACAGTTCCGTGAAGCTTTGGATTCAAGCAAGGGCAGAGCTTCTCGCCATGATGGTGCCGAAGGGGTCAATCGCCCTAGATGGCATTAGCCTTACCCTCGTCGATGTCGCAACGGACTCTTTCTCCGTCTGCCTAATACCTACAACCCTAACCAAGACCACGCTTGGTCGGAAGAAAGTAGGCGACCTTGTGAACGTCGAGATTGACTTAATCGGCAAGTATCTGAAGAAATATGTCGAGCAGACGGAACTCACAGATGCAAGTGTTCACACGATTACCTGATCAGGTGCTGAACGGCCCAGTAAATTAGTTGAGTGTTCTACCGGGTAGAAGTAGGCTTAACTCTACACGGGAAGATCATGTTTCTCGCAAACTGAAAAGAGGTGAGTGAACTGAGTCTAGATACAATCATGAATACGGTGATGATGCTCTGGAACTCTTTCCTCGGTCTCGCGCACACCGTGATCGCGTACGTACAGCACTTTGTCTCCCATGCATAGCCACGGGCCGTCCAGGGCCTCCGTTTCATCTAAATTGTGGACACAGTTGACTGGAGGAGATCTTCGAGAAGCGGTAATTGAAGCGGCGTACCAAAGCGGAATCCCCAACACAGATTCGCGGACCATGAGCTGGAGACTGGCTTAGCAAGGCTCATTATTCGCGAGTCGGCTGGCACGGTCCGGGCCGTTGAGAATAGTGTCCAGAGCGTACAAAGCAGCGGTGAACCTGCTCCGCGCATGCGCCAATGCAAAGGTTGGCGAGCAAGTCCTCATCGTCACTGACTCAGCAACAGACCCTGACATCGCCGGTACGATTATGGCCGCATGTTCTGGACTTGGTATCGAAGTTACCACGATGACGATGAAGCCTCGAAGTCTCCCCGGCGATGAGCCCCCACCTCCCGTTGTCGCTGCAATGCTCTCCGCCGACATTATAATCTGCCCAACCAGCCGAACACTCTACCACACCGATGCTAGGACAGCCGCGTGTCGGAAAGGTGCCCGTTTCATCTCAATGGCAGGGGCGACCAAGTCGGTTTTGGGCTCAAGGGCAATGTTCGCAAACTTTCCCAAACAGGAAAAAGTCATGAACGCACTTATACGCAAATTGACTCGCGCAAAACATATTCGAGTAACAACTTCCTCGGGCACCGACCTAGAATTCAATGTGCAAGGGAGACGTGGGGGCGGGGTGAGTGGGATGGCCACGCGACCAGGAGACGTGACCGGTACACCAGAGATTGAGGCATACATCGCTCCACTGGAACAAGAGACTGCCGGAGTCCTCGTCGTTGATGGAAGCACTTCCGTAACCGGCGTTGTGAAGCAACCCATCAACATCAGTATTCAGCATGGAGTGGCCCGACGCATCAATGGGGGAGGTGATGCGCGGAAACTCAGGCGGATACTTCGAGAAGCCAAGAGTCCCGCATCATTCCGTGTTGGTGAATTCGGGATCGGCCTGAACCCCCTGGCGCGCATTCGAGGTTCAATCATAGAAGATGAGGGAAAGTTAGGAACGGTGCACGTGGCATTAGGAGATAACAGCAAGCTTGGGGGAAAAAACAGCGCCCCAACTCACATTGATCTCGTTCTCAAAAACCCACACGTCCTATTTGACGGGACGACCGTTCTCAAGGGAACGCGGTTAACACTCTAAGCCGAATACCTCTGCCCAGCCGCTTGTAGAGTAATGTAATGAGTAATGTAATGAATGTGGTGCCGGGGGCGGGGTTCGAACCCGCGGCTTCTGGGCCCATTGCTTTCCAGATTATGAGTTTCGTCCCTTAAGCCCGGCTGGCGCTCTACCAGGCTGAGCCACCCCGGCCCATGCCCGAACATCTGAGCTTGGGGTAAAAATGTTCCCAATCCTTCTCAAGCCGGTTCTGAAAGAGATGAATTAAATGAGCATGAGCGTAAGTCGCTATGGGCGGCGTCGGCGCAATGGATTTTCAATACCTGACCCTAGACGATTTCGAACTTCGCGATAAGGTTGTATTGCTAAGGTTGGACATCAACGCACCCTTAGACCCTAGCAGCAATGAGATCCTTGACGACGGACGAATCAAAGCGGCCAAACCAACCCTCGACGCCCTAGATGAGGCCAAGGTAGCCATCTTATCACATCAAAGTCGGCCGGGACGGGGAGATTTCACGTCAATGCGGCAGCACGCCGTGCATCTACAGCGAACCTGTTCTCAAAAGGTCACCTTCATCGACGACGTAATGGGACCAGCCGCAAGACAGGCGGTTAAGGAGCTGAAGAGAGGAGAGGTCGTCGTGTTAGATAATGTGCGGTTTTGCGCCGAGGAAATGTTGGAAGACTCGGGAGAAAAACTTGCGAAGACTAACCTCGTAACCCGTTTAGCGCCGCTCTTCGATTTATACGTGGACGACGCCTTTGCCGCAGCCCACAGGGCGCAAACCTCACTCGTAGGGTTCCCCCAAGTGCTTCCAGCCGCGGCCGGAAAACTGATGGAGAAAGAATTGTCCGCGATCAAGAAGTTGATGGTCAACCCAACTCGTCCCAGCACCTACATTCTTGGAGGCGCTAAGGTCGAAGACAAGGTTCCGGTCATCGAGAACATTCTTGCGACGGGAAAGGCCGATCGCGTTCTAGTCGGAGGGAATGTAGCCAAAGTCTTCCTCAAAGCCGGCGACGTGAAGCTAGGAGATGCGAATGAGGAGGACTTGGGGGATGTCACCGATCAAGTGCTCAGGGCGGTCCACATATTGTCGAAGTACCGTGGGCGCATAACCTTGCCCTTAGACTTTGGAACGGCGAGTACAGGAGGACGAACTGACACGCCTTTCCAGAAATTATCTCGGGCGGCGAGAGCAATGGACATTGGCCCAAAGACTATTCAGAAATTCGCAGAACTCATTAGCGAATCGAAGACGGTGGTAGCGGCCGGCCCTATGGGCGTCTTCGAAGAGGACGGCTTTGAAAGCGGCACGAAAGCTATTCTTGAGTCAATGGCAAGAGCAAACGCTTTCACCGTCGTCGGCGGTGGCCACCTAGGCGGTTACGCGGATATTCTCGGAATCTCAGACCAACTCTCACACGTAAGCACCGCCGGCGGAGCAATGCTAAGCATGTTGGCTGGCGAAGAGCTCCCGGCTGTGACTGCACTCGTCGCCGCCGCAAAACGCCACAAGAAGAAACCGTCGCGAGAATTTTAAGCGGGGTCATTCATAGTCGGCGGTGCGCCTCGGTGGCTCAGCCTGGCAGATCAACCTGACCAGAGAGCGGCCGCCTTGTAACAACACGCAGGAAAGCGGCAGGTCGCGGGATCGAATCCCGCCCGAGGCTCCATCGCATGAACCC
>CAZHKA010000004.1:0-28205 GCA_964533505.1 uncultured Candidatus Bathyarchaeia archaeon | reverse complement strand
TCAGTCTTGGCCATGCTCGAAATGGTCTTCAACGAAGACAATACAAACCTCCAGAAATTCAAGTAAACACACCCCCCGGACGCATGAGCCCGGAGAATTCCGGCTCATAACTCCGCCTTTTTCTGCGGCGACTCGCTCGCGAGTGAGTGGGGTTTGCATTCAACTAGAAAAGCTAGCTTAGTTTTTCTAAGCACGATTATTGTGTATCACTCAGACGGTTGACTGAGATAGCATTGGATTAGTTCATGGGCGATCTCCCTGATGAGAGAACCAAGAATTCTGAAAAATGTCCGGTGTTCGTCCAGTCCTGTGCATGTACTACGCGGGGTTCGAATCCGACCTATCATAAGAACTAGGCCCAATCTTCCCGTGGGTGAATCTTGGCGCCGGAGGTGGGACTTTCCCCCGCTCTCGAGGTGTCCGTGTTTCCCTCTACGTCGTTAGCCGAATTCCGACGGTGAAGTTAGTAAAACTGGTCATCCGAACTCTCAGTCAAGGTTAATGGATAGTTGAGAACACTAGTTAGTGTAGAAGCTAGTTGCAGTTAGGCGATCCTACCCGCATGGGAAGTTTCGTTCCACCAGCATTCTCCGCCAAGCCCTTAGCCCTCGATAGAAAGAAGATCGCCGTGCTGCCGTTCACCAACATTAGTCCTGATCCAGCGGACGGTTACTTGACGGACTGACTGAAGAGCTCATTGCAACTCTATCAAAGTTGCACGGATTACGAGTCATAGCACGGACGTCAAGCAGTTACTACTCTGGCACAAGCAAGAATGTTTCACAAATTGCCAACGAATTGCAAGTTGGTTCAGTGCTCGAAGGCAGCGTTAGGAAATCCGGAAACAAGGTTCGCATCACCGCACAGCTGATAGAAGCCCCGGGCCAAGAACACCTCTGGGCCGAACAGTACGACAGGGACCTGAGCGACATTCTCGTGATACAAAGGACATAGCAAAACACGTTGCGACGGGGTTGATGAGGAAGAGGCTCTGAAGAGGTTGCAATGGATGAAGGAGGTCGACCCTGAGGGTCCATGAACACTGAATAATTGGGCGGAGTACTACGAGCTTAAGTCTGATTACAACCAAGCCCTTAAGATGTATAACAAACTTAAGGAACTCTGACCCAATGGCCTGCACGGCCGCAGCGAAGACACGGAAAGATAGACAAAAGGAGAAAGGCCTCCGCGGATAACTTGGATAGCGACAGACGCGGAGGAAGAGAGAGTCTCGTCCTCGTGGAGTTGGGTAGAGCTGGTCATACCCTCGCAGCTATGTGTGAGTGTATGCCATACGGGTTAAGCTGAAATCTATCAAAAACACAACCGTTGCCCACCGTCATTATCAGTACGAGCGTCCACGCGGATAGGCCTCTTATAGGATGGTTGCATGTCATGCGCCCTATATTCGCCCAAGAGGTTGCGGAAAGAAAGTACACGGCTGATGTTAGATAGTGCTCTTTCGATTTTGGGAATTGACATGATTCATCGAAAACTTCCGCGCCATGCAATACCGCTCCCCGCCTAGATTAGGAGGTTACGAAATTGAGTCTAAAAACTCCGAGGTTAAGGCGCCTAAGCGATTTAAGAAGAACCACCGTTTCCATGTGGCATGTACGAAAGCCGTCCTAATCGGGAAGGCGATAAAGCCATGAGTTCACAACCAACGCGGGAGTATAAGACGGTTCAACGGTGCGAACTCTTCACTCCCGACCAGAAGGATTCCGAGCATAAGCATCTCGTCGACTTAGCCCTCGGCAACGAATACTGCCACCTCTACGGCCAATGGATACGGGAAACTCACTACGGCGTGGCGAAGACGAAGAAGGAGCTAAACGCAAAACTGTACCCCAAAGAGGATGCGAAGAAATGATGGGGTATCGGGAAATGATTCGTATCCGCTAAGGCTCCACCCAAACTAACCGGATAAAAGCCAGACGTTAAATTAAAATACAGTATCGTCCGCTGAGTGGCTGAATGGTGCCGTCCGTGAAAGGTGACCGAGAAATCGCATTGTAAACTTGCGCCTTCCCTCGGCCGACGCGCACGCAGCCATTCTGTTGTTCTACTTGTAGCTGATATGCAATGGTAACAAAGAACAAGTACGTCACAGAATTACCAAAACAATACGACCCGAAACTTGTCGAATCGGATGTGGTCGCCGTCTGGGATCGTGACCAAACTTACGATTTAGTCAAGCAACGCAAGTCAGGTGAGAAGAAATTCTACTTCTTAGATGGCCCACCATTTCCAAGTTCCGATACTCCACACATAGGAACTTCTTGGAATAAGGTCGTCAAGGACACTGTCATACGATACAAGCGCTCCCGCGGCTTCAACGTCCGCGATCAGCCCGGATACGACTGCCACGGCCTCCCAATAGAGCTCGCGATTGAGCAGAAATTCGGCGTGCACACGAAGAAGGAGATACAAAGCCTCGGCCTAGAACGTTTCATTTCCGAATGCAGGACCTTTGCAGAGACGAACGCTGCTGCGATGACCCAAGCCTTCGAGGATCTGGGAATCTGGATGGATTGGAATAATCCGTACATGACACATCACGATTACTATATTGAATGCGACTGGTGGGGTCTCAAGCAGGCTTGGTCAAAGGGGCTTCTGGATCACGGCCAGCGGGTAGTGCATTGGTGCCCCAGGTGTGAAACCGTCCTCTCGGATTATGAAGTTGTGTTAGCATATACCATGCTACGCGATCCGTCGATCTACGTAAAATTCCCGCTGGCAAGCAACCCGAACGAGTTCATTCTCATTTGGACGACAACTCCTTGGACGTTACCTTCCAACGTCGGAGTTATGGTTAATCCCAATTTCGAGTACGCGAAGGTGCGCGCTCAGGATGAGACCTACATATTCGCCAAGGAACGCATAGAACCGGTACAGGCTGAGACCGGACAAACATTCCAGTTACTGGAGACCTTTCCCGGCAGCAAGTTGGAAGGTCTAAGGTACAAGTCACCGCTGGAAAGCCTTGTGCCGTTGCAAAGGGATTTAGAAACCGGGCACAGAGTTGTTCTGAGCAGCGAGTACGTTACCCTAACCGAAGGCACGGGGTGCGTCCACACCGCCCCGGGACACGGAGAAGAAGATTACGAAGTCGGAGAGAAAACCAAGCTACCGGTAGTCATGTTAGTTGATGACCAGGGAAGGTTCCTGCCCGAAGCAGGAAAATATGCAGGTAAGCCTATCAGAGATACAAATTCGGAGATCATCCACGACCTCAAGACGCTTGGATTCCTACTTCATTCCGCTGAGATCGAGCATCGGAGCCCGGTCTGCTGGCGATGTAAAACACCGCTTATAATACGAGCGACGAAGCAGTGGATCATTCGCATAGCCCAGATGAAAGACGAATTTGTAAAGGAGGTTGATTCCACTCTATGGATTCCGGAATGGGCGGGCGCGAACCAGTTCAAGAATTGGTTACAGGGGTTAAAGGATTGGGTCATTTCGCGCCAGAGGTTTTGGGGCACCCCACTGCCTGTCTGGACATGTAGTTCTTGCGGAAAAGATCGAGTTATCGGTTCAAAGCAGGAACTTACCGAAAACGCTGTCTCACCCGTCGACCTGCCCACTCTTCACAGACCTTGGGTAGACGCAGTTAAGCTCCGCTGTGATTGCGGCGGAGAGATGAGCCGCGTAGAGGACATCATCGACGTCTGGTTCGAATCCGGAGGAGCCTCACTCGCATGCCTCGGCTATCCAGCCAATGCCCGCGAAGAGAAGCTCTGGTGGCCGGCCGACTTCATAACCGAGGGACGAGACCAGATAACAGCCTGGTTCTTCGGACTGCTAAGGCACGGCATCGTAACTATGGGCAGGTGCCCTTACAAGACGGTGCTTATGCACGGATTTGCGCTCGATAGCGAGGGCCGAGAGATGCACAAATCACTTGGCAATTTTGTCACGGCTCACGAGGTGGCTGAGAAATTCGGCAGAGATGCCTTCCGCTACTACGTCCTACAGGCAACGTTATGGGAAGACTTGCAATTCTCATGGGACGCGATTCGGCAGTACCAAGGAGACCTAAGCACCATATGGAACACCTACGTTTTCGCGAGCACGTACATGAGCCTAGACAAGTTCGCACCTGCGAAGGTACCGATTAGCCGCCTGAAGCGAAGCCTCCGAGCCGAGGACCGCTGGCTCCTTAGCCGCACAAACCACGTGATCAAGGAAGTAACGCAGCTCATGGACGAGTATAAGATCCATGAAGCGGTTAGGGGGCTGAAGGAATTCCTAATCGAGGATCTAAGCCACACCTACGTACGGTATATCAGGCGCCGCACGTGGGTGGAAACACAGTCCCGAGATAAACTTGCAGCCTACACAACCCTATACGCAGCCCTGAAAGCGGCACTCACCATGCTGACCCCAATCGTGCCTCTCCTAACTGAATCCATATACCAACACATGCTACGAAACGCTGAGCCGAAGCATCCAGAAACCGTGCACCTCCTTGACTGGCCCAAGTACGAATCGAAATGGGTTTCTGAGTCATTGGAGGAGGAAATGAAGGTCGCACAAAAACTCCTGTCAAGCATTGCCGAACTTAGAATGGCGAATGGATTGAAGCAAAGGCAACCCGTACCGCAAATATTAGTTGCGAGCGACGCCACCACAGTCAAACACACGTTGAGAACATATTCCGCACTCCTCAGGGAACAAGCAAACAGCCATCGCTTCGCGTTAGTATCTAAGCCCCGATCACCTGAACTCGATAACCCTGAAAGATTTGGCAAAGCGAAGCTTGCCGAGGGCGAACTCTTCATCGATCTTAAGCTAACCAAGAGCGAGCTATCGGAAGGATTAGCACGAGACGTCGTCCGCCGAATGCAGCAAATGCGGAAGGAGATGGACTTGAAAGTCGACTCATTTGTTTACGCATACCTAGTCGCCCCTGGAAAGACCGAAGTCGCCCTGCTCAAGAACAAACGCGATTACATCGCTGGAGAGGTGCGGGCTAAGCAACTGAAGATAACTGTAGGCAAAACGAAAGTTCATCTGCCCTACTACACGAAACAGTGGCAAATCAACGGCGCAACATTCGAACTTGGGCTTTGCGATACATCAAAACTAGCACAGAAAAGCACAGATCTTAAAGCGCCTACAAAGGCACCTCGATAAAGAGCCGTTCCAAAAGCTCCTTGTACCGATTCCTAATCGTAACTTCAGTCACGTTGGCAATCTCCGCAATCTCCCGCTGAGTCTTCCTCTCATTCGTCAAAACGGTCGCAATGTAGGTCGCCGCAGCCGCGATGCCCGTTGGTCCCCGACCACTTGTAAGCTTCATCTCTCTTGCGATCTCAAGTATTCTGATAGCGATTGCCTCCGCCTTTCCCGAGATTACCAGCTTGTTGCTGAATCGAGCCGCGTAGTTCCGACTTGTTGAAGGCGGAACAAACGCTTCAAGCTCTCTCACCATGAACCTATAACTTCTCCCAACATCTTTCTTGTTAAGAGTTGAAGAAGACGCTATCTCGTCAAGAGTCCTAGGCACGCCACATTGTCTACAACTCATATATATCGCAGCCGCGGTCACATTATGGATTGAACGGCCGCGAATAAGGCGCTTCTTGATAGCCCGCCGATAAATGACAGAAGCCGTCTCAAGAATATTCTTCGGAAGATTCAACGCGGAAGCTAGCTTACTTAACTCGGCTAAAGCGACGGCGAGGTTCCGCTCCGTCGCATCCGAGACACGAACTCTGCTCTGCCACTTGCGCAGCTTATACAGGTCCAACCTTTGAGTTTCCGTAGCGTGTTTCCCGAGAACTCGCCTGTCACGCCAGTCGATAACTGTCGAGAGGCCTTTATCATGAATCGTATAAGTGAGAGGGGCGCCGACTCGCGTGCGCTTAGTTTTCTGATCCTCATCGAACGCACGCCATTCCGGACGGGTGTCCGCAAGTTTCTCTGCGATGACGCACCCACAGGCCATGCAAACTATCTCAGCGGCTTCGTAATCGCGTATAAGTTTCGGTCCACCACATTCTGGGCACACCCGGATCTTAGGGGCGGCCTCTAGGGATTCCCCTAATTCACCATCGGATTCTTTGAACACTCTCTCAATTTCTCCGGGCTAATCGAAGGCGTAAGCGATTCGATTGACGAACTTGTCCGGCGAAGAGATTGTAGGCCTTACCGCGACGTATGGAGAAGCCACTGGACCGAATAGATCTTGAACTTTTCCAATTTCCTTCAGTTTACTATCGCAAACTTTCGTCCCAAGTTTTACGAACCGGGACTCATCGCATTTGACTATGAGGCTACGGCCGTTGGACAGATGAAGAATTTTGCCGAGCCTCCGCAAACTTTCTTCGTCACTCCCGTCAGAACTCTCCGAAGAGACCACAGCATATTTAAACGTAGATATCAAAATCGATTTCCTAAATTGCGACCAACTCCCTGCAAAAGGATACTGCAATAACGAATGGCATACGCTCGCAGACGTGCAGTCAATCCAATGAACGGCCTTCATGCCATGGGTCAACGATGGCGTTCAAGTCACCCTAAACCCACAACATTCTAATGTGACAACCATGCCGCGGCCACTCTGCCCCCGAACGTTTTTACGAAGCCAAAGCCACGGTGCATGGCGACGGTAGCTCGGTTAGATGATCAAAGGCGTCGTACTCACAAACTTCATGTCCTATGAGAATTCTTACGTTCCACTCCAGACCGGGCTCAACCTGATTTGTGGCCCCAATGGGGCTGGTAAATCTTCAATCCTACTTGCCATCTCACTAGTCCTTGGTCAGGCGTACACGGAAAGATCGAAACGCCTTAGCGACCTCATAAGGTGGGGTACGGATGAAGCAAGAGTCACGCTAATCCTAGACAACAGCGGCGAGAAGAAGGCCTTCCCACACTTCCACACGGACGTTGTGACTGTCACAAGAGTGATCAAGAAAAACGGAACCTACTACTATCTACTGCAAAACAAACCTGTACCGAAAACTGCGGTCACCGATGTATTCCAGTCATGGGGCCTCAACCCCGATAATATCTTGGTCATTATGCATCAATTCATGGTTGGCCGATTCGCAGCCGTAACGCCGCAAGACAAACTCAAGATGCTGGAAGAGGCTGTTGGTTTCCAGTCCTACAGGGAGGAAGTGCTCGATGCAAGGAAGCGATTGGAGAGTGTGATGAGCGAGGAACAATCGTTAGTTCAAGTTCTAGAGTCAACTAAGGAGACACATGATTTCTGGAAACGCGAATACGACCGGTACTTGCAAAAACGGCAACTCGAAACCAAACTGGAAGGATTGAAGGTAGAGTTGCTTTGGAGCCGCATTCAAAAGAAAAGAGACGCCTTAACTCATATCGAGACGAGAATAGAGTCCAAGGCAAGAGCGCTACAATCGATTGAAGACAAGATTCAGGAACTGTCCGACTCGAAGAAGAAACGGCAAGCGAAATACGATGAGCTGAACCTTGGCCGGATTGGGCTGGAGGACGAAAAAGTCGAACTTGTTAAGCAGATCACTACTCAAGAGCTCAATATTGAATGGGCCACTAGCCTGCTCAATCAATTCCAAGAGGTTCAATTCGCCTCTGAAACCCCTACAGCGGACCTAGCGACGAAGGACCTTGACAAATTCAAGAACGCGTGGAAAGAGACCGCTGAAGAATCGGAGAGAAAGCTTGCGAGAGAAAAAGATAGGATGACCGCCCTCAGTGAGAAGATAGTTGACGTGAGCGGTAGACTGGAGGATGCTTTGACGCGCCTCATCGATACTAACGTTGAGTATGAGGTTTCAGGCTTCAAACGCAAACTGCTGACGGAAGAATTAGCAGATCTTCAAGCGCAACTTCGCCTTGCAAAGGAAGAGCTTGACCCCATGATCGCTTCCGCCGCCCAAAGCGGGCCAGCAAATGAATCGCCGAGAAAGACTTTCGACATCATGTTGGAGATCGGTGCCGTAGAGGAACAGATGAAGCCCCTATCATCCCTTTCCGAAGACGTAGAGCGGATGTACTCTTCTTATGCGAAGGTATATGAAGAATTGAAGGCAAAGGCGGATGATGTCGCCGCGAGCCGCCAAGAAGTCATGAACGAACTTGACAAACGGCTCTCGCGGTGGAGGGAGGTTCTTTCAAGCTTCCTCGAAGAATTGACCGCCCGATATGGAGAAATTCTCAAAGCAGTAAACGCAACTGGCGCCATTCGCTTAATCTCTCTTCGGGATATCGAAAAATGTGGGTTGGAGATCATGGTCGGCTACAAAGGGAACAAACCTACCGCACTAGACGCCTTTACGCAGAGTGGAGGAGAGCGAAGCATTGCGATGATGGCTTTCTTGCTGGCATTACAGCAGCACATCACCTCTCCATTTCGCGCAATCGACGAATTCGACGTTCACATGGACCCCAAGAACCGAGAATCAGTTACTCAACTGATTATCTCGCAGGCAGCCTCCATGACCGACGGTCAATACCTCGCCATTACGCCTGGGCAGGTGAACGTCACGAATCGGAGCCACGTGGTTGTTGTACAAAACGTCGCAGGATCATCACTAGTTAGCGAGTTGAAATGATCGTGGAAGAGAAACCGAAGACTGGACGCCAGCCCCTCGCGGCAGGCCGGAAGGAGCTGAAGGAGGTCATCGAGACCTGTGACGCCATTGAAAAAAGAAAATTCAACCCGTTTTTCCTTGACGTAAAGCTCGGCGTTGATACCCTACGCGAATACTTTCCGTTGTGGGCTGAATTCGAAGACAATTGCCTCGATGCTCACGCTCTCAATAGACTCTCTGAGGTGGTACGCCTACAGAATACTCAACTGAAATTCCAATCAAGCGCGCTATACGCGGAACCCGAGTTCGTGGCGAAGAAGTTCCAACGAATGAGTGAGAAGCGCCTCGCAGAGGTTTTTCTGCAAAGCTGGCATCCCCTCGCAGAATTGGAACAACTTACCAACGAAGCAGTTTCGAGCGGCTTAGACTACTGGAACCTACTTCTCCCCATCCAGGAACGTTGGAAACGACGTGACTACGCACGTGGAAAGAACCCTGAGAGTGCAGATGACACCACACTGACGGGTCTGGGAATCCGCGGCGAGGAGTTTGAAGCACATCTAAGGGGGCTGTGGAAAGAACTCACGAACCTGCAGAACAGCGAAAAGGGACCGGTGGACTACTGGAAGTTCATTAAAGCGGCAAGTCACCAAGAGACGGTGCAAAGAGCCTATTTCGTCAGCTTCCTCGTGACCTACGGCTTTGCTAAGATGCAAATAGGTGGAGAACTGATAACGTTGATCCCCAACGAGCAACCGACCAACAAGCCCGCGGAAGGCGGGATCAGCGTTCCCATAGCAATACCGAGCGAGGCATAACAATGACGGAGACCGAGACACAGACTGAGACTAAGAGCTTCTACTCGGACAAGCTGAAGCGGGCGGTGCACTTGCTTTTCTTCAGGCGGGGCAAGATGCCTGGGGCGAAGGAATGGGAACTAAAAGAGAAGGTTGGAAAGAACTACCAGCAGGTGCTTGACCAACTTGGCACTATGCTATCCGAGTTGGATCTGGAGATCAAGAAAGTCACCGAGCCGGCTTCAGGCCAAATGGTTTCGGATGAAAGCGGAGTGCAGATGGAAGAACCGAGATACTACGTTATCCTCAAGGGCTCGTTGGGGCTAAAAGAGGCGAAGATGATCGGGTGGAGAATCGACAACCTAGCGGCGTTGAGTGGTATAATCGCATACATCGTAGCCAAACAAGGCAAAACCCCTCGTGAGGACGTCGAGAAATTGGCTGCGCAAAAATATGGCAGATGGAAAGCGATGACCTTAGTTGACATATTCCTCCGAGCCGGCTACCTTGAAGAAGACGACGCCGGAGTCATGTCACTTGGCTGGAGAACCAAGGCAGAAGTTAACCTACCGGCATTAATGACGAAGATGACGGAAGGCAAGGCCTAGTTCGCTGGCTGCGCCTCGTTAGAACTTTGTTTCAGAAACTCATTCGGATACTTCTTTCGGGATACAAAGTTCTTCACGTTTCCGCGCTTAACGTGCGACGACAGTGCCAGAAGCTGTTCTCGTTGTGAGTAGTGATCATGCACCTTGCTTCTGCCCAAGACTGTGAGGACTTGCCCGAGGAAGAATGTTGGTAATTTTTGCTTATTGCACATTGGACAAGTGCAGCTTAGGCGCGGCCCGTATTCATGCGTCCATTCCTTCCTTTTGAAAACGCCCCAGTTGGTCGCGTCGAACATGTTGATCTTGTCCTTGGTGAGCGGGACGGGTGGAGGAGGAACAACCCAACGGTTGAAGCTGTCCACACCAAAGAATGGAAGCATCATCCCTTCGGAGCATCGCAGAAGACTTCTCGCGAACCGAATTTTCGGCGGAACCTGAAACGTGTGCACCCAAAGGTCGGGATTCCTCTTCTTAGCAGCCTCAAGTGAACGTAGGGCTTGATAGTAGAATCCGCCCCTCATATCGAAACCTAAGGCTTTGACATTCCTCTTCAACAAAGGCTTCAGAACTTTGTCGAATTCATCCGCCGTCGCGGTTGGCGCAAGGACCGGCATCAATGGCTTGTCTATCCCCCTGTTATCCAACCATCGTTCCGCAAATCTGTAGAGGCCCATGAACTCGGTGGGCGAAGCCCCTTGGGTTTGCTGAACGGTTATCACGTCCATGTCCGAGAAGTACTGGAGGTCTAGGACCGTTCGTAGGTCTGCTGATTCGGTGATCGCGGCTTCACCTTTGAATACGAGAAAGAGCATGCTAAGTGCGTCCTCGTGCGATCCTGTTTCTCGAGCCAGCCGTCGTGCAAAATCCTTGAGAAATTCTTCCTCTTTGAGGACCCGTTTCAACGTCTCAGGGTAGATCAGTTTCCCGGCCACTATAATTTCGGTTGGGAACTCTTGTTTTAGCCCCACGAGCCGAGTGGCGTTTAGTTCTGTGGTGGTGGCGAACTTATTTGGAATCGGGACTTTCGCGTTTCCGTAATTCAGTAACGCCGTCGTTGTCCCTGTCTCGTCGTCAGCCTCTATGCTCTTCTTGAGGAGTTCTGGCATTGCCGGTCCCCTGACAGCTTGGGTAGCTTTCCGGTGCTCTCACATTAAAACTCAGGCATGACAGTCAACCGTTTGATTCATCCACCGTTATTTTGACAAATAGCCCTTCTGGCGTTGATGCAATTTTCATGGATCGGATCGCGTAGTCATCCTGCATCCTTAGCAGCCGGTTGATGATTTTCACCTTATCCGTCGGCAATAGCTGCACTTTCGTCTCATTCGACTCTTTGACGCAATCCGAGCAAATCCAGTAACTTTCCTTCAGCAGCGTGCCCTCTTGCCCCGGATTTTCCCGGTACCTGACCTTATGACACACCTGCTCTGTCATGATTTGGCAAGTTTGGCAATATCGTCGTCCCGCAATCTGGATGTGGCGACCGCCGTTGGTGAACATTACGAGTCACGCCTGGAAATGATTGGTCTGGATTTAGGTTGGAGAGTAGAGGAAAACTATCCGACAGGACCGCTTGGTTCGTCTGCCTGAAATGCTTAATAAGTCGCCTTCCTTGGGCTACGCGATTTCCGGAATTCTGAGGACACTTGTCTTGGGCGAAGAAGTAGAACTACCACCACAAGTCCAAGAACAGCTTGTCAGGCTGCAGCAACTCCAGCAAACGCTCCAATCTGTCTCTGCCCAGAAGCAGCAGCTCGAACTCGAGTTAAATGAAACAGACAAGGCGTTGTCGGAGCTTGAGAAATCCACGGATGAAACTCCAGTATACAAGAGCGTGGGTAGTATACTCGTAAAGTCTAACCGACAGAGCCTCCTGACCGAGCTAAAGGAAAGAAAAGAGCTGCTGACCACTAGGGTCACAGTACTAGGTAAGCAGGAAGACCGGACGAAAGAACGGCTGAAAGAAATTCAGGAGAAACTGCAAGAGCGACTTCAAGGGCCGAGAACTTCGACTCAACCGCAGTGATCAGAGGCACACCGTTTAGGGCTTGAACGGGAGGGCCATTATGCCATTCGAGTTAACAAGGATACCAACCGATGAAGAGATTGAGCAGATGTGTTTGGCAGCTCAGGAAGCCGCGCGCAGTCATTTGTTGTCTAAAATCTCGCTGAAGCGAATTAGCGATATTGACGTGACGGTTGAGGCGATCGGCGACAAACCGTTGACACTCTCCGTAGATGTCGCGGTTGAGCTTGAGAGCGGTGAAGAAAACATGGATCCGCTTGTCGATGAAGCAACGAACATGGCTTTCGACGCGGCCGAAAGAAAAGCAAGGGACCTTAACCTATGCCGGGATACGCCCGACTAGCAAGGATGCTCCGAAGCGCGGACTCAGTTCTCGTACTTGGGCATCAGAACGCAGACCCAGACGCCGTCTGCTCCGCATTCGCGTTCTCACGTCTTGCTTTACGCATAAACAAGAAACTCAACTTGCTATTCGCAGCGCCAGAAGGGGTGAGCAGGTTATCGAAACAAATACTAGAGGTAGTTCCGCTGCAAGTGACCGATAACCCCGACCCCTCCGCGGCGGACCTAATCGTTACGGTAGACACAAACACGCTGCAACAGCTTGGCAATCTCAGAGATTTGATCGTTCAATCTGGAAAACCCTTAGTCATGATCGACCATCACGCACCACATCCGGACAACGAAAAGACCGCTACATTCGTCATCTGCGACGATGCAGCCACCTCAACTTGCGAAATGATCCTAGAGATGCACAATAAGCTGCACAAACCCGTGAGCAAAGAGACTAGCCAAGCACTACTCATAGGGCTCTTAGTTGAAACCGGCCACCTGACAATCGCCACGCGTCACACATTCAACTCGGCAGCCGAACTCATTAAGCACGGCGCCGACCCCGAATCGGCCTTGGCAGCGACTAGGTCAACGATGGATGAGTCTGAGCGAATCGCACGACTGAAATCTGCCCAACGGTTGAGAATAGAGCGCATAGGAAAATGGGTGATAGCCCTATCTGAAGTAGGCTCATACCACGCATCCGCAGCACGCGCACTTATCGCCCTAGGCGCACACATCGCGGTAGTGGCCGGTAAGAGGAATGACGAGTTGACAGTGAGCCTGCGCTCCACTAAGGAAATAGCTTCTGAAACAGGCTTCCATCTTGGACGAGACCTAGCTAGTCCCCTCGGAATGAAAATGGGAGGGATGGGTGGCGGACATGCAACGGCCGCAGGAGCGAACGCCTCAGGTGAAGTCAATCAAGCATTCAAGTTGGCTTTGCAGCTTATCCGAGATTTCCTAAAACCACCAACAAAGAATATTACGATGCCTTCCGGTAATGCGGCGGCTCCACCACAGACTGGAGTAATTACTCAAGAATGAGAAGGACGCGTAGGGGCAGAAGCAGTGGCGGCAATTTCCGCACGGAATCTTTCATTCAAGTATGCCGGAGCCGAAAAGCCGTCGATGGAGCAAGTAAGCTTCTCGATCGAGAAAGGTGAATTCGTAATTCTAACCGGACCCAGCGGTTGCGGTAAGACAACTCTCTGCAGATGCTTAAACGGACTAATACCCAACTTCTATTCGGGCGATCTAACGGGCGAACTTGAAGTTGACGGAGTCAACGTTGAGGGGAAAGCGACTGGAAAGCTAGCGACGCACGTAGGTTTCGTGTTCCAAAACCCCGAAAATCAACTCTTCTCGCTATCAGTCGAGAGAGACGTAGGCTTTGGGCTGGAAAACTTGGCGATACCGAGAGAGGAAGCGATCAAGAGGGTTGAGTGGGCAATGCAGGCAACGGGGATATTGGAACTCCGCGATAAAGCCCCTCATGAACTGTCTGGAGGACAACAACAGCGAGCCGCGATCGCAGGAATTCTGGCGATGCGACCCAACGTCTTGGTTCTAGACGAACCCACATCGTTCCTTGACCCCAAGTCTGCCGAAGAGATAGTTGGCGTTATAGCGAAATTAGGACATGAGCTAGGATTAACGATACTTCTAGTCGAACACAGGTTAGACATTGTATCCCGATACGCCGACCGGGTCATCGTTATGGACGGAGGAATGATTAGGTTAGATGGTCCGCCGCGAGAAGTGTACGGCGACCAAGCTCGATTGATTGGAATCGGCCTGCCCAGAGTGACCATGCTCGCCCATTTACTCCGCCAAGAAGGCCTAGAACTTCCTAATCCGATCACCGTCGAAGAAGCCGCAACTGAGCTCCGGAGGTTCTTGGATAGATGATTTCGGTTCACAATGTCTCATTCAACTATCCCGACGGCCCGAATGTACTTCATGACGTGAACCTCGAGATAAAGGATGGCGAATTTGTTGCGATAATGGGTGAAAACGGCGCGGGCAAAACCACGCTTGTGAAAATGTTTAACGGGCTCCTTAAGCCGACAAAGGGAACGGTGGAGATCGACGGAGTCGAGACTAAAGAGAAGTCCGTTGCGCAGCTGTCCCGAAACGTGGGCCTGATCTTCCAGAACCCCGACAATCAACTCTTCGCCGAGACGGTTACACAGGAATTAGCGTTTTCACTTAGGAACTTCGGATTTGCTGAAGACGTGATTCAGAAACGTGTAACCTCGTTCCTGCACCTCCTCGATCTGGAGTCGTATGCCAGTTCTTCACCATTCGTCTTGAGTGGGGGAGAGCGCAAGCGGGTCGCGCTCGCCGCGATCTTGGTTTGGGATCCGAAGCATGTGATAATGGATGAACCTACTATTGGGCAAGATTACCTTCAGAAAGAGCGGTTAAGGAACTTTGTAACCCAGCTTGTATCGCAGGGGAAATCGGTTGTGATAGTCACACATGATGTGGAGTTCGTGGCTGAATGTAAGCCGCGAGTCGTCGTTCTATCGCATGGGACGATCATCGGAGACGGCCCCGCGCCGCGCGTCTTGACAGACCAGCGGCTAGTTGAGGAATCCTCTCTAACGATGCCTCAAATCGCGACCCTAATGCGCAGTCTGCCAGCCGCCGGCGCTGGACAGGAGATTATAGACGTTTATTCCGCGAGGAACTTTCTGCTTCCAAGAATTAAGCGCAGAATAGAGACCGAACAACATCGATAGAGAGTGGGTGCGTTGTCGCTTAGGTTCGTTCAGGGATTCAAATTCACTAAACTTGACACACCAATCCACAAACTCGACCCCCGAAGCAAATTCCTCTTAATCGTAGGATTCTTCGCAACAGCCTTGATGTTCACAAACATCTTCGTACTGCTCCTAGTCATTCTTGCCCAGATACCCGTTGTCCTAATGGCAAGGTCTGTGAAGCGTTGGGCTCAATCCATGCGAGGCGGAGCGCTATACGCAGTCTTCATCTTTGTCGCCAACTTGATCTTTCTGACTCCCCTCGTTCAAGCGATAGCTTTTGGAATACGGTTCCTAGCCGTTGTTTCCGCGTTCTCTCTCTTCTTTATGACAACATCCGCAGACGACCTTGGGCTGGCGCTGGAAAAAATCCACGCCCCCTATGAGATCGCATTCACTTTCACAACCGCCGTCCGCCTAGTCCCAACAATGGCTATTGATGCGCAGACTGTTGTCGATGCTCAGCGATCCAGAGGGCTGGAACTTGACAAGGGCAACTTTGTCAAACGCATACGCAACTACATCCCAATCCTAATCCCTCTCATCATCTCAGCCATACGAAGAAGCGTTGAACTTGCGGAAGCTTTAGAGGCACGGGGCTTCGGAGCCACCGAGAAACGAACCAGCATTGCCACGCTGAAGATGCATTTGGCGGATTACGTGGTCATACTCTTGACCGTGATAGGATTAGGCTTGGCAGTGTACGTATACCTGAAAGTGCCCCTTCCTAACCCCGTAGTGCCGATTCAGCTTCCGCACATATCCTGGAAATTACCTTAGCGCCATTTTCCTGTGACCCCCTTGGGGAGGCGTAGTTTTCGATGCCAGAAGTTTTTCTGGGACGAAAGGGGCGTCGGAGGTTATTGCCACGAGTTGAGGTATTTTGACTGTTCTGGGCTGAGGGTGTCGATGGCCATGTCGTGAGTTTCCAACCACAGGGTGGCTGTGGTCTGGTCGATTTCCGGCGGGACTCCGTGGACCTTAGGTTTGAGTTTGCCTTGGTTCTTAGTGAGGTATTCTGCGCATAGGGCTTGGTCGGCGAACGTCATATCCATAACTTCGGCGGGGTGGCCGTCGGCGGCGGCTAGATTGACGAGCCTCCCTTCTGCAAGCAGATAGAGCCTCCGACCATCTTTCATCTTGAATTCCTCGACGTTCATTCTCGCGGTTCGACTTGACGCCGCAAGTTGGCGTAGGGCTTTCACGTCAACTTCAACGTCGAAATGGCCTGAGTTTGCGAGCACTGCGCCATCTTTCATCAGGTTGAAGTGTTCGGCGGTTATGATTTCTTTGCACCCGGTGGCTGTGATGAATATATCCCCGATCTTCGCAGCTTCCCTCATTGGCATAACGCTACACCCGTCCATAACCGCCTCCAACGCCCTAACCGGTTCAACTTCGGTGACAACAACCTTCGCGCCGAGCCCTTTGGCTCGCATGGCTATTCCGCGGCTGACCCATCCAAATCCGCCAACCACCACAGTCTTACCCGCGATAAGCATATTGGTTGCCCGCATGACGCCTTCTAACGCAGATTGCCCCGTCCCATGTTGACTGTCGAAGAGATACTTTGTTCGCGTATCATTCACTGCAATCACAGGATACTTGAGCAGCCCGTCCTTCTCCATTGCTCTATACCGATGCACGCCCGTCGTGGTTTCTTCGCATGCCCCAATCATGCCCGGTATCAGCTGTTGTCGTTCGGTGTGAATCGAGACGGATAACTCTCCTCCATCGTCGATTACAAGCCTAGGGCTATGATCCAAAACCTTGAGGAGATTTTCGTGGTGTTCCTGGGCCGTGACGCCGCGCCACGCATAAACGTGGGCCCCCGACGCACCTAGGGCCGCGGCAACATCGTCCTGTGTTGAAAGAGGATTGCTGCCTGTAATGGCAATAGTCGCGCCGCCGGCTTTCAGAGTCTGACCAAGCACGGCAGTCTTCATCTCGAGGTGCATGCACATCCCAATTGTAATTCCCCGGAACGGCAACTCTTTTTCGAAGCGGCTCCGGATCTTTCGCAAAACGGGCATGTGACCGCGCGCCCACTCGATCTTCAGTTCGCCTTGCGAAGCTAGGGATGGATCCTTTACCTTGCTCATCTCTCCCACTCTCACCAAACTATGCTGACTAATCTGACGAGGAGGGTAGTTAAAACGGTTAGCACGTCTTCAGCCGTGAAAACTAGGCGGGTAGCGAAACGCGTGACTTTTAACTAAACGAGCCGACCGTACACCCGACCGCCTCATGCCTTCCACGCTAATCAAGAATTGTACCTGGCTTCTGACCCAAAATCGAAAACGCGACATCATGCGCGATTGCTCGATAATGATTACGGACGACATAATTTCCGCTATCGGAGGTCGCGCAATGGAAGGAGCGGACTTTGAGATCGACGGTACTGGGAAGATCGTACTGCCGGGACTCATAAACACCCACACTCACTTGTCTATGGTTCTACTCCGCGGGTACGCGGATGACATGCGCCTTCAGGATTGGTTGCGAAACAAGATCTGGCCCAACGAAGCCAGACTTACTCCTGAGGCATGCTACCAGGGCGCCATACTGGGATCCGCCGAGATGATCATGTCGGGCACGACCACGTTCTTAGACATGTACTTCAACATGGAGGACGTGGCTAGAGCTGCGAAGGAAGTCGGCCTGAGAGCATTCTTATCCTACGGAATCATCGACCTGTTCGATGCCACCAAAGCCAAAGTGGAGCAGGACAAGACTAGAAAATTCTTCGAATATATCCGCGATCTGGGAACCTCAAGAGTTCAATTCGCCGTAGGCCCTCATGCCCCTTACACTTGCTCACCCGAAACGTTAGTCTGGGCGAAGGAATTTGCCGAGAAGAACGCAGTGATCGATCACATTCATGTTGCGGAAACGCGCAAGGAACAGGCGGACTTTCAGAAACAGCATGGACTTAGAGTGGTCGAATACCTAGACAAGATCGGGGCACTAACGAATCGGATGCTTGCAGCCCACTGTGTCTGGGTGACTAAAAGCGAGGTCGCGACCCTTGCTAAGGCTGGAGTGAATGTAGGCCATTGCCCGGTTTCGAACATGAAGTTAGCAAGTGGAGGTGTTGCTCCGCTGCCGGAGATGTTCGAGGCGGGAATAGCCGTCGGCCTTGGAACGGATGGAGCGGCCAGCAACAATTCCCTAGATATGTTCGACACAATGAAAGTCTGCGCATTACTTCACAAAGCCCACAGATGGGACCCTACGGTCCTGAGCGCACAGAAGACTCTCGACCTCGCCACTATTGAGGGCGCCAGAGCGTTAGGGCTTCAAAATGAAACCGGAAGCATAGAGGTAGGAAAGAAGGCCGACCTGATAATGCTCGACATGCGCTCACCCAACCTGAACCCGATTCATGGAAAAGACACGGTTGTGTCAGACCTGGTGTACTCGGCTTCTGCCGCCAACGTTGACACAACTATCGTTGATGGTCAAGTGCTCATGACGAAAAGACAACTCAGAACCATAAACATAGAACAGACCATTCAGAAGGTGTCCAGAATAGCTCAGGGCCTAGTTCAAACTTAGCGCCGAGCAGTATTGAGTTGTGACGCATTGAGGCCTTGCAAGCGCTCTTTTTTTAGACCGCTTGAACTTCTTCCAGATCCAGATAGCCTGAGTCACCTTTCCAATGTGGCGTGGCCCGTGTTACAGTGAGTCTGGTTTTGAAGGCTGGACAGGCAAGGGTGAATGTCTCTGCTTCGCCTCCTTCGAATGCGACGTTAAGGCCATACTTTCGGTTCAATTCGACCAGTTCTTTAAGCTCTCGCGCGCCTAGCCGCTTTCCCAACCATTTTTGGTCTAAGCCAAGCGCGTTGCATGCGGTCACGATTATCTCGAACCCTGCTTCAATTTCGTCACTAACCAGCCCTGCTTGATTCTTGTGCCATAATGGCGCGAAACTTCTCAAGTCGAGCTTTTCGCACAGATTATCAAGTCTCGTTCGCTGGTATTCACTGACAATCGCTCCGGAAACGACACCTTCAATTCCATCCGATTTCTTCAGTTTATCCAGCGCGTGACCGAGGTCCTCAATCTCCTGTTCCTTTACTCCGGAGGTTGGAACAGATACTTGCCGTAGTCCAGCAGCTTGAGCCTGCAGGCCAGTCCACTTGATGGCGGGATAATGGAACATCCACGAGTCGGGCCTGTCCGGAAAGACTGTGACGAGGGCTTGAACGTCCCAGCCCTGCATTTGTGCATACCAAAACGCGTAGGCGCTGTCTTTTCCGCCGCTAAATAACGAAACAACTTTCAGGCGACATTACCTCAGATTTCAAGCGCCGATTTGTACCTGAACTGATCCTTATAGAGTTGAGACAACCGCTGGAGAGAGTCTGCGTCCTCAGCCCTCTTATCGTCTCTGAAACGGGTGATTCGCGAAAAACGTAGTGCGTATCCGGATTTGTACTGTGGACTGTGCTGGATCTCGTTGAACGCGACTTCAACGACAATTGAGGGCTTTACGTTTACCGTATATTCTGTTTCCTTTGTCTTCAACTCGAGAAGTCGCGGGGTGATTTCCGTAAACTCCTGGTCGGTAAGGCCTTTGAAGGTCTTCCCGACGACTAAGAATTCCCCTGTCTCCGCGTCCCTCACCGCAAGATGGTAATTGCTTAACCATCCCCTTCTCCTGCCCGAACCCCAATCCGCGGCCACAATCACTACGTCCAAAGTTTCTGCAGCTTTGATCTTGAACCATTTTTTGCCCCTAACTCCTGGTGTATACGTGCTCCTCAGATCCTTCGCCATCAAGCCTTCGTGACCAGCCTCAATCGATGCCTCCAAAAACCTCTTTGCCTCTTCCACATCCTTTGTGACGATCCTAGTGGCAAGCAACTCCTTACTCGTTACCTCAGTTAGAATTGCCCAGCGTTTCTCGTAGGGCGTATCGATCAGTAAGGACCCGTCCAAATAGACGATCTCGAAGAGATACAATTTGAGAGGGATACTTGTTACCATAGCGCCGATTTCATGCACTCTGCGAAATCTTCGCATGAGGTCCTGAAATGGTAACGGGCGACCGTTCTGTCCGACAGCCACAACCTCTCCTTCAACAAGGTACTCGGAGGCGTGAATACTAGCCCTCGCTAACCCCACAATGTCCGGTACGCTGGCCGTGACGTCCGTAAGCCTTCTGCTGAATATGCGTACCGTGTCGTTCTTTCTGTGAATCTGAATTCTTGCGCCATCGTATTTGAACTCGAATGCCGACTCTCCGCCATGCTCTTTCAACACCTCATCAAACCCAACCGCCATTTCGGCAAGCATGGGCTTGATAGGAATGAATAACGTGAGACCGACAGCCTCGATACCAGTCCGGCCTTCCGTTAATGCTATCTCCGCGACTTTGGGCAGACTTCCGAGGAGCATGTTCGCCCTTCTAATCTTCTCAAGGTCGATTGAGGTCGCTTCGGCAATAGCCTCAAGAACTATGCCTTCTACCGCGCCAACTCGCATTTCTCCGAAAACAATTCGCATCAAGTAATCTGCCTCTTGGCTAGAAAGGCGACTCAGAAGGGTATCCAGGAGAGTTTCTTTTCTTTGTCTTGACCCGGAACCGGAAGCCTTTGCAATCTTTTCGAAAGTTCGGTACACTTCAAGAATCGTAACGGGGGCATGAACAAGGGCAGATTGACCGGCGTTACGGTGAACTTTCCACATGGTCTGTCCCCCGACCACGAGTACCCGCTCATCAGACTCCGGGAACGGTCGACCAGTCATGAACGATACCGCCGGCGCCACCTCATCCCGGTCGAGTCGGGTCAGAAAGTCTGCTAGATAGGCGGTTTTGTTCTTTCGTTTTGTTGTGGACTCGAGCTTGTTACATAGCTCGGCAAATTTCGAGAAGGGTGTAGGCATCTATTGCGCTTTCCCAAGCCATCCAGTGAGACCGGCTTTCTGCTGCAGGTAAAAACGCTTGATCCTCTTGACTGCTAAGTCGACGCGATCGAGAGAGAAGCCGCGTTCAGCGATCAAGAAGTGCCTTAACCCAGCCTCGTTAAGCCCTGTGAATTTAATCTCGTAATCATCTGTCACAGTAGGCTGTAAGAAGATTCTTCGTACCTCTCGGACTTCCGCCGGAAGGTGTTGCTGGTATTCGGACGGAAGGCCCTCGAGGTTTTGATATTTCCGGATGAGTTTCAGGCCAGTTTTGGGACCTACACCCTTCACGCCTTTATTGAAATCCGTTCCCACTAAGATAGCGAGGTCGACTAGCTGCTCTCGGGTTATGCCGCAGGCCTTCAGGAGTTCTTCGAGTTCGATCAGCTCCGGGATCAGCGGCCTTGAAGTGCCCTTGCTGGGGAGAAACTCTCGGCCGGAGATCGTTACGTACCGGACGAGTCTTGGAGCGCCGAATAGAACTGAATCGTAGTCACGGCTGTTCGCAGCCCAAACTTCGCCCTTCCTTGCCAAATGTGCGGCTTGAGCTTCGCCTTCCTCCGGCGCCTGGATCGTAGGAATTCCAAGTAAGGCCAGCATGGTCTTCGCGTCCTCCTGCATTTGCTTTGTCAGCGAATCCATTCTGACTGCCTTCGACCATGCCGTAGAATAGTCACGGCGCCTTACAGCCTCCTCCCATTCCAGCCTAGCCTGCTCCCGATACCGCCGCCTGGCCTGTAGCGTCCTCATTTTGAGTTCGGGAGGTTTCCCGTCGAAGATGAATACAGGCCTAACTCCGTAATCACCCATCAGACGAGTTGTGCGCATGAGCAGACCTAGAAGGTGCGACGTTACGTTCCCATGCGCGTCAGTAAACGGCCGGCCATCCCTCATCCGGATCAAGGAAAGGAACTGGTAGAGGATGTTATTCGAGTCAACAGCGAGGCTTCGATCTCTCAAATCGTTGAGAGTGATCTCGCGACGAACTACAAGTGGAGAGAGATTGAAGCCCATTGCAGGCGTCCCAGCCTTTGAATGGCGGGCTCGCATAAACAAGGTTTGGTTAGCCGAGCGGACACGTATCCGCTCGGCACAGCCTTCGAGAGCTTACTGAACCGTTTCCTCTTGTCGAATGTTCTTATCGTGTTCCGTCGAGAGCTTCATCTTTGCTTTGCATTTCTTTGGCATTACGTATTCACTCCCAAAATCTGAGCCAAATCCTCAAGAATAGCAATGAGAGGCTGGCAGGTATTTATTGGCGTTTGCGGAGGAAATAAGAAAGGCCACATGTTGCACAATTCTACCAGAGGAACCCGTGTATACAAAAGCACTTGATAGGCGTAAGTAGGTCACACGGGTGCGGTGGAGAGCTGCAAACGTTTGTCAGGGCGATATTTCGTCTTGCACGGCTGACCTTCGGCTCGTAGAACGGTCGACTTTTTCAAGTCGACAATTTGCGACCATAAGGTTCCGAGGTTTACGTAGTCCAAGTGCGCACAGACTCGCCCTTCATGGCTTGAAAGTATGCGTTTTGCGATGCCTTGAGTAACGTGACCCCTAACCTCTCTCAGACTACCCAAAATTGAATTATACCGGAGCTCAGAGTCCGGATCCCTCTTTGTACTATCTTCTAGCGGCGCCATCTCCGGATGAACAAAATGATTGGTTGCGACTATGAACCCTTCGTTAGTTTCTGGAGGTCGGACTTTCATGGCAGTCGGGGACGTTTCTACCACCCCCATCTCACCCTTCTGGTCTACGATAAGATAATTGTTGGCGGTGAGAAATTTCACCTGCGTGAGAAAGTTGATGGCGTCGGCCGTATTCGAGCATTTGTCTAGGATGAAACGAACGGCGATGGGGAAATTGATTCCAGGAGTTCCGAGCTGTGCAGCGACAAAGTGCATCGAAACAGCTACACCTTTTTCGTTCACGCCGTCCTCGCGGCCCACGAAAATATCCGTGTTTCCCAGACTCGCATAGGCACCCTTGGGCCGCGTGTAGTAGCTGTCACAGTATTTTGCGAACCTGTAATAGTAATCGTAGTTTCTACCGAAGATAATCGTGCTGTCATTTGCCGATGCAAATGCGCTGCAAGACATCGGTTTGCGGTAGCCAACGGTAAGGACAAACGCTGCCAGCTTCTCGTATGGTTCCTTGATCGCCTCTGCAAGACCACGGATCTCTTCAAGAACCTCGGGGAACACTCTCCCCACCTCAATCTCGCACTTCAAGCCGAGAACGACAGTTTCCTCATCTACTTGCGGCAGCTTGAAGCCATGCTTCGCTAGAGCCGTACCACACTTTACCCCAATTTCATGGTACGTTCCGCTCAGCCTAGAGTGGTACAATCATATGACCCGACATGGGTGAATGGCGGCATTGCAGATATGGTTTGAGGCGATTTGCCTACTACTGAAGAGAAACGAAAAACCACGAAAATATGCAAGGATGTTTGGGTAACAATGGATAGCAACGATTAAATGACATCGTGCCCTTTGCCCAGCTCGAATTTCCAATAGGAATGAGAAAAAGTGCCCCGTTACAAGACTACGACAGAAATACAGAGGATCATAGCGAACAAGGACCAGATCCGAAAGGCGTAGCCTGGTCTCCGTCCGGAACATATGGGCATAATCGCCCACGTCGATCACGGCAAGACGACGATGAGCGATTCCCTCCTTGCCGCTGCGGGTCTTCTGTCACCAGGGATGGCTGGTACAGCGTTAGCCCTGGATTACATGGAGGAAGAGCAGAAGCGGCAGATGACTATCAAGGCCGCAAACGTAAGCCTTCTCCACGAAAGAAACGGAACGCCCTACGTCATTAATCTAATCGATACGCCGGGTCACGTTGACTTTTCCGGCCGAGTAACACGTTCCCTTAGGGCGATTGATGGAGCTGTGGTTGTTGTTGACTCTGTGGAAGAGATAATGGTTCAGACAGAAACCGTAACGAGGCAGGCTTTGGAGGAGAGAGTTCGACCCGTCCTTTACATCAACAAGATTGACAGACTCATTAAGGAACTCCGACTCAGTCCTGACCAAATACAAGAGAGAATCGGGCGGATAATAACGGAGTTTAACCGCCTCGTCGACCTATACGCGGAACCGGAATACCGTGAGAAATGGAAAGTGAGCTTCGCGAGCAACACAGTCGCCATGGGCTCCGCGAAGGACCGTTGGGGATTCAACGCAGAGATTGCAAAGGAGAGGAGCGTCAAGTTCTCCGACGTAGTTGACGCCTACCTGAACGATAAAGTGGCCGACCTTTCGATTAAGGCCCCACTGCACGACGCCATTCTGAACATGGCCGTTGAGGCCCACCCACCACCGCACGTCGCACAAAGGTACCGCATACCTAAGATTTGGAAAGGCAACATCGACAGCGATGTTGGCCAAGCGATGATGAACTGCGATGATAACGGGCCGGTAGTCATGGCCATCACGAACATAGTCGTTGACCCGCAGGCCGGTGTCGTCGCAAGCGGCCGTCTCTTTTCAGGGACCATCACTGAAGGCTCCACATTCCACCTACTTGGAGCGCGTGTCGACCAGAGAGTGCAACAAGTGTGCCTCTTCATGGGACCGTACAGGGAAATTGTTGGAACCATAAGCGCCGGCAACATACCAGCCCTACTGGGTCTCGACGCAGCGAAAGCCGGCGAGACCTTGTCAACCATAAAGGACATCGCACCGTTCGAGGCCGTGCACTACGTTACCGAACCGGTCGTTACAATGGCTGTTGAACCAAAGTATAGTCGCGACCTCCCCAAGCTGGTTGACCTGCTTCGTAAATTAAGCCTCGAAGATCCAAACCTCGTCACCAAGATAAACGAGGAAACTGGCGAGTACCTCATAGCGGGCATGGGCACGCTTCACCTCGAAATCGCTACGACCCTTATCACCAAGACAGGCCTTGAAATCGTCACCTCCAAACCGATTGTAATCTATCGCGAGAGCGTCAGAGGTACCGCTGGCCCCGTCGAAGGCAAGTCACCGAACAAGCATAACAAAATCTACCTCTCCGTCGAGCCACTCCCCGACAAAATCGTTGACATGATAAAGGAAGGAAAGATCGGCGAGTACCAAGACCGGCATGAGATGGCGAAAATATTGCGCGACGAAGGATGGCCCCCCGACGAGGCGCGCGGTGTTTGGAGCGTCGACGAAGGCAGCAACATGCTTGTCGAAGTCACGAAGGGAGCACAATTCCTACAGGAGGTTAAGGAAATGGTAGTCGCCGGCTACCGCTGGGGCTTGAAGGAAGGGCCCTTAGCTTACGAGCAAATTCGAGGCGTCAAAGTGAAGATCACCGACATATCCCTTCACGAAGACCCCGTTCACCGCGGCCCAGCGCAGATCATGCCAATGAGCCGACGAGCTTTCTTCGTAGCATTCCTCAGCGCCAACCCAGTCCTACTCGAACCCGTGCAGCGAATCACCGTAAAAGTCCCGCCGGAACTACTAGGAGCTGCAACAAGCGTCATCTCACAGAAACGCGGAAAGATCGTCTCCGTCGACCAGAGAGGACATTTGGTTTACGTGGTCGGTGAACTACCGACTTCAGAAACCTTCGACCTCTCAGAGGTGATGCGAGGCGCATCTCAGGGAAGAGCATTCTGGGGGTTGGAGTTCGCCCACTGGGCCCCCGTCCCACAATCATTGATAACCCAAGTAATAACGAGCATCCGGGAACGCAAGGGACTGCCACCAGAACCACAGAAAGCAGAGGACTTCATCGAGTAGCCCAACAAGACTCTGCAAGGCCAGTGCAAAGCCTAGCCTACAAAACAAAGAAGAATTCCCTCGACATAGTAAGGGCTCTCTTAATTAAACTGCCAACCAGAAGGCAAGCTACACTCAAACTCCTAGAATGAAGTGAGTAAATGAAGAAGCGCTTCACTCTCGTTGCCCGAGTTAGTACTTCAAGACCTGAGGCTATCGCCCCCATTCTTAGACAACTCGTCACTAAAGGTTCCGTTAAGAAGGAAAGAGACGAGTTCCTAATCCACGCGAAGATGGAAGGAGACAACGTGAAGGAGTTGAACCGTACGTTTCTATCAACATTAAGGCGCGTCGAAAAGCGGACGCGATTACGTGCTGAATGGACATCTCCTGATGGCACAACTCAGAGATTCTTCGACTATGTCTTGAAGAAAACGATTGCGGGTAAGCATTCAGATACATGAGAAAATGCTTACATGACAGCCGAAGGACGCCGTGCGATTAGTTCTCTTTCTTCTCTTCTCTCAAGTCGGTGCTGTACTTTCTTCTGATTTCCGCGAGGTTTGCAGTGGGCGGAGGAAACTTCATGTTAAGCGATTCGAGTGAGTTTACAAGTATTTGTGACACGGCTAGGTTGCGGAACCATTTACGGTTGGCTGGGATTACATACCATGGAGCGTATGTGGTGCTGCATTTACTGATGGCTTCTTCGTAAGCCTCCTGGTACTGAGACCAGTACTCACGTTCCGCGTAGTCTGATTCACTTATCTTCCAATTCCGGACAGAATCATCTAATCGATCCTTGAACCTAGCTAGTTGTTCGTCTTTGTCGATGTGAAGATAGAACTTGAGAATATGGGTCCCCTCGTTGGATAGTTCCCTCTCAAAGGCGTTGATCTCATCGTATCGTCCACTCCACACTTCCTTGGGAACTAGTTTATGGACTCGGACAACGAGTACGTCTTCGTAATGTGAACGATTGAATACCGCCACGTAGCCTTTCCGGGGTGTGGCTTGATGAACGCGCCACAGGTAGTCATGTGCTAGCTCTTCGACTGAAGGAGTCTTGAAGCCGTAGACGCAACATCCCTGCGGGTTCATGGCGCCAAGAACATGACTGATGACACCATCTTTACCGGCCGCATCCATCCCTTGAAGTACGATGAGGAGCGACCGCTTATTCTCAGCGTACATGAGGTATTGCAATTGACGCAATCTCTCAACATACTTGTCCACCTCAGGTTGGGCGGAATCCTTGTCTTCATGCCCGCCCCGGTACTCTGGATCGATCTCGTCCAGTTTTACTTTGCTTCCCTCTTCTACCCTGAACTCCTTGTCGTAGTTCACCAAAACCGCCTTCATCCTCTACATCATAGTCTCAGATACAGGGCTGATGCCTTCATCAACCACAGGCCCGGCTTCTTAAGGCACAGCTTAGCCCAACTGCTTTTTATTGGATTTGGAAGGTTTGAGGTTTGCGGTCGATGGCTGGCCTCCGAGTGCGAGAGCAAACGAGCTCCGCTAGGCCGTGGTCCAGATCTCCCAACCCGCAGCTTGGGAGAGGATTGCCTGGTCTATGGCGGGGGCTTCCCAAGCCTCAATGCTGCTCAGAAAGTGGCGAGGAAACCCGGGTCCGAATCCCGGCGGCCGCACCACTCTAGCACACACACACATTTCCAAACTACGGAAACGACGGTTCAACTCTGGCCTAGACAATTTCTATTTCGTTAGGCCCGTCTGTTTTCTAAGTTTCTCCGTTAATTCTTGGAATCGCGGGTCGGCTCTTGCCTGGGCCAAGAGAGGCGAGTACAACAGCGTCGAGGTAACAATCGTATGACCTTCGAGAGCTTTGTTCATGCACTCAAAGAAGGAGTCCAAGTCTCCGAGGGCACGGTAGACGTAGCCGATGAAGTTGTAGCTGATCGGGCCCATCTTGGCGTCCTCAATCTTCTTGATGGCCAGCAAGGCCTTCTCTCTGTCGCCCTCTATGGCCGCGATTACGCCACTCATCCAAGTGGCCCGAGAATTGGTGGGATCGAGTTTCTCCAACTTTGCATTGAACTCCTTCGCCCTCTGCGGGTCTCCGTTGGCTATGTTGTATTCCGTCATGCCCCTGTACACGAATGCCGGGGCTAGGTGCTCATTTTTCCTCCAGAACTCCAACGCCTCCTGCCCCCTCCCAGTAAACAAGTATGCCATGCCGAGACGGTAGATGAAGTCGGGTCTAATCGGGTCCAAGCGGTAAGCTGACTCTATCTGCTTCACCATTTCCCCCGGGTCTCCCTTGAGTGCCGCCAGTTCGAACAAGTGCCAATAGGTGTCTGGGAGGCTCGGGTTGAGTTCCAGCGCTCTTCTCGCCTCCGCTTCCGAAGCAAGCACTTCGTCCACATTGAAGAACATCGTCGAGAGCGCTGCGTGGGCCTCCGGAAGATTCGGGTCGAGGCTGAGGGCGCGCTCCAATAGTCGCCGCACAGTCGTGACGGACATGTCCAT
>CAZHKA010000003.1:0-19555 GCA_964533505.1 uncultured Candidatus Bathyarchaeia archaeon | reverse complement strand
GCAAAAGACGCTGATTCACGATTGCCCGAATTGCGGACGGCCGCTCGAGCTTATCGCGGGCAGCAAAACTAGGTCAAAGTGCTACAACTGTGGATATTACTACGATTGTTGTTAGGGAGTTGAATTGCGTCACGAGGATGTTTCGAATTGCGTTCAAGACCTGATCGGGTTAGGGGACGAGCTGCAGACTTGGTTTCGTCGCCGTTCAGACGAGTTCAGAGATCACGGCGTCTTCGCCATCGACCCCGCGGGGGCGCTTCTTGGAACACATAACGAGGCTGCGCTCGCCTCGCCGTGTTCTATAGATAGGTTCCGGAGTCGGCTACATCGCACTATGGATGTCAAAGGGAATGGCACGCCAGGGGCACGACTCTCGAGTATCATCATGCCTCTCGGCGATGGTTTAGCCGTAAGTGTCAGAATCAAATAGCTCGACACTCGCCGAATACCTCTGTGACAGGCAGTGCGTATGGGACTAGTATCGATAAGCCCATAAGTCCGGGCCTTAAGTGACGTGTCCGTTCGAGCAGATGCCAAGAATTAGCAAGACCAGGGCCCTTCAACTCTCGCTTCTGGCTATCACTTCAGTTATCCTGCTGGAGGGACTGGCTGGAATCGCGACGAGCAGCTTGGCGCTCCTAAGTGACGCCGGCCACGCAGCGTTCGATGCGTTATCGACCTTAATCCTCTTAATTGCAACAAGCCTATCCTTGAAGCCACCGGACGAGGACCACACTTACGGCCACGGCAAAATCGAATCCTTAGGTGCCCTGATCGGCGGCCTGACGCTCCTACTCCTCGCCATCGGCATCGGCGGCCTAGCGGTCCTACGTATGGGTACCGGCCTTCATGCAAGACCGAGTCTGCTGGGATACGCGGCGGCGAGCTACACGATGGGCGTCGAGGTCATAAGAATTGTAATTCGCTCAGCCGCGCTGAAGTCTGGCAGTCGTACCGTCAGGGCCGACCTCTACCACGCGGCCTCAGACCTATTTTCTACAAGCTTTGTCTTTATCGGTTTGGGCCTCTCGAGTATCGGGTACGCTTTAGGGGATACCGCGGCGTCGTTTGTTATCGTGGCCCTGCTGGGCGTTATCAGCTTACGGTTGGTTTACTCCTCAATGTTGGAACTGACTGACGCCGTATCTGGAAAGCTAGTCAAGTCGGTGCTCCATGAAATTCAGGGAACCAATGATGTGTTGAAGTGTAAGTCATTGCGTGTCAGGCGAGTCGGCGAGGTTACACATGTTGATGCTGTTTGTGCGGTTTCTCCGCTCGTCGGAATTGCTGAAGCCGATTCGATCGCTTCTAGGGTTGAAGCAAACCTCACGAAGCTGCTTGGAAAGTCGTCGATAATGCTTCACCTTGAACCTCTAGAAAGTGATCTTCCGACGGAGCTCCAGGTTCGAAGCGTCACGACAAGAGTCGAAGGCGCAAAAGGAGTTCACAACCTCTCTGCTACAGATGTGGGCAATGGTTTGTGCATCACCTTGCATATTCAAGTGGACCCATCACTCTCACTCGATAAGGCACATGAGATCGCGGAGTCCATTGAGCAAGGGATTGAAAATTCTGTTCCGACCGTTCGTCAAGTGACGGTTCACTTAGAGCCCTCGATGCCAGAAATCTCAGAAGGACGACTCGTAGACGACGACGAGGTGTCCAGCACGATAAGATCGATAGTTCACCGTTTCTCCGACGTGAAGGAGATACGGGCGATTACAACCTACCGATCCCACGGAAGGCTGTACATTAATGTACATTGCCTCTTCTCCGGAACCACTCGCATCTCCGAGATCCACGAGATGATCTCAAAAATCGAGGAGAGTGTTAGACAACGATTTGACGATGCAATCGTAACAATTCATCCTGAACCCGCAAAGCACTAAGCGGTCTAGTTTTCTTAAGTGAGAAGTTTAGACATGACGTAGGCGTCGGACGCGTCGAAGTAGTACCGTGGGATCGACCGACTCACTTGGAACCCTAGTTTCTTGTAGAGGTTAATCGCCGGATAGTTGTTCACCCGAACTTCCAGATAGCATTCATCCACATGGTGTGCCACCATGGCCGCGAGTGCTTGCTGCACTAAAGAGTAGCCCACACCCATGGTTCGGAACTCGGGAAGGACGGCGACCGACACAATATGGCCTTTCCTAGCAAACCGAAGTTTCCTAACGTCCGAGAACCCGTGCTCGAGTCTGCACATTATGTATCCGACTACTCGGCCCTCCGATTCGGCGACTAAGAATCCTTCCGGAAGGGTGTTGAATGTATCCATGAAAAAGTAAGGCGCGTAGTTCTCCGGCAGGCATATCCGGTTTATGTTCATGACGGCCTCTAGGTCGCCGGGTCCGAAGCCACGGAGGGCGTAATTTCTCTGAATGAGCAACTGACTACTCGGCGAGCTGATGCAATTAACAGATATTTGATATTATCTAGCGTCTCCAACAGATGGTTCTCGCATATGTTGACGTTCCGCTTGCAATCAACGCCAACCGACTTGAGGCATTTGCTCAGAGCAAGCGAGGTTTAAATGAGATTCTACGAGTAAGTCATGAAATCAGAAGGATTACAGCGTGACCGCTCAGCCAGCAAACACACCGGCAGAACCTACGTTCCCGATTGATTTCGGTTCGCTTCGGAATATGGTTGAATACCGTTTCACTCTACTCGACGCCTATGCAGACGTAAACGGTCTTCCAACCTTCGCTGTCGCCAACGAGCCCATGAAGGTGAAATTCCAAGAACTGCTGGACGACCTTGCGAATCATGACCTGATGGCCAAAATTCGACGAGTATCAGACAAGCTCGTCATATCGATCTTTCCTAAACCGAAACTCGGACGGCCAAGAAGGCAGATTAATCTGGTTCTGTTCATGGCGACGATGGTTTCCGTCGGTATCGCTAGCTATCTGAGCATATTCACATTAGACCCGCGACTCGCTTCATTTATGTTTGAGAATCTGAGCGCGACCAATCAGATGGTGGCACTCGCCGCAGGGATACTAAGCATAATTGGGCTACACGAGTTGGGGCATGTGGCCGCTGTTCGACACCATAAAATGGACGCCACACTGCCATACTTTGTTCCTGGGCCGCCCCCCTTCGGAACCTTCGGAGCGGTCATATCCCTCCGAGGGCCCCCGGCCAACCGCGACCAGTTGTTCGATTTGGGGTTCAGCGGCCCTGTCACAGGATTTGCGGTCATGGTATTGGTTGCAACGGTCGCTATTCTCATCTCGCCAACAATCAGTTCCCAAACTGCAACACAGCTTTTTGCCGACAAACTCTTGCAAACTGCCAACTGGCCCAACATACCATACTTCCTGGATTTGTTGGCCCAATCAGGATTGCGTATAATCCCCTCGGGGCAGACGCTAGTGTGGAGCCAAGTAGTCTTCGCGGCCGAAATCGGAGCGCTAGTCACTTTTCTCAACCTTCTGCCAATCTGGCAGCTGGACGGAGGGCATATCGTTAGAGCCACCCTTGGCGATAAGGGACACAAAGCAACAGCCTTCGTTGCATTTGCAGTTCTCTTGCTGGCAGGGTATTGGGCGTTTGCAATCTTGCTGCTCGTTTTCATGTTCCTAAGCCGACGGCCACTTCAAGGCCTTGAGCCATTGGACGACATTTCACCACTATCTAGCTCAAGGAAACTTCTCTTTGTCTTAGCTCTGGTCATGCTAGGACTCACATTCGTAATATTGTAGTAACAACCCTTCCATGGGGATGCTTTGTGCCAGACGATCTCGGACTCAAGCTGCTTGAGCTAACAAGTGGAGGTAACGCCCTAAGCCTAAACGAATTAGGCACATTTCCAAGATTCGCGCTGAACGAGGATTTGACTGCTTTAGGTGGAAACGGCTTTCTCACGCTCTCGGACGGGTACGTGACAATGAACGGCAACCAACGAGTCCTGCTAGCTGAACGACTGATTCACGGCGGCGTAGATGCGAAGAAAGTTTCACGGTTCCTTGCATGGCAGGAATTCGAAGATTTCAGCGAAGACATTCTCTCAGAGAACGACTTCTCGACGCGCAAACATCTCGTATTCAAATCGACGGCTGGCAGGAGAGAGATCGATATCCTCGCCTGGAATGACACCTTCACGTTAGCCGTGGACTGTAAGCATTGGCTCAGAGGCCTATCAAGCGGCCGCATGAAAGATGCCGCTAAAGCACAGGTCGAGCGTGCCACTGCCTTAGCTGGGCGACCGGAACTACTCCAGCGTCTTAAGCTTCCTAATTTGGACGGCCGGACTATCATGCCCGTCATTTTGACACTGGGTGAACTCCGAGACCGAGTACTCAATGGTGTCCCAATTGTCTCGGTCTCAAGACTCTTGAGCTTCATTTACGGCGTCTCCCCGATTGATGCTACCGTAAGCCGGATTCGAGTTCAAGATTCGTCTTCACAGACTCGCCTGGCGTAATAGCCCGAGAGCAGAGATGCGACCGAACCGATAAATTTCAGGAATGCCCAGAGGCAAGCAACCTTGACCGAGAAAGAAGAGAGCCTTCAGCTGGTGACGAACGCCCTGCTAGCAGGCAAAAGTGACGAGGCGAAACAGAGAGCCTACTCCGCGATCGCGAAAGGAAACAATGAACGTGAAGTTCTCGACGCCGTCGTAGAGGCCGTGAACATAATCTCCGACCTACAAGAAGTCACCCCATACGACCAAGCAAAGGTCGTCGCCTTAGAAAATGCAGTTAGCGGGTGCCTCCAAGTACTTGAAGAATGGCTGGCGAAATCCGAAGGAAAGTTTGGCTTGAAAGTCACAGTTGGACCTGTCGGCCTCAAGACCGGCGCACTCTCATCACTCGCCCTATCCGCCTCACTACGTGCAATCGGATTTCGAGCGACAAACTTGGGAAAGACTCAGACGGCTCTGGACTTACTTCGGAATTCCGAAGAACTCGACGCGGACCTGGTCATTCCTATGCTTCCCGCCAACGGCGGCGAACACCTGTCAGTATTCGCTGAGGCTTATGAGCGAGGTGGCTTCAGGAACAAGTTCGAGATCATTTCCATAGCCCCTGGAATGCCAGAGAACGTACGGTCAAGCCTCAGTATTGCAAGGAACCCCGAGGAGGCAATTAGCAAAGCGACTCAGTGGGCGTTAAAAAAGTCGCGAACTTAACTGAAACAGTACTAGTTATTTCGGCTCGCATTGCGACGTCGCTAATCTCTAGCGATTGATGCAGCTACGTGTACCGTTATCCGCCCACACAGCCTGCACTAATGCAAGCTTCTCGTCTTACTGGGTTTGGTCCTATTGGACTTGCAGAAAGTGTGGCATTGAGTGGAGTGATAGAGATCATGCCGGAAACGGAATAGTAACTGTAATTCACGAGCAGCACCGCGTAGCTGCCCGTTATGGGCGCGGTCCAACTCGCGGTTCCGATCGCGCCGTCATTGTAATATACGTTCACTGGACCCTGTTGGCAAAGCCATAGTTGGCGAAGCGACATCTCCGGGACGATGTAGAAATCAAGTGAGACAGGTCCACTCTCGCTGGTATTCTCGCTCCAATTGACGGTAACTTGTTGTCCTTGTGTCACGCCGAAGCTCACACCGTAATACCAGCAAGCCGTCAGCGAACCTGATGGCAGAGTGAATTGGTGGGCCGACGGGGTCTGAGCAGATACGGGAAGAGTAGAGACAGCGGCTAAAGTAATAATTGTCAGAGTAACAGCTGCCATGACCAATGGGGTTCTCATGAGAAGGGCATGTAGTGTTCGCTAACATTAATTCTTTCCTGAATTTTGTATTTCCGTGCGTGCGAGGCTCTGAGCACTGTCAGTTCTCGATCGGGTTTGTGGACGAATTTGCATCCGTCAACTTGGTTCCGCATTTGATACAATGGGCCCAATCCGGCTCGGTCTCTTGACCGCATCCTGGACATGTTGGATTTTCCTTAACAGTTTCCTCAGCCGGCTCATCGGAGATTTCTTCAATTGCACCCTGTTCGATTGTGCCAGCTGATCCATCGACTGATTTGGGTTGGACCAAAGCGAAAGTGAGGATTGCAGCTACAGCTCCGACTCCCAAAATTATCGGGATTACAAGTGGCCCGTAATCACTAGACATGATGGCGGTTACGGTTTTCGGGGAATCCATCGTTACGTTGACCTGGGGTGAAGTGGATTGGATGTCCCCGCTCCAATCTTGAAATGTCTCGGTAACGCCGAAAACGCTAAGCGGCCAAGGACCAGTAGTCGTTGTTGGAGCGGTCAAGGTCGCGTTTGCACCTTTATCATACCACGTTTGGGCACTTGGGCTGTTGTTTACGGTCAAGAGATATTGGATTCGGTACAGAGCGGTGAGGTTTACGTCACCATCTATGGGCACCTGCCTTTGGGGGTCGGTCACACCGTCGCTCCATTGGGTGAAGATGATTCGGGTTGAGTTCTGTAATTCTACAGTCGATGGGACACTGACCGAGGGGTTGCCGCCGACTGCGACGTTGAAGAGGGCGTCGCCGGAAGCTGAAGTCTGTAGGGTCGCGCCGTCGACTGTCACGGCGATGTTGGGTGCTCCTATGTTGATGTCGAGGTTCGCCGTCTTGCCGATCTTAACAGTTCTCTCGTCGACTCCCGGTCCGTTCACCGGATTGTTGAAGTATGTCCAAGTTGCGTTGTTCAGAAAGAATGCGTAAGCAGTCAGGTTGAGGAAACCTTCCGACGGGGGCGCAGTCAACGTGAAATTCCAAACTTGGTCGCCTCCATTCGATACCGATGTCGGATCACTTTGCCAGAGTAGGTTGCCGGAGTTGGCGCTTCCATCATAGACGGCTCCGCGAATTGTGGCCTCGTCTGGTAGGGTTTGTATAGCGTATTCGACATCCAGACTTACCGCGAAGTTCGCACCGGGAACGACTTCTCGCGGACAAATGAAACTAGAGACACGAAGCAGCCCAATGTTTGGCGAGGCAGACGCCGTTGCCATGGTGCCCAACAGAACAAGTACAATGGAAACGAAAATCGTGATTGTATGTAGTTTCTGCATGTATCGCGCCTCCGATTTCTTTTCCGACCTTGTTCTAGCTTAGACGGCTACGCGATATTATATGAATTGAAAGTGCATGCCCTTGTCAATCGCAAGCGCGAAATTGGCGAGGTAATGTCGACAAGGCAATAGATTCATGCCAAAACTGACAGGGAACCCGAACATGCTACTTGACTGACGGTTTCCGGAAACCGTCAAGTGCGGACACCGCCATATCACCAATTGCCGGCATGAAGTGATCCGCTACCACGACGAGGAATGCGACTGCGAAGACGCCGAGGATAAGGCCGGTTGGATAGTGCGCCAGAGACCAAGGTAGCAGTCCACTGTAGAGAAACCAAATCTCTAAGACAATTCGGCCGATATTCGCGAAGTAAACACTAACGGCAATTATCAGGAACGCCAGGATCTTCTTCAAGAAGGCGGTTCGTGGCAGGGCGATGATTATGCCAAGAAAGACTGCAATGACCTGAACGCCCGTACACATCCTTTCAACTTCAAACTGGTTGACGAACACGTTGGTCCCTTGATACCATACGGTGGCCTTCATGCCGATCATATTCATTACTAGAGCAGAGTGCAAGGCTGTCCAGTTCTCAAGAAACCAGTAGTTGGGAATGTAGTAAGCCGCTAGGGCAATCACAGAAGTTATTCCAAGAAAACGTAAGATCTCATAAGCCATGGTTCTCTGTTCAGAATCAATTTTCATAGTTACCACTGGGCCGCTCCGATATTATCAAGCTTCTCCGTAACAATGCAGGTTGGGTCCACGTGGAATTGGGGAGATTCCAACTTGAATCCGACGATTCGGGCACCTGAGATTAATCAAGTTCCATACCACAGGTTCCAACAAATCGGCGCGAACGACGCATACTACCATCACTGCCGGTGGAGCGCCGAACCTCTACTTTCGGCGTTTCGTCCTTTTCACGGCCACAAGCACGGCCGCGAGCGCCAATACCGCTAGGACAGACGCCATTCCCGACGGGAACTCCGGCACCGCGCAGTTGCATTCGTTGAGGGTGAAGTTTATGGCACTAGATGATCCCGCTGAAACTGCGACAATGGTTGCTTGTGACACATAACCCGGCTGCGCAACTGTCACGTTCCAAGTCCCCTGAGGCACGAACATTTCATAACCTCCACCTTCGCTAGTAGAAGCGTTGAAAGTAAAGCGGCCGTTGTACGCATGCACGGTCGCCCAAGCTATCGGTACTAACCCGTCGTCATAAGTGAAACCATAAACCGTACCGTATATCATGCCGCCGCCGGCACCAAACTCTTGTTGCGGTTGCGGTTGTGCGCCAACAAGTTTCGTACCCAGAAGTAGCATTGCGATAGTGAACGCGACTACTGCAACGGACCGGGTAGGTCTCATGGCGGCTCATTAGGGTACGTCGGGGAAGTTCCAATAAACGTTTTGCATCATCTCCAGCGAGGTGGGGATAGCTGCACACGGATATGGCAATCGATCTCCGAATCCTGCCTTGTAGATTTAACGATTGAAGTGGGTAAGGTACATGCCTTTCGCCGCTTGAACGGACTTCGTACGGCCTCAGGCGACCTATATGGGATCTAAGTTTCGTCAGCAATGGCTCCCCATAGTCGTCCTGCTTACTGCTCTTTTCGGCGGTTTTGCCTCGCATGTGGCCGCTCAGCCAGTTCTTACGGTTCCTGCACCCGACACATCGGGACCAAACCAAGTGTTAGATTTCTACGCAGGCGGAATGAGCGATAGCTATGCACTCCAAGTCTCGCCCCAAGGGGGCAGCCTCGCGGTAGGTGATTACTCCTCGGTGGGATTAATGCCGTGGGGGTATGTGACAACCAAATGGCCGACTGGGACCGTTTACATTATCTTTCTTGTCAACGTAACCCAGACTGACTTCAGCATAGGTTTTCTTTACCTAACCAACTCATCCGATGAAAGCTTCTTGCTTCGACTGTTCGACTACGCCAACGACAATATCCAACTGTACACCTTCCAAGGAATCCAACATGTCTACAATCGAACGGTGACCGCATCTTCAGTTGCGATTCCGAAGTTGCAGATACCCGCCGTTGCGAAGGTAACCAACGGCCTCTCCGCGCTCGGACCGCAACTCTTGCTCGGTGAGAAAGGCGGCGAATGGCTTAATGGAACAAACGTGCTTTCGATTTATCCTTTGTACAACCAATACTTTACCGGCGAAAACGATTACGACGAACTCTGGGCGTTACTTGTCGATGGATCGGGCAACTACTATTTTGCCATATTTTACATGCCAAACAGCGATGATTCGCACATCATCATAGAGCATCAGTTGAGACTGAACGATTACAAGAAACTGCAAGGAGTGACCGTGGCCGCAACGTGGAGGCTCGGTGACTTCGTGAACCAACTCAGCGTACGCACAACCGTACCGGATCTTACGGTAAAGGTTGATGGCTTTCCCTTCCAAGCAAACGAGCTTGGCATTATCTCAACAGGCGTTCCAGCAGGCTATGCAACGGTAGAACTCCCACCCGAAATCGCAGGTCCTAACAACTCCAAGTTTGAGTTCTCTAATTGGGAGGGATTTGGAGCGACGAACCCACTCAAGATTCTGATGAATTCGACCGTTAATCTCATTGCGAACTTCACAACCGAATACTGGGTCTCTGTAAACAGTCCTTACGGATCGCCCCAAGGCTCTGGATGGTACCCTTCTGGGATGCACGTGACTTACGGAGTGGATGCTCCCCTCAACTTTGGCAACGGCACCAGGCGTCAATTCGTTCAATGGCAGGGAGACTCGAACTCAACCTCCCCACAATCATCGTTGATCGTGGACTCGGCTAAGCAACTATCAGCGGTGTGGAAAACTCAATATGCACTAACCATAAGCGCGCCGGGATTGCCGCCGAATGCCACGGCCGATGTTCTAGTAGGCAGTCAGAACGTAATACTGCATGGACCAAGCCCAGTCATTCAATGGGAGGATGCCTATCAACAGCTTACGATAACCGTTGAAAACCAACATGTCCAAGCCGCCGGCGGCAATTACTCGTTCTCCGAGCTTCGAGCCGACAACCAAACGTTTGCGGGTGTGGTAGTTGTGACACAACCGATTAATGTTTGGTTAATGTACGCTGCAACGGAAGAGAGCGCACCCGCGCCGATAATCAATATATCCTCCAATCCGCCCGCGGCACCTCCCGTGTATGGAAGCTTATTGTCGTTTTCGACGTACGCTTTATTGCTCGGAAGAGACATCCCGACGTTGAAACCAATGATAACTTTCACCGCTAGCCTGGCAAAGTTGGGATATTTGCTAGTCGGCATCTTGGTCCCAGGAGGACCACCAATCGCCGGATACCTACTAGGAAGCCTATTCATTGGTTTGATCTATGTGCTACCCGTAAGTGCTCTGGTTCTACTCTATAGAGCAGGAAAGACGAAACGGAAACCTAGTCTTCGAAATTTGACTCCGCTTGCGGTCATTTGGGCGATCGCTCTCGCGCTCATCTTGCTAAGCTCCACCATTACAGGGCTACAGGGATTGGTGACGACGCTTCAAATTCTGCTGATGATCGCAACAATGCTTCTCTTTCCTCTCGCGATCGCTTTCCGTATGGCCAAGCTGGCAGCTTAGCTTAGCAGACTAACAGCGTTCAGAATTCGTGTCCCGCAAGTAACGTTGCCGAATCACTGTTAATTGAATGAAAGTGTCGTCATTACACGTGCACGCCTCCGTGCAGCTAAACATCTTATGAATTCTGAGAAATCGCCCGGGTATCTCCTCGGACGGCGAGAGAATGGCATCGGGCTACTTACGAAAGGTTACGATACTCGCTCTAGTCTTATCCGCTCTCGTCCTCTTGCCGAACATATCCAATGGTGCAGTTGCAAGAAGCAGCGGCCCTATAGCGATTTACCAGCCGCCAATGACAACTTCCAACTCCTCCTCAACCCCCAACATGCCCCTCCCGGTCCCAGCGCCAGGATATGCCCCTAACCCAGCTCCTACATCCGGCGTTTTGAGGGTGCTGATAGTTGCCGCCGAGTTTCCGGACGTTCTACACACGATCAGTATTGATACTCTGAAGTCCGAATGGGTGAATCAGGTGGCCAAATACTACGAAGAGGATTCTTATGGGACCGTCTCATTGTCGATCTCTGTCTTTGGATGGTTCAAGCTTCCGTACAACGAAGCTCATTACGGCGCGGACTGCGCCGCCACCGGCGCAATCGATGATGTGGGTTGCAATGGATCGGATGCGTCGTGGCAAATAGCGCAGGACGCGGCCACCCTCGCGAGGAATAACATCACATTCGCGAACTACGACTACTACGCTTTCGTCCACTCGGGCAACGGCCAAGAATCAAGCGGAGTAACGAACGATGTATGGTCGGTCACGTATCTGGGCGGAGTCTATGTCAACCCCTGCCTGCAGGTGCAAGAGAACTGTAATCAGAAGACACTCACGAGATTCAACATCGACCCCGAACTTGAAGCCGGAGGCGCAGTCCCAATCGGGGTCTACTGCCATGAGTTCGGACATAACCTAGGACTGCCAGACCTATACAACACAAACACTGGAAAGACGATCCTAGGCCCGTGGTCGTTGATGGATAAGGGATTATGGAATGGGCATCCGCCGGGATCAAGCCCGTCACATATGGATGCTTGGTCTAAGATACAACTCGGTTTCATAAGTGAATCGATGATCGCGACAGCGAATCCCGGTGTTACGACAACCTACACCATAGAAACAACGGAGCTCGCCGGTACCAATGTTCACGCCGTGATAGTTCCTGTTGGATCCGACCTCACAACTCCCGCCCAATACTACATTATTGAAGTCAGGTCCGGAATCGGTTTCGACGCCGCTCTCCCTTCATCGGGCGTTCTACTACTTTACATCGATACGACCCAATCGATTGGTAAGGTTAAGATCATAAACTCTGACCCAAGTGTTGCAGACTTGACCAAAGCTCCCTGGACAGTAGGTCAGACCTTCACCGACTCGAAGAACGGTTGGTCAATGACCGTCGCAGCACATGCTGGCAATTCATACCAAGTGACAGTGAACAGAGGCGGTGCGCAGCCACCCCCCATTCAACCACCTATTCAGCCACCCCTTCAGCCTCAAATTCAAAACCAAACCTACATCGACTTAGCAATCGGTGACATTTCCACCCAGCCTCAGATCATCACTCTTCCCAACACAACCGTAACCATCACGGTGCAAATCTCCAACAGCGGTACAGAAGCTGCAAACAATGTCCCAATACAGGTGAACCTAGACACCCGACTATACACCGATCTGCAAGTGTCTATCGACGCCGGCGCAACATCACCCTTGAACTTCACGTGGGTTTCAACAGTGGGGACTCACACATTCGAAGTACTGATAGACCCAGACAATACCTTGAACAATACTAACCGCGCCCATGATTCCGCCACCTTCACACTGAGCGTTGGCCCCACACTAACCATTAACGTACCGCTCGATATCACGGCAAACGGGAACATCTGGGTGAAGATCAACGGCGCAAAACACAACATCACTTCTAACCAATTCCAAACCAGCGTTCCAAACGGAACAATAACCGTGGAGGTGCAACCAGGAGTCAATGTTTCGCAGGGCGTCAGGGAAGGTTTCGCCGGATGGTCGGACGGAAATACCAGCAACCCGCGCCGGGTTAACGTTACATCTGGAGCGATGCTGCAGGCTATCTACACGACGCAGTACCTTCTCACCGTAGACTCAAACGGCGGAACAACGACACCGGGTGGATGGTACGCGCCGAACTCTACGGTCACCGTAAGCGCATCAAACCCTTCTAATGTCACAGCTGACACAGCCCGATTCTTCTTCTCATCCTGGACAGGTTACACGTTATCGAATTCTACGTCCGTCACAGTAACGATGAGGGGGCCCGTAACGCTGCAGGCAAACTGGGTTAAACAGTATTATGTGACCATAATCTCGCCCACAGGTACCCCCAGTGGGCAGGGTTGGTACAATTCGGGAACAGTCGTCACCGTCAGCGTCCGATCCACCGTTCAGTACCCAAACAGTACACGAATGATTTTCAACGGTTGGAACTCCACAGCATTGGGCAACAGCCCGACCGCCCAAATCACTGTCGATTCACCTACGAGCTTACTCGCCGCGTGGAGGACACAGTACCTCCTAACCGTCAATTCGGAATATGGGAACCCTTCCGGAGGCGGATGGTATAACGAAGGAACACCAGTTCAGGCGAGCGTCCCAGCCCAAATCTCATATTCGAACGGAACCCGGCGGATATTCACTGGATGGGTCGGAGACTACACTGGCACAACAAACAACGCAACCATCACAGCCAACTCCCCAATGACCTTAACCGCGCAATGGATGACGCAGTACCTGGTAACTTTCGCGGTTAACGGGTTGCCCAACTCCACCATGCTAACCCTTAACGTCAACAACGTCACCCACAACTTCCCAGCAGGCTCAAGTTATGAAATATGGGTCGAGCAGGGCACAGTCTTCAGCCCAACCCTCAACCAGACTGTCTCCGCTGGCATAACAAGCTACAAATTCGCAGGCTGGCTCAATTCCACCGGCGGCACCAACCAAAGCCCATTGACAGTGAATGGCCCCAGTCATTATGTGGCATTATACACATCGGAATTGTCCCTACCTCCGGTCCCGGGTTTCCCCATAGAAGGGATCCTTCTCGGGGTCCTCCTAGGCTCAGCAATACTGATTTTTAGGAGAAGACACGACCGCGAACTCCCGGCCCCACGTAAGGCAGTTCGATACAGAGAAGAGAACGAGGGCGCGAACCCGAAGCCTTGCTAACGAAATGCCGCCAGCGATTTGCTGCCTTTACGCCCCGAGTCTTCGAGTGGTTTACCCGCGGAAGGCACTGTCGTAAGGGCGGGTGATTTAGGTATTCGTCGCGTTCGGATAGGCTATCATTCGAAAAATGCACAGAAAAATGCACAGATCAGGATGATTCATCCATCTTGTATATATTGCCGTTAACGAATGGCGACTACGTGGTGTAGTTCATTGAGCGATCACTCGAACGTACGATATGCCTATGTGGTCACCTTAATTGGCGTCGTTCTCGCGGGAGTCTCGATGGTGTACTCTGCTGTTCGCTCCTTGATGTTCTCGCGGGGATTCCGCTCACATGGTTTCATGAGCGGAGGCAATTTCACGGGAAGTCAGTTTGGAAACTTTACGGCAAGACAGTTCGGTAACTTCACGGGAACGTTCAACGGACCACCGAGGTTTGCCTATAATCCATATGGAGGGCTCTCTAACTACGTGACGATAATAGCGGCGATAATAGCTATTGTAGGCATCGTCTGGCTGGGTATCGCCCTAAACAGTCAGAAGCGGCTGTAAGGCTTCCTTCTACCCTTCAACTTCCGTAGGGATGGTCGACGGCACTAGGCCCTCGTCGACTCACAAGCCTTCTCGAAAGCGGCTGAGCGGGTTCACCTTCGGACGAATTCCGTTACCGAATGACTTACGTTACGCGATAGAGCAGAAGTGACTTGAATCCTTCCTATGCTGACGTGACCAGACAAAGTGGATTGGAGTATGAATGAACCAACGGACAAGGAGAAGAGCTGGAGTTATGCAATTCTTGATTCCGCCGCGCCGTTGACCCTTGGGTTTCTGGCATATTCTGTCGCTGCCGTTTCTACCTTCTCAATCCCTCAACTCACACATGCTGGTCTAGACGTAGTGGCGGTTGCGATCTTCACTTTCATCTCAGGCCTGATCACGATTGCTCTTGGATACGCGTCGATTGCTATCTTCGGCGGCATATGTTCGCTGGGCCTGGTTGGATTTATTGCAAAAATAACGAAATCGAGGCAACTCATTGAGTCTAGAGAGAAGTCGCCTCAACTGCGGAAGATTCTGATCGAGAAATCCCATTTGGTCTACCTGCCGGCGTTACTATTCTTCACGTCAATCGGGATCGGATGGGACATCTACACCGTACTTCCTCCAAGAACCACTAGGAGCATGGGCCTAGCCCGCGAGGTTGTGTATTCGTTGAACTTTTTCGCAACCCCTCAACGAGCGAACGCGGTTCTGTTTTCTCTCAGAATCACACCGGCCTTGATACTAATCACTCTACTGTCGGGTATAGTTCCCTCAATAGCCCTACCATACTTTAGGCGATTCAAAGTGACGGGAATAAACGCCGGGCCATTCCACTCCTCCCTGCTAACCACAGTAACAGGATCGGTGGTCGGTGTGAGCATAATCCTGAGTTTCCTCGGAATTTTCTACAAGATGTTTTGGGCCGGAGGAGCCCCCACCTCCTACCATTACGCCATCTTCGTTCTAGCCGGACTTAGCCTACACTACGCGGCGGGCACATACCTGGGACGAAGCAGAGCGGAATCTACGGTGTTGCGGAAACTGATTGACGGCGATTACGATCGCACGCGAATACTTGTACTAGACCCAAGCCTGAACGCGAATGCCAAAGACATCAATCTCCCATCGGTAGTCCAGGATCGGTGGGAAACCTGAAAGTAGAAAGTAAGATCCCCTCATGCAAACTAATACTTCAGATACCGCGAAACCGGTCTGTGCTGCCAGAGATGACATTCAAAGGGAAATGTAGATAATCGGTTTCAGAATCGCTGTTTCAGGTTTCGCTGATTGAGGTTGAGGTTTTCTTACGAGTGAGGAATATTATGCCTTTGCCCTCTTCCACTCGGAACCGGGTCCATCGGTCATTGTAGGGTTTTCCTCTAACCTTCTTAACCCTTAATCTCCTCCGTTGTCCGCCTCCTGACTCCTGCAGCTGTGTTTCGATTACGCAGTCCGCCGATTCTTCGAGTTTCGTTAGATCGTGCGCGTCGATTCCTGTTCCTACGGTTATACAGAATCTTCCGTTCTTTGCTTTCACTCGCGCCGCTATGGTCTGCAGGAAATTGATGATATAATCAATGCGAAGCACGGTGATAAGTGGATTCAATGAGTCCATGTACACATCGGTCTCATCACCTGCTGTTGCCAAGCATTTGGAGATTATCATCCCGAATTGAGTAAGGTCGGTGTTGGAGTTCACGGAGAACTCTTCCTCCGAGGCACCACCACCAACTGCGGAGTAAGCGTCGATGCAAATCAGTCGGCGCGAATTCTTTACCACCTCTTCTTTGGCAACTCCAAGCTTCATCAAACCCTCTCTAACCTTGTCAGGATATTCCGTATTGGTAACGTAGATCGAGTTTCCAACGGCCAGATGCTCAGCTGCAAGAGAGCTCAGCAGTACAGACTTCCCCGACCCTGAGTTTCCGGCAATGACCGTGAAGCAAGCTTCCGGCAAGCCGCCATGAGTGAGTTCGTTGAAGTAGCTGAACCCGGCGGGATAAAATTTGCCGCGTTTACGACGAATTAGCACCACGGATCCTAATGCGACCAGGCTTACTGCGAGTGCGGTGTTGATAGTTCGGTGCGGGAAGGGCACTGAGACCGTTATGATTCCGCTTTGAGTGAGATGGAGGGAGGTTTGGTAAGTTGCCAGTAGATATTCAACAGTTACCGTATAGTCACCCGCAGGCAATCTACCGAACGTCGCTAGTCCATCAATTCCCGTCATGTTTTGCCCGACTCGCCCGACCTGGTATAATGTAACGCGGGCCAATGGAATAGGCAGGTTCAGCATTGTGACTTTGATGTTCGCGGCGTAAACCGTCAGCTGCACCGACACGGTGGCCGGTCTCGTCACCTCAAGGGGAAAAAGTGATTGAGTGCCGGACCATGCAACGGTCATGTTAAGTGGACCAACCAAATCAGTCGAGGGCAATTCCATGACTCCCCAACCTGTCTGATTAGTTATTGATCGCCAAAACCATTGAGCGTCAACCCCTACGGCTAGGGTCGCATTGGAAAGTGTCGAGCCGTCCGAGTCAAAAACTTCGATCGAGACGGGATAGAATGGGGAGACCACGAACGGTTTTGTGAATGTGTACTCATTGCCGCTTGAATCGTTCAGTAGTAGGCTCACTTGCCATTGGCCTTCGGCAAAAGACGAGGTGATCGATGACGAGATTGAGTAATCCGTGGAGTTCTTCAGGTTGAGGAGTAGGTCGGAAAACGTTCCGTTCATTGCAGTAAACCGGAGAATCGCAGAGTCAAATCTGTAGGCCCCAATAGCGTCGACGAAGGTTGCATTCACGCCGATCTGAGATGTTCCGTTCGTCTCAGCTTGGAAGATTCCGCCAAAATTGTTTTTCCCAAGATAATTTATCATGGGTCTAGCGGGGGATATGGTCGGAAGCCGAACGCTTGTGGCAGCGCTTGCGTCGTCCCAAACCAAGACTGCTTCAGCCTTAGAGGATTGCTTGATTGTGACGTGGAGAACGATCGCGGAGCCGACGCGAAATTGGTAATTGATCGCTGGACCAACACCCAACGTGACGAGGGTTGTTGCAGTATTCAAAAAGACGGGAGCTCCCACCAGGCTTCCGGGCACTTGGGACTTTGTGCCGTCCGACCGAATTTCAATTAGTTGGGCACTTACCGTGCCCGCGATGGGCCCGCTTCCTCGCAGATACAAGTTGTAAGTTATGACCCCTGAGATCTGTAAGTTTTCGCCGAGGACAGGGTTCAGCCTGAAATCTAGGCCGTTAGATAGCAGCGCTGAGGTTGGGCGGGTTGATTGCGGAATGGCGGTAAGGGTTGCAGATTTGCCGAACCCATGCGCGTAGAGGATTATATAGAATGGACCCTGTTGGGCCCTCACCCCGGGAATAGTTAGAAAGAGTATGAGAAGAAGGCCCAGTATGAGGAACGGATGGGGGCGCATTTCCGTCAGCCCGTTCGTGGTATGCTGGCGTGCCAATTTAGGATTATCCGTGATTGGTCACCCGTGAACTCAGCATAACCGTTTGACTACAAACTGCTAACTAAAGCCTCATGGTTGATTGAAATTTCGACGATCTTGGGACGGAAACGGTCGCCCAAGCCGATGTATCGAGTTTCAACTGTTCGCCTTATATACTGTCGGCCACGACTTGCCAAGATTGTATGCGACTTTGATTACGCATAACAAATTAAGGGAGAAAATGAAAATTTGCAGAAGAAATTAACTGCAACGCTAACAATCGCGATCTTCCTGATCAGTACGTTTGCGATAGTTGCCCCAGCCAAGGCGGTCTTTACGCTTGGCCAACTCTCCGGAACGAATCCATACGATATCCAAAACTATGACCCGCATGTCCCGGGCCCTATCGGTTACGTGTGGCCTGGAGCAGGTCAATGTGCGTATGATGGGTTCCCGAGTACGGTCAACGCTAATTGTGCGCCGGGCTATGAGGCACCTTACCCGAACGGTAATCCGCCAGGTGCACCGAGCAACTCGTGGTACCAACTGCAAGGCGACACGTACGCGCCTTTCGGAGCAGTACTAACGAACTCAACCGGTGACCTGATCTTCGCTATAAACGCAACCGGAACTCCAGACACGTGGGGCAACCCAATCTGTGGGTACGGAACGGCAGCGGCCCTGACGCCGGCAACAAACTGCGAACTGACCGGAACACCCCTTTCACCAACCGGAGGTTGGGATACATGGTTCATACTCATCCCACCTGAGTTCACCGTACCAGGCGCCACCTCACTCGATGCATCACAAATCGTCTCGACCCTGTCAAACAGCTACGACCGGTACTTGGTTGCGAAACTAGGACCCGACGACAGATACGCACCTAACTGGACAATGGTCGCCATTACAGTAGACGCGGCCAATGACGCAGACTTAACCGGTACGCAATACTATGTCCATCAATACATCAACTTCACCTCTGCAGGCGAATGGTACTACGCCCGCATCAACGGCGTAACCGCACCATCCGTCGCAGGCAAATACTTCTTCAAAATGGGTCTCTACAGTAGCAGCAACACTTACGGCGTCGGCCCAACACTCGGAGGCGGCCATATAGGCGGCGAGCAACCCTTTGTCTGGGTTCCGCCACAGAACTGGCCTGTTATGCTTGTGAAAGGTGAGACTGATCCAGCTATCATAACCGGAACTCTCCGGTATGCCGGCTACAACAGCACGCTATACCAACAGCCGATTGCGGAGGCTGGTATGGTGTGGGCGCACATGACGATGCGCCTCGACCCGTACACAGGCCAGAATAGACCGGACCTACCCACGATCGACGGCCAAGCTTATCTGAATAACACTGCGAACGGCCACTATGAAGTAGAGGGCCTCGCACCTGGTGTTTACGATATCTATGCTGAAGCCGCCGGTTATCCGCAGACACTCTGCGTGAGCGGCATAACGGTCTTGAAAGGTCAGTCGCTGCACTTCGACTGCTACCTCCAACCTGGTCCGGTGATTCACGGTAACGTCTTCACCAAACACCAGTTCGGTGACGAACCGTGGCCGGGCAACTCGACTACTGGTCAATACATGAAGATCGAACTCTACTCAAACCCAACGCTCAGCAACTTCGTCGACCCCAGCGCAGGCGCAGCGGTCTCATGGACTCCGCTACCATGTACGGCTGGCGGACAGGAGGACTATGAGGGCAGAGGGGCGGCT
>CAZHKA010000002.1:0-18392 GCA_964533505.1 uncultured Candidatus Bathyarchaeia archaeon | reverse complement strand
ACTTCCGCCATGCCGTCATGTCTACGGGTTTCTTCGCTCCTGAAGTTCGTCATTCCGTTCAGGTCCGCAAACCCGTTAAGGTTTGGTCTTCTGGAGCCCTTGGCGGGTACGTTCCCTGTCGTCATCCCTGGCTAGAGTCCGCCACATTCCACAGCGCCTGTGCCTACGGCCCCACGTTAGGTAAGACAGGGGCGGCCCCAGCCACTCACAAGAAACTACTTCCTATATGGCTTATGGCTGGTTGCGGCACAAGCGGTATAATACACCGAAGCAAGGAGTTTCCACAGACCAGCCTTGCTAAAGATAGGGATAATCGGGAAGACAAATACCGGCAAGACGACATTCTTCAACGCCGCGACCCTACAATCCGGCGAGGTCTCCACATATCCGTTCACTACAAAGAAGCCCCAGCTCGGACAAGCAGAGGTGAGGACCCTCTGCGTATGCAGAGAATTCGATTTAAAGGATAATCCACGTAACTCGACTTGTATAGACGGCGCCCGTTTCATACCGGTTCAACTTATCGACCTTCCCGGCCTAATCAAAGGGTCATGGGAAGGCAAAGGACTCGGAACTCAGTTTCTAAGCGTCGCCTCCCAGGCCGACGCGCTGATACACATTGCCGACGCCTCGGGAAGCGTTGATGGAGAAGGGAAAATCACGAAACCCGGCATGGGAAACCCTATCGCGGACATCTACGATATTGAGGAGGAGATAGTCCGATGGTTCGCCAAATCAATCGAAAAGACGCTTGAGAAAGCGAAGAAACATTCGAAAGAGGGCTTGACCTTTGAGCAGATCACAGCTACAGACTTGGCGGGCATGAAGATCACTTCCGCTCACATCGCCAAAGCCTTTGAGACTAGTAAGCTGGGCTCTAAGGATGTCAATGAATGGAAACATGCGGACCTTTGGGAATTTGCGGAGAAGATTCGGCAAATTTCCAAACCCACCTTAATTGTAGCGAATAAAATGGATTTAGCTCCAGGTGAGAAGAACTACGAGAGATTGGTCAAAGAATTTGGCCAGGCAATCGTCATCCCGGCTTCCAGCGACGCAGAACTTGCCTTGCGAAGAGCGGAGCAGGCGGGGTACGTGGAGTATATCCCCGGCGAAGAAGCATTCAAGGTAAAGCGGGCCGAGAAATTGACGCCGGAACAACGAGGAGCGCTCACGTACGTTGAGCAGCGTGTCTTCTCAAAGTGGATAAGGACGGGCGTACAATTTGCCCTCAATACAACCGTCTTCAAGCTCCTTGGAATGAACGTGGTTTACCCAGTCGAAGATGAGGACAAGCTCTCCGACGCAAAGAGCAATGTGCTCCCGGACGCATTCTTGGTTCCATACAACGCGTCCGTACACGACTTGGCCGCGGAGATTCACACGGATCTGGCAAAGAATATGATTTATGCGGTTGATGCGCGGACGAAGATTCATCTACCTACCGATTATACCTTGAAGGACCGTGATGTTGTAAAGATCGTGGCCGCGACCAAAGGAAGGTCTGCAAGCTAAGATTTTATCACTTTTAGCAAGTCGGCTTTCGTCACGATCCCAAGCACACGGCCTCGCCTCAACACGAGGACCGCCGGCTCGAATTGTAGCAGCGCGGAAATCATGGAAACCGGCGTAAGCTCATTTACCATTGGGAAAGCGTCGTCCATTATGGTCTCAACCTCCCTCTTCGAAACAACCTCGGGATTCGGGGACGATAAGAGTTTCTGAATGATCGTCCTCTCGGTCAGACTGCCAACCAAACGCTCTCCGTTGAAGACGGGAAGCTGCGAGAAGCCCGTCTCTCGCATAAGTCGCACGGCCCGCGATATCGGCTCATGCGATTGAATCCCCACGAGTTTCCCGTGGCATATGTCCTTCGCCTTCGTTTCGTTCCGACGCTCTATGCTTTCCAACGTATCGAAGATCGCTTTCGTCTTCAGGTATGACGGGCTGATATTCTTGTTTTCAATCTTAGCTATCATGGATTGACTGACGCCCGCTAGGTTCGCCAATTGCTTCTGACTCATGGAGAGTAGCCGACGTCTCCTGCCAATTTCCTGTAGGCCGGGTAGCATGTGCCTTCAAACTCCCTTATCCGACGGGTATTCGTATGGGAATAATTTCTTGTCTTAAGCTTATATTATAGGAATCTCCGACCTTTCGCAAATTGGGTGCTTGTATGAGTCGAGGAAAGATTTCTGCGCCACAATCAAACATCGCTGTGGCGGTAAATCGAAACGCTCACTCCTACATGTTCACTTCTGAGAGCGTCACTGAAGGCCATCCGGACAAGGTCGCCGATCAAATCTCGGATGCAATTCTCGACGCCATTCTCGAGAAGGATCCAACATCCCGCGTCGACATTGAAACCCTCATTATGAAAGGCACCATAATAGTCACGGGGCAGATTTCCACTAAGTCATACGTACCAATTAGCCAAATCGTAAGAAACGTCTTGCGGGACATTGGGTTCGACAACGCCAAAGTTGGCTTGGATTGGGAAGCATGCGGCGTACTAGTCTCGATCGAGGAGCAATCGCCCGACATTGCAATGGGGGTCGATAAGGAGGATATTGGAGCGGGTGATCAGGGGATGGTGTTCGGTCACGCAACGAACGAAACCCCAGAGCTCATGCCGTTGCCAATCATGCTGGCGCACCGGCTTGTGAAGAGACTCGCGGAGGTTAGGAAGAGGGGGGTTCTCCCTTACCTACGCCCGGACGGAAAATCGCAAGTCACGGTCGAGTACGCGGACGGCAAGCCGAAACGCGTCGACGCGGTCGTGATAGCTGCGCAGCATAGGGAAGATGTGACGAGGGAACAAATTAGGAAGGACATTATCGACCAAGTGATCCGGCCGGTGATAACTAAGAATATGCTGGATGCTGACACTAAATTCTTCATTAATGAGACAGGCCGCTTCACTATAGGAGGAACGCTCGCTGATTCCGGGCTGACTGGTCGTAAGATTATCGTCGACACATATGGTGGGATTGGAAGCCACGGGGGAGGATGCTACTCGGGTAAGGATCCGACCAAGGTTGACCGCTCCGGCAGCTACATGGCAAGGTACATCGCGAAGAATATCGTAGCCGCAGGGCTAGCGGACAAGTGCGACATACAGATCGCCTACGCTATCGGAGTGTCCAAGCCCGTCTCAGTCATGGTCAACACGTATGGGACCGGGAAAGTGTCAGATGAGAAGATAACGGAGGCGGTGAAGAAAGTCTTCGACATGACCCCTAAGGGTATCATCCAAGAACTGAAGCTACGCAGGCCAATATACCGGAAGACCGCCGCCTATGGGCACTTCGGACGTGACGACCCCGATTTCACATGGGAACGAACAGACAAGGTAGATCAGCTTAGAAAATACCTCTCACCGAGCGACTGAGGCCGGCGCCCAGCATACAGGGTGCCGCTTCATACTCAATTCAACTGCTTCGCGTACACCATCATATTGATTAGGCGACGCGGTTTTTGATAGGACAAAACTTAGCGGCGAGTATGTGTGGCCCTGAAGAACAAACTGGATGATTTGGGTTCGGTTGGCAAAGTCGCCGTTTTGATACTTACCGTCTTCTCGGCTCTTACCTACGTTGTTGCTCTTGTCGTGGGACCGATTCTTTTCTTCACAACCAAGGCCGGCCTAACCGAAGCCGCTAAGTATCTTCATGCGCTTCCCTTCGAAATTTTCATGCTGATTCCAGTATCCTTGCCTCTCGGAATAAGCCACGGCGCCTTGTTCGTCTGCATATGGGCCATCTTTGTCCTCTGCATCGCAGCGGCCGCGTTATCCAGAGGCGGTTTTCTGAGGTCGATATCTGAAGCTCTTACTAAACCCATTACTATCGCGAAAACAAATTTCCTGTATATAATGCCCCTTGTAGCCACGGGTCTACTTTACGCGACGATTCTTATCTCGGACTTTCAGGCAACGCAAGGCATTCAGACTGGAAGCCTAAACTTTCCCGCTAACACCAATCCCTATAACATACTTCTCAACTTGGCCTATGCCCCTATCGACGAAGAGTTCGCATTTCGCATCACAACGATAGGGATTCCGCTGGCATTTTTCCTCTTAGTAGCGTATCGCTCTGATCCTCACCTGACCAGTTTTAAGAAACGAATAGGATTCTTTCTCCTCACTTTATTCAGTCCCGAGCTCGCCAAATCTCGTGTGGGCTATAAGACTGTCGCGGCGAATGGTCTCGTTCATGGAATTAGCCCCCTTGAATGGGCGCTGATAATCGTAAGCTCCGTAATGTTTGGAGCTGCTCACTACTTGGCCGGAAGCGGATGGGACATTGGCAAAGTCTCGACGGCAGCATTAGCCGGGTTTGTGTTCGCGATCATGTACGTGAGTTACGGTGCCTACGCCGACATCCTGCTGCACTGGTACTTCGACTACTACTTCACAATTCTCGATATGGCAAGTACCGCATACGGCGGCGCTTTTAGTGCATTCGCGACCTTGACCGAGGCGGCAAATGTCATTGTCGGTCCCATTGTCCTAGTTATCTTCCTCGTCATTTCCGCTCTAAGGCTCAGCAACTACTTGACCTCGAGGACGCTAGGAACATCTCCAAGTTGACCTCGCGAAACCAGCCGCCCTTCAAACCTGTCGCTTGACTTCGAGCCAGTTCATTCTCTCACAGTAACTTGACCAATATCAATCAATAATTCTGCACCCCACTCTCTTACCTGCCCATTCGACAATCTTATAGGACCAAGAATCCTCATGCAAAACGATAGGGCTTGTATCACTACCAAGTTCGATAAGGCCGACATTACCAAACTCACAGCTCTTCGAGGCAGGACATGACACGTAATGAGTTCGGAAAAAACTCAGTCAGAGCCTAGGTTCGCTCCTCGGCTCACGGAAAAGCGATGGGACCACCACACGGAGAGACCCCTTTTCCGAAAGTGGCAGCAAGAAGGCTTGTTCAGGCTCAAACCTACCGGACGCGGCAGACCCTTCGTCATAGACACGCCACCCCCGACGACGTCAGGAACCTGGCATATTGGCGCCGTAGCTTCCTACTCTCAAATTGACATGATCGCTCGATCCCAGCGCATGCAAGGGAATCAGGTTCTGTTTCCGATCGGGTTCGACCGCAACGGTATCAATGTAGAGATTTACGTCGAGAAGAACTCTCATGTGAAGATGAGGGACACGCCCAGAGAGCAATTCATCGAATTGTGCTCCAGCGCACTCGATAGACTGGAGGCACAAATGACAGAGATCATGATGACTGTAGGCCTTAGCGGAGATTACGATAACAAGTATCACACGGATCATGAATCATACCGAAGATTTACTCAATCCACCTTTATCGAGCTCTGGCGGAGAGGGCTTGTCTACGAAACGACGCGCCCCAACAACTACTGCCATGATTGCGGCACAACAATAGCCGATGCGGAGATCGAATACGAGGACTTGCCGTCCAACCTATCTTACGTTAAGTTCAAAGTGAAAGAGACCGGTGAAAATCTCATCATCGCGACCACCCGTCCGGAACTTATCTGCGCCTGCCAACTTGTGATTGTGAATCCAACCGACGAACGATACAAAAGCCTACACGGAATGCACGCCATCCTACCCATCTACGGAAGGGATGTCCCAGTCAAACAGCACCCGAGCGCAAAACCAGAATTTGGCACCGGAGCAGTCATGATTTGCAGTTACGGCGACTACACCGACGTTCTATTGTTCAGGGAACTGGGCTTGCGCGAAGTGTTAGCCGTAGGCCCGGACGGACGACTGACAGACGCCGCAAACCCATACCAAGGGCTGACAACGCAGGAAGGGCGAACCCGTATTCTGCAGGACCTAGCAGCCCAAGGGCTGCTTGAGAAGACGGAGAAGATCAAGCACCGAACTCCGGTGTGTTCGCGGAGCAACACGCCAATTGAAATTATTCCGATGAAAGAGTACTACCTCAAACAGATCGAGTTCATTCCGAAACTCCGACAACTGGCCAAGAGAATAGAATTCCATCCCGCCCAGAGCAGGCAGATTCTTCTCGACTGGTTGAATTCGATCTCCATCGACTGGCCCATATCAAGACGACGCGTTTACTCAACGGAGATTCCAGTTTGGTACTGCAAGAAATGTCGCACGCCGTTGGTCCCTCCGTCCGGAAAATACTATAGACCTTGGAGAGACCCGCCTCCTGTGGGAGAATGTGAAGAGTGCGGGTTTAATGAGTTCGAAGGAGAGACGCGAACCTTTGACACGTGGGTTGACTCGAGTGTCTCAGCGCTCTTCGTTTCAAGATATCCGAGCGATATCAAATTCTTCAAGCGCGCGTACCCGGTGGCTATAAGGCCCCAGGGAAAGGACATAGTAAGAACGTGGTTGCACTATTCGATTCTGCGATGTTACCAGCTGACGGGCCGCGCACCCTTTTTACACATATGGATAAACGGACTTGGAATGGATGAACAGGGCCAAGCCATGCACAAGAGCAAAGGAAACGTTGTAGAGCCTGAACCATTGCTCGAAAAATACGGTGCAGATTCTTTCAGGTTCTGGAACACCTCCGAAGCTACTCTCGGCTCAGATTTTCGTTGTTCGGAAATGCGAATTGCTGCTGCGCACAAGTTTGTGACTAAACTCTGGAACCTCTCCCGATTCATATCCTCATTCCCGCAACCCAAAACGGCCAAACTTCAACCGAGCGACAAATGGATCCTGGCAGAACTCTCAATCTTGGTCGAGAAATCACTGAAGGGGTACGGTGAATTCAACTTCTTCATTCCCGCGACCGCTATCAGAGATTTCATATGGGAAACCTTTGCTTCCCACTACTTGGAAATGGCAAAGCCCCGAGCCTACGGCCAAGGATTCTCTTCTAGCCAACAAAGAGCCGCATGGTACACACTCCATACGGTTCTGAGGACCGTCCTCCTTCTACTAGCTCCCATAACACCGTTCCTGCCCGACCACATTTGGCGGCAGCTGTACTCAACGAGGAGCATTCATGCTGAACATTTTCCGAAGCCCATCTGGCCCAAGCCGTACAAGAGATACACGAAGAAAGTTCTCGCTTTTAACAGGGAAGTGTGGAAGGCAAAGAAAGATAGAAGCCTGGCCCTCCGTGACCCAATAGCGATCAATGTCCCAAAGGCCCTAACCCAATTCGGGAACGATTTGGTGAAGATGCACTCCTTGCAGGCCAAATCGGGGTAGCATTGTAAGAGTTTAATATTCGAACAATTCTTCTACGGTTTAGATTTCGATGAAGATATCCGAGCTTAAACCTGGTGCGAGGAACGTAAACATAACCGTAAAAATAGAGGAGATCGAACCTGCGCGGGAAGTAACAACGAGAAGGGGAGAGCAATCACGCGTCGCGACCGCAGTCGCCTCTGACGATTCTGGAAAGGTAAAGTTGAGCCTGTGGAACGAGGACATCGACAGAGTCAAGGCGAACGATACGGTAACGATCGAGAACGGGTACGTGGACAGTTTCCGCGGCGAAATCCAACTGAATGTGGGCAGGTACGGAAAGCTAGCCGTCCAGCCATAGGCCAAAGCCTCTTCCTTCCGGTCAAGTCCAAAATGAGTGCAGACGACCGATTCGAAGAAATCAAACGTCTACTCGATTCAACAATAAATGAGTTTCAAACCCTTTTCGAATCGGCCGGAGGATTCGAGGACTCAAGAGTCGGAAACGGTTGGACACCAGAGAAGGTCGCGCCGGAGATCTACTACATCCCCCCAAAACCTCTGCCCGAGCTAATGAAGATCGCTGATTCTCGGAAACGATCACTGTTCAAACATCGACTGTTCTCGTTCATCAAGCCTGGAGATCAAGACGTTCGCGCCTCCGATCGGCCTCAATTGAAGCTTATCCCGTTTTGGAGAATCAGAGGTTACCATGAATGCTTCTATTTCCGCGGGAGCGACTACAAAATCGACCTCTCACAAGACGTCATCGCCGTGGAAGTTGAAGGAAAGATTAGGGATCTAGTGGGATCAGAGTCAACCGATGGGCAGGGTATCGGTCATCTTGCGAAACGCCTGCTTGGAAGGAGAGACTCCACCGGTGTCAAATCCATTAGATTGAGCGATGTGACGGAACTCGCGTACATGTACGACGAAGGGTCGATCTTCGTCAACGCCCAAGGCAAAGAGGACCTGGAAGCAGAAGCATTCTTCGATCGCTCCTTGCCTCTCCAAAAAACAACAACCGAGGAACTAACGCTGAATTATCCCGGCGTGGAAATCGCCGCAAGCTCCATCACAAAAGAAGACTTAGTTCGCAGGCTTCACACACTCGTCGTTAGACCGCCGACTGCTTTTTCAAAGATCCTAAGCAACCGATTTCAGGTAAGTGAGTTGGCCCAGTACCTGATGCCCATCTACACATTTGGCTTTGAATGGCATGGCCAGAGGAAGAATGTCTCCGTCCACGGCTATACAGGCGGTATATTCCAGAGCTAACCAAACGGCCGGGGTCGAGTGAACCGCATGAGTTTACGAACCCGGAAGTAAAATCTCCTTCCGTAGCGAGAAATCGACCATCGCGCAACTAGTAATATCGTAACGATTAATGCGGTTAGGATTATGAATAGATAGGGCTGCGCGGCGACATCGTAAGTAGCCATACCATAATTACCGTATGCATCACGCGCAGTGACTCTCAACGTCCATGTTCCCACGCGGGTCAGGTCGAACAGAGTGCTGGAATAGGAGGACCTCCATTCATCAACTGTCGGATCATAGGTCGAAGGAAGCTGGTATACGGATGCACCGGCTGTGAGAACTACAGATACTGTGCCCGCCGCGAGAGGTGACCCATCAGGATACGTCACCTTTGACAATATGCTAACTTGGCCGAACGGTATCTGGATGTTCGTTCCGTTCAATTGACTAGTTATCGTGAGGCTGGCATTCGTGATAGAAAAGAAGTTTGAGAATGTATCCGTCGCCCCACCCTTGTTGCCATATCCATCGTCAAACGCCATTGCTGGGACTTCAAAACGGTACTTGGCGCTTAGAGTAGCGTTGGCTAGAATCTTGCTCTCAGCCAACCAAACCCCATTAGCAGAGTCCACCAGCGTGAAGTTACTGAAAGCAGCCGTCCCCTGATTCTGTAGTAGTGTTACCGGTTGAATGTTCGATGCTGAACTGATGACCGGGCTGCCATCCGGATATTGAAGAACAATTGAGAGTGCGGCGTTTTGCGTTCGTTGGTAAGTCGAGTTCGGTTCTTCCGCTATCCTAAGGGACAGAACCGCTTGCGTGACAGTGAACTTTGCTTGTGAAACGTAGTCTTGTTGTGCGTTGTCAAAGACACCCGTGCCGTCGATGAACGCGGTGAATACATCCGTGATTGCATCCTTCGGAATTCTCCAGGACGCATTGAATCCTCCTTGACTTGTCGACGCTAAGGTGGCTTGCTGGACAATGTTCCCCGCCGGATCTCGAACCGTCAGTCTAAGCCCAGTACTTGGGAAGATGCCGCCCCCCATGATATTCACGGTTTGGGTGCGCTGGTATACTGGTTGCTCGGTTCCCCAGACTCCGAAGTGGGCCATTACTTGGGCGTTGTCTACGGTTGACGAGGTAGACAGGCTTACTAGATAGGTGCCGAGCGTCGCGTTCGGTGTTAACGGATACGAGATGTCGGGCGGGACGAGCCCTCCCGAAACCGGGAGAAAGCTCATGTTAGTGTAACGCGTACGATTGTCCGAGGGACCTTTCAACCATACGTAGTACATTTGTCCTGGCGAAAGGCCCGAACCAAGTAAGGTAACTTGTCTGTCTCGAATTGTGTAGAGTGGCTGATCGGTGCTCAGGGTCCGAGCCGCCATTGCTGGAATCGGAGAGGATAGAAGCAGAATGCTCAATGCGACCAGGGCGAAGATTACCCAGCTGAACTTCATCAATTCGGTCGCCTCTCGCCGCCTTGGGCCATTCGCGAATCATTTGGCGCCGGGAGAGGGATTCGAACCCCCGAGGCCCATAAGGGCCACGGGCTTACTTTGAATGGAGCACTCAAGGCCCGCGCCTCTGGACCATAATCATTGTTAATCCACTCGGCCATCCCGGCGACTAGTGTATCCCTCAAGCCGATTCCTATTTAAGTTCCCTTCGAGTTCGCGGGTCTGAAAAGCGGAAGAGGCTGTTGACGTGGCAACTCAAGGCTACAAGTTTCTTCCGCATACAACCGACGCGTTCATCGAATCGGTCGGCGCGACCTTCGGAGCAGCGCTGGAGAACGCCGGGCTCGCATTGTTCGATACCCTGTGTGACCTGAGCTCGGTCGCTCATGAACTACATGATGTAATCGCGGTCGAAGGTTTGGACGAGCTAGAGCTGGTCTATAACTGGCTTGAGGCGCTCCTTCTGAAGTTCGAATTAGAGCGAAAGGTGTACAGTAAGCTTCGGGTTTCCGTAAGCAAAGAGCCTCGAAGTTTCCGGCTCAGAGCTCATGCTTATGGGGAATTTTTCGACCGCAGGAAGCACGGCGCAAAGGTCGAGGTCAAAGCCGTAACATACCATAGGATGGAGGTCTCCCGCCGAGAAAGGCTAGTCGTGGTAAGATTCATTCTTGATCTCTGAGCGCTCTGAATTGCGGTATCAACGAAAGTCGAGACGGGTCGACACCGTTGAGTATCGCGAGGTAAAATGAGACGAAATCACCAAACGTGATTGCGCTAAGCAACCATCCTAACCTCTCATCTCCAATTCCACTGAAGAAGAGGGGAGAGGGGTACCCAAACTGTGAAAACGCTTCGAGTAGTTTCTTCGCCGCCAAGTCTTCGTCCACGTTCTGGCGGCGACTGCGTAGGATTACTGGTTGGGGGTTGCTGAGATCATTCAGCGACTTCAGGCCTTCAATGTCGTTATGATATGCCTCGGGGAGTGTGTAGATCACCGCGGGGGCCTTGCTATTTTCATTCAGTTCATTCTTAAAGCGGCGAAGTACACTGACGTTTTCCTCGCTACAAATCAGCAGCGGCAGGTGTCCAGCGAGAGAGGAGGCGACTTGTTTCGCCGGGTTTTGCGCGATTCGTACAGTAGCCTTCACGTTATCAATCAAACTACGTGTTGATTTCGACGCAGACTCAAGCAGCCGGGCGCCGTTCTCCAATGCCTTGGCTTTCTCCAGTACGTACACTAGGGCGGCGACAAGTTCAGGGAGGGCGACCCTAGGAGGCATTCCACTCGTAACCATGAGATACGGTACGCCTGCCGATCTAGCCAAGCTGAGCAGTTTACCGCCGGACGAGATCACAACAAGCTTTGCATGCGCATTCTTCGCCTGCTCAAACATGCCAAGTGTTTCTCGAGTGTCTCCCGAGTAACTGATGGCCACGAAAAGCGTACTTGCATTCACGAACTTTGGGACGCCAAGAGACCGACAGATCGTCACGGGAACTTGGGCGCGGTCCCGACAATAATCGGCAAGTATGTCGCCTATTATGCCAGACCCGCCTAACCCAGCCAAGACAACGGCCATTGGTGGTTCAATGTCGATGGGGCAGGTGGACTCGGCATCGGCTGGCGGAAGGAGGCGGTCGGGGGTCTTATGAATTGCCGATAACATATCCGATGTGTCAATCTTCCGGATGGCAGAGGAATCATCTAGGAGCAATATTACAATCCCCGAAATGATGCATAAAGCAATAAAATTCATCGAATATAATTTGTGCGCACTATTCGTACCACAACCACAAATTGCCCGATTTGCTCGCCAACCTCGGTTGCCTTATCCGTCTCTCATAAAATGCGCAGTCTCTGGCCATGAAGAAATCAGGGAATGATGGAATTTATGTGACATCCAGAAATCCCCCCGATGGCATACACCATAACAAGCACCGAGAGGTGGCCGAAAGCAAATGCGATTCCGACGAAACCTATGTATTTGCCAGCGAGCGTTGCGCTCCCACAACCTATGAAGACCAACACGAATGTCCCGATAAGTTCCGCCGCGTACTTCTTTGAATCAGCCACTTCGCTCATGTCTGACCGACTGGGCCGTGTCATGCGCCAAATAAGAATCTTAGTCGAAAAGGCAAACCCGCCCATTCAGATGGTAATTGGACCAAAACGCTATTCAGGACGCTCTTCGTATCGCTTTGTAAGTGGTATAGCTCGTGCGAGCGGCCGAATTTTGAACGGCCAAATCCAGCAAAACGGGGTGTTTCGCCTTCTAATTGTCATTTCTGATGAGTTAGATTCATCTTTTCGGACTGTTTGTGAAGTCGGGAGTGTGTTCTATTGCAGAGTGAACCGGGCCTTGCGCGTCGTTTTTCGATCGTCATTCCTGCCTCGGTAGTTTCGGACACACCCCATTTGCGCGAAAAGACTGCTAAGCTAGGGGCGATTGCGCGAGCAAGCTCTATCTTTGGCGTGAATGAAATCATCCTATACCAAGATATCGAACACACACAAGCCGACATTGAGTTCTGCAGTGAAATTCTTCGGTATCTCGAAACTCCGCAATATCTTCGAAAGAGAATATTCAAGCTGAGTCCAATGCTGAAGTTCACGGGAATACTGCCCCCCCTCCAAGTCGCTCACCATAATGTCCCCCGTTCTCTGGCGAACGTCAAGATCGGCGACGTAAGGGAAGGCCTTGTAATCTCGCGAACGAGCCACGAAATATTTGCGGACATCGGCCTTGAGAAGCCTGTAACCGTCCCCGGCAATTACAGAGTGGGCGAGAGAATCACCGTTCGCTTAATCACCGTCGGAGAGGACCTTCATGGAGAACCGGTTGAGCCAGGCTTGATGACCGCGTCTCGGCACGATAGACGTCCGATGTATTGGGGCTACCGGGTACGTAAGGTGAAGTCACTTGCCAAGCTTCTAAGCACCGACCAATGGGACTTGAGGATAGGTACAAGCCGTTACGGCACACCAGTCCAGGAACTCTTCGGTTCAATTTCCAAGGATCTAAAGACCGCCAATTCAACGGCCATCTTTTTCGGATCGCCTAAGATGGGTTTGAGGGATATACTTGCAGCCGAGAACCTTGCGCCCACTGATGCCTTCAACTATTTCGTGAACACCGTCCCAGACCAAGAGACTATGACCATACGGACCGAAGAAGCAGTATTTGTTTCCCTTGGAATCCTTAACTTGGCGAGGAAGCTTGCGGGATGAAGTTGTCATAATACGCGGCTCCGAAACAGGCCTCTTTCACTCTAGCTTTGGAGTCGCACAAGGGCTCAGCTGATAAGCATATATTAGTGGGTTCGAGTTACTCGCCTAAAATCCGGTTCCAGATTCCAAGAGGTTTAGAACGAAATCAATAATTCGCGGATGAGTGAGTGGTCAGTTTTGTTGGCTCTTTGGGTGAATGGTGAAGTTTCTTGACCAGAACTGTTAGCATTTACGACGTTGAAGGGAAGCCTTCAGGAGAGTTCTCCGTACCATCATTCTTCGATACGCCAGTCCGTGGCGACTTGATCCGTCGCGCAGTCGTGGCTATTCAGAGTCGTTCATTTCAGCGTCAGGGGCGAGATCCGATGGCTGGCAAGAGGACCACGGCGGAGTCGATGGGAGTCGGCCGGGGCATGTCCCGTATTCCCCGTGTGAAGGGTGAAAGGTATGCGCGGGGCGGTTTGGCTGGGTTCGCGGCGGGCACGGTGAAAGGCAGGCTCACTTTTCCCCCAACATCTGCGAAGATTCCGGCCAAGAAGATTAACCGCAAAGAGCTTCGCGCAGCACTGCTGTCTGCTGTGGCCGCGACCTCGGTTAAGCCCTTAGTCCAGGCGAGGGGGCATCGAATACCAGACGAGTTGCAATTTCCGCTCGTAGTATCGGACGCGGCGGAAAAGATTACGAAGAATTCAGAGGCCGAGAAGATCCTGAAGAACCTAGGGCTGTGGGAGGATGTTGAACGCGCGTCGGAGCGAAAGATTCGGAGCGGGAAGGGTAGCGTACGTGGCCGCCCTCACAAGAGCCGCGCAGGCACTTTGGTGGTCGTTTCCAAGCGCGTCGGCGCAGAGCGGGCCTTTGGTAATTTCAGCGGTGTCCGAGTTGTGGACGTATCTAGCTTGAATGTAAGTGATTTAGCTCCGGGTACTCAACCGGGTCGGTTAACTATCTGGACTGAGTCGGCGATAAAGGGTTTAGAGACACGTTTGGGAGGCAGCTCAGCATGACAAAGCTCGCAACGAACGAAGTCGTGAAGTACCCTCTACTCTCCGAAGATGCGGTCACGCTTCTAGAATCGGAGAATAAGATCACATTCATCGTAGACATACATTCCGGCAAGAACGATGTGAAGCGGGCAATACAGGAACTCTATGAAGTCAAGGTCCGCGATGTGAGGACCCTAATCACACCTGAAGGCGAAAAGAAGGCGTTCGTGCGACTGATGCCCGACTTCAAAGCATCCGACCTAGCCGTGAAACTCGGCATCCTCTAGGCACTAGTATGCTGCAGATGGAATCGGTAACATTAATTACAAATGAATCAATGGAACACGGTGAGTTGTGAGTCTTGCCTCGAGAATTCCTATACAGGGGGAATACCCTTGAAGCCTTGCAACAAATGTCCATGGACGAATTCATCCGGATCCTCCCGTCAAGACAAAGGCGTTCACTCACCCGTGGCCTAACCACCGATCAACGAACGCTGATGGAGCTAATCCGAAACCACCGCCGAAGCAAGGCAAAAGACCTCAAACCGATCAAGACCCACTGCCGAGACATGGTTATCATCCCAGAAATGATTGGCCTAAACCTGCTAATTCACAGCGGAAAAGAATTCACCACCCTCGACATCAAACCAGAAATGATCGGCCATTACATAGGAGAGTTCATCATAACCAACAAAAAAGTAGTCCACGGAACACCAGGAATTGGCGCGTCACGAAGTTCAATGTATGTCCCATTGAAGTGAAAGTGGAAACCAGAAATCCGCATGCGCCTCATCGGTGAGCCTAGGTGCACGCGGCAGCACGCCCGTGAGCCTAGCTGGTTTGAAACTGAATTTGTTCCCCTAGGAACAAATTGGTTTTTCTATGCTTCCATCAGTACCGGTTGGGGTTAGCTATGTTGGTCGGAACTGCGCTCGTGTCGAACAGGGCGGAGCCTTAGCTTGATCTGCGTCTAGCTAAGAGAAACACAGGTAGGGCGATGACTAATCCGGCCAGCATGGCGATCAGTAAAGGTTCAGGATCGGCAGCGGTGGCGGGCTGGGGAGTTGGAGGCACTACATTCGTTTGCGCTGCTTGCCCAATCAATAGCGCTCTGGGCGCGCTAGCCGGCTGGGCTAACGGAGAGTACCCTATCACCGCGCCAATTACGATGCCTAGAAAGGCAGCCAGGATCACTTTTCTCATTTGCTCCATCAAGATACCGCCTTAAGACGCCATAACTCTACATTTTCGAACATCAATCAGAGCACCCGATCCTTCCACATACGCATGCATTCGTACCATGATATGCCTGCACCCGCCGCTCCGAGCACGACTGCTGCCGGGTCCACCGTACCGGTCTGCACGACCGCCTCTAGGCAGTAGACAATCACGGCGGTGGAAAGGAACACTGCGTAGAAGAGGTAGCGGGGCAAAATCAGGTGTCCTACCTTCAAGAACGCTTTCAAAGACCCCACCTGAATCTGCTGCCTTAGCGAATACTCTCCACTCGTATCCTTGTCGGCAACTCCGAGTTCTCGGAGCTTCTCGAGGTGGTATAGGGCTATGCTTGGGCTCGACATCGACAACGCCCTTTGCGTCTCGCGGACTCCGACAGAGCCGGGACTCTTGAAAAGATACCAATAGACCCTAAGCGTCGTCCCGTGAATTACGCTCTCCTTCGACTGGTCCGAATTGTTATGCTGCAAACCTGCTCACAGGCGAGAAATACGTGAAGCTAGATAGAACTTGCTCGTCCTCTCGACAGCTACGACGGGAACACTGTGTGGCTTTACGATTGTTCTCTCTACCCAACGTTTTTTAGGGTTACTGCGCTCATGCGGCAGCGCACGGTGCAATTAGAATGCCGAATTGGGGATACTCGGTCAAGGAGTTCGACCCAGACCGAGCTGTGAAGTGTGCGGGAAGGGAGGTAAAGATATCCCCAAAGGCGGCCACTGAGATTTGCCGAAAGCTTCGAGGAATGAGACTAGACTCAGCGAAGGATCTTCTGGAAGGGGTTACGCGGAAGAAGCGTGCGATTCCTTACAGGCGATATCATAAGGAGGTTCCACACAGGAGCCTGGACGAAGGGTGGTATGCGGGCCGTTATCCGGTAAAGGCCGCTAAGACGTTTCTGTTTCTTCTCGAAGAACTTGAGGCGAACGCGGAATACAAGGGCTTGGATGTTGACCGCTTGAGAATCGTCCACGCTGCCGCGCAGAGGGGTATGAAGACGCAACGCGTCATCTCACGTGCTATGGGAAGAGCAACGGCCTATCACGACACGCTTGTGCACGTTGAATTGATGGGATATGAGGTAGCGGAGTAATTTGCCTATACAGAAGTATTTTGTTCAGGAGAACGCTCGACGCGCGGAGATCGACGAGTTTCTGTCTCAAGACCTGAAACGGGCGGGATATAGTAAGGTCGAGATGACGAAAACTCCACTCGGTACGAGGGTCGTCGTCTATGCGGCGAAGCCCGGACTCGTAATCGGACGTAGAGGAGAGAGCATTCGGGAACTTACGCAAGTTCTGGAGAAGAGGTTCGGAGTGCAGAACCCTCAGATTTCTGTCGCAACGCTAGAGGCGCCTGAATTGGACGCGAAAGTCGTCGCTTCCCAGATTGCTATGGCATTGCAGCGTGGAATTCACTTTAGGCGAGCGGCATATTGGGCGTTGCAGCGCACTATCGAGGCCGGAGCTTTGGGTGTCGAGATCACGATTAGGGGAAAGCTTACCACGGATCGGGCGCGATACGAGAAGTATAAAGCGGGTTATCTGCCGTCGGTGGGAGAGGGGATAAGCAAGATAGTACGTTTCGCCGTCGTTGATACTCAGCTTAAGCAAGGACTTTTCGGAATCAGAGTTCGCCTGATGCCGCCGAACGTGAGCCTACCAGATAAACCGACAATTAGGGACGTTCCAACGCAACCGGTTCAGCATGAACCCGTTCTGGCCCAGGTCGTTGCGGAGACGAGCGAGGCAAAGGAGGTGGCGGAACCTGCCAATCCTGAGGAAGCGTGAGATCAGACAACTCCTCCCGGAAGAGCGCGAGAAGCGATTGGCAGAGATACGCACCGAACTGGTAAAGCTGCGCACCACCGTAAAGTCGGGAGGAAACATCGAGAACGTAGGTAGGATCCGAGAACTAAAGCGAACCGTCGCTAGAATGCTTACAATAGCAAATGAAAAGCCCCAAGTAGAGGCAACCAAATCTTGAGCCCAATCACAGCACAAAACATTCTACGACATGAACTGATCGGCTTAACGGTCAAGGTGAGCGCAGCAACGAATCCTGCAATCAGAGGCATACATGGGTCCGTCATAGACGAGACGAAGAATACATTGGGGATACTTTCATCGCAAGGAACGCTCATGATCCCGAAGAATATCGCGACTTTCCGATTCAAGTTACCCGACGGCGTACTGGTGGACGTTGATGGAAGCCGCCTAGTCGCCAGGCCTGAAGCTAGACTGAAAACAAGAGTGAAGCGATGGTAATGTCTGACATCGGCATCGGAGCAACCGCTCCTAAGAAAGCATGCGACGACAGAAACTGCCCGTTTCACGGCGCCCTGTCAGTAAGAAGAAAATTCTTGGATGGAAGAGTCGTCAGCGCCAAGATGATGAAAACCGTCACGATCGAGAAGAACTATCAACAGTACGATCGAAAATACACAAGGTACGAGAAGCGGCGAAGCCGAATCCTCGCCCACAGCCCACCATGCCTCGACATCCATGAAGGAGACAGGGTCCGAGTTGCTGAGTGTAGACCCATCAGCAAGGAAGTAGCCTTCGTCGTCGTCGAGAAATTAGCTGGAATTTCTTGACCTAGACCACAAATTTCCCAACATAACCTTAATTTAGTCATTAACATCTATATCATTCGGTTTAACTTGTCCGATCCCCTAGACTTGTGGGTGAAGGGACTCAAACCGCTCACTGGGAAGGCCTACGGCTACGCTCTACGCAACCTATTCCGCTCTCTGAACCAAACTCCCGACGAGGTTCTCAAGAATGTATTCAACGGTCCGAACGGCTTCAACCCGCAAGCCTACTCGCAGCTTACCCTAGCCTGCAACAACCTCAACGAACACCAACGCCACATGACTGTCTACGCCCTCCGCCGCTTCCTCCTAGATAACGGGGCGCTAATGCTTCCCCGCACCCGAATCTCAAAACCCTCCGCGACCCGCCCTCCAACACACATGACATGGCAGGAGGCGGAGAGAATCTGCGGCGCAGCAAGCCGCCCCTACAACCTCATCTTCCAACTCATGCT
>CAZHKA010000001.1:0-4244 GCA_964533505.1 uncultured Candidatus Bathyarchaeia archaeon | reverse complement strand
TGCAACCGAAGACGCTTATTCTTTCGTCCTTAATCAACCTCCACATGGTTCGCCAATCCGGATAGTTTGGATTCCCGTCATACAGGATTATGGTGGCTCCCACGGCTAACGAGCTGACCAGCCAGTTCCACATCATCCAGCTAGCGGTTGTAATGTAGGTGATTGTATCGTCTCGTCTAAGATCTGTGTGCAGTACTAGCTCCTTCACCTGGTGGAGTAGCACTCCCACCCCTTGTACCATGCACTTGGGTCTACCCGTGGTCCCCGATGAGAACATAATGTAAACGGGATGATCGAAGGGTAGCTGTTCAAATTGAATTTGACCCGCGCCTCGCGACGACAAGGATCCATCGTACAATTGAGCCTTCGGCAGATTGCTGATGTCCGGTTCCTCGCTTAAGTTCGGAATTACGATAACCCTTTCTAAGGATGGAATGCCCTTCACAATTTGCTTCGCATTTGAGACGGTGTTGAAGGCCTTGCTTCCGTAGAAGTAACCGTCCGCAGTGAACAGAACCTTAGGCGTTATTTGGCCCAAACGATCTACAACCGCGGTTGGCCCGAGTTCAGCACCGCAAGATGCCCAGGTGGCTCCAGTGCTCGTGGCTGCGAGCATAGCAATTACGGTTTCATTGAGATTCGGCATGTAAGCACACACACGATCACCTGGACAAATCCCTGTTTGCCTAAGTGTCTCAGCAAGCCGTGCCACTCGGCCGTACAGTTCGTGGTAACTAATCCTTTTCGTCCTGCCAGTCTCGTCCACGAACACCAATGCGGAAGTGTTGTCGCGTCGACGTAGCAAGTTCTCCGCGAAATTTAGTTTCGCGCCCGGGAACCATTGGGTTCCGGGAAACCGTTGTAAATCGTCGACCACTACGTCATACGGCTGAGACGCCCTCACTTCAAAGAAAGCCCACATGGCAGCCCAGAAGTCAGGTATCTCTTGAACAGACCATTTGTAGAGCCCCCAATAGTCTTTGATGTCCTTCCCAAACTTCCGGTTGACGAAGTCGATGAATCGGGTGATGTTAGCTTGCCTTAGGCGTTCTTCTGATGGCGTCCATAGCAACTTTCCCATAGCCCTACCTCCTGTGCGCAGGGATTACGCAGCTTCGGCACAAGCTGAAATCACTTCTCCCTTACATTTGCTTCGCTTCCTGAATGAGGCGGCTGGGCGATGTAGAGGCGCCCAAGACTGTTCTGAGAGGGCTGAGGGTTTATTCTGGTGGTAGTTCTTTGAAGGCGAGGGAGAGGTCTATTCCCCTTCGTGCGAGGTATGTTTTCGAGGCGAAGTAGATCAAGGCTCCGCCAATAGCAGTCGCGATTAAGAATCCGTATGCCAAGGTGCTTCCTCCCCAGACTAGCGGATATAGTAAGAATTCGACTGTCAACCATAGGAACACTATGGCTGAGAGGACGCCTGCGACGGCGAGAATCATTCTCGTTCTGCCCTTCTCATGTTTGAGCCCGTAGATGACAGCGCTGACTCCTACGAACATGAAGTAAATCATCGGACCAACTATTGTGCCGTACAGCCAAACGAATGTACCGTAGAGGAACGCAGCACCTGCAATAAGCACAGCCGCAAATATGAAATCGATTATGTGCGCCACCACAGGGGAACCGTATCTTGGACTCACGTACGCCACTCTTGCAGGTAGGAATCTATCGAAGGCTTGTGCCAGAAGGTATCGCCCCTCTACAACCACGAGGTACGCTATGATGTTGACGACCCAGACTACCCACCCAATTCCAATGATCCATGCAAGTAGCATATTGCCGGAAGCGCCCATTGCTAGGGTCCAGAAGTTGAAGGAATAAGTGTATACGAGTGTTGGGTTCGCTAATGCTGCATTTGTGAACGCGAAGCCTCCCGCATAGTACATTGCTCCAAACGCGGTCGTCATCAGGATCATTGCGATGAGTGCGGAGATTGGGACATTCCATTTCAGAGTATTCTTACCCTTTATTTCGGAAGCGACTGCGGGCGCGGCGTTAACCCATGGGTAAACGAATAATGCAAAGAACGGTACGAACGTCATAGTTGCTCCTAAGTCAAAGGTTGGGCCCGAGTAGCCGCTAGCTACTGATTTGTATGTGAGAGTGGAGTTGCCCAGAGAATTGAGATAGGTGTTAACCCCGTTCGTCCCCGTCACCAAGAGGGTGAATATGGCAAGAACGAGTGTTGCAACTCCGACTATCGTCAATAAGGATATGAGCTTGTAAGCAAGTTTCGGCCGAAATATGTTGATGGCAACAAGCACAAGCAGGATGACGATAGCTACGATAAATTGTGAAGTCGTATCCGCACCGGGAATGTTGCCCGGTAGGGCGAGCCCTAGTAGGTTCGAGTAGCCAAGCGCCACACCGGCTGAACCGATCGCGAAGACAGCTGACAAAACAATGATCGATAGGTATGGAATATTGCCCATCGTGTAGCCGATTAACGCCAAAACGTTTCCAGCGAAGCCGCCCATCGTTCTAGAAACCCAAACGTAATCTCCCCCGGTTCGTGCCATTCGCTGTGTCATGAGAGTGTAAATGACAACTTGTGGCAAGATAAGCACGAATGCGATCAATGAAGCAAACACCAAGTTGACGCCTGCCATGGTTGGAAGGAGGATGGTAGTTAGCCCGACGTCAGCTAGCGCCGCGCCTGCGGACATATCGCTTACGTTGATTGAGACGGCATCGAGCAGTGATACGTTCTTCACAAGGCCTGTTGCTTCTCTAACGAAGACATGAGGTTTCTTCGAGGCCATGGATAACAATTGAGGCCGTTGTAACATATTTAAGACCTGTCATGCTCATCGCCACCGATTTGCCTAGCGCAAAATGACCCTATGTCGCGTCTCATTGTGATCCGCATCGAAGGTTCTGTTCAGGTAGTTATTTGAATGAGAGACTTTCTCTGATAGACTTCCATGTCCAATCTGGATGAATTCTGTGAGAGCTCGTTAGACTCTGTGATTCAAGACTACGGAGTCAACGTTGACGCTACGCTTCCGATTGAGCTCAAGAGGGCTAGGGTGTCTGAGAGAACCAGAATCTATCAAGTTGAAGATGCCGGCGTTAGAATTTATCTCGTCGATACTCCGATGACCAGGCGGATCGCGTGTCACCCACACGTCGTGGGCAAGGAGCTGGAGAATCTTTCGCTGGGGGCTGCGGAGAACGCGTTGCCAGCCATACTCGAACTGGGTGAGGTTGGGCAACATGAGGAAATCGTTTTCGAACAAATTCTCCGGGCTGCTCCTGGTTACAAGCTTCACGAGGCTGCGAGGAAACAGATCTACGATTCCTTCCGAACTGTGTACATTCGGCCGCAGTACACTCACACTTCCTACCGAGAGCACGATGGAATGATTCAGCAACAGCTTCGGGTAGTCTATGAGGACTTCTCCGAGCTTCCTAAGGGAAAGGAGATTTCCATAATCATGCAGGATACTGTGGCCAGCGGCAGGTCGGGCGAGATCGCCATCAAAGCGGCGTTAGATCACTGTGAACGAGTTGGGTCTCGAATTAAGAAATGGATCCTTTATGGATTCATATCTTCACGTGGTCTCAAGGTCCTAGAGGAGACCGCCAAAAGCCATGATCTGACCCTAGTCGCATTCGCAATGGGCAACCTCACAGCGTTGTGCTCAAACAATTACGACATGCCACTATACGGAGTGGATGAATCGTTATGGAAGAGAACCCATTCAATTCACAAGCTTGGCGCCTTAGTCGATAGGAGTACTCTCGCTGACTACGTGCAGGAGTTCATTCCCGGTGCGGACCAACCGGGCGACTGGTCCGCGCGCCAACTCAAATTGTTCACCGGCGTGGGTCAGGAAAATGGCAACATAAGGGAACACCTTGAGAACAGCGCTAGGTTAATTGAGAGCCTCATGACGATCGGCAACTTTGCCGATTGGCATAAGAAACTCGCACTCGAGGAACTCGGGAGAATCAACGAACAACTGGTTTCGGTAGAAATTCGTTAATTCGCCATACTGAACGATATGCCGGCAAACTCCCACATTGCAGCCCAAAAGTCGGAAATCGTCTCGACCCTTTTGTAGAGCTACTGGTAAGATTCGAGGTTAAACCCACACTGCTTGTTTACGAATTTGATGAACGTGCTGAGGTTGGCTTTCTTAACACGTTGTTGTGAAGGTGTCCAAAGTACTTGTCTTAATGGATTCTCCTCATGAGTTCTGCGACCTTAACTAACTACATGGTTAGTGTAATGTTCC